>NZ_JMTZ01000007.1 GCF_000731095.1 Lysobacter antibioticus | reverse complement strand
CAACGGCAACGGCAACGGCAACGGCAACGGCAACGGCAACGGCAACGGCAACGGCAGCTAGGGGCGACCGACCCGGTCCCGCGCGGAAAACCGTGACTTGAGCCTCAGGCCCTTGCGCCGAACACCTGATTTCTCGCACATTCTCCGCTTCGGTCCGGGCCGGGGGAATGCGATGCGCCGTCTGCGATATCTGATTCCGAGCTTATGCGCAGTCTTGTCGCTGCCGACGGCCGCCGCCGAGGTCAGCGTCCTCACCGCAGCGCGCATTCATACCCTCGATCCTACGCAGCCGAGCGCCGAGGCGATGGCCTACGACGGGCAGGGCAAGATCCTCGCCGTCGGCGGCCGCGCCGAGTTGCTGCGACGGTTTCCGCGGGCGCAACGGGTCGACGCCGGCGAGGCGACGGTGATTCCGGGCTTGATCGACTCGCACGCGCACATGCTCGAGCTCGGCTTGAACAAGCTCGGCGCCGACTTGGTCGGCACTCGCAGCAAGCAGGAGGTGCTGCAACGCTTGCGCGATCACGCCAAGCGATTGGCGCTCGGGCAATGGCTGATCGGCGCCGGCTGGGATCAGAACGATTGGCCCGATGCCGGGTTCCCGAGCGCGGCCGACCTCGATGCCGAGTTCCTCGATCGCCCGGTCTGGCTGCAGCGTATCGACGGCCATGCCGGCTGGGGCAACAGCGCGGCGATGCGGGCGATCGCGCGCGATCTGTCCGGCGACTGGCAACCCGAGGGCGGCAAGATCCTGCGCGACGCGCAGGGCCGGCCCAACGGCATCTTTATCGACGATGCGATGGCCTTGGTCGAGTCGTCGCGCCCGCCGTTCGACGCGGCGACGGCCGAGCGCGCTCTGGTCCTGGCGATGCAGGAGGCCGTGGCCCATGGCCTGACCGGCGTCCACGACGCCGGCGTCAATCTCGAACAGCTGCGCGGCTACCAGAGCCTGGCCGAACGCGGCGCGTTGCCGCTGCGCATCACCGCCTTTGCTGCCGGCGACGGCGACGCTCTCGAACATCTGTGCCGCGATGGGCTGTACCGGCATCCTGGTGGCCACCTGCGCATGCGCGGGGTCAAGCTCTATGCCGACGGCGCGCTCGGCAGTCGTGGCGCGGCCATGCTCGAGGATTACAGCGACGAGGCCGGCAACCGCGGTCTGTTGCGGATGACGCCGCCGGCGATGGCGAAGGCGATGGCGAAAGCCAAGCGTTGCGGCGTGCAGGTCGCGACGCACGGGATCGGCGACCGCGGCAATCGCCAGGTGTTGGACCTGTATGAGCAGGCCTTGGGCAGCGACGCCCAGGGCAGCGATCATCGCTGGCGCATCGAGCATGCGCAGATTCTCGCGCCGCAGGATCTGCCGCGCCTGGCCGCGCTGCGGGTGATCGCGGCGATGCAGCCGACCCATGCCACCAGCGACATGCCCTGGGCCGAGGACCGCATCGGCCCACAGCGCATCGCCGGCGCTTATGCCTGGCGGCAGCTGCGCGACAGCGGCGCGCGCCTGGCCCTGGGCTCCGACTTTCCGGTCGAAGCGGTCGATCCTCGCCTCGGCCTGTACGCCGCGACCACCCGCAGCGATGGCGCCGGCCTGCCGCTCGGCGGCTGGCATCCGCAAGAAAAACTGACCGCGTTCGAGGCCCTGCGCGGCTTCACCCTTGATGCCGCCTATGCAGGCTTCGCCGAAACCGAAGTCGGCAGCCTCGCAGTCGGCAAGCGCGCCGACTTCGTCGTGCTCAAGCAGGATCCGCTCGCGATCGACCCGCGCGAGTTGCGCACCCTGACGGTGCTGGCGACCCATGTCGACGGCAAGCCGGTGTGGCGCGCCGAGCGGTCCGCGCCGTGACGGTTTCCCGTTGCGGCTGCGAGTGCATGCTGAGCGCTTGGTTGTACTGCCGTCCGCGTGCGGCTCCGCGCCGCGATCACGCAACGCCGATGACGATTGTAGCGGACTCGTAATTCCGTGATTGTCAATCCGGATTTCGCCGCGACTCCAATTGAAAACGAGCTATTGATCAAACTTTATAGTCTGCGCCGACCCTAGCATCGCTCCCGAATAGCCAGCCTCGGGGGCCTGCAATGAAATCGACACTTCTGCGCGCAGCGCGGATGGGCGCATCGTCGCGCCTGTTGCTAGCGTTGGGAATCTTGATCGCCCTGCGCGGCGTCACGCCGACGCCCGACTACGGCGGGCCGTATCCCGGCGCCCCGGATCCGCTGCTGCTGCGCGCCGATCGCGGTGCGATCGGCGCCGCGCCCGCGGCGCGGTTCGCCGACATTCCCGCCACCGACGGCGAAGCCGCGCGCTTCCTCGCCCAAGCCACGTTCGGGCCGACCCGCGAAGACATCGACCGTCTCAAGCAGATCGGTTACACCGCCTGGATCAACGAGCAGATCGGGTTCCCGGCGTCTTCGCAACTGACGTTCCTCAAGAACGCCCGCGTGCGCAGGCCCGACGACTTCAGCCGCGATTGGCGGCTGGACGCGTGGTTCGTCAACGCCGTGGGCGGCAAAGACCCGATCAAGCCGACCCTGATCGTGCACCGCGACCAACTGCGCCAGCGGGTGGCGTTCGCGCTCAGCCAGATCATGGTGGTGTCGGATGCGACCTCCGATCCGCTTTACCACGCGTCGTACGGGATGAGCCACTACTACGACACCTTGGCCCGCGACGCGTTCGGCAATTACCGCACCTTGCTCGAGGACGTGACCCTGCATCCGGTGATGGGCATCTATCTGTCGATGCTGCAGAACCGCAAGCCCGATCCGGTCAACAACATCCGTCCCGACGAGAACTTCGCGCGCGAAGTGATGCAGCTGTTCAGCGTCGGTCTGGTCCAGCTCAAGCAGGACGGAACGCCGCTGCTCGACGCAGCGCAGAATCCGATCCCGACTTATGGCCAGGACACCGTAAGGGGTTTCGCCCACGTGTTCACCGGCTGGACCTTCAAGGGCTGTCAAGCCGAAGGCTCGTTCGATTGCTATTTCTATGAGGTCGACGCGCCGGCCTGGGTGTCGCCGATGGAAAACCATGCGGCCTATCACGCCTCGGCGCAAGAGAAGCAGTTGCTGCTGTATCCGGGCGTGAGTCTGCCGGGCGGCAAGCTTGCCGCCGGCGGCAGCGGTCGCGGCGATCTGAGTGCGGCGCTGGACAATATCTTCAACCATCCCAACGTCGGGCCGTTCATCGGCAAGCAGTTGATTCAGCGGCTGGTGACCAGCAACCCCAGCCCGGCCTACGTCGGCCGGGTCGCCGCGGCGTTCGACAACAACGGCCAGGGCGTGCGCGGCGATTTGCGCGCGGTGGTCAGCGCGATCCTGCTCGATCCCGAAGCGCGCGATCCGGCCGCGCAGCCGGCGCATTTCGGCAAGGTGCGCGAGCCGATCCTGCGCCTGACCCATCTGTGGCGCGCGCTCAAGGGCAAGTCCAAGAGCGGGCACACCGAAGAGTTCTGGAGCGTCGACAACTACCTCGGCCAGGTGCCGATGTATGCGCCGTCGGTGTTCAACTTCTTCAGCCCGCGCTACTCCCCCAACGGCGAGCCGCAGAGCCTGGGGCTGGTGGCGCCGGAATTGCAGTTGGCGACCGACTACATGATGCCGGCCAACGAAAGCTATCTGATGAGGAAGATCTTCGAGGCCTACCTCGGCAATCCGGAAGGCATCGGCAACGACGAGGTGGCGATCGACCTCAGCGCGGAGATCGCGCTGGCGAACAACATTCCCGCGTTGATCGCGCGTTACGACGCGCTGTTCCTGTCCGGGCAGATGACCGACCCGATGAAGCAAGTGCTGACCGAGCGGCTGAGCGGCATGCCGGCCAATACCACCGCGGCCAAGCGCCTGCGGGTGCAGGAGGCGCTGTACTTGATCGTCAATTCGCCCGATTACATCGTGCAGAAGTAAGCAGGAATACGGAGAGAGCATCCATGAAACGTCGGCAATTCCTGACCAACACGATCTGCGCCGCGCTCGGCGGCGCCGGCCTGTATTCCGCGCTCGGCAACCTGCGTCTGGCGCAGGCGGCCGCCAACGCCTATGGGCCATCGCGCTTCGACGATTACAAGGCCCTGGTCTGCGTGTTCTTGTTCGGCGGCAACGATTCGTTGAACATGATCGTGCCGCGCGACGACGGTCATTACCAGCAGTACCGGACCGCGCGCGCGACCCTGGCGCTCGAACAGAACCGACTGTTGCCCTTGGTCGCGCAGACCGGCGGCGGCGCTTCGGACGGCGCCGAGTACGGTTTGCAGGCCTGCACCACCGATGATGACCTGGTCGGCATGGGTGGCCTGCAAGGCTTGTTCAACAGCGGGCAGGCGGCGGTGCTGGGCAATGTCGGCACCCTGATCCGGCCGACCAGCAAGGCCGAATACCTCAATCAATCCGTACAATTGCCGCCGCAGTTGTTCTCGCACAACGACCAGCAACAGTACTGGCAGGTCTCGCGTACGGGCGAGGGCCGCGGCTACGGTTGGGCCGGGCATATCGCCGACCTGCTGCGCGACGCCAATCCCGACGCCTTCATTCCGATGTCGGTGTCGTTGAACTTCGAAAGCATCCTGCAACGCGCGAGCCAATCCAGCCAGTACGTGATCGGCAACGACGGTCCGCGCCAGTTCAGCCGGTTCGAGTGGGACGAAGACAGCCGCCGGGCCTTTCTGCAGTTGATGGCGCCGGGCGCGCAGTCGCACGTGTTCGGGCGCAGTTACGCCGGCGCGTTCCGCCGCGCGAGGGAGAACGCCTCGGCGGTGGCGATGGCGCTGGACGCCTCCGCGCCGTTGCAGACCGCATTTCCCGAGTCCGACCTGGGCAACCAGTTGCGGATGGTGGCGCGGCTGATCAAGGTGCGCGAGGTGCTGGGGCTGAAGCGGCAGGTGTTTTTCGTGTCGAT
The DNA here is from genome assembly GCF_000731095.1 of Lysobacter antibioticus. Lineage (GTDB taxonomy): Bacteria > Pseudomonadota > Gammaproteobacteria > Xanthomonadales > Xanthomonadaceae > Lysobacter > Lysobacter antibioticus_B. The sequence continues at coordinate 66,633 of NZ_JMTZ01000007.1, read as the reverse complement.
GAGCGGATTCGACCACCACGACAGCCTGCTCGGCGATCAGCCGGGCCTGCTGGCGCGGCTGTCGCAGGCGATGACCGCTTTCCACGCGGCCACCGGCGAACTCGGCGTGGCCGACAAGGTCACCGCGTTCACCGCCTCGGATTTCGGCCGCACCTTGTCGTCCAACGGCGACGGCTCCGATCACGGCTGGGGCGGTCATCACTTCATCGTCGGCGGTGCGGTGCGCGGCGGACGATTCTTCGGCACCATGCCGACCCTGATCAACGGCGGCGACGACGACGCCGGCTGGGGCCAGATCATTCCGACCACCTCGGTGGATCAGTACGGGGCGACCTTGGCGCGCTGGTTCGGGGTGGGCGACAGCGAGTTGGATTTGATCTTCCCGAATTTGGGCAACTTCAATTCGCGCAATCTCGGGTTTATGGCTTAGCTTGCCGGCGCGGCGTGCGCAGTCGCACGCCGCCGACCGTTTGCCAGGCGATGGCGGTAAGTGCGTGCTGCGCTTTGCCGGGCGGAGCCGGATGTCGGCGGGGGAGTGCTTTCGGCGTCCTCGCTCCGGCACCTCGTTTCCGCGAAGGCGGGCATCGGGAGACCTGGAGCGTTCTCGCACGAAAGGCCCTGGATTCCCGCCTTCGCGGGAATGACGGTAGGCAGGGACGCGGCGAGGCGGCACGCCAAGCGCGCGACCAGGCGGCACAGCGCGGGAAGGGCGCGTTGAGGGAGTCAGAGCGCGATCAGAGGGAGATAAGCAAGGCGCGCGCCGCGTCGGCGCTGCGACCCGCCACCGCTGTCACGACTCCCGATTCCCGATTCCCCATTCCCGCTTCAACCCATCCGGCTTTCAACCCATCCCTGCCTCACAACGGCCGATACATCACGAATACGTCGACCAGGCCCAGCGAGACGTGGCGGAAGGCGTTGGGCACGCGGCCGACGATCTCGAAGCCGTGCTTGAGCCACAGGTGCACGGCGGCGGCGTTGCTGCTGACCACGTAGTTGAACTGCATCGCCGCGAAACCGGCCTCGCGCGCCTGCTCGAGCGAATGCGCGCACAGCGCCGAGCCGACGCCCTGGCCCCAGGCGCGCTCGGCGACCATGTAGCTGGCGTTGGCGACGTGGTCGCCGCGGCCGGACTGGTTCGGGCCGAGCTTGTAGCAGCCCAGGGTCTCGCCGTCGGCCTCGGCGATGAAGGTGCGGTAGGGCGGCGAGGTCCACATCTCCTGGGCGCGCTCCATCGAGAGCTCTGCCGGGTAGTTGTAGCTTTCGCCGCGCGCGAGCACTTCGCGGAAGATCGGCCAGACCCGCTCGAATTCGTCGGCGGCCAGTTCTCGGATGATGAAGTCGCGGTCCAAGCGGGCTCCGTTGCGGGGATCAGGCGGCGGCGCGGCCGTCGTCGACGACGACCCGACCGCGCAGTGAATTGGCCATGGCTTCGGTGATCAACACGTCGACGAAGCCGCCGATCAGGCGGGCCGGCGCGGCGAAGTTCACCGAGCGCATGTTCTCGGTCTTGCCGGTCAGTTCGTTCGGGTCGCGGCGCGAGGGGCCTTCGACCAGCACGCGCTGGACGCTGCCGACCATGGACTCGGAAATGCGCATGGCGTTGGCGTTGACCGCGGCCTGCAGGCGCGACAGGCGCGCGTGCTTCTCGGCGTCGCCGACGCTGTCTTCGAGATCGGCCGCGGGGGTGCCGGGGCGGCGCGAGTAGATGAAGGAGAAGGACTGGTCGAAGCCGACGTCCTCGATCAGCTTCATGGTTTTCTCGAAGTCGGCCTCGGTCTCGCCGGGGAAACCGACGATGAAGTCCGAGGAGACCGAGATGTCCGGGCGCACCGCGCGCAGCTTGCGGATCTTCTGCTTGAACTCGAGCGCGGTATAGCCGCGCTTCATCGCCGCGAGGATGCGGTCGCTGCCGGCCTGCACCGGCAGGTGCAGGTAGTTGGCCAGCTGCGGCACGTCGCGGTAGGCCTCGATCAGCGAGTCGCTGAACTCCAGCGGATGCGAGGTGGTGAAGCGGATGCGGTCGATGCCGTCGATTTCGGCGATGGTGCGGATCAGCAGGCCGAGGTCGGCGACTTCGGGCTCCGCGCCGTCTTGGCCGGCCTCGCTCTCGCCGACGATCGGCCCGCGATAGGCGTTGACGTTCTGGCCGAGCAGGTTGATCTCGCGCACGCCCTGGGCGGCGAGTTGCGCCACTTCGACCAGCACGTCCTCGAACGGGCGGCTGACTTCTTCGCCGCGGGTATAGGGCACCACGCAGAACGAGCAGTACTTGCTGCAGCCCTCCATGATCGAGACGAAGGCGCTCGGGCCTTCGGCGCGCGGCTCGGGCAGGCGGTCGAACTTCTCGATCTCGGGGAAGCTGATGTCGACCTGGGGCAGGCCGGTCTCGCGCTTGGCGCGGATCATCTCGGGCAGGCGGTGCAGGGTCTGCGGGCCGAACACCAGGTCGACATAGGGGGCGCGCTTGACGATGGCCGCGCCTTCCTGCGAAGCGACGCAGCCGCCGACGCCGATGATGACCGGGCGGCCGCCCTGCTTGTGCTGCTTCCAGCGGCCGAGCCGGCTGAACACCTTTTCCTGGGCCTTCTCGCGGATCGAGCAGGTATTGATCAGGATGACGTCGGCTTCGCTTACGTCCTGGGTCAGTTCGAGGCCGTCGCTGGCGGCGAGCACGTCGGCCATCTTGGCCGAGTCGTACTCGTTCATCTGGCAACCGTGGGTCTCGATGAACAGCTTTTTTGCGCCCGACGCGCCGGTGGCGGGCGGGGAAGCGGAGCCGGCGGCCGGAGCCGTGGGCAGGGGGTGCAGGTCGGTCATGGGTAGTCCGGGTCCGGGAAGGGCGGCGGTTAATCCGCGCCGGAAGGGGCGCCAGTTTAGCCCCAAGCCAGCTCTCGCGGGCCCGAGCCGGGCCGGGCGTCACGTTTCTGTATCAAGTACTTGGCAGCGCAAGCGCGGCAGAGGACACTCCCGCCCATGAGGGGGAGCTCGCTGCTGCTGGGGACCGTTTGCCTGCTGGCCATTGCGCCGGCCGTGGCCGGTACCGTTTACCGCTGCGAAAGCGCCTCGGGCGAGCGCAGCTACGTCAGCAAGAAGGTCAAGGGCGCGAGCTGCGTGGTCGCCGGCCAGTACATCAACCGTCCCAACCGCCCGCGCAACCCGACCCCGGTGTCGTATGCGCCGCCGGCGATGGGCTCGGTCGGCTCGGGCAGCGCGACCTCGGCCCCGGCCTCTATCCATAACAACCCCCCGGCCACCTACAGCGGCGCGGCTGCGACCATGGCCGCGGCCGGGCTCAGGCCGGCCGCGTTCGCACCGGCTACGGCCGCGTCGGGCCAGGCCACGCCGGGCCAGACCGGGTCCAACGCCATTGCCCCGGTGGTCGCGGTGCCGGCAGCCCCGCAGGCGGCGCCGACCCGGTTGGTGCAGGGGCAGGTCTATTCCTATATCAAGGACGGCGTACGCCACTACACGAGCAAGCGGCCCAAGGGCCTGGCCAACGTCTCGGCGGTGCGGACCATCCGCTACAGCTTCATCGAGAGCTGCTTCGCCTGCGCGGCGCGGCCCGGCGTCAACTTCGGCACCCTGCGCCTGAACACCGAGGCGTTCTCGGCCGAAATCGCCGCGGCAGCGCGCCAACACGGGGTCGAAGAAGCGATCGTGCGCGCGATCATCCACGCCGAATCGGCCTACAACCCCAACGCCATGTCGCGGGTCGGTGCGCAGGGGCTGATGCAGCTGATGCCGGCGACCGCGCGCCGGTTCGGGGTCGGCAACGCCTTCGACGCCGGCCAGAACATCCAGGGCGGCGTGCAGTACCTGGCCTGGCTGCTCAAGCGCTTCAACGGCAACCTGACCCTGGCCGCGGCCGGCTACAACGCCGGCGAGGGCGCAGTCGACAAGTACAAGGGCGTGCCGCCCTACAGCGAGACCCAGCGTTACGTACAGCGCGTGGCGGTGCTCGCCGAACGCTACCGCTCGGCATCGACCGTCGCCCGCTGACCAGCTCGCGCCGATCGTTCGGCGCACTCCGACTCTTCCCGATTCATCCGTCCGACGGCGGTGGCCTTGCCGTGCTCCGCGCTGGCGCCTGCTTCGGCCGGTGTCGGGCGCAGGGCGGTGCAGTGTCGGAACCGCACCGATTTCAGGCCTTTTCCCGGCCTGGGGCGCGCCGGCAAGGTCTTGACGCCGGCGTTCGGCACCTCCGGGCGTGCGCTGATCCTCGTTCCGCGGTCATGGCGGATTGTCGGGCGCTTAACGCTTCCGCTACACTTCCCCGTCTTTTGAGCCGCCAGCCTTCCGCCAGTGGTATGTGGTCGCCTTTGGCGCCAGACGGTGCGGCGTAACTTCGAATTGCAGCTTTGCGGAGTGCCGGATGGCCAACCAAGGGGTCAACGATCCTATCAACACGGGCCGACGTCGGTTCCTGACGGCGACCACAGCAGTGGTCGGTGCCGTGGGCGCCGGCTTTGCCGCGGTGCCTTTCATCAAGTCCTGGAACCCCAGCGCGCGCGCCAAGCTCGCCGGCGCTCCGGTGACTGCCGATATCAGCGCCCTCACCGAAGGCCAGCGCCTGGTCATGGAATGGCGCGGTCAGCCGATCTGGATCGTCAAGCGCTCCAAGGCCATTCTCGACATCCTGCCGACCCTCGACGGGCGTCTGCGCGATCCCAAGTCCGAGAACGTCGACCAGCAGCCGGCGTACGTGCGCGAGAAGAGCCCGGAACTGCGCTCGCTCAAGCCCGAGATCTCGGTGCTCGTGGGCCTGTGCACGCACCTGGGCTGCTCGCCGGAAATGAAGGCCGAGATCCGGCCCGAGGCGTTCGACCCGGAGTGGAAGGGCGGCTACTTCTGCCCCTGCCACAAGTCGCGTTTCGACATGGCCGGTCGCGTGTTCGAGGGCGTGCCGGCCCCGACCAACCTGCTGGTGCCTCCGCACTACTACGAAAACGACAACACCATCGTCATCGGTGTTGATCCGAAGGGAGCGGCGTAAGTCATGTCCAACGTCATTACCCGCACCGCCAACAACGTCTTCGATTGGGTCACCGCTCGCGCGCCCGGCATGATGCCGTTCTATCGCAAGCACATGACCGAGTACTACGCGCCGAAGAACTTCAACCTCTGGTACTACTTCGGTTCGCTCGCGCTGCTGGTGCTGGTCAACCAGATCGTCACCGGCATCTTCCTGACGATGCACTTCAAGCCGTCCGCGGCCGAAGCGTTCTCGTCGGTCGAATACATCATGCGCGACGTGGAGTGGGGCTGGCTGATCCGCTACATGCACAGCACCGGCGCCTCGCTGTTCTTCATCGTCGTCTACCTGCACATGTTCCGCGGCCTGCTGTACGGCTCGTACCAGAAGCCGCGCGAGCTGGTGTGGATCCTCGGCATGCTGATCTACCTGGTGCTGATGGCCGAAGCCTTCATGGGCTACGTGCTGCCGTGGGGCCAGATGTCGTTCTGGGGCGCTAAGGTCATCATCTCGCTGTTCGGCGCGATCCCGGTGATCGGCAACGGCCTGACCGAGTGGATCATGGGCGACTACCTGCCCGGCGACGCCACCCTCAACCGCTTCTTCGCGCTGCACGTGATCGCGCTGCCGCTGGTGCTGTTGCTGCTGGTCGTGCTGCACCTGGGCGCGCTGCACGAAGTGGGTTCCAACAACCCCGACGGCGTCGACATCAAGAAGGGCCCCAAGGGCAACCGCTGGGATGCCAGCAAGCCGCTCGACAGCATCCCGTTCCACCCGTACTACACGGTCAAGGATCTGGTGGGCGTCGGCTTCTTCCTGATCATCGCCGCGTTCATCATCTTCTTCGCCCCGGCGTTCGGCGGCTGGTTCCTCGAGCACGACAACTTCAGCGAAGCCAATCGACTGGTGACGCCGGAGCACATCAAGCCGGTCTGGTACTACACCCCGTACTACGCCATGTTGCGGGTGATCCCGCACAAGCTTTCGGGCGTGCTGGTGATGTTCGGCGCGATCGCGGTGCTGTTCCTGGTGCCGTGGCTGGACCGCAGCAAGGTCAAGTCGGTGCGCTTCCGCGGCTGGATGAGCAAGCTCGCGCTTGCGGTGCTGGCGGTCTGCTTCCTGTGGCTCGGCAAGATCGGCGCCGGCCCGGGTACCGACCCGGTCGAGACCATCATCGGCCGCGTGCTGACCTTCCTGTATTTCGCCTTCTTCATCACCATGCCGCTGTGGACCAAGCTCGACAAGACCAAGCCGGTGCCGGAACGGGTGAAGATGCATGACTAACCTGAGCTCGATTGATCACAGCCGGCCCTTCCATAAGATGCGTATCGTGAAGAAGCTCGCCACCTTTGCCGCCGGCCTGCTCGTGTCGGCGACCGCCTTCGCCTCCGGCGGCGGCGACCTGATGCAGTCGGGTACCGACCTCAACGACCGCGCGTCGTTGCAGCGCGGCGCCCAGCTGTACATGAACTACTGCTCGGGCTGTCATTCGCTGAAGTACCTGCGCTACTCGCGCATCGCCGAGGACCTGGGCCTGACCGAAGCGGAGGTCATGAACAACCTCAATTTCACCGGCGCCAAGTTCGGCGAGCAGATCCAGGTCAACATGACCGCCGAACACGCCAACCAGTGGTTCGGCAAGATGCCGCCGGACCTCAGCGTGATCTCGCGCGTGCGCGGCAGCGACTGGATCTACACCTATCTCAACTCGTTCTACCTCGACGAGAGCCGTCCGCTGGGCTGGAACAACAAGTTGTTCCCGAACGCCTCGATGCCGAACCCGCTGTGGGAACTGCAGGGTCTGCAGCATGCGGAGTACGGCGAACTCGACAAGGCCACCGGCGAGCGTCCGGTGCACGCCCTCAAGATCGCGCAGCCCGGCAAGCTCGACGCCGAAGGCTTCAAGACGGCGGCGCGCGATATCACCACATTCCTCGAGTACGCCGGCGAACCGGCCGCGCTCAAGCGCCAGAGTCTGGGCGTTTGGGTGATCCTGTTCCTGGCGTTGTTCACGTTGATCGCGTATCTGTTGAAGACCGAGTACTGGCGCGACGTGGAACATTGATCCGATCCCCGCAGGGAGGCCCGCGCCGCTGAGGCGCGGGCTAGCGCACGACGGCGGCAGGAGCCGGCGTCGCTGCGCATGGGGTAGGGGGCAGGCTCGAGGCCGTGACGACTTTCCACAGCGGGTGGAGGGCGTCTTGCGACCGGCGGATTCCGGTCGCTGGAGAGGTCGATGATGGCGGCGAGCCCCCGTATGCGTAATGCCCTGACTCTGTTTTCGTCCACCGACTGCGTGCTGTGCCATCGGGTCCGGCTGGTGCTGGCGGCGAAAGGCGTCACCTACGACCTGATACCGGTCGATCCGCAGAATCCGCCCGAAGACCTCGTCGACCTCAACCCGTATCACTCCGTCCCGACCCTGGTCGAGCGCGATCTGGTCCTGTACGCGGCCAGCGTGGTCAGCGAATACCTCGACGAGCGCTATCCGCACCCGCCGCTGATGCCGGTCGACCCGCTGTCGCGGGCGCGCCTGCGCCTGGCGATGCTGCGCCTGGAACACGACTGGGTGCCGCAGGTCCAGGCCATCCAGATGGGCAACAAGGCCCAGGCCGAAGCCGCGCGTAAGCGCCTCAAGGAACTGCTGACCGCCTCGGTGCCGCTGTTCAAGGCCAGCAAGTTCTTCCTGAACCCCGAAATGAGCCTGGCCGATTGCGCCATGGCGCCGATCATCTGGCGCCTGCCCTCGCTCGACGTGCCCATGCCGAAGGACGGCAAGGCGATCGAGGACTACGGCAACCGCATCTTCCGCAACCCCGGTTTCACCCGCAGCCTGACCGACCAGGAACGCAAGCTGCGCGACATGCCGACCTGAGCTGGGGCCGGGCGGCCGGGCCGCGTCGGCGCGGCCGCACCGGGGACGCGACGGACGGGGCCGTAATCGCACGGGACGGCCTCGTCGTTCACGTCGTCATGACGCTAAAATGTGCGTATGACCGAAAGCAGTGCTCCGATGACCAGCCACCGCCCCTACCTGTTGCGGGCGCTGTACGAGTGGATCGCCGATAACGGCATGACCCCGCATCTGCTCGTCGACGCCACGCGTCCGGCGGTGCAGGTGCCGGCGCATGCGGTCAAGGACGGCAAGATCGTCCTCAATGTCGCCGCCCGCGCGGTCTCGCATCTGGAAATGGGCAACGACCTGATCCGCTTCAGCGCGCGCTTCGGCGGCGTCAGCCATCCGGTATCGGTGCCGGTCGGTGCGGTGCTGGCGATCTATGCGCGCGAAACCGGGCAGGGCATGGCCTTGCCGGAAGACGTGGGCATGGAAGAGTCGGCGCTCGACGAAGGCCATGACGAGATCGACTCGGCGCCGCCGATGTTGAGTTCGGTGCCGAACGACCCGGCGCCGGAGGGCGACGACGATGGCGGCCCGCAGACGCCAAGCCCGCGTCGCGGCGGACATCTGCGCATCGTCAAGTAAGCGCTGGTCGGCGTTGTTTCGCCTGCGCTAGCCGCGCCGGATCTTGGCGGCGCGATTTTGGCGGCGCGGCCGCGGCTTGCGCCGTTCTTGATCAGGCCTGCGTAACCCTTTGTAGGAGCGGCGTGAGCCGCGACCGCGAAGCTTCGCCTTGCGGTGCTACGTCCTGGTCTGCATCGCGACGGGAGCATCGGTTTGTTGGATGGGTACGCCGGCTATCGCATCGGCGCGGTCGCGGCTTGCGCCGCTCCTACCCTTGAAGCCAAGCCGCCCCTGGGCCACGTCGCTCAATGCAACTGCGTCGGCGCCCGCGTCACCGGGCCGCTGAAGGCGATCAGCCGTTCGCCGCGCAGGATCAGGCGGCCGACGTGGCGATCTTCGCCGTCGATCGAATAGTCGAAGCGGAAGGTGCGCTCGAACCCGAGCCAGCCGCTCTCGTGGCGGATCAGCTTCAGGCCGATCGCGTGCACGCTCTGGTCCAGCCACTGCACGCCGGCCTTGAGGCAGGCGTCGCGCCCGACCGTCTCGGCGCGTTCGGCGGCGGCGCGGCCGGCGCTCCAGAACGAGAACGCGGCGGCGCCGAAGATCATCAACAAGATCAAGGTAGGCATGACAGGGTTCTGGCGACGGTCGGGCGCAAAGCCAAGGGGGTCAACCCGGCGGCGGCCCGAGTTTCAACGAAAGATCGATGGCGCGCACATGTTTGGTCAGCGCGCCGATGGAAATGCAGTCGACGCCGTCCTCGGCGATCGCGCGCAGGCCGGCCAGGTCGACGCCGCCGGAGACTTCCAGCGGGATGCGTCCATCGAACGGAGCGGCGCGGGCGATGCGCACGGCTTCGCGCCGGGTCGGCGCGTCGAAGTCGTCGATCAGGATGCGGTCGCAGCCGGCGCCGAGCGCTTCGCGCAATTGCTCCAGCGATTCGACTTCGACGATCAGCGGCAGTTGCGGATGCTTGGCGCGGGCGCCTGCGATCGCGGCGCTGATCGAGCCGGCCGCGCGGACGTGGTTTTCCTTGAGCATGACCGTGTCGTACAGGCCGATACGGTGGTTGACCCCGCCGCCGACACGCACCGCGTACTTCTGCGCCAGGCGCAGCCCGGGCAGAGTCTTGCGGGTGTCGAGGATGCGCGTGCCGGTGCCGCGCACCGCCTCGACGTAGCTCGCGGTGACCGTGGCCGTGCCCGACAGGGTCTGCATGAAATTGAGCGAGGCGCGTTCGGCGCTGACCAGGGCGCGGGCGCGGCCGTGCAGCAGGGCGAGCACGGTGCCTTTGCTCACGCGCTCGCCTTCGGCCACGCGCCAGTCGATGCGCACGTCCGGGTCGAGGGCGCGATGGCAGGCCTCGAACCAGGGGCGGCCGCAGACGACGGCGTCTTCCTTGCACAGCAGATAGGCGCTGTCGGCGATGTCGGGCAGCAGGTCGGCGGTGACGTCGCCGCTGCCGAGATCCTCGGCCAGCGCGTCGGCGACGTCGGCTTCGATCTCGGCGGCCGGCGGAGGGCTGAGGTCGCGGGCGGGCGCGCTCATGCGGGCGGGAAGCCTTCGACCTGGGCCGTGGCGAGGGCGTTTTCGGCGTCGAGCAGCGGAATGCCGTCGTCGACGATGTAGACGATCTTGCGGTCGCGGGTCACCAGGGCCTCGCGCAGGGGCTCGGACTGGGCGTCGCCGCTGCCGCGGACGATGCCGCCGGCGCCGATGGCGGCGTTCAGGGCCTGCAGGCCGCGGCTCTCGAGGGGGAACAGGGGTTGGCGCGTGGAGGGGCAGACGAGCAGGTCGAGCAGTTTGCGATCCATACGGTGCGGTGCCGATACGACGGGACAGGGCGTTAGAATACGTCTTTGCGCCAAGGCACGCCCCATGTCTCCAGCTTCCGCAACGCCCGTCACCCCTCCTGCGCTCGTCGGCATCGTCATGGGCTCGCGCTCTGACTGGGAAACGATGCAGCACGCTGCCGCCAAGCTGGAAGCGCTCGGCGTTCCGCACGAGGTCCGGGTGGTCTCGGCGCACCGCACGCCCGACGTGCTGTTCGAATATGCCGACACGGCGGCGGCGCGCGGTCTGCGCGCGATCATCGCCGGCGCCGGCGGCGCGGCGCATCTGCCGGGCATGCTGGCGGCCAAGACCGCGGTGCCGGTGCTCGGCGTGCCGGTGCAGTCCAAGGCCCTCAACGGAATGGATTCGCTGCTCTCGATCGTGCAGATGCCGGCCGGCATTCCGGTGGCGACCTTCGCCATCGGCAACGCCGGCGCCGCCAATGCGGCCTTGTTCGCCGCGGCGCTGCTGTCGGCGGAATACCCGGCGATCGGCGCGGCGCTGACCGCGTTCCGCACCCGTCAGACCGACGAGGTGCTCGCCAACGACGATCCGCGCCAATGACCACCGTCGGCATTCTCGGAGGCGGGCAGCTGGCCCGCATGCTCGCGCTTTCCGGCGCGCCCCTGGGGCTGCGTTTTCTGGTGCTCGACAGCGCCGCCGATGCCTGCGCGGGCCAGTTCGCGCCGATGGTGGTCGGCGATTACACCGACCAGGCCGCGCTCGACGAATTCGCCTCGAAGATCGACGTCGCCACGTTCGATTTCGAGAACGTGCCGGCCGAGTCCGCGCACTGGCTGGCCGAACGCAGGCCGGTGTTCCCGAGCCCGCGCGCGCTGGCCGTGGCCCAGGACCGCCTGGCCGAAAAGACCCTGTTTCGCGAACTCGATATCCCGGTGCCGGATTTCGCCGCGATCGATACCCGCGCCGCGCTCGACGAGGCGATCGCGACCATCGGCACGCCGTGCATCCTCAAGACCCGGCGCCTGGGTTACGACGGCAAGGGCCAGTTCCGGATCAAGACGCCGGCCGATGCCGACGCCGCCTGGGCCGCGCTCGGCCCGCAGGCCGACAAGGTCGGCCTGATCCTCGAAGGTTTCGTGCGTTTCGAGCGCGAGTTGTCGGTGGTCGCGGTGCGCGGCCGCGACGGCGAGTTCCGCGCCTGGCCGATCACCGAAAACTGGCATGTCGACGGCGTGCTGTCGGCCAGCCTGGCGCCGGCGCGCACCGACGAGGCGCTCGCTGCGACCGCGATTTCGTATGCGCGCAAGCTCGCCGAGGCGCTGGATTACGTCGGTGTGTTCGCGCTTGAGTTGTTCTGCCGCGACGGCGTGCTGCTGGCCAACGAACTGGCGCCGCGCGTGCACAACTCCGGGCACTGGACCATCGAAGGCAGCGAGACCTCGCAGTTCCAGAACCATCTGCGTGCTGTGCTCGGTCTGCCCTTGGGCGATACGCGCATGCTCGGCGTGGCTTGCATGCTCAACTGGATCGGCGCCATGCCCGATGCCGGGCCGGTGCTGAGCGAGGCCGGCGGGCATTGGCACGATTACGGCAAGTCTTCGCGCGAGGGCCGCAAGGTCGGCCACGCGACGCTGCGCGCCGACAGCGCCGGCGAACTCGCCCTGGCCCTGCAGCGGGTCGGCGAGCGTTTGCAGCGACAGGACCAGGTCGCGCCGGTGATCGAGCGACTGGGGTGATCCCCTTGGCTTGCGCTGGTCCGGCCTGAGCGGGCCAACGAAAACGGCCGGGTTTCCCCGGCCGTTTGGTATTGCGATGAGGCTTGCGCTTACTTCAGGTTGGAAGCGACGAAGTCCCAGTTGACCAGGTTCCAGAACGCCTCGACGTACTTCGGACGGGCGTTGCGGTAGTCGATGTAGTAGGCGTGTTCCCAGACGTCGCAGGTCAGCAGGGCGGTGTCATCGCCGGTCAGCGGGGTCGCCGCGTTGGGCGTGCTGACCAGGGCGAGCGAGCCGTCCGGACGCTGCACCAGCCAGCCCCAGCCCGAGCCGAAGGTGCCGACGGCGGTCTTGGTGAACTCTTCCTTGAACTTGGCGAAGTCGCCGAAGGCCTTGTTGATCAGCTCGGCCAGCTTGCCGGTCGGCTCGCCGCCACCCTTGGGCGACAGGCAGTTCCAGTAGAAGGTGTGGTTCCAGATCTGCGCGGCGTTGTTGAACATGCCGCCCTGCGACTTCTTGATGATCTCTTCCAGCGACAGCGCGGCGAACTCGGTGCCCTCGATCATCTTGTTGAGATTGTCGACGTAGGCCTTGTGGTGCTTGCCGTAGTGGAAGTCGATGGTCTCGGCGGAGATGGTGGGCTCGAGCGCGGTGCGGTCGTAGGGCAGGGCGGGCAATTCGATGGCCATTGGCGGGCTCCTTGCAGAATTCGGGGGGCTGGCTAGCAGGGACGCCGCCGGCGGCAGTCCGTTCCGGGCATGAAACCATTCCCGGACGGACGCGTCGGCGGCGCCATGTAGGCTTACAATTCATATTCTATCCCCACGTTTCGTTGCTGAACCGTCAAAGTCGGCAACAAACCATCGCAGGAGCAGTACCCATGTCCGTTATGGAACGGATCCAGGCCGAAGTCGAAGCCCACCCGATCGTGTTGTTCATGAAGGGCACCGCGCAGTTCCCGATGTGCGGTTTTTCCAGCCGTGCCGTGCAGGCGCTCAAGGCTGCCGGCGCGACCACGCTGCATACGGTCAATGTGCTGGAAGACCCGGAAGTGCGCGCGAATCTGCCGCGTTACTCGAACTGGCCGACCTTCCCGCAGCTCTTCATCCACGGCGAGCTGATCGGCGGTTGCGACATCACCATGGAGCTGTACGAGTCCGGCGAGCTGGCGCGCATGATCAGCGAGACCCAGGCGCAGTGAGTTCGACGGCAGCCACGACGGCGACGACGCAGCAGGCCCTGGCCGGCCGTGTCGTCCTGGTGACCGGGGCGGCCGGCGGACTCGGCGCGGCCGCGGCCGCCGCCTGCGCGAGCGCCGGCGCGACCCTGGTCCTGCTCGGGCGCAAGCTGCCAAAGTTGAACCGGGTCTACGACGCGGTCGCCCAACTCGGCCCGGAGCCGCTGCTGTATCCGCTCGACCTGGAAGGCGCGCAGCCTGACGACTACGCCGAAATGGCCGCGCGCATCGAAAGCGAGCTCGGCCGCCTCGACGGGGTGCTGCATTGCGCCGCCGATTTCCCCGGCCTGACGCCGCTGGCGCAGACCGACCCGGCCGCGTTCGCGCGCGCCGTGCACGTCAATCTCACCGCGCCGTGGTGGCTGTCGCAGGCCTGCTTGCCGCTGATGGCCAAGTCGGCCGATGCGGCGCTGGTGTTCGCGCTCGACGACCCGCAGCGCGTCGGCCAGGCTTATTGGGGCGGCTACGGCGCGGCCCAGCACGGCCTGGCGGCACTGGTCGGCATGTTGCACGCCGAACTGGTCAATTCGAGCATCCGCGTAGCCGGCCTGCGTCCCGGACCGATGCGCACCGGCCTGCGTTCGCGCGCCTATGTCGAAGACAGCGACCGCAGTGCCCGCGATCCCGCGGCCTATGCCTCGGCCTGCGTGACCTTGCTGGCGCCCGAAGGCGCCGTGCATCGCGGCCAGGTCTGGGCGCCGACCCCATGACGGCCAACCGCCCATGACGATTGCCTCGGCCGCGCTGCTGCTGTTCATCATTCTCGACCCGCTCGGGAACATCCCGGTGTTCCTGAGCCTGCTGCGCGGCCTGCCGCCCAAGCGCCAGCGGATCGTGCTTGCGCGCGAGCTGCTGATCGCGCTCGGCGTGCTGATGCTGTTCCTGTGGGGCGGCAAGTACGCCCTGGACCTGATGCACCTGCGCCAGGAGTCGGTCTCGATCGCCGGCGGCATCGTCCTGTTCCTGATCGGCATCCGCATGATCTTCCCACCGCCGGAAGGGCTGATGGGCGAGCTGCCCGACGGCGAGCCCTTCATCGTGCCGATGGCGATCCCGTTGGTGGCCGGCCCCTCGGGCATGGCCGCGGTCATGCTGATGGGCAGCAACGACCCCTCGCGCCTGACCGACTGGAGCCTGGCCCTGCTGATCGCCTGGGGCGCGACCGCGGCGATCCTGTTCTCGGCCACCTTGTTGTACAAGCTGCTCGGCCGCCGCGCCCTGATCGCGATCGAGCGACTGATGGGCATGCTGCTGGTCGCGATCTCGGTGCAGATGGTCCTCGACGGCCTGGGCACCTACCTGCAGATCTCGCCGCCCTGAGGGGCTGGGAGTGAGTGGGGAGGAGTGAGCAGTGAGTGGCTCGGCTCCGTTTCAAGGCTGCCCCGGACCTCAGCAGGCTGAGCCCTGGGGCTACCGCCTTCTCCCTGGCTCTTCACTTCTCACTTCTCACTTCTCACTCCTGCTTTGCCGGACGTGCCCGTTCAGCTTTGACTGCGGTCACCGTGTGACAAGCCATGAACGGCGTCACGTCTCTGTCACACCTCCCCCCTAGCCTGTTAAACTGCTGTTAACCCAGCGGCCACGCGCCGTCCGGGTAGGGGCTAGCCAATCCAACTTAGAGCACGGCAGCGGCGCAGAGCCGCGCCTGCCCAACTCCGCCACGCATTCCACATCCCGAGGTCACCGTAATGACTCATCCGAACCGCGTCCGGTTGTCCAAGCTCACGCTTGGCCTGCTTGCCGTTCTCGCCACTGCGCCGGTCTTCGCGCAGAGCACTTCCGCAGGCCTCGCCGGCCGCGTCCTCGGCGCCGACGGCCAGCCGGTCGCGGGTGCCGAAGTCACCATCACCCACTCCGAGTCGGGCACGGTCAGCCGCGCCACGACCGGCGCCGACGGCCGCTACAACGCGCGCGGTCTGCGCGTCGGCGGTCCGTACACGGTCGTCATCAACAAGGAAGGCTCCGGCACCGCCAGCCAGGACGGCGTGTTCCTGAACCTGGACAAGGTCAACGAAGTCGACGTCGCACTGAACAACCAGGTCACCACCCTGGATGCCGTACAGGCCGTCGCCGCCCTCGGTTCGGAAGTGTTCTCGTCCAACAAGATGGGCGCCGGCTCGATCCTCACCCGCGATCAGCTGGAGTCGATGCCGACCATCAACCGCAACCTGCAGGACTTCGTCCGCCTCGACCCGCGCGTCGTCGTCACCGACAAGTCGCGCAACGAGATCTCGGTCGGCGGCCAGAACCCGCGCTACAACGTGATCCGCGTCGACGGCATCAGCACCAACGACTCCTTCGGCCTTGGCGGCAACGGCCTGCCGACCCCGCGCCAGCCGTTCTCGATGGACGTGATCGACGAAGTGGCGGTCGACGTCGCCAACTACGACGTGACCATCTCCGGCGGCACCGGCGGCGTGATCAACGCCGTGACCAAGTCGGGCACCAACGAATTCCACGGTTCGATCTACGGCGTCTACCGCGACAACGACTGGTCGGGCAAGAACCAGAACGACGTGCGTCCGCAGTTGTTCGACAGCGAAAGCACCTTCGGCGCCACCTTCGGCGGCCCGCTGGTCAAGGACAAGCTGTTCTTCTTCGCCAACTACGAGAAGTACACCGGTAAGGAAGTATTCACCGGCAACTCCAGCTTCGGTCCTGCGGGCTCCGGCGCCAACAACATCGTCAACATCACCCAGGCGCAGATCGACGAGGTGATCTCGGCCTCGAAGAGCCTGTACGGCTTCGACCCGGGCAGCCTGGCACTGCCGGCGCTGGACACCGATACCGAAGAGTACGGCATCAAGTTCGACTGGAACATCAGCGACAAGCACCGCGCCAACTTCCGCTACGCCAAGAGCGAGCAGAGCACCGCCTTCCTGCAGGGCTTCGGCACCAACTCGTTGGCGCTGAACTCGTACCACTACGTCAACGACTTCGAGTTCAAGACCTACACCGCGCAGCTGTTCAGCGACTGGACCGACGTCTTCTCGACCGAAGCCAAGGTCTCGTACCGCGACTACTCGGCCGTGCGCAGCCCGCGCTTCGACCTGCCGGCCATCGCCATCCGTTTCGGCAGCAACACACTGAACCTGGGTACCGAAGAGAACACCCACGTCAACGTCCTCGAGACCAAGACCTGGAACGGTTTCTTCGCCGGTAACCTGTTCCTCGGCGACCACACCGTCAAGTTCGGCGCCGACTACGAGTCGAACGAGGTCTACAACCTGTTCGGCCGTCGCGTGAACGGCGTCTACACCTTCAACAGCGTCGCCGATTACAAGGCCCGTCGTTCCAGCCGCTACCAGCTGTTCTACCCGCGCGGCGGCGACCTCGACAACATGGCCGCGACCTTCACTCAGAAGAACGTCGGCGTGTTCCTGCAGGACACCTGGGCGGTCAACGACAAGTTGAGCCTGACCTTCGGCCTGCGCTACGACCGCGCCATCGTCGACGACCGCCCGGTCTTCAACCCGGCGGCTTCGGCGTTGTTCGGCACCCGCAACGACAACAACATCGACGGCACCGACCTGATCGCGCCGCGCTTCGGCTTCAACTACACCTTCGACAGCGAGCGTCCGACCCAGCTGCGCGGCGGCATCGGCCTGTTCCGCGGCGGCACCCCGACCGTGTGGCTGGCCAACCCGTACTCGAACAACGGCGTGTCGTACACCGACTACGTGTTCACCAACGGCATCAACGATTTCAGCCCGAACCCGGACGCCCAGCTGGGCCTGGTCAACGCCGCCGGCGGCGCCGCCGGCGCGACCCAGTCGGTCGACTTCATCGAAAAGGACATGAGCCTGCCGTCGGTATGGAAGGCCAACCTGGCGTTCGATACCGAACTGCCGTGGTACGGCATCGTCGCCGCCGCCGAAGCGGTGGTGACCTCGGTCAACGACGCGCTGTACTACCAGCAGCTCAACCTGGGCGGCGTCACCAAGGTCGGCCAGGACGGCCGCAACATCTATTGGGACGCGAACGGCCTGGCCGCGGCCAGCTGGAACGCCGACGGCACCGCCTGCCTGCGCGAAACCGGCCTGAACGGTTCGGCCTGCACCAACAGCCGCACCAATGCCCGCGCGCGGCGTGCGACGGCTTATAACGACGCGATCATCGCCCGCCAGACCGGCAAGGGCGAAAGCCAGCAGTTCACCCTGTCGTTGAACAAGCCGTTCAACAACAGCGACTGGAGCTGGAGCGTCGCCTACACCTACACGCATGCCGACGAAGTCAGCCCGCTGACCAGCTCGACCTCGAGCTCGCAGCTCGGCAACGTCGCCGTGTTCCAGGCCAACGAAGAAGTCAGCGCGCGTTCCAGCTACGAAGTCCGCGACCGCTTCACCGCTTCGCTGAACTGGAAGCACGCCTTCTTCGGCGACAACAACACCATCGTCTCGCTGTTCTACGAAGGCCGTTCGGGTCGTCCGTACAGCTATGCGTTCGACAACGACGCCAACGGCGACGGCCGCTTCAACGACCTGATGTACATCCCGAAGGGCCCGGGCGACGTCCTGTTCCGCAATGCCGCCGAAGAGGCAGCGTTCTGGCAGTTCTACAACAGCGACGAGTACCTGCGCAGCCACGGCGGCCAGGTCGCCCAGCGCAACGCAGTGCGCGGCAAGTGGGTCAACCAGTTCGACCTGCACATCGCCCAGGAATTCCCGGGCTTCTGGGAAGGCCACAAGGCCGAGCTCGCGCTCGACATCCTCAACGTCGGCAACCTGTTGAACAAGGACTGGGGACAGATCGAAGAGGTCGCGTTCCCGGGCATGCGCGGTATCGTCGATTACGGCGGTATCGACCCGGCGACCGGCAAGTACATCTACCGCTTCACCAAGCCCGATCCGGAACAGATCTACGACGAGAAGGGCATCTCGCGCTGGGCGGCTCAGCTGAGCTTCCACTACCGCTTCTGATTCTTGCGGTATCTGGCGACAACGGAAACGGCCGGGGGCGACCCCGGCCGTTTCCTTTTTATGGGGCCGCAGCATTCGCGGCCGGACAGGGTGGGGCGGCACGGCCGCGGACCGGTCCGGCGGACGGGGCGGCCGCCGCAGCCCGACCCCGAACTGCTAGAGTCCTTTCCCACTAATCGATGAAAAAAGCAGAGAAAAACGCAATGACCGCAACCCCCATAGCGGCCGTCCTGCCGACGGTCAACGCCCGCATCTATCCCAAGGGCGGGCTCGATGTCCTGTCCCGCGACGAGGTCGCGCGCCTGCGCGACGCCTCCACCGGCATGCACGACCTGCTGCGCCGTTGCGCCCTGGCGGTGCTGACCAGCGGCAGCGCCTCCGACGATCCGCGCGCCGCGCGTGAGCTGTATCCCGATTTCGATATCGAAGTGCACCAGCAGGACCGCGGCGTGCGCATCGACCTGCGCCATGCGCCGGCGATGGCCTTCGTCGACGGCGAGATCATCCGCGGCGTCGCCGAACTGCTGTTCGCCGTGGTCCGCGACCTGGCCTATACCGCCATGGAGCTCGACAAGGGCGGTGGCCGCGACCTCGACAGCAGCGACGGCCTCACCGACTCGGTGTTCGGCCTGCTGCGCAACGCGCGCATCCTGCACCCGGCCGACCCTAACCTGGTCGTGTGCTGGGGCGGCCACTCGATCTCGCGCGACGAATACATCTACACCAAGCAAGTCGGCTACGAGCTTGGCCTGCGCGGCCTGGATATCTGCACCGGCTGCGGCCCGGGCGCGATGAAGGGGCCGATGAAGGGCGCCACCATCGCCCACGCCAAGCAGCGCAAGCGCCGCGTGCGCTACATCGGCATCACCGAGCCGGGCATCATCGCCGCCGAGTCGCCGAACCCGATCGTCAACCACCTGGTGATCATGCCGGACATCGAGAAGCGCCTGGAGGCCTTCGTCCGCATGGGCCACGGCATCATCGTGTTCCCGGGCGGCGTCGGCACGGCCGAGGAAATCCTGTACCTGCTGGGCATCCTGCTGCGCGAGGAAAACGCCGAGCTGCCGTTCCCGCTGATCCTCACCGGCCCGACCGCCTCGGCCCCGTATTTCGAGCAGATCGACCGTTTCCTGCGCCTGACCCTGGGCGAGGCGGCGACCTCGCGCTACGAGATCATCGTCGGCGACCCCGAGCGCGTGGCCAAGCGCATGGCCGCCGGCATCCGCCGGGTCCGCGAGAACCGCATCGAGCACAAGGATTCGTTCTTCTTCAACTGGTCGATCGACATCCCGCTGACCTTCCAGAAGCCGTTCATTCCGACCCACGAGGCGATGGCGGCGCTGGACCTGCACCACGGCCGCAAGCCGCACGAACTGGCGGCCGACCTGCGCAGAGCGTTTTCGGGCATCGTCGCCGGCAACGTCAAGGAGGACGGCATGCGCCGCATCGAGGAATTCGGCCCGTTCGAGATCCACGGCGACCACGACATGATGCAGTCGCTGGATGCCTTGCTGCGGGCCTTCGTCGAGCAGCGCCGGATGAAGATCGCCGGTGAATACCGCCCCTGCTACCGCGTCGTGACCTGAGTTAATTTCGCTCCGAAGTGTTGACGAAGGGCGGGGCATTGAGCATCATATGCAGCCCCGCCCGAATAGCTCAGCCGGTTAGAGCACTTGACTGTTAATCAGGGGGTCGTTGGTTCGAGTCCAACTTCGGGCGCCAAATACCGGAAGGCCTCGCAGAAATGCGAGGCCTTTTTTTGTTGGTTCGCTTCCTGTGCGGTTCTCCAGGAAAGCCCGGCGTTCAGCGAGCCTGTCGACGAATGCGCCGAAGCTCGGCTCGCAAGTCATCTCGCGACGATCGCGATGGAGTGAGCGCAGATTCGGCGCGTATGCCTCGATGCCTGAGCATGCGATAGACGGCGGAGTGCAGTGTCGCTTCGCCCGTGGGCCGATGCGCTCGGCAAACCGCGCGGTGGTCCGGAAGGAGTCGCCGACCGCTCCGGATGCCGGTCGCACGAAGGGATAAGGCAGGGGCGGCTGTGTCGGCCAACCCTAGGGACCCAGCCGCCACACCGTCCCAAGGCGCTGGCCGAGCCGCCCGGCCCGGCTCGGCCCGTCCGGATTTCGCGCATCGGCTGCCGGGAAGCCGCTTGCGGCGTGACGCAGGTCGGGATATTTCCAGCCCCGAAACCACTGGCCAACCCAGCCCGACCGCTCGTCGGTAGTGTGCCATTTGGGGCCAGGAGCCGCTGTTAGCATCCCTCATGTCCTCTGGGGAAGAGAACCGCTCATGCCAATGCGTCGGGCTGCCGGCTTCACACTGATCGAGCTCATGGTCACGATCGGGATCGCTGCGATCCTGTTGGCCCTGGCGCTGCCTACGTTTACCGAATCGATCCGCTCCAACCGCGTGTCGACGGCGACCAACCAGATGCTGGCGACGATCAATCTTGCCCGCGCGGAGGCTGTGCGCAGCAAGAGTCAATCCTGGGTTTGCCCGAGCAACGACACCAGGACCGATTGCGGGACGAGCTGGGCCGACGGCATGCTGGTGTGGACCGACGAGGACGGCAACGGCGCGCGCACCACGGCGGAAATCAAGCGCGTGATCGAGCCGCAGGAAGGAATCGCTCTCAGCATGGGCACCATCAGCGCGATCGGTTTCGACGACCGCGGGCGCGCGATCGAAAAGAAGCCCACCGGCGCGGTTGTTTCCAATTTTGCTTTCAGCATGAAGGCGGCCACCTGCAAGGTCGGCGCCGGCAACGTGCGTTCGTTCGACATCAACCGCATCGGCCGCGTCAGCGTGACCAAGGGGTATTGCCCATGAGCCGTCGACTTTCGCCCGGCATGACGTCCGTGAGGGCGCAGCGCGGCCTCAGTCTGATCGAGGTCCTGATCGCAGTACTTGTGCTGGGATTGGGCTTGCTCGGCCTGGCGATGCTGCAAACGACCAATCTGCGCCTATCGCAGAGCGCAAACCAGCGCACCATCGCGACCAACCTCTCCAGCGATCTGCTCGACGATATCCGTTCGAACCGCCTGCTGGCGGCCAAATACAGCGGGACCTACCTCGCTTCGTCGGCGACCGCGAACGCGAGTTGCGCCAAAATCAATAAGGTGACGCCGGACGACCGCAAGGCGGCCTTCACTTGCCGGATGCGCGAGGCCTTGGGCGAGAGCGGCAAGGCGGTCGTTCAAGTCAACCCCGACAAGACCGTCAGCATCTTAATAACTTGGGACGACGACAAGCGTTGGAGAGGCGTCAGCGGCACTGGAACCGAATTCCTGATGGAGAGCGCACTGTGAGCCGTCGACCGCAACTGGGTTTGTCGCTGATCGAGCTGATGGTGGCTTTGCTGCTGAGCGGCCTGCTGATGCTAGGTCTGGTGGAGATCTTCTCGGCCTCTCGCGCCTCCTACCAGATGGCGCAGGGCCTGGCACGAGCCCAGGAAAGCTCGCGTTTCGCGATCGATGCGCTGCAGCGCGATGCGCGCATGAGCGGGCATTTCGGCTGTGTCTCCGATCAGGCGCACTTCTATGCCGGAAACGGGATGTTTGGGGAACTGTTCCTCAGCGATCGCAGCAATTACACGACTGTCCCCGTCGATCGCCTGCCGCTGCGTTTCGATTACTCGGTACGTGGGTACGAAGCTGCCAATAGTGGGCCCACGGATACCTTGAATCTGTCGGCTAACCCGGTCGAAGGCAGCGCTGGTGACTGGGTGCCCACAGTGGAGAGTCAGTTTTTTGCCGCCTTGAACCCGAAGCCGATCCGCGGCAGCGATATCCTGGTGCTGCGTTTCTTGTCGCCCGAGAGCGCCGAGGTCACGGGCTTTACCACCGGTAATCCCGCGACCATCCGAGTCAATTCGACACAATGGGGCGTGCTGACGAAGGCCGTCGAAAATCCCGGTTTGTTCGGCATCGCAGACTGTCGGTCGGTGGTGCTGTTCCAAGCCAGTGCGCTCGCCGACGTTACCGGCGCCAAGGTCGTTAC
This sequence comes from Lysobacter antibioticus, assembly GCF_000731095.1. Classification (GTDB taxonomy): domain Bacteria; phylum Pseudomonadota; class Gammaproteobacteria; order Xanthomonadales; family Xanthomonadaceae; genus Lysobacter; species Lysobacter antibioticus_B. The sequence goes on along the minus strand of NZ_JMTZ01000007.1, from coordinate 44,525 downwards.
CGTGGGCAGCAGCGGCGTCAATCAAATCAGTTTCGACGGGTCGGATACGTTCGCTTCCGGCCAGGCGCGTCTGTATCGCGCCGAGAGCCTCGTCTACTACATCGGCTTGAAGGTTCGGCCCGATGGTATGAAGGAACCGACCTTGTTCCGGGCCCGCTTCAACGCGGCCCCGGGTGCCGCGGCGGTATCGCTGGACGGCGGTATCGCGGAGGAAATCGTCGAGAGCGTCGAGAACATGCAGTTGCTGTTTGCGCAGGACGCGATTACCGATCCGGCGCAGCCTCCGACCGGCGTCATCGACGGCGTCCGTACGGCGGCGGGACTCTTGCCGGCCAGCGACAGCAGCGGCGGCTGGCAGCGTGTCGGCGGGATGCAGGTCGGCCTGTTGATCCGCAGCACCGACCCGGCTTCGGCGCAGCAACGCACGACCGCGCCGCGCTCGCTCGGTACCCAGCTGACATTGCCGAACGACCAGCGCTACCGCACCGTGTACGAAACCAATATCGCCTTGCGCAATCGGCTGTACGGAAATTGAGGCCCGCCATGAATACGATCCGTCCTCGACCGTTTACCGGGGCCCGCACTCAGCGGGGCGCGGTGCTGTACGTAGCCTTGATCATGCTGATCCTGCTCGCGTTGATCGGCATCACCGCAATGCAGGTTACCGGACTGCAGGAGCGCATGACCGCCAGCTATCGCTCGACCAATATGGCGTTCCAGAACGCCGAGGGCCGTGCGCGCGGCAAAGAGAGCGACCTGCAGCGCCAGGTGCAGAGCGGCGGCGGCGAGTCCATCGAGTTGGACGAATCGGTCTGCACCGCCGGCTTCGACCCCTCGGCGTGGGCGGAGACGCTCAAGTACGCCAACCCGCTGCCGGCCAAGCTCAGCTATACCCGTCGCATCGACGAGTGCGTCTCCGGCGGCACCGGCATCGGCATGGGCACCGCACCGATCAGCGAAAATACCAATCTGATTTTCCAAGTCACGGCCTACGCCGTGGATCGCGGCGCTAATCCGGGTTCGGACGCCGTCATCGACACCATTTTCGTGCCCTGAGGGTATCGCCATGACTTCCCCGCGCGTATACATCGCCGTTCCGCTCGTGCTGGCGCTTGCCGGCGGCGGCTACTGGCTCTACAACGCCAACGCCATCCAGGCCGGCGGCTCGCTGGCACAGGTGCCGTTGAATTCTTCGATCACGGTGCCGCCGGCCTTCATCATGGCGGTCGACGATTCGGGCTCGATGAGGTTCCAGACCCTGTTCCCGGGCAAGGACGGCGCGGCGTTCTGGGAGAACGATGCGGCGGCGACCAACGGCTATTTCATCGGCACCGGGGCCAGCGCCCGCCCGCGCACTCAGAGCGATAGCTTCGACCTCGACAATTTCCACCACAACATCCCGTCGGCCGGCTACCGCATCGGTACCGCCGAACGCCGCGCGATCGCGCCGATCGATAACTTCGGTTTTGCACGTTCGCCGGACGTCAATCCTGCCTACTTCAATCCGCTGGTGACCTATACGCCTTGGAAGCGGCCAAACGGCGCCAATGAGATCGTCGACTATCCGCAGGCCAGTACGGCCGCTACCCGTGTCGATCCCGACCTCGCCAGCCCGACGATCAGTCTTGCCTCGAATTGGCGTTCGAACGCGACCCGCGACGATTACTTCTATATTCCGCGAGGCACGACCTTGCCTACTGGCACGGTCTATCGGACCTGGCAGGACAATAACTGCGGCGGGCTGACCGGCGGAGGGGCGTGGCGCACGTTGAATTCGGCGTTGACCATGACCGGCAACTGCGAAGTTGCGATGGAGTATTACCCGGCGGTGGTTTATCTCAAGTCTGCTACGGCCGGTGCCGCGTGGGGTTATACCGGCGCTGCTCCAGAGGCGGTGAATGCTTGCGGTAGTGGGTGCAGCCTGTACCGCTATAAGATCCATAAAGATAATTTCTCTTCTCAGACCAAGTTCGACGCGGCGCTGCAGAACTTCGCCAATTGGTTCAGTTTCTACGGCAACCGCAATCGCGCGATGAAAGCCGCAATGACGCAATCTCTCGAGAGGACCGAGAAGATGCGCGTCGGCATGTTCACGATCAACAGCGATCTGGATACGCGAAACTATCCGAAAGTCACCATGCGCGATATGTCGGTCGCGACGGATAAGGCGGCGCTCTATACGACCGATTTGTTGACCTTGAAGGCGGACGGTAATACGCCGAACCGTTGGGCTGTCCAGCATATCGGCGAGCAATTCATGCGCGGAAAGGAGCGGGACCCGCAAGACCCGGACAATCCCCTCAAGGACAAGGCTCCGATCAGGTTCGGCTGCCAGATCAATGCTGGCATGCTGTTCACCGACGGCTACAGCAACGACGGCGGCCCGAGCGTAGGTAGTCTGGATGCCGATATGCCGGCGCCGCTCGCCGACGGCCACGCCGATACGCTGGCGGATATCGCGGCCAAGTATTACAAAGCAAGGTTGCGCAGCGATTTGGGCTTGGGCATGGTGCCGGTGCCTGAGGCCTGCAAGACCACGCCGAACGATCCCAAGCTCGATTGTCGTACCGATCCCCACATGAATTTCTATGGGATCACGCTTGGCGCCAAGGGCGACATCTACGGGAAGACCTACAACCCGGTCACGAACACGCCGGATCCGTACACGCCGGCCGGATACCCTGCCTGGCGCGCCTATCAGAACGACGCCCCGAGCACCGTGGACGAGATCTGGCATGCGACGATGAACGCGCGTGGCAAATTTATCAATGCCAGCACCCCCGCCGACATTACCTCGGCCATGCGCGAGATCCTGGCTTCGGTCGGCGGCGGCGCGACGCCTTCGGGCACGATCGGTCTGAGCGGTTCCCGTGTCGGTAGCAATACCTTATCGGTCGAACCGACTTATGAGTCGGCGAACAGCGGCACCGACTGGTTCAGCCGCTTGACCGCGTATACCGCGCAGAACAATCCCATCACCGGCACCATCACCTTCACCACCAAGTGGGAAGCTGCCAGTCAGATCAATTCGGCGGGTCGTACGGTCAGGTTCGGAACGACCGCGGGCGGCAACGTCAAGCCGACCGTAGTCGATTTCGCCGCGTCCGCATTGGGCGCTACCGATGCCGCGGTACAGACCGCGTTGTGCGCCGATGCATTGCAGAATTGTGCGGGCAAGTTCAACCGTATCGTCGGCGGCGTGACCGGCGCCGAGGCGGTGGCCTACCTGCGCGGCGACAGGGCCAATGACGGCGGCAAGTTGCGCAAGCGTACGACCCTGCTCGGCGACATCGTCAATTCGACTCCGATTATCTCCGCGAAGGGCGACGATTACGGTTATCGCGGCTTGCGCAGCGCGGACGGTGCGACCGGCGACGTGCTGAACTACGCCAATTATTTGACGACCAAGCGCACCAGCACTCGCGAGCCGTTCGTCTATGTCGGCGCGAACGACGGCATGTTCCACGCTTTCGACGGTTCCAACGGTAAGGAGGCTTTCGCCTACATCCCGGCTACGTCGGTGGGCCATATGGGCAATCTGTTGTTCCCTTATGTCGCCGCGGACCGTAACGACCAGGTGTTCCAGCACCGTTACTACGTCGACGGCCTGGTGACGGTATCCGACGCGCACGACGGCAGTGCCTGGAAGACCGTGGTGGCAGCCAGTGTCGGCGCCGGTGGCCGTGGCGTGTTCGCACTGGATGTGACGAACCAGACCTCCTTGAACGTGCTGTGGGAGATCAACGACAAGGTTAGCGACGCCAACGGCGGCAAGGACATCGGCAGCGTGCTCGGCAAGATCGCGATCGTGCCGGTCAAGGAAGCCGGCGGTGCGATCAAGTGGAAGGCGATCTTCGGCAACGGTTACGACAGCGTCAACGGCAAGGCCGTGCTGTTCCTGGTCGACATCGCCGACGGCAAGGTGACCCGGATCACCGCCACCGAGACCAGCGGTACCCTGCCGACCCGGACTAAGAATGGTCTCGGCAATGTCGTCGTGATCGACCGCTATCAAGGTACCGGTACCACTCAGGTTCGCGACGGTTTCGCAGACACCGTGTATGCCGGCGATCTCAACGGTGCGGTCTGGAAGTTCGACCTGCGCGACAATTCGGTCGCCCTCGGCGGCAAGCCGCTGTTCATCGCGCGCTACAAGGACGACTATGCCTTGCGCCAGCCGATCCTCGGCGGCCTCGAAGTCACCACGGTCGGCAACGACGTCATGGTGCTGTTCGGTACCGGCAGCTTCTCGTTCAGCGACGACCCCAGCGACAAGGCGATGCAGAGCGTTTACGGCATTATCGACCGGGGCGCGGTCGTCGCCGGCCGCAGCGAATTGCAGGCGCAGTTCATCAAAGAGGAGAGGGACTCCTCTGGTGCGATGCTGCGCTATATGACGGACAGTCGTCTGGATGCCACCAAGAAGGGGTGGTACATCAATCTCGGCGTGGACAGCGCGGGCACCGGCAATCCGGTCGCGAAAGGCGAGCGCTTCATTGGCAATCCACGCCTGCAGAACGGCATCTTGTTCTTCCCGACCTACGATCCGAACAGCGCCGACGGTTGTTCGACCGACGGCAACAACTGGCTGTACGGCTTGGATGCACTCAGCGGCGCGGGCGGTTTGGCCAATGCGCGCGTCGGCTCGGCGACTGGCAATCGTTTCGGCGACAAGGTCGGCGCGGTCAAGCTGAAGGGCCAGGCGAGCGGCAAGGGTTCGGCGCCGGTCAAGGACATCGCAGTGGTGGCGACGCCTAAGACCGATATCCTGCCGGTTACTGCGACCGACGAGCAGATCGCTCAAGCGGTTGCTTCGAAGTGCTCGGTGATGGTGCAGACCTCCGGGTCACAGCCTATCTATCTGCCCCGACCCTGCGGCCGCCAGTCCTGGCGCCAGATCCGATAACGAGGAACCGACATGAAGCAGCAGTTTGCGAAAGCGGCACAGCGCCTGCAGCGGGGTTTCACGCTGATCGAGTTGATGGTCGTGGTGGCCATCGTCGCCATCCTGGCCGGCATCGCGGTGCCGGCCTATCAGGACAGCGTGCGCAAGAGCCGTCGCGGCCAAGCCAAGGCCGACTTGGCCGAAGCGGCTCAGGCAATGGAACGTTTCTACACGATGCGAAATACCTATGTCGGAGCGGATTTGGCCGTGATCGGCGCACCGACCAAGTCTCCACAAGGGGCGGATACGCCCCAATACACGATTTCTTTGAACGGGGCGCCCAGCGCCAGTGCATTCAGCTTACAGGCCGTGCCGAGCGCCAGTACCGGCCAGGACAAGGACAAGTGCGGCACACTCGGGCTTACCAATACCGGTGTGAAAACGCCAAACGATGCTCCGCGGAAAGAATGCTGGAACCTGAATTGATCTTCGAGTGCCGGTAGTTCGGACGCCCTCGAAGGCCCGCTCCTGGAGCGGGCCTTCGCCGTTGGGGGCACCGGTCGCACCCGCTGCGACCGACTTGGCTAAACTGGACGACTCGCAACGCTCGGGTCGCATGATGGACGACAGTCAGCAGTCCCCCGGTTTCCAGCTGGTCGCGCCTTATTCGCCCGCGGGCGATCAGCCGCAGGCCATCGAGCGCCTGATCCAGGGGTTCGACAACGGCCTGGCCCAGCAGACCCTGCTCGGCGTGACCGGCTCGGGCAAGACCTATACGGTCGCCAACGTGATCCAGGCGGTGCAGAAGCCGACCCTGGTCATGGCCCCGAACAAGACCCTCGCCGCGCAGCTGTACGGCGAGTTCAAGGCGTTCTTTCCGCACAACGCGGTCGAGTACTTCGTCAGCTACTACGATTACTACCAGCCCGAGGCCTACGTGCCCTCGAGCGACACCTTCATCGAGAAGGACAGCTCGGTCAACGAGCACATCGAGCAGATGCGTCTGTCGGCGACCAAGGCCCTGCTCGAGCGGCGCGACGCGATCATCGTCTGCACCGTGTCGGCGATCTACGGCCTCGGCGACCCGAACGAATACTTCCGCATGGTCCTGCACATGGTCCGTGGCGAGCGTATCGACCAGCGCGAGCTGATCCGTCGCCTCACCGAAATGCAGTACACCCGCAACGACACCGAGTTGCGCCGTGCGACCTACCGCGTGCGCGGCGAGGTCATCGACGTGCACCCGGCCGAAAGCGACTCGGAGGCCCTGCGGGTCGAGCTGTTCGACGGCGAGATCGAGAACCTGACCCTATTCGACCCGCTGACCGGCGAAACCTTGAGCAAGGTCCCGCGGTACACGATCTATCCCGGCTCGCATTACGTGACGACGCGGCGCACGGTGCTCGATGCGATCGAAACGATCAAGGACGAGCTGCGCGAACGGCTGGAGCTGCTCTACGCCCAGAACCGGTTGGTCGAAGCCCAGCGCTTGGCCCAGCGCACCCAGTTCGACCTGGAGATGCTGGCCGAGGTCGGCTATTGCAACGGCATCGAGAACTACTCGCGGCACTTGAGCGGGCACATGCCGGGCGAACCGCCGCCGTGCCTGTTCGATTATCTGCCGCCGGACGCTCTGCTGGTCATCGACGAGTCCCACGTGACCATTCCGCAGATCGGCGCGATGTATAAAGGCGACCGCTCGCGCAAGGAAACCCTGGTCGAGTTCGGTTTCCGCCTGCCGTCGGCGCTCGACAATCGGCCCTTGAAGTTCGAAGAGTGGGAAGGCCGCTCGCCGCGCTCGATCTTCGTCTCGGCGACGCCGGGGCCGTACGAGCTGCGCAAGTCGGAAGGGCAGGTGACCGAACTGGTCGTGCGCCCGACCGGCTTGATCGATCCCCAGGTCGAGATCCGCCCGGTCGCGACCCAGGTCGACGACGTGCTCGGCGAGATTCGCGAGCGGGTCGCGATGGGCGACCGCGTGCTGATCACCACCCTGACCAAGCGGATGTCGGAGAACCTCACCGAGTATCTCGCCGAGCACGGGGTCAAGGTGCGCTACCTGCATTCGGATATCGACACCGTCGAGCGCGTCGAGATCATCCGCGACCTGCGCCTGGGCAAGTTCGACGTGCTGGTCGGCATCAACCTGCTGCGCGAGGGCTTGGACATGCCCGAGGTATCGCTGGTAGCGATCCTCGACGCGGACAAGGAAGGCTTCCTGCGTTCGGCCGGTTCGCTGATCCAGACCATCGGCCGCGCCGCGCGCAACCTGCGCGGCAAGGCGATCCTGTACGCCGATCGCGTCACCAACTCGATGCAGAAGGCGATCGAGGAGACCGACCGCCGTCGCCACAAGCAGGTCGAGTACAACACCGAGCACGGCATCACCCCAAAGTCGGTCAGCAGGACCATCGTCGACGTCATGGAAGGCGCGCGCGTCGATCCGGACGGCCTCAAAGCCCGCGGCAAGGGGCGCAAGGTCGCCGACGAGGCCGCCGATTACGCCGCGCTCAGCCCGTCCCAGTTCGCCGCCCGGATCAAGGCCCTGGAGCAGCAGATGTACCAGCACGCCCGCGATCTGGAGTTCGAGGAGGCCGCGGCGGTGCGCGACCAGTTGCGCCGGCTCAAGGACGCCGGGTTCGCGGCATGAGGGCGGCCTGCTCGGCCGAAACGAAAAACGGTTGCTCGCCGTCGCAGGCTGGGCTACACTGCGCGCCCCTCGCCGGGGAGTTTGCAGAAGGTTTCGGGCAATACGGCGACGGGCGGTTAGCTCAGCGGTAGAGCACTACCTTGACATGGTAGGGGTCACAGGTTCGAACCCTGTACCGCCCACCAATTCGGTGACGAAAGGCCCGGCGCAAGCCGGGCCTTTCTGTTTTTGGGCGCGGCCGGGCGTGCGGCGATAGGATGTGTGCGCCACGCATTGCCGCGTGGCTCATGGGGAATCCGGCCGGCCGGTCTGGCCGTGGCAATCGCGAAACTCGGGAGCTCCGGCGCGGTCCGGGGCGGGGCTGGTCATGGCGAATTCGACGAACTGATGGGTATGAGAGCGGATCGCCATCCGGGTCCGGGCATGCCGGCCTATCGTCCGGAAATCGATGGTCTGCGTGCGATCGCGGTGATCGGCGTAGTGCTCTATCACGCCGGGGTGCCGCTGCTCGACAACGGCTTCGTCGGAGTCGATATCTTTTTCGCGATATCGGGTTACCTGATCACCCGCCTGTTGTTGCGCGAATGGGACGAGCGGAAGCGCCTGGACTTTCTCGGATTCTATGCGCGCAGAGCGCGGCGGCTGCTGCCGGCGCTGATCGTCGTATGCATCGCGACCGTCGTCGCGACGGCGCTGTATGTGCCATCTCCGGACGATCAGCGCACCGTGGCGCAATCGGGCGCGGCCAGCTTGCTCTTCGTCGGGAATTTCTTCTTCCAGTCGCGAACCGGCGGCTACTTCGACGCCGACTCCGGCGCCATGCCTTTGCTGCATTTGTGGTCGCTGGGCGTGGAGGAGCAGTTCTACCTGCTTTGGCCGCTGCTGTTGCTGGGCCTGCTGCGGCTGCGGCGGCCGTGGATGATCGCACTGACCTTGTGCCTGGCGACGGCCTCCTTGGTCGCGGCCGAGCGCCTCATCGGCGCCGGCAACGACGCGGCCTTCTATCAGATGCCGACGCGATTCTGGGAGCTGGCGGCCGGCGGTCTGGTCGCGATGTCGCCGATGCGAACGGGCAGGGGAGCGCTGCTTGCCTGTTACGCGGGCGTGGCCCTGGCGGTGATCTCGTTGTTCGTGGCGTTTCTGCCGGGGCGCTTCCCTGGGCTCGGCGCGCTGCCCGCCGTCGCCGGCGCAGCCTTGATCCTGTGGAGCATCCATGTCGATGGCCGTTTGGGGGCTGCGGGTGCCCTGTTGCGCGCACGCCCGATGGTATTCGTCGGCTTGATCTCGTATTCGCTGTACCTGTGGCATTGGCCGTTGTTGGCGATCGCCAAGGCTGGAAGCATCGGAGCGATGTCGCCCGAGCTGAAGGCAGGGCTGGTCTTCGCCGCCATCGTCTTGGCCTGGCTCAGTTATCGCTGGATCGAACGGCCCTTTCGCGGCATGGTCGGCGCCGGCCCGGTCCGGACGATTAGTGCAGGTACTGCGATATCGGCCGCGCTCGCCATGGGGCTATTAGGGTTAGTCGGCTATATCGATAACGGCAAGGGCGCCGGTGCGCGCGCGTCGCGCGACCGCCCCGAGAATATGGCGACTTGCCATGCCAGCAGTTCGTCGCCGGTGCCGGCGGCTCCCGATCCGGTGTGCGCCTCGTCCGGCGAGGCGATCGATACGGTGATATGGGGCGATTCTCATGCCTTGGCATGGCAGCCGTTCGCCTGGGAGATCGCCGATCGCGCCGCCATCAACATCACTCGCGATTCTTGCGGTCCGGCATTGGGGTTCGCCGGCGTCAAGGGATACGAGTCGAAGGCGCCGGCTTGCGAGGCCTCGAATCGAATGGCGCTGGCGTATCTCGGGCGGTCCCGGCCGCACACGTTGATCGTCGCCGCGCGATGGTCGTCGTTCCTCGGCGATGCGCGCGCGGCGGAATTCGAGAGCGCGTTCATGAAAACCATGGCGATCGCGAGCGGGCTGGCCGAGCGCGTTTTGATCATGGGCCCGACTCCCGAGCTCGCCGCACGCGCGCAGCAGTGCATCGATCTCGGCAAGCTGCAATCCTGCGCCGAACCCAGGGCGCACTATGCGGCGCGCACCAAGCGGTCGCGCAGGTTGCTCTATGCCGTGGCGGCGACTTACCCGAACGTGCAGGTGGTCGACCCGGAGGCCTACTTCTGCAGCGCAGAGTCCTGCGGCGTCCTGCGAGACGGGTTCTCGCTGTATTGGGACGACGACCATATTTCCTCCACGGCGGCACGCCGCTTCGCGGAGCAGTGGCAGGATTCCCGGCGTTGATTCACCGGCGCCGGCCCGGCTGGGCTCGGATCTGCTGAGCCGGCCGGCCTGTCGCCGTTGACTTGGCTGCCCGCGTCCCCAACTATTGCTGTCTGGATCGGCACTGGGCCGTTCCCGAACCCGAGGTGGCCCGCGCGAACCGCCGGCCTAGCGTGCGACATGGACACTACCCGCGCCCATCGCTGAATCGCCCGAGGCCCCGCAGATGCAGGCGCCTTCGTGGCGCTTTTTTCTTGCCGCCGGCTTGTCGGCGTCTCCACTGGCGCTGCCCGATCCGGGGTTGCCCGTCGGGCGATCCCACCGGTTTCGCCGCTCCCCGCTGTTTGTTTCGCACCGACTCCCGATTCCGGGTCGCTGCCGCCGCCGCAGATCCGCCCTCGCAAGGGGCGCTGCCGGCTGGGGCGGTCACTCACCAACGCTCGAGCCTACGAAGACCCCGCCATGATCGCCATTACGCTCCCCGACGGCAGCCGCCGCGAATTCGAACATCCCGTGTCCGTCATGGACGTCGCCGCCTCGATCGGCGCCGGCCTGGCCAAGGCCACCGTGGCCGGCGAGGTCGACGGCAAGTTGGTCGACGCCAGCGACCGCATCGATCACGACGCCAAGCTGCGCATCATCACCCCCAAGGACCCGGAAGGCGTCGAGATCATCCGCCATTCCTGCGCCCACCTGGTCGGGCACGCGGTCAAGCAGCTGTACCCGACCGCCAAGATGGTGATCGGCCCGGTCATCGACGAAGGCTTCTATTACGACATCTGGTACGAGCGTCCGTTCACGCCCGAGGACCTGGCCGCGATCGAGCAGCGCATGGTCCAGCTGATCGACAAGGATTACGACGTGATCAAGAAGGTCACGCCGCGCGAGGAGGTCATCTCGGTGTTCCAGTCGCGCGGCGAGGACTACAAGCTGCGCCTGGTCGAGGACATGCCCGACGAGCAGGCGATGGGCCTGTACTACCACGAGGAATACGTCGACATGTGCCGCGGCCCGCACGTGCCGAACACGCGTTTCCTCAAGGCCTTCAAGCTGACCCGCATTTCCGGCGCGTACTGGCGCGGCGACTCCAAGAACGAGCAGTTGCAGCGCGTCTACGGCACTGCCTGGGCCGACAAGAAGCAGCTGGCGGCCTACATCCAGCGTATCGAGGAAGCCGAGAAGCGCGACCACCGCCGCATCGGCAAGCAGCAGGACCTGTTCCACCTGCAGGAAGAGGCGCCGGGCCTGGTGTTCTGGCACCCGAAGGGCTGGTCGATCTGGCAGGTCGTCGAGCAGTACATGCGCCGCGTCTACCGCGACAGCGGCTACGGCGAAGTGCGTTGCCCGCAGATCCTCGACGTGTCGCTGTGGCAGAAGTCCGGCCACTGGGACAACTACAAGGAGAACATGTTCTTCACCGAGTCGGAGAAGCGCACCTACGCGGTCAAGCCGATGAACTGCCCGGGCCACGTCCAGGTGTTCAACCAGGGCCTGCACAGCTACCGCGACCTGCCGATCCGCTACGGCGAGTTCGGCTCCTGCCATCGCAACGAGCCCTCCGGCGCGCTGCACGGCATCCTGCGCGTGCGCGGCTTCACCCAGGACGACGGCCACGTGTTCTGCCTGGAAGACCAGATCGAGTCCGAGGTCACCGCGTTCCACCGCCAGGCCCTGGCGGTGTACGGCGATTTCGGCTTCGAGGACATCCAGATCAAGATCGCCCTGCGCCCGGACTCGCGCCTGGGCGACGACGCCACCTGGGACAAGGCCGAGGCGGCCCTGCGCAGCGCCCTGGGCGCCTGCGGGGTCGAATGGCAGGAACTGCTGGGCGAGGGCGCCTTCTACGGCCCCAAGATCGAATACCACCTCAAGGACGCGATCGGCCGGACCTGGCAGCTGGGCACGATGCAGGTCGACTTCATGATGCCGGGCCGGCTGGGCGCGGAATACGTCGACGAGAACAGCCAGCGCCGCACCCCGGTCATGCTGCACCGGGCCATCGTCGGCTCGATGGAGCGTTTCATCGGCATCCTGATCGAGCACCACGCCGGCCAGTTCCCGGCCTGGCTGGCCCCGGTTCAGGCCACCGTGATGAACATCACCGACGCCCAGGCCGATTATGTGGACGAAGTCCGGAAACTCCTTGCAAATCAAGGGTTCCGGGTCCAGTCGGATTTGCGGAACGAAAAGATCGGCTATAAGATTCGCGAGCACACGCTGCAGCGCGTGCCGTACCTGCTTGTGGCCGGCGACCGCGAGAAGGACAATGGCATGATTGCGGTGCGTACGCGGGGTGGGGAGGACCTGGGGACGATGACCGTCGCCGAGTTCGCTTCGCGTTTGAACGGCGAGAACGTCGGCTAACCGCGCGCAGCTCGTACAGATCCCGTCCCGGTCCGAGCCCGGGACGGCCCGATGCGCAAACAGCGTATCCACTTTGGAGATTGCAACAATCAGTACCCCCGAGAAGCCGAATCGTAAGAACAACGAGATCCGCGTACCGCGCGTACGCGTGATCGGCAGCGATGGCGAAATGATCGGCGTGCTTACGCGCGACGAAGCCTTGCGCATGGCCGAGGACGAGGCGCTGGATCTTGTCGAGATTCAGCCGAATGCCGATCCGCCGGTCTGCCGCATCATGGACTTCGGCAAGTACAAGTTCGAACTGCAGAAGAAGGCCAATGCGGCCAAAAAGAAGCAGAAGCAGGTCGAAATCAAGGAACTCAAGTTCCGTCCGGTGACCGACGAAGGCGACTACCAGATCAAGCTGCGCAACATGCGCCGTTTTCTGGAAGAGGGCGACAAGGTCAAGGTCAACATCCGTTTCCGTGGCCGCGAGATGAGCCATCAGGAACTCGGTCGCGAGATGGCGGCCCGGATCGAGGCCGACCTGGGCGAGGACATCGTCGTCGAGTCGCGTCCGCGACTGGAAGGGCGGCAGATGGTCATGATGATCGCGCCGAAGAAAAAGCAGTAAGCCTGCACAGGGCCGCGAAAGCGGCCCTTCTTCGTAGCGCCGCGAACCGGCGCTGCGAACCGTGTCGATCGCCCCCGCACAGCGGCTGCGGCGCTCGCCGCACGACGGCCCGCATCGACGGCCGCATCGAAGATCGGGCCGCGGGCCGGCGCGGAGGTTTCGCGCATTCGGCCCTGGCCGGGCCCCGTCCCGGCCCTGTGGCCAGGCATCGCCGGCCTGCCGGCCCGGCCGCGAACCGAGCCTCGTAAGCCGCTGATTTGCGTAAGCTTCCGGCCTCGCGCATACTATGCGGCCCGGTTCGCCGGGGTTGTTGTATGCAGCATCACGGACCTGTCGTAGATTCGTTTCAGATCAACGACTTACAAGCCGGCAAGGGCAGGACGGAAAGAGTGGCCAGCGCATTGCGCGCATCGGTGCCACCGCCCAGGCCAGTGACATAAACCTCCGAAAGGACATCGCAATGCCCAAGATCAAGACCAATCGGGCGGCAGCCAAGCGCTTCCGGAAGACCGCTTCCGGCAAGTACAAGTGCGGCCACGCCAACAAGAGCCACATCCTCACCAAGAAAGCGACCAAGCGTAAGCGCAACCTGCGGCAGACGAACCACGTTCGTGCCGAGGACGCTGGCCGTCTGGACCGCATGCTTCCGTATTTGTGAGGAGAATAGAAAATGGCACGAGTTAAGCGTGGTGTAACGGCACGAGCCCGTCACAAGAAAATCCTGAAGCAGGCCAAGGGCTACTACAACGCCCGCCGCAAGGTCTTCCGCGTCGCCAAGCAGGCGGTCACGAAGGCTCTGCAGTACGCCTACATCGGTCGTAAGCAGAAGAAGCGCAATTTCCGTTCGCTGTGGATCACCCGCATCAATGCGGCGGCCCGCATCAACGGCTTGAGCTACAGCCGTTTCATCAACGGCATGCTGAAGGCCGGCATCACCCTCGACCGTAAGGTGCTGGCGGATATCGCCGTGCACGACGCGAAGGGTTTTGCGGCGCTGGCCGAAAAGGCGAAGAGCGCGCTCGCGGCGTAACCTGCTTCATTCCCCGTCCGAGCCGAGTGCCGATGCACGAGGTTCGCGACGTGGGCACAAGGTTAAGGCATGGGGAAGGGCGCAAGTCCTTCCCCATTGTCGTTTCTGGGCCCCGTTCCCAGGCCCTGCTTTCGGATCCATCGTCGGATTCCGCGGCGGGTTTCCGGCGGGGTCGTTCGATCCGGTCGCTACCGCGGTTTGTTCGCGGCAACGGCAGGCTGCTGTACCGCTCGTCGCTCGGTCAAAGCCGAATCCATCCGTTCTTGCGGTCGCCGCGCTTCGGTTCCCGACAGCGCCACCGCCAGCGGGGTCCGGTTGTTCGCCGCAGCGACGGTCCGAGGACGATGCCCGGCGACATCCGCGTCGGGCGCTAAGAGATTGGAAAGGCGATGAGTGGAATCGAAGCACTGACCCGACAGGCGCTGGACGAGATCGCCGCGGCGGCGTCTTCCGATGCGATCGAAGCGCTGCGCGTTTCGCTGCTCGGCAAGTCCGGCAGCGTCACCGCCCAGCTCAAGCAGCTCGGCACCCTGCCGGCCGAAGAACGCAAGGCTGCCGGCGAAGCGATCAACAAGGCGCGCGACGCGCTGACCGCCGCGTTGGGCGAGCGCAAGATCGCGCTCGACGATGCCGCGCTCGATGCGCGGCTGGCGTCGGAAACCATCGACGTGACCCTGCCCGGCGTCGACGCCGCGCGCGGCGGCCTGCACCCGGTCAGCCGCACCATGGAGCGCATGGCGGACATCTTCGGCCGCCTCGGTTTCGAGCTCGCCGACGGTCCCGAGATCGAGGACGACTGGCATAACTTCGAAGCCCTGAACTTCCCGCCGCATCACCCGGCGCGGGCGATGCACGACACGTTCTATTTCGCACCCGACGAGGCCGGCGTCGCGCGCCTGTTGCGCACCCATACCTCGGGCATGCAGGTGCGCTACATGCTGCAGAACAAACCGCCGCTGCGCATGATCGCGCTCGGCAAGGTGTATCGCAGCGACAGCGACCAGACCCACACGCCGATGTTCCACCAGTGCGAAGGCCTGTTGATCGACGAACACTCCAGCTTCGCCGACCTCAAGGGCACCCTGGCCGAATTCGTGCGCGCGTTCTTCGAGCGCGATTTCGAGATGCGCTTCCGCCCGAGCTATTTCCCCTTCACCGAGCCCTCGGCCGAAGTCGACATCGCCTGGCAGCAGCCCGACGGCAGCACCCGCTGGCTGGAAGTGCTGGGCTGCGGCATGGTCCATCCGAACGTGCTGCGCAATGTCGGCATCGACCCGGAGCGCTACACCGGCTATGCCTTCGGCATGGGCGTGGAGCGCCTGACCATGCTGCGCTACGGCGTCGACGACCTGCGCAGTTTCTTCGAGAACGATGTCAGGTTTCTCAAGCAGTTTGCTTGAGGCGGGAATCGGGAATGGGGAATAGGGAATCGTAAGAGCGAGAGCTCCGATTCCCACACTCCCACCCCGACCCGCGTAGCGCCGTCCGATTCCCCATTCCCTATTCCCGATTCCCGGCCTCCCATGAAATTCTCCGAAAACTGGCTGCGCCAGCATGTGCCGACCACCGCCACGCGTGAGCAGCTCGCTGCGACGTTGACCGCGATCGGCCTCGAAGTCGAAGAAGTCGTCGCCCTGGGCGAATCGCTGGACGGCGTGGTCGTCGCCCGCATCGTCAGCGCCGAGAAGCATCCCGAAGCCGACCGCCTGCAGGTCTGCCAGGTCGATACCGGCCACGGCATCGTGCAGATCGTCTGCGGCGCGCCCAATGCGCGCGCCGGCCTGATCGCGCCCTTGGCCACGGTGGGCGCCTCGCTGCCCGGCGGCCTGGCGATCAAGGCGGCCAAGCTGCGCGGCGTCGAGTCCTTCGGCATGTTGTGTTCGGCCAAGGAACTCGGCGTCGACCCGGATGCTTCGGGCCTGCTCGAACTGCCGTCCGACGCCCCGGTCGGCACGCCGCTGGCGCAATATCTCGCGCTGCCCGATGCCAGCATCGAGATCAAGCTGACCCCGAACCGCGCCGATTGCTTCAGCGTGCGCGGCATCGCTTACGACGTCGCCGCGGCCACCAGCAGTGCGGTGAGCCCGTTGCAGGTCGCGCCGATCGAGGCCGCCATCGCCGCGAGCCTGCAGGTCGAGCTCGACGCCGGCGCCGACGTGCCGCGCTATTGCGGCCGCGTGATCGAAGGCCTCGACGCGACCACGCCGACCCCGGTGTGGATGGCCGAGCGCCTGCGCCGCAGCGGCGTGCGTCCGGTCTCGCTGCTGGTCGACGTCACCCAGTACGTGATGCTCGAAATCGGCCAGCCCATGCATGCCTTCGACCGCGACACCCTGCAGGGGCCGGTCGGCGTGCGCCATGCCCGTGCCGGCGAGACCACCCAGTTGCTCAACGGCCAGACCGTGAGCCTCGACGAGTCGTTCCTGGCGATCACCGACGGCAGCGGCGACGCGCAGCGCGTAATCGCCCTCGGCGGCATCATGGGCGGCTTCGACAGCCGGGTCACCGATGCGACCCGCAACGTGTTCCTGGAGGCCGCGCATTTCGCCCCGGCCGCGATCATTGGCCGCGGCCGCAAGCTCGGCCTGCACACCGATGCCGGCCACCGCTTCGAGCGCGGCGTCGATCCCGAGTTGCCGCGCATCGCCATCGAATACGCGACCCGTCTGATCCTCGACATCGCCGGCGGCACCCCGGGGCCGCTGAGCGAGTCGGCGCTGCCGGAGCATTTGCCGCATCCGCAACCGGTCAGGCTGCGACGCGCGCGCCTGGCGCGTGTGCTGGGGCTGACCGTGGCCGACGCCGAAGTCGAGCGCATCCTCGGTGCGCTCGGCCTGACCGTCGAAGCCAGCGACGACGGCTGGCGGGTGACGCCGCCGAGCCGACGCTTCGATATCGCGATCGAGGAAGACCTGATCGAGGAAATCGCCCGCATCCACGGTTACGACCGGATCCCGACCACCTTGCCGGCCGGTTCCGCGCGCCTGGTCGCTCCGAGCGAGACCCGCGTCGATGCCGCGACCGTGCGCCGCCAGTTGGCCGCGCGCGATTATCTGGAAGCAGTCAACTACGCCTTCGTCGACGCCGCCTGGCTGGCGCTGTGGCAGGCCGGCGAGGGCGCGGTGCCGCTGGCCAACCCGCTCAGCGCCGAACTCGGCGTGATGCGCACCCTGCTGCTGCCGGGGCTGGTCGCAGCCCTGGCCCGCAACGCCTCGCGCCAGCAGGCGCGCGTGCGCCTGTTCGAGCTCGGCAACGTGTTCCGTGCCAATCCGGCCGCTTCGCCGCTGGAAACCCAGCGCATCGCCGCGGCGGTCTGCGGCGATGTCCAGGCCGAGCAATGGGGCGCCAGCGCGCGCCCGGTCGGTTTCCACGACCTGCGCGGCGA
The DNA here is from genome assembly GCF_000731095.1 of Lysobacter antibioticus. Classification (GTDB taxonomy): domain Bacteria; phylum Pseudomonadota; class Gammaproteobacteria; order Xanthomonadales; family Xanthomonadaceae; genus Lysobacter; species Lysobacter antibioticus_B. Next base: position 27,327 of record NZ_JMTZ01000007.1, on the reverse strand, counting down.
CCTCGACAGCCTGGCCGCCGCCGCCGGTGCGCGCCTGGACTACCGTCCGTCGCAGCAGCCCTGGGCCCACCCGGGCCGCTCGGCCGATGTCTACCGGGTCGACGGCGGCGCCGAGCGCCGCCTGGGCTGGATCGGCCAGCTGCATCCGCGTCTGCTCAAGGCACTGGACCTCGACCAGGACGTGGTCGCGTTCGAGCTGGACCTGGCGCCGCTGGTCGAGCGCGCCATCCCCAGGGCCGCGGCGCTGTCCAAGTACCCCTCGGTGCGCCGCGATCGGGCCTTCATCGTCGCCGAATCGGTGGCGTGGTCGGCCATCCAGGCCACCGTTCAGGCGGCCGCCGGCCCCAGCCTGCGCGAGCTGGTCCTGTTCGACCGCTACCAGGGCAAGGGCGTGGAAACCGGATTCAAGAGTCTCGCTATGGGCTTGATTCTGCAGGATGAATCGCGCACCCTGACCGATCGGGATGTGGACGCGGTCGTGGCCGAAGTGACGGCAGCGGTGGAACGCGAACACGGCGCCCGGTTGCGCACGTGAGTACTCGCGAGGCGTGTGGCGATTGCGGCCCCGGTCCCAGCCCGGGCGTCGCGCAGAGGACAAAATGGCACTAACGAAAGCGGAAATGGCGGAGCGGTTGTTCGACGAAGTCGGGCTGAACAAGCGCGAGGCCAAGGAGTTCGTCGACGCATTCTTCGATGCGTTGCGCGAGGCTCTGGAGCAGGGACGGCAGGTCAAGCTGTCGGGGTTCGGCAATTTCGATCTGCGCCGCAAGAACCAGCGGCCCGGTCGCAACCCGAAGACCGGCGAGGAGATCCCGATTTCGGCGCGTACGGTGGTGACCTTCCGTCCGGGCCAGAAACTGAAGGAACGCGTCGAAGCGTACAGCGGAGGCGAGCATGCTTGACCCGGGCAGTAACCGAGAACTTCCGCCGATCCCGGCGAAGCGCTACTTCACCATCGGTGAGGTCAGCGAGCTGTGCGACGTCAAGCCGCACGTGCTGCGTTACTGGGAGACCGAGTTTCCCACGCTCAATCCGGTCAAGCGCCGCGGCAACCGCCGCTACTACCAGCGCCACGAGGTGTTGATGGTGCGCCAGATCCGCGGCCTGCTGTACGAGCAGGGCTATACGATCGGCGGCGCGCGCCTGCGCCTGGAAGGCGACTCGGCGAAAGACGAATCGGCGCTGAGCTCGCAGATCGTCAAGCAAGTGCGCATGGAGCTGGAAGAAGTCCTGCAACTGCTGCGCCGCTGAAGGGCCGCCGGGATTCGGGCATCGGGAGTGGGGGATCGGACGCGGCACCGCGGTCCATCGATTCTCCACTCCCGATTCCCCATTGCCGGCGGCAACGGCTATACTTGCCGCCCGTTCGCAAGAGCGGATTTCGCGAGAACGGATTTCGCGGGAAAAGATCTAGCAACACGTCGGGGCGTAGCGCAGCCTGGTAGCGCATCTGCCTGGGGGGCAGAGGGTCGTCGGTTCAAATCCGGCCGTCCCGACCACTAGATTCTAAAGACCGGCTGCCTCACGCAGGGCGCGCGGTCCTCCATCCCAGCGGGATGGACGCTGCCGATATTCATCGGCGTTCGAGGCCAAGGCCTTTCCCAGACTCAACGTCCTGCCGGGTAACGATGCCGGAGCTATCGCATGTCCGCGCTCCGCCGTATGGCGAATGCGGCCGAGCGCACGCGTTTTGTGCCGGGGTATGGGCGGGTGACGGTCGAGCCTGGGTTGAACTCCTGGCCAGCCGCCCTTCGAGCGGATTCCCTACGCGTCGCAGGACTCGCGCACGAGGCAGGCGCTGGGAGGTCGGCTTCTGTCCCTCGTGGGCGAGCAGCGCTTTTGCGACCAACAGGCGGCCTGCCTGGACCGGGTCTTGGCGGACGGTCGAGAGTGTGGGGCGGGTGTAGGTGGAGATCTCGACGTCGTCGTAGCCGACCACCGCCACATCCTCGGGAATGCGCAGGCCGTGGCGCTTCAGCCTGCGCATCGCGCCGATCGCGAGCATGTCGCTGGCGGCATTGGCCGGCATCGAGCGAGCGCGCCGGCGGCCGGGCGCGGCGTGCCGGGCATGCTGGGTCAGGCTGATCATCATCAGGCGGGTTTCGGCATTCACGCGCGCGCCGCCGTTCGAAGTGCGCGAAACCGTCGAAATCGAAACACCGGCCTTCTTGGCGATGTCTTCCAGGCGCAATTTCTTGTCCCCTGGCGCGGCATCGTCGGAGTGATTCAAGGACGGAGTCTGCGGCGCGGAGAGGGCAGCGCGGCGGTTCGACGGCAGCGATCGCAGTCCGGCGACTGCGTTGTACCGCGCCCACGAACGAAGCGACGGGCCGTGGCCGCATTCGCGCGTCCGTCGGCTGCGTCAAAGTGTGTGTTTGCGCAAGCGGATTGTGCGCTTGCAGCAATTCGCCGCCGTGTGCCGGTGAGCGTGGCCGTCCTTTGCCCGACAAGCTCCGGCCGTTGTGGCAGCGGATGCAAGCACGAGTGCGCCCGCATCCGCCGCAGATGCCGGGCCCCGATTCGACGCTTGCGCGAATTGCCAGACGGACCACGACTGGGGGCCAAACGTTTGATTCGGCATAAGAAACCAAGGGCGATGCGGGATTCCTGCAGCGCTGTGCTGCTGCGCGAGCGCGGATCGATCTTGGCCAGTCTCAGCCGTTACGAATGCAATCGCATGGTTTCTCGCGGGTCGGCGCATCGATCTAAGGAATGTGCTTAGTTTTAAGGTGTTTTGTCATGGAAGAACACACTGGTTTGCAGCAATTGCATGGCACAAATTTTCTGCACTAGTGTCCGCTATGACAGCGCTGTCATGTCGGCGGCGGGAGGTGACACCGATGAGCGAGACACCGAAGTTGGCGGCCTTGGCCGCTGCCTGCCTGCTGGGCATCGCATCCATGAGTCAGCGGGCGCACGCGCAGAACGCGCCCGTCGAGGCCGCTGCCGGCAAAGCGACCGAACCGAATGCGGTTCCGGAGGTCACCGACCTGGACAGGATCGAAGTGGTCGGTATCCGCGGCAGCCTGGAGCGTTCGTCCGATCGCAAGAAGGAAGAAAAATCCATCAGCGACACGATTAGCGCCGAAGACGTCGGCAAGTTTCCCGACGCCAACATCGCCGATGCGCTGCAACGCGTGACCGGCGTGCAGATCACCCGCACCTCCGGCGGCGAAGGCCGTTTCGTTTCGATCCGCGGCTTGAACAGTCAGTTCAACCTGGCCACCTTCAACGGCCGCGTCCTCGCCACCGACAACGCCGGTCGCGATTTCAGTTTCGACGTGATGCCGGCGGAAGCCTTGAGCCGGGTGACGGTCTACAAGTCGCCGACCGCATCGCAGATCGAAGGCAGCATCGGCGGACTGGTCGAGCTGTCGACTTTCGACCCGATGTCGCGGCCGGGGTTGCACTTCAACGGCTCGTTCAGCGGTCTGTACGACGAGGCCTCGTCGGATACGACTCCGCGCCTGGGTTTCGTCGCCAGCAACACCTTGAAGGACAACACCGTCGGCGTCTTCGGCGGGCTGTACTACTACAAGCGCAAGTGGCGCTCGGACACGTTCGAGAGTTTCGCGCGCAGCACCGAGACCACCGATTCCAACGGCGACGGCGTGCGCAACGATCGGGTCGACGGGCGCGGCGCGTTCCCCGGGATCATTTCCTATCAGGTCAAGACCGGCGACCGAGAGCGCCTGAGCTGGGTTGGGGGGCTGACCTGGGAGCCGAACGATCGCCTGAAGAGCACCGTCGATGCGTTCTATTCGCGCTACGACACGCCCGAGACCAGTTACTCCTACAACGTCAATTTCTACAGCAACGACGGTTGGGGACGCTTCGCCAATGCGACCCTGGCGCCGTGGAACGGCGGCGGCGTCAATCGCTATCTGATCACTTCCTTCGATCTCGACAACACCCCGCTCGAGATCGGCACCGACAGCAAGGAGCGCAAGGTCGACCTGTACCAGCTGGGCTGGAACACCCGCTTCCATGCGACCGACAAGCTGACCGCCGTGTTCGACCTGGCCTACTCGGTCGCGGACCGCCCGAACAGCGGCAAGAGCTATTTCACCGTCGCCGGCGTCAATGGCGGCCGCTATCGTTACGAGGCGACCAGCCCGGTGCCGAGCGTGACTTGCGTATTGCCGGACGCGCGCAGCTGCCTGGACGTCGGCAACGACGAAATTGGCCTGCACTTCATGGAGCCGAAGGGCGAGTCGACCCGCGACGAGGCGTTCTCGACGCGCGTGGATCTCGACTACACCACTTATTTCGGCGATGTGATGGCGGTCCTGGAAGGCGGCTTGTTCTACTCGAGCCGGCAGAAGGACAAGCAGTACTACGCTTCGCCGAGCGGCTGCGGTTATTGCGGCTTCGGCGATACCCTCGGCGAAGCCGGTATCGACGCCGTCGTGCCGTTCCCGGACGGCGGATACCGCGCCGGCCTGGTGGGCGGGCGCAACCGGTGGCCGGCCCTGGACGCGAACGCCTTGTTCGCGGCGGCGATCAAGTTGCGAGGGCAGGACTACTTCAACGCGACCATCGCCCCGCGCTTGCAGCAGCGTTCGTCGTCGCAGATCGAAGAGGATCAATACGGTACCTATCTGCAGGCCAATTTCAGCGGCGACCGCTGGGACGGCAACGTCGGCGTGCGTTATGTGCGTACCGACCTGGTCTCGAAGGGGCATACCCAGGAACTGCTGGCCTTGGTGCCGATCCCGAACAGCACCAACTACACGCCGACCTTCTCGGACGTGCGCCCGGTCGACGTCGATCACAACTACGACGACTGGCTGCCGTCGGCCAATTTCACTTATCGCTTCAACGACCACCTGCAATTGCGCGCCGCCGCTTCCCGCGCCATCACCCGGCCGACCTTCCTGCAACTCGGCGTGGACGTGAACTACGAGATCAACAGCTATCCGCCGCGGGTGACCCGCAACGGCAACCCGAAGCTGGAGGCGATCCGCTCCGATGCCTTCGACCTCTCGCTGGAGTGGTACGGCGACGAGGGCGCGGCGGCTTCGGTCGCGGCGTTCTACAAGAACATCGACGGCTTCATCACCTCCGGCCTGTTCCCGGAAACGATCCTGGGCCAGACCTTCCAGGTGACCGCGCCGCTCAACGGCGACACGGCCAAACTCAAGGGCCTGGAAGCGGCCTACCAGTACATGTTCCCCAGCGGTTTTGGCGGGCAGATCAACTACACCTACGTCGACAGCAAGGCCGAGGTGACGATCAACGGCGCGCGCAAGACCACCACGCTGGACGGCGTGTCGAGGAATACCCTCAACCTGCAGGCCATCTACGAGAAGGGGCCGATCGCGGCGCGGCTGTCGTACTCGTACCGCGACAAGTACGTCGCCTGCTCGGTGTGCGGGCCGGTCAACACGCCGGCCACCACCGCCGCCTCGGGCTTCCTGGACTTCAGCGGCAGCTATCAGTTCAATGATGCGGTCACCGCTTTCCTGCAGATCTACAACATCACCGAGGAAGAGGAGCACGCCTACGCGATGGACAAGCGCTTTACCACCTTCTACGAGCCCTATGCGCGGCGTTTCGAGCTGGGCGTGCGAGTTGCCTTTTGACCGTCGAGTGGAGTTTTCCGATGAAAACCGTGTTCGTTTCATTCTGGCGGCAGCGTTGCGCGATGGCGGCTGCGCTGTCGTTGTTTGGAGGCTTGTTGGCGCCCTTCGAGCCCGCGCGCGCAGCGACCGTCGCCGAGGCGCAATCGCCCGACGGCAGTCTGAAGGTCAGCGTCGTCGTCGAAGACGAGGGCAAACTCAGTTATCGCGTCGACCGCAAGGGTGTCGCGTTGATCGGCGACTCGCGTCTGGGCATGTTGCTCGGCAGCGGGCGTCTGGAGCGGAACCTCGCCTTCGTGAGTAAAAGCACGAGCCCGCACGACGACACCTGGGAGCAGCCCTGGGGCGAGCGTCAGTTCGTGCGCAACCGCTACAACGAACTGCGCGTCGCGATCGGCGAAACCCTGGGGGCGAAACGCAGGTTCGATGTGGTTTTCCGCTTGTACGAAGACGGACTGGGGTTTCGTTACGAGTTCCCCGAGCAGGGGCCGGAGCCGGTCGTGATCGAGGAGGAACTGACCGAGTTCAACCTGGCTCAAGCAGGCACCGCCTGGTGGATCCCCGCGGGCGAATGGAATCGCGAGGAGTACCTGTATCACCGCACGCCCATCGAGGCGGTCGGCTTCGCCCAGACCCCGATCACGGCGAAGTTGGCCGACGCGACCCATGTCTCGATCCACGAGGCGGCCCTGGTCGACTACTCGGGCATGAACCTGGTACGGGTGGACGGTCGCCGGCTCAAGAGCGTGCTGACACCGGGCGAAGGTGTGGGCAAAGTCGTGCGCCTGGCCCCGTTCCATACCCCGTGGCGTACGCTCCAGGTGGCCGACGATGCCGGTGGCCTGGCGATGTCGAGCCTGATCCTCAACCTCAACGAGCCGAACAAGCTCGGCGACGTGTCCTGGTTCAAGCCGATGAAGTACGCCGGGGTCTGGTGGGAGATGCATCTCGACAGCAAGACCTGGTCCTCCGGGCTGCGCCATGGCGCGACCGACGAGAACGTGATCCGCCATATCGATTTCGCCGCGAAGAACGGCTTCAAGGGCGTGCTGGTGGAAGGTTGGAATCTGGGCTGGGACGGGCACTGGTTCGGCGACGGCGGCGAGTTCGATTTCACCCGTTCCTATCCCGACTTCGATCTGCCCAAGCTCAGCGCGTACGCGAAGTCCAAGGGCGTGCAGCTGATCGGCCATCACGAAACCGCCGGTAACGTCGCCCGTTACGAATCGCAGTTGGAGGCGGCGCTGGCCTTGTATCAGCGCATGGGCGTGAACGCGGTCAAGACCGGCTATGTCGCCGATGCCGGCGATATCCAACTGCGCGGCGCCGATGGCCGCTTGCATCGCGCCTGGCACGAAGGCCAGGACATGGCGCGCCACCATCTGAAGGTCGTATCGGAAGCGGCCAGGCACCAGATTGCAATCAACGCGCACGAACCGATCAAGAGCACCGGCCTGCGCAGGACCTACCCAAACTGGATTTCCAACGAAGGCGCGCGCGGCATGGAGTACAACGCCTGGGGCAAGCCGCCGAATCCCCCCGAGCACGAAGCCAATCTGGTGTTCACCCGGCTGCTCGCCGGGCCGATGGATTTCACCCCGGGCATCCTCAGCCTGACCGGCGCCAAGGGCATGCCGATCCAGAGCACCCTGGCCAAGCAACTGGCGCTGTACGTCGTGCTGTACAGCCCGATCCAGATGGTGCCGGACTTGCCCGAGCACTATGAGCGTTATCCGGAGGCGTTCCAGTTCATCAAGGACGTGGCGGTGGATTGGTCGGATACGCGCGTGCTCAACGGCGAAGTAGGCGACTACGCGACCGTGGCGCGCAAGCAACGCGGAGGCGACGACTGGTTCCTCGGCAGCATTTCCGACGAGAACGCGCGGACCTTGAAGGTGCCGCTGGACTTCCTCGATGCCGGCAAGACCTATCGCGCCGAGATCTACCGCGACGGCGCCGATGCCGACTGGAAGGGCGAGCGTTTTTCGTTCGCGCGCGAGAGCCGGGACGTGCGTCGGGGCGAGGTGCTGTCGATCCGCCTGGCGCCGGGCGGCGGGCAGGCCATCCGTTTCACACCGGCCGGCGGGCGCTGATGTCCCCGAATATCCTGCTGGCCGATATCGGTGGAACCAATGCCCGATTCGCGCTGTGCGATGCGGACCGATCGGCGGCCGTGCGGCTCGAAAGCGTGCGCGAGTATGCGGTCGTCGACTTTCCTTCGCTCGGCCACGCGGCCCAGCACTATCTGGCGCAGATCGAGGCGAGCGCCGGCAGCGGCGTGTTCGCGGTCGCCGGCCGCGTCGCCGGGCAAGAGGCGCGCATCACCAACCATCCCTGGGTGATTTCCACCGAACGCACCCGGGCGATGCTGGGCTTCGAGCGTTTGTCGTTGATCAACGATTTCACCGCGCAGGCGATGGCGATCCGGTTGTTCCAGCCCGAGGACGTGGTCAGCGTCGGTGGTGCCGATTGGCGGCCCGACGAGCCGCGACAGGCGCGCAACTACGCCGTGCTCGGGCCGGGCACCGGGCTCGGCGTGGGTGGGTTGATCGTGCGCGAGGGATGCTGTCACCCGCTCGAGACCGAAGGCGGCCACATCAGCTTCGCGCCGGGAACGCCGGAGGAAATCCAGATCCTCAAATATCTGTCTAAGGAGTTCGGTCGGGTGTCGAACGAAAGGCTGATCTCGGGCCCAGGCCTGGTCAACATTCATCGCGCCCTGAGCCAGATCGCCAAGACCGATCCCGGTCCGCTGCAGCCGTGCGACATCACCGCGATGGCGGCCGAGGGCGATGCGCGCTGTCTGCGCGCAATCGACATCTTCTGCGCGGTGTTCGGCGCCGTTGCCGGCGACCTGGTGCTGACCCTGGGCGCCTGGGACGGCGTGTTCCTGGCCGGAGGGCTGGTGCCGAAGATGCTGCACTCGTTGCAACGCTCCGGGTTCAGGCAACGCTTCGAGCACAAGGGGCGCTTCTCGCCGGTCATGGCGGCCGTGCCGGTGCTGGCGATCACCCACCCGCATGCCGGCTTGCTCGGTGCGGCGAGTTACGCCCGCCATGCGCTGCCGGACGAGTATCGGGCGGCGAGTTAGGCGGACGGGCGCTGCCGGACGAGTATCGGGCGGCGAGTTAGGCGGACGGGCGCGGAACGAGCCGCATCGCCGCGCGCGAGCGATAATGCAGGCCGTCGCGATTCGCCGGCGCGGTTGTGCAGAGGGCCGAATGCCTGTCGCTTATCTCCGTAACCTGACCGGCAAGGAACGCCGTCCGGGCGCCGACCGCCACCTCGCGTATTACCTGGCCTTCGTCGCCGGCGCGGTCAACGCCGGCGGTTTTCTGGCGGTGAAGCAATACACCTCGCACATGTCCGGCATCCTGTCGGCGATGGCCGACGACCTCGCGCTCGGCAGCCTGGGCCTGATGCTCGACGGCCTCGGCGCCTTGCTGTCTTTCCTCGCCGGCGCCGCGTGTTCGGCGATCCTGATCAATTGGGCGCGCCGACGCCGGCTACACAGTGAGTTCGCTCTGCCGTTGTTGATCGAGGCCGGCCTCTTGCTCGCGTTCGGTCTGCTGGGCGCCAGCCTGCAAGGGCGGCAACTGTTGTTCGTGTCGGTCACGGTGATGGTGCTGTGTTTCATCATGGGCCTGCAGAACGCGATGATCACCAAACTGTCGCGCGCCGAAATCCGCACGACCCACGTCACCGGCATGATCACCGACCTCGGCATCGAGCTCGGCAAGCTCGCCTATTGGAATCGCACCCCCGACAGCGAAAGCGTGCCGCGGGTGGCGGCGAATCCCCGCAAGCTCAGGACCTTGGCCATTCTGGTCGCCGCGTTCTTCGTCGGCGGCGTGACCGGGGCGGTCGGGTTCGGCCGGATCGGTTTCAGCGCCACGATCCCGCTCGCCGCCCTGCTGATGACCTTGGCCCTGGTGCCGGTGCTGGACGACGTGCGCTCGCGTCGTTGAGCGAGGCGTCCGGCGGGTTGCCGGCCTGTCGTCCTGGCGCCGCGGCCAGGGCTTGTCATTAAAATTGAACGATGTATAAAATTGTCCTTAGTTCACCAAGGTCAAGGCCATGCCCGTTCCCAGACTGCAGCCCGAACCCGTGCGCGAACCTGCAGCGGAGCCCGGCCGCCGCGAGCGCAAGCGCAACCAGACCCTCGACCATCTCGCCGCGACCGCGTTCGGTTTGTTCGAGGCGCGCGGCTTCGAAGCGGTGACGATGGAGCAGATCGCCGACGCCGCCGACGTGGCCAAGGGCACGCTTTACAACCACTTTCCGGTCAAAGAGGCCTTGCTGGCGCATCAGTTCCATGGCGAGCTGGCCTCGGCCATGGGCGCCATGGAGGGGCCGAGCGACAGCGTCCGCGAGCCCGCCGGCTTCGTTTCGCGCCTGTCGCGCTGGCTGGAGGCCTCGGCGCAGTGGTACCAGGGGCGGCGCGCGTATCTGCCGCATTACCTGCGCTTCCGTTTCCGGCAGGTCGACGCCGCGGCGCGTGCGCGCGACGACGAGGGCGAACGCAGCGGCATGGAGCGTTTGTTCGAGGCCTTGATCGCCGCCGGGCAGGGCCGCGGCGAACTGCGCGACGATTTGTCGCCGGCGCACCTGGCGAGCTTGCTGCAGCATCTGCATCTCGCCGCGCTGATGCGCTGGCTGGCGAGCGCGGACGGCGATCTGGAAAACGAATTCGCCGCGATCGTCGATGTCTTCGTGCATGGTGCGAGCCGTCCGGTCGGCGTGCGGAAATCGCGATGAGCGCCGCGTTGCTGGACTGGCCGGCCGCGGCCGAGGCCGGGCCTGCGCAGGCCGGCGGCAAAGGCTGGCAACTCGGCCGGATGGCGACGTTGGGATTGCCGGTGCCGGAGGGCCTGGTGATCGCTGCCGCGGCCAGCCGCGAACGGGCCGAGGACGGCTCGGTGCCGCCGGAATTGCTGGCATCCATTCTTGAGGAAATACACGCCCGCGGTTGGGGCGAGCGCGCACTCGCGGTGCGTTCGTCGGCGCCGCAGGAGGATTCGGCGCGCGCTTCGTTCGCCGGCCTGCATCGCTCCTGCCTCAACGTCCGCGGCGCGCAGGCGCTCGCCACCGCGATCGTCTCGGTATGGGATTCGGCGCGCGAGCCTGCAGCGGTCGCTTATCGCGAACGTTTCGGCTTCGCGGCCGACGACACGGCGATGGCGGTGGTGATCATGCCGCTGTTGCCTGCGGTCGCTTCCGGGGTGGTCTTCACCTGCGACCCGCTGTCCGGCCGCGACGACCGCGTGCTGATCAATGCGCATTGGGGGCTCGGCGAGGCCCTGGTCGGCGGTCATGCCGACGTCGACGAATACCGCCTGCAAGTGCGGCGCATCGACGACGGCCTGGAGCCGATCGAGCAACGCATCGGCGCCAAGCGCCAACAAACGCGCGAACGCGCCGACGGCGGCACGGAACTGGCCGAGACCCCGCGCGAGTTGGCCCAGCGCGCGGTGCTGACCGCGGCGGGCGCCCTGGAGATCGCCGCGCTTGCACGCGATGCCGCGGCAGCGCTGGATTTCGCCCGGCCGCGCTTCGACGTCGAGTGGGTCTGGGATGGCGAACGTTTCTGGATCGTGCAGGCACGACCGGTCACAGCGAGCGCGCGCCATACCTATCCGGCGCTGTCGCAGCAGCCGAGCCTGTGGACGCGCGGCAACACCAAGGAAATCCTGCCCGAGCCGCTGTCGGCGATGGACTGGTCGTTGTATGCGATCGCTGCCGATCGCATGTTGACGCTCGGTTACGAACTCGGCGGTTATCGGGTACTGCCCGGCGTCGCCCACGCCAGCCTGCATCACGGCCGGGTCTATCTGGAGGCGTCGTTGATCCAATGGGAGGGCCATGACGCCTACGGCATCGCGCCCGCGGCGATCAACGCCTTGCTCGGCGGCAGCCAGGGGACGATTGCGGTGCCGGCGCCGTCGTGGCGCGCACGCGCGCAACGCGGCGGACGTTTGTTGCGCTTCATGCGGCGCTCGCTGAAGAAACGCCGCGACGCGGCGGCGGACCTGGCCCGTGCGCGCGAGCAGGCGCGCGCCTGGCGCGAACAGGACTTGTCGCAGGGCAATCGCGGGCTCGCCGCGCTATTGCGCCACCAGGTCGCGCAGGTGCGCGCCTCGGACGAACTGTTCTTCCTGCAAGGTTCGGCGGGCGGCACCTTGACCACCCTCGTCGACCTGGTCGACAAACGTTGTCCCGGCGAAGGGCAGGCGCTGACGGCGGCGTTGATGGCCGGCGGCGAGGCGAGCGTGACCGCGCAACAAGGCTACGACCTGATCGCGTTGGCGCAGGTCGCGGCCGGAGACGAAGCCGCATTGGCGTGGCTGCGCGGCGCTGGGCGCGACAGTGGGCAGTGGTCGGTGCAGTTGCCGGAGAACAGCGCATTCCGCCGCGAATTCGCCGGCTTTCTCGAACGCTACGGCCACCGCGCGGTGGCCGAGAGTTATCTGCGCCAGCCGCGTTGGCGCGAGCAACCGGATTATCTGCTCGACATGGTGGCGTCCCTGGTCGGACGCGACGCCGAGGCCTTGCGACAGCGCCAGCGCGAGATTTCGGCGCAGGCCTGGCAGCGTCTGAGCGCGTGCACACCGGCCTGGCTGCGGCCGTTGATCCGTCACCTGTTGCGCAGCGCCATCGTCGATTGCAACCAGCGCGAGGCCGCACGCAGCGCCTTGATGGCTTACTTCGAGGCGATACGCCGTCTCGCCATGAAGCTGGGCGAGCGCCTGTGCAGCGACGGTGGTTTCGGACAGGCCGACGAAGTCTTCGATCTGACCGCCGAGGAGCTGTGCGCCGTAGCCGAAGGCCGGCTCGGCCTACGTCATGCCAAGGCCCGCGCCGACGAACGTCGTGCGATGCGCCTGCGCTGGGCAGCGACGGCCGAACCCGAAGTGGTGGTCGAACACGGCGAATTCGCGGCGATTGCGGCGCAGAGCACTGCGAGGGCGGTGTACGAGGCGGAGGACGGGGCCTGGTTCGGCACGCCGATCGGCGCCGGGCGCGCCAGCGGGCGGGCGCGCATCGTCCGCGACCCGCGCGAGGCGGGTGCGCTCGAAACCGGCGATGTGCTGATCGCGCCCAGTACCGATCCGGCCTGGACGCCGTTGTTCCTCAAGGCCGGCGCGCTGGTGATGGAGACCGGCGGCTACTTGTCCCACGGCGCGATCGTCGCGCGCGAGTTCGGCATTCCGGCGGTAGCGAACCTGCCCGGCATTCTCGGCGAGCTGAGCGAAGGCGAGCGCATCGAAGTCGACGGCCATCGAGGCCGGGTGCGCCGCCTGCGCGATTGACCGCGTAGGCGGCGCAAGGGTTCGATTGCTGCCGCTCAGGGATCTTCGACGGTATAGCCCTGTTCGCGCAGACGGTCGAGCAGGCCGCCGCGTTCGAGCAGGTCCGACACCGGCAAGGTCGCGAAGGTGCTGCGGTTCTTCGCCAGCGAGTCTTGCGCGCGTTCGAGCCAGGTCGCGGTGACGCGCTCGCGCAGATCGCCGAACCCCAGGCGTTTGGCGACGCCGGTGGTGGCCAGGGCTTCCAGGCAGGTGCGGTATTGATCGCCTTGCGGCAGGGTGCGCAGGCTGGCGATGTCGCCGACCGCCCAGGCGTTGCCGCGTGCGCGCATCGACTCCAGGTCGCCTTCGATGCGCGACAAGGTCTTGGCGAAGCACTCGCGGTCGTCGAGCGCGCTGGCCGAGAACTCCTTGAGCGCAGCCTTCGGGTCTTCGATCTTGACCGTGACCCGGGCCTCGACGATCGGCACGCCATGTTGCTTCGCTGTCTTCTCGACCACCGGCTGGACCACGCCTTTGAGCGTCATCCCGGACTGGCGGATCGCCGCTTCGTAGAGTTCCTGCGCGGCGAAGATCGGCCGCCATTTCTCGACGCCGCCGTCGCGGCCGATGTAGCGCGCCTTGAGCGTCAGCCAGCGCGCATAGAGGTCGGCCGGGACGATTTCCTGCAAGGTCTTGCCGTCGGGATTCTTGCGCGCCTTCAGCGCGGTCGGGATCAGCATCATCGTGCGCAGCATGCCGAGCTCGGTGCCGAAGTTGACCGAGGGCGGGGCGATCACTTCCTCCGACTCGGCGATCGCCGCTTCGACATCGCGCGACAGCCAGGTCATGTCCTTCGGCAGCGGGCTCAGGGTGCCGAGGATCCAAAGCACGTGGCCGCCGCGCACGACCTTCCACATGCCCGGCCCGGGCTGCTCGCCGGTGACGACCAGGGTGTCGAGATCGCGGATGTCGCCGGCCGGCGGCGCGGCCTGCTGGGCGTGGGCAGCGGGCTGGGCGAGGGCGGTGGAGGCCAACAGCAGTACGGCAAAAAGGGCACGACGCATCCGTGACGCTCCTGAGCGGGGGATGGGACTCAGCGGAAGCCGGGATCGTAGCCGGTCCCGGGGGCGGACTGTGGGTCAGAGTTGTATTGGACTTGTACGGACTGTGCGCCGGTGCGCGACTGCGCCGGTTCGCAAGCTCGGTCGAGCGACCGCTCGGCCACGGCGCGGCCATGACTTGGTCACGACTTGCCAGCACGGCGGGGTGGAGCGCCCGGCAGGATGCGGCGCGATGCGAGTGGTTTGCAAATGAGAACCATTGCCAATTAGACTGGCAGCTCGCCCCATTACAAGCACGCTCCGAGCACGCTTCGCCATCCATCCGGCCGGAGTGCCGCGGGGACCGGCCAGGCCATGATCCGCGTATGACCCAGACCTTCGCTCCTGCGGCTTCCGTGCCCGCCCGCAAGCCACGCCCGACCTTGTCGTGGCGCTATCGCGGCGAAGTCGCGGTGCGCGCATTCGCCGCCTTCGCGATCGGCTACGCCGTCGCCTACGCCTCGACCGCCTTCCTGACCCTGGTGTTGCCGCTGGGGCGTAACGATCGGGTCGTTACCGCAAGCCTGCTGTGTTTCTTCGTCTGGTGCGGCGTCGCGATGTACGCCTTCGCCGCGCGCACGCCCTGGCGTGCGTGCTGGGCGCCGGCGCTATGGGCGATCGCCTTGTACGGCATCGCCGCGTTGTTCCCCGAATTCGGTGCCCGACCGTGAGCCCGCGCGCATGAAGAACACCTTCTCGCAGGCGATGGCCTGGCTGCATACCTGGGCCGGTCTGGTGATCGGCTGGCTGCTGTTCGTGATTTTCGTCGGCGGCACCATCGCCTGCTTCGACAAAGAACTGACGCACTGGATGCAGCCGGCGCTGCACGGCAAGACCCCGGTCGCGAACATCGACCTGAGCCGGACTATCGAAGGCCTGCAGGGCATCGCCAAGCCGCATCCGCACGCCTATTACGTGACCTTGCCGAGCGAGCGCAGCCCGGCGCTGCAATCGGCGGTGTATTACGACGCCGGCCCGCACGACGCGATCAGCATCGACACCAGCACCGGCCAGGCGATACCGGAAACCGCCGGCGGCGAGTTCTTCTTCACCTTGCACTACAACCTGCATTCGGAAACCTGGGGCATGTACATCGTCGGCATCGCCGGCATGTTCATGCTGATCGCGATCCTGACCGGCATCGTGATCCACAAGCGCATCTTCAAGGATTTTTTCACCTTCCGCCCCGCCAGCGGCGGACAGCGCGCCTGGCTCGACGGCCACAACCTCACCGGCGTGCTCGGCCTGCCGTTCCATCTGATGATCGCCTACACCGGCGTGGCGATCTTCGTCGCCAACTACATGCCGGCCGGGCTGCTCGCGGCCTACGACGGCGACGTCGAGAAGTTCTATGTCGAAGCCAGCGACAGTTACGAGCGCCCGGAAACGCACCAGCCGCTGAAGTCGATCTATCCGATCGACAAGTTGATCGCCGACGCGCGCGAACGCCTGGGCCAGCCGATCTCCTGGGTCAGCGTGCACCACCCGGACGACACCAGCGCGACGATCTCGTTCGGCGGCGATCACAGCCGTGCGGTGGCGTGGAATTTCGACCAGGTCTTTTACGACGCCAACGACGGCAAGCTGTTGCACGAGTCGGGCGCGTTCAAGTCCGGCTATAAGACCTATACCTTCCTCGGCGGCCTGCACATGGCGCAGTGGGGCGGTAGCGCCTTGCGTTGGCTGTACTTCGTGCTCGGCCTGGCCGGTTGCGTGATGATCGCCAGCGGTATGCAAGTCTGGGTCGCCAAGCGCGCGAAGAAGGTCGCCGAAGCCGGCGGCTGGTCGGGCTATGGGCTGGTGCAGGCGCTGAATCTCGGCGTGGTCGGCGGCATGCCGCTGGCGAGCGCGGCGATGTTGATCGCCAATCGCTTGATCCCGGCCACGACGGCGGAACGCGCAAGCTGGGAGATCGGCGTGTTCTGCGCGGTCTGGATCCTGGCCTCGTTGTACGCCGCGATCCCGGCGGTGCGCAGCCGTGGCTGGGGCCATTTCTTCGCCCTCAACGCCGTCGCCTGCGCGCTGATTCCGCTGGTCAACCTGGCGACGTCGCCACGGAGCCATGTGTTCGCGACGATCGCGCGCGGCGACTGGGCCCTGGCCGGCGTCGACCTGACCGCGCTCGGTTTGTGCCTCGGTTTCGCCTGGCTCGCCCGGCATTCGTTCGCCAAGGCGCGCCAGCCGGCGCCGGCGCGTCCGGGGCGCGGCCGCGCGGCGCGTGGCGATGCCGTGGTCGACGAAACGGCCGTGGCCGATCACTGAGGAGCGTCGCATGCTGTGGTTGGGTTTCAGTCTCGGTGTCGCGGCCTGGTGTCTGCTCAGTCTCGGACTCGAGAAGCATCACCGGCAGTTGTTCGCGCGTGCGTTCGACCCGCGCCGCGGCCGTTGGCTGCGCGCGGCCGGTTGGTGTTTGCTCGTGCTCGACTTCGCCCTGTTCGTTACCGGCTGGGGCTGGTCGCAGGGGCCGGTATTCTGGTGCGCGGCGCTGATGCTGTCGGCGCTGGCCTGGACCTTGTTGATGACGCTCGCGCCGCGCGCGAGCACCCGCATCGCCATCGCCAGCGTGCTCAGCGCGCTGGTGCTGATGCCGGTTTGGATGGGGTAGGTCGGCTGCGGTCGACTACTTTGCCGGATGATCCTGGCAGCACTGTGAATACCGGGCACGGCGTGCCGAAGCGGCGGCGTGCGGGGACATACAGTTCAATCGAAGGCCCGTGTACGACGACGTTGTGAACTCGGTGCTCGAACTGCGGCGGCCCGGGATAAGTCGATGGCATGGGGAAATCGATCTTGATCAGGACCGGAATCTTGCTCAAGTCGTCGAAGCCGACGTACTCGAACGAATAACGCAATTCGACCTCGCCCGATAACGAACTGCGTGCGGGAATGACCTCGCCGTCGGTGCGCATCGGGTCGTCGATGATCCTTATGACAGGCAGGCGCTTCGCAGCTTGTCCACGCTGTACTTCATAGCCGCGGATGCGAATGTGGTTCGCATTCGTGGACCAGGGCAAGCCGCCCGGCATCACTTGGATATCGTTCTTGCCTGGGTTGCTCAGGGTGACCTGAAGCGAATAGGGCGCATCGCAGGAATGCGAGACGCGCGCGTACAAATGGTCGTAATCGGATGTCGCGCCCGAGGCCGATGAGGTGCAGACAGCTGCGAGGCTCACCAGAGACAAGCCAGCTTTAGCGCTACGCACCAAGCTGGCTCTGTTCGACGCGATCACCCGATCGCCGTCTGCACTGGTGCCGCGCTCATCTGCGGCCAGCGGCGCAGGATCGAGGCGCGGATCGAGGCCGCATCCAGTCCCGCTTCGGCGAGCAGTTGCTCGCGGCTGGCGTGGTGCTGGAATTCGTCGGGCAGGCCCAGGTGGAGGATCGGCAGGACGATGCCTTCGGCTGCGAGCAATTCGGCCACGCCGCTGCCGGCGCCGCCGGCGACCACGTTGTCCTCGAGGGTGACGAAGCCTTCGTGGGTCTTGGCCAGTTCCAGGATCAGGGCGCGGTCGAGCGGTTTGACGAAGCGCATGTTGACCACGGTCAGGCCGAGTTCGGCGCCGACCTGTTCGGCCGCTGGCACGATCGCGCCGAACGCGAGCAGGGCGACGCGCGAGCCGCTGCGGCGCAGGTCGGCCTTGCCGATCGGCAAGGTGTCGAGGCTCGGCTGGATCGCCACGCCGGGGCCGGTGCCGCGCGGATAACGCACCGCCGCCGGGCCTTCGTAACGATGCCCGGTGCTGAGCATCTTGCGGCACTCGTCTTCGTCGGCCGGCGCCATCACCACCATGTTCGGCACGCAGCGCAGGTAGGACAGGTCGAGGTTGCCGGCGTGGGTCGCGCCGTCCGGCCCGACCACGCCGCCGCGGTCGATCGCGAACAGCACGTCGAGGTTCTGGATGGCGACGTCGTGCACCAATTGGTCGTAGCCGCGCTGCAGGAAGGTGGAGTAGATCGCCACCACCGGCTTGGCGCCTTCGCAGGCCATGCCGGCCGCCAGCGTCACCGCGTGCTGCTCGGCGATGGCGACGTCGAAGTAACGCTTCGGATATTCCTTGCTGAAGCGCACCAGGCCGGAGCCTTCGCGCATCGCCGGAGTGATGCCGAGCAGGCGTTCGTCGGCGGCGGCCATGTCGCACAGCCACTCGCTGAAAATATCGGTATAGCTCGGCTTCTTCGCGCCGGGCTTGCTGATCAGGCCCTTCTCGGGGTCGAACGGGCCGACCGCGTGATAGCCGATCTGATCGTCCTCGGCGAGTTCGTAGCCCTTGCCCTTGGTGGTGATGATGTGGAGCAGCTGCGGGCCCTTGAGGCCCTTGAGCGTCTTCATCGCGTGCAGCAGCGCGGGCAGGTCGTGGCCGTCGATCGGGCCGGTGTAGTGGAAGCCGACTTCCTCGAAGAAGGTCGAGGGCACGAACATGCCCTTCCAGTGCTCTTCCCAGCGGCGCACGAACTTCGCGGCCGGCTTGCGCTTGTCGCCGAGCAGCTTCTTGCCGCCTTCGCGGATCGCGTTGAGGGTGCGGCTGCTGGTGAGGCGGCCGAGCATCTTGGTGACGCCGCCGACGTTCTCGGAGATCGACATCTGGTTGTCGTTGAGGATCACCAGCATGTTCGGCTCGGGATCTTCCAGGCCGCCGGCGTGGGCCAGCGCCTCGAAGGCCATGCCGGCGGTCATCGCGCCGTCGCCGATCACCGCCACGACCTTGCGCTCGTCGCCGGCGTGCTGCAGCGCGAGCGCCATGCCGAGCGCGGCCGAGATCGAGGTCGAACTGTGGCCGACGCCGAAGGTGTCGTAATCGGATTCGTCACGCTTCGGAAACGGCGCCACGCCATCCTTCTGCTTGACGGTGTGGATCTCGTCGCGACGGCCGGTGAGGATCTTGTGCGGGTAGCACTGGTGGCCGACGTCCCACACCAGTCGGTCGACCGGGGTTTCGTACAGCCAGTGCAAGGCCACGGTGAGTTCGATCACGCCGAGCCCGGCGCCGAAATGGCCGCCCACCAGCGCGACTTGTTCGATCAGGTAGGCGCGCAGTTCCTCGGCGATCGCCGGGAGCTCCTCTTCGGGGAACCGGCGCAGGTCGGCGGGGACCTGAATACGGGAAAGACGCGGGTAGCGCTGCGAATCGATCATTACGACCATCTGTCTTCAGCTAGTCGGTCATTGTCCCGCCCCCGCGTGAGGCGAGCAAGAAGTCCGGCCGCTTCATGTTCAGACAGCAGGCACGGCAAGGCGCCGTGCCGGGGAAAAACCGGACGCCGCGGCGGATTGCCGCAGGCGCGGCTCAGCGGCCGCGCAAACGCCCGAACAGGCCGCCGCTGGACTTGGCCGGCTCGACCGGAGTCGGGTCGCCCTCGGGCTCGGCGAAACCGGTGGCGAGGCTGGCGTTGATGAAATCGGCGACTTCGGCTTCGGTGACGCCGCTGGCTTCGGCGATCTCGGCCACGGTCGCGAGCGCCTTCATCATCACCGTGGCGATGCGGAAGTGCTTGGGATACTCGCGTTCGGTCTGCGGCCACTTGGTCATGCGGTAGCGGCGCTGCGGGTCGTAGCCCGGGGCGAGGCGGCCCTGGCCGGCGAGCAGGTTGCCGAACCAGACCAGGCGCGTCAGCGGCATCGGGGCGCCGAGTTCGTTAGCGGCGGTCTCCCACTGCGCGGCTGGCACGACTTCGAAATCGGAGGCGGCGAAACCGCGGTCGAACCAGTCGGCCAGCGGCTTGAGTGCGGCCGGGCCGTGGTACTTGCGCTGGTCGGCGTCGATCAACAAGCGATCGTTGCCCTGGGCCACGCGCAACAGGCCGCGCAGGCGGCCGGGCACCAGCCAGTCGAGCAGGCCGTCGCCGCGTGCGGTGATGGTCGGGCCGGTCGGAGTGAGCGTGGTCGCAGGCATAGCGCTCGCGGCGATGCTGATTGCGTCGGTCACTGGCGCCGGTACGGCCGCCGGAGCCACGGCAGGAATCGGCGTGGGCGCCAGAGCAGGTTCCGCCGGCGCAGGTGCATTCGTCGCGGCCGGGGCGGGTGTGGCTTGCTGCGCCGCCGCCTTGGCCGCCGCCGCGTTGGCTTGGGCGCGGTCGGTCTGCAGCAGTTCGACGACGACCTCGGGCAGAGCCGCGGTCGGGTCGGTCAGCGGCTGTTTCGGGATCTCGACCGTCGCCGGTGCGGGTGCCGGGGAGGGCGTCGGCAGGGCCTGGCCGGACTGCAAGGCGATCTCGCCGAGCAGCTTGGAGATCGAATCGCTGGTGAAGGGATGCGACAGCAGGAAATCGGCCTGGGTGCGTTGCGCCGCGGTCAGGGCGATCACCGACTTGCCGGTCGCATGCAGGCGCAGCCAACTCATCGGGCCGTACATGCTGTCCATGTCGACGACGACGAAGTGGGCCTGTTGTTCGGGCAGCAGAGTCCAGTGACCGCCGAGTTGGGCATTGGCGACCTTGAAGGCCGTCTGCAAGGCGGACTCCGTCGCCGGGTCCATGCCGGTCAGACCGAGGGTCAAAGGCATCTGTGAGGTGTCCACGAAATCGATTGCGACGAGTGTCCGGGACGACTGGATTGTCGTCAACGCGCGCTATACGTCGTTTATGACCCTTATTCGGCACCCCGGCCGGGGCTATTGCCTCAATACTGCGACGGGGTTCACGCCTTCATGCGTTCAGGCGGGCGTTCTTCGGCAGTTGGTTTTTCAGGAACGTCATCTGGTCGGCCAGGATGTTGCGGTTGGACAGGATCAGATGCTCGACCCAGCTCGGGCGATACGGCACCGCGAGCAGCGGCATACTGGCCTGCTGTGGGGTGCGGTTGCCCTTGCGCGAGTTGCATTGGAAGCAAGCGGCGACCACGTTCTCCCAGATGTCGCGACCGCCCTTGGACACCGGGACGACGTGGTCGCGGGTCAGGTGCGGGCGGTGGAAGTCGTGGCCGCAGTACATGCACAGGTGGCTGTCGCGCGCGAACAGCGCGGCGTTGGTCAGGGCCGGGGTCGGGTCGAGCGCGCTCGGACGGGCGTGGCCGCGCGCGGCGACGATCGGATGCAGTTCGAGCACGCTGCGTTCGCCGGTCAGGCGGTTGGTGCCGCCGTGCACTTCCAGGCAGGGGTCGCCCAAGGTCCAGGCGACCGCGCCGCGCACGTACAGACAACTGGCTTCCTGCCAGTTCATCCAGTCGAGCACGCGGCCATGCGCATCGAGCGACAGCAGCCGCACGGAGTTGAGTCGTTCGAGAGCGTTGCGCGGAACCGCGCGGGGACCGGCCCAAGGCGAGTAAGGATCGGGGACGCCGGTGGCATCCGGCTCACGCTGAAGCATTTCAGCGTGGGTTCCGGTTCGGACCAGGCGGATCTTCGCTCTATCGGTCTCCATCGGGAATCCAGCTTATACCCGTTTGATGACGATTTTGGTAGTTGCGATGGCGAAGGGTCGCGCGCCCGGTCCGAAGGGGCGGCCTGGTCTGGATCGAATGCCGTAGAAACTACGGTTCCGCCGGAGCCGGCCGGCGGAACCGCATCGTCGGGGCGACGCCTCAGACGTCGAACGCTTCTGCGTCCAGGCCGGTGAGGGTCTCGACGCTGGCGCCGATGGCGATCGCGTGGGCCTGGCTGCGCGGCAACAGGCGGGCGAAGTAGAAGCGCGCGGTTTCGCGCTTGCCGGTCTTGAAGCGCGCCGATTGCGAGGAGGCCTCGCTCGCGGCGACGCTGCGCGCCCACCAGTAGGCCAGCGAGAGATAGCCCGAGTACATCAGGTAGTCGTAGGCGGCCGCGCCGACCTCGTCGGGGTTGGCGGCGGCGCGCTTGCCGACGGCCATCGTCAGCTGCTGCCACTCGCCGGCCTTGGCGCGCAGCGGGCCGATGAATTCGGCGATCGCGGCATTGCCTTCGTTGTCGGCGCAGAAGCGTTCGATCTTCTCCAGCATCACGCGCAAGCCGGCGCCCTGTAGCTGCATGACCTTGCGGCCGAGCAGGTCGAGCGCCTGGATGCCGGTGGTGCCTTCGTACAAGGTGGTGATGCGGGCGTCGCGGGCGAGCTGTTCCATGCCGTGCTCGGCGATGTAGCCGTGGCCGCCGAAGCACTGCAGCGCGTGGTAGGTGCATTCCACGCCCCACTCGGTGAGGCAGGCCTTGACGATCGGGGTCATGAAGCCGATCAGCGCATCGGCTTCGGCGCGTTCTTTCTCGTCGCCGCTGGCGTGGGCGATGTCGACCTGCAGTGCGGCGGCGTAACCCATCACCCGGCCGCCTTCCACCAGCGCCTTGCAGGTCAGCAGCATGCGGCGCACGTCGGGGTGGACGATGATCGGATCGGCCGGCAGCTCCGGAAACTTCGCGCCCGACAGCGCACGCATCTGCAGGCGGTCGCGCGAGTAGCGCAACGCGTTCTGCAGGGCGCGGTCGGACAGGCCCAGGCCTTGCAGGCCGACGGCGAGGCGGGCGGTATTCATCATGGTGAACATCGCCATCAGGCCCTTGTGCGGCTGGCCGATCAGATAGCCCTGGGCGCCGTCGAAATTCATCACGCAGGTGGCCGAGCCGTGGATGCCCATCTTGTGTTCGAGGCTGCCGCAACGCACCGCGTTGGCCTCGCCGATGCTGCCGTCGCGCGCGACCTTGATCTTCGGCACGATGAACAAGGAAATGCCCTTGCTGCCGGCCGGTGCGTCGGGCAGGCGCGCCAGCACCAGGTGGATGATGTTGTCGGTGAGGTCGTGCTCGCCGGCGGTGATGAAGATCTTGGTGCCGCTGATCGAATAGCTGCCGTCGGCCTGCGGTTCGGCCTTGGTCTTGAGCAGGCCCAGGTCGGTGCCGCAGTGCGGCTCGGTCAGGCACATGGTGCCGGTCCAACGGCCTTCGACCAGCGGCTTGAGGAAGACTTCCTGCTGCCACTCCTCGCCGTGGTGCAGCAAGGCTTCGGTGGCGCCGTGCGAGAGCAGGGGGAAGTTGCCCCAGGCCAGGTTGGCCGCGTCGATCATTTCCTTGAGCGGCACGCCGGCCGCGTGCGGCAGGCCCTGGCCGCCGAACTTGATCTCGGCGGTGAGGCCGGACCAGCCGCCTTCGACGAACTGGGTATAGGCCTGCTTGAAGCCCGGCGGCGTGGTGACCGCGCCGGTGGCCTTGTCGTGGCTGCAGCCGATCTGGTCGCCGATGGCGTTGAGCGGAGCGAGCACGGTTTCGTTGAAGCGCGCGCCTTCCTCGAGCACGGCGTCGAGCACGTCGCGGGTGGCGTCGGTGTAACCCAGGCGTTGGAACTGCGCTTCGGCGCCGAGGACGTCGAACAGGACGAAACGCATGTCGGCGAGGGGGGCTTTATAGGTGCTCATAGGCTCGGGAATGGGGAATAGGGAAAGGGGAATCGAAACGGCAAGGACGCGGCGAGAGCGACGGATTCGGGCAGGGAAACAGGAGCGGCGGATTCAACCGATTCCCTATTCCCCATTCCCGACTCCCGAATTCAGCGCATCACCCCGGGCAAGCCCGGGGCCGGGCTCAGCGCGCTGCTGCGCTCGATGGTGAAGATGCGTTGCTTGGCTTCGTCGGGGGTCGCGGCGATGTCGCCCTTGAGGCTGTAGGCCAGGCTGCGGCCGCCGGACAGGGCGTCGGCGATGGCGATCTTGGCCGCACCCGACGGGGTCAGGCTGACGGTGACCACGTCGGCCGATTCCGGGCCGATCGAAACCGCCGGCTGGGCCTGGAGCTGGCCGGCGATGTCCTCGCCGAGCTTGAGCTGCAGGTCGAAACGGTCGAAGCGCATGGGGATGCTGCTGAAGTTCTCGATCCGCACCTCGACCGCCCAACTGCCGTTGGCGCGCACGGTCAGTTGCTGGATGCGGGCGGCGGGCTCGGAGACGCGGCGGACCTGTCCGCCGCCGCAACTGGCGAGCAAGGCGGCGGCGAGCGCCAGGCCGAACAGACGCATCCAGGACCCTGCTTTCATGCCGCCGCTCCGTCGTGATGAGAACCGCGAGGATACTACGGCGAATGGTGGCGTCGTCAGGGTGGTGGTGCCGGCGGACGGAATGTCGACGGAGCGCTGCGGTAACGCCCGGCGCCGGGGCTCAGCGGGCTGCGCGGGATTCGCCGTGCGCGGGCGATGCGGTCGCGACCGGCTCGAGGGGCTGGCCCGCGGTTGCGCGCAGCATGCCGCCACGCTGGGCGGGCGGGGATTGGGGATTCGGCGCCGGGCGCGCGTCGCGGCCACCCGCCAGCGGCGAGAGGTTGGGCGAGGGATCGGGCGAGGCCAAGGGCGAGGGGGTAAGCGGGGAAGAAGGCGCCGCCGCCTGGGCCAGCAAAGCCAGCACCGAGACGGCGGCCAGTACGAGGAGATAGCGAGGCAGCTCGTGGAGCATGTCCTGGACCACCGATGCTGCCTTCATGCACGAATCCCACGTAGACCACGCGGCACAAACCGACTGGCCGTCCTGGCCCTCGGTGCGAACTCCGTTTCGCCGTGCATGCCCACTTCCCCAACACTTGCAAAGAATAGCCCCGACTCCGCTGGCTCACCTGCTCAAGGTGACGGCCTTAATCCGTTGCTGAGCGGCATCCGTGTCATCGCATCGACCGTGCTGCCGGGGCAAGTACAGATTGGACCGAGGCGCGGTCCGGCGCAGTAGGTCGAACGCGCGGCACCGTGTAGGATTTTTCTGACCCCGGTCACGTTCGGCTGCAGGCGGCCTCGGGCGAGGGCGGCGAGGGCGGGCTGCGGAGGCGCGGATGCGAATCATCGTGGGCGGCGTCGCCGGGCGCCGGTTGGCGCTGCAGCGCCTAAACGTCGGTGCGCTGCCGTCCGCTCGTGGCCGGCGGCATGTGCGAGGACCTGTTCGCAACGGGTGCATGCGTTCGCTCGCGCCCATCCGCGCGTTCGATCGAACGCCGCTTAAGCGCGATGCGAAGCCGCGCGTCCGCCGACTTCACAACATCAGGGCTTCGGATCTTCCGGCATCGTCCCGGCTTCGCGCATGTCGCGTTGCGCCTGCTTGATCGCCTTGACGTCGAGCGGAAGGATGCGGCCGATGAAGCAGGGCATCTTGATCGACTGTCGGCCGAGCACGGTGACCTTGTCGAAGCGCGAATGCACGCGGCCCATCTGATTGCTCACGCTGATCGCCGAGGCGAAGTCGAGGTCCGGGCAACGGCCTTGCAGTTCGAGCAGATAGGCCTGGTTGGGTTTGGTCCACACCGCGAGCGCGCTGTCGCCGAGCGGGGTCCAGCCGTCGATGCTGCCGAAGTACTGGAAGCTGTCGACGGGCGCGGCGGCATGCGCGCGATACAGCGCCAGGCGCTGCGCATCGTCCATCTTGGGATTGCTCGCGCAGGCGCTCAGCAAGAGCAGGGCGAGAGCGGCCGGAACAAGGCGTTTCATGATCCACTCCTCGGCGGCGCGGGCCGCCATTGCGGGCTAGGCCGACATGATGCGCCGGCCGTGGCGGAGCGTCGCATCGAGCTCGTGGTTCGTTCAGCGCCGATGAGGCTTGCCAGATTCCATCGGCATCCGTATCATCCCGCTCCTCTCACGGCGCACCGTGAAAGAACGGCCGGGTAGCTCAGTTGGTAGAGCAGGGGATTGAAAATCCCCGTGTCGGGGGTTCGATTCCCTCCCCGGCCACCATTTGCATCAAGGGCTTAGCGTTCGCGCTAGGCCCTTGGTTTTTGTGGCGCGGCCATGCTCGTGCCGGCGTCGAACGCGACGGTTCTTTCGATGCGCGCAGCGCCTTTCGCCGGATGCTTCGGCGACAGGTGCCGACAGCGAACGCCGACTCGCGACCGCAAGCCGCCAGACTCCATCAAGGCGCGTCGGCCGATGCCCGGCGTGTTCCGTCTATCCGGTCCTTCATCGCGCAGATCGAAGCGGACCCGGACAGAGCGCCCGGCCGAGCCCGGTATTGGCCGGCAACGGTCGCATGACGAACTCTGGGCAAGCCGCTCGGCATCACGATGTGCCGATCGACTAAAGGACTGGGTGCGAGATGCTCGAAGAATTTCTCGGCGGCGGCGTAGCCATGATCGTTTTCGCCGTGATTCTCAGGTTTTTCTTCGGCCATGGCGGCGCATCGAGCTTCGATTCGCTCGCCGACGCTCACGAGGACGCGGGCTATGCAGACAATGCGAAGAAACTGCGGGATACCGCGGCGTCTTATCGCACTCGTGTCGATCGCTACTTCTACCTTTTGTTGATCATCGGTTTGGCGATGATCCTCGTATCGCTGATCGGTCGGCCATGAGGGCCGGCAGCGGCCACGGGACCCGGCCTCGTGCGCCGTTCAACTGGATTCGACCGTCCTGTCCTGCCGCGGAAAGGACATGATTCGGCGACGGCTGCGAGGCGAGGTGTCTGTGCAAAAACCTCGGCCTGTAGCGACGATGGCCTTGCCCTTACGGTGGGTAGGGGAAATCCGACCCTTCGGTGCGGTGCCCGCCGACTGCGCAGCGCCGGCCAAATCGCCAAGCTGGCCAGGCTGGCAACGTGTGGCCCTCCCTCGGTAGTTGTTTCCACACGGCAGGGGCCTTCAGGGAACGAAGGCCCGCCAGCAACATGACGGCGACTGCTCGAAAGGCTGTGGCGGCTTGAGCGCCAGCGGCACGCCTCGTTCTTCGGGTCGCTCGACGCCTGCGCGGGGATTCACTTGCGTAGACGCGCCCGCTATGGGCGCATCATCGCTGTCGCTGGCCGAAGGCGCAGAGACGAAACGCGAAAAGCGAAAACGAAAAACGAAACGCGGAAAGTCGCGGCGCTTCGCCTTTCGTCTCTGGCCGCAGGCCGTCGCCTCAGTTCACCGTGCAGCTCAAGGTCACCGTAATGCTGGCGCCGTTCGCCAAGGTGCCGAGGGTTACCCCAGTGTCGAGCGTCGACAGGGTGATCGGGGTAAGCGGGCAGGCGCTGCCGCTGCAAGTCGGCGGGGTCGTGCAACTCAAATTGCTGTGGTTCGCGATGGGGTCGCGCAGGATCGCGCCGGTGACTGCGTCGGGGCCGTTGTTGGTAACCACGATCGAATACAGGGTCGTTGCGCCACGGACTACGCTGTCGCCGCTCTGATCGTTGGGGCCGGAGCCCGGGGTATTGGTCTTGGTGATCACCAGATCGGCTAGCGGCGCGCGCGTGTTGGAGAGCGTGCAGGTCAGGTCGTCGCCGGCCACCGGCGTGAGGCTGAAGCTGCTGCCGTTGCCGCTCGGCGTTTGTCCGCCGGCGCGGGCGTTGGTGCAGGTATAGCTGGTCGTGTAGTTGGCCAGGTTCGCACCGGCGGCGCCGGTTTCGGACAGGGTGTAGGCCGAGCCGATGCTGCCGGTCGTGAGCAAGGCCTCGCCGGTCGCGGTGTTGCCGGTGCCGGTGGTCGTCGCCGTGGCCGGGCCGCCGGTGCCGGCGATGCTCAGC
>NZ_JMTZ01000006.1 GCF_000731095.1 Lysobacter antibioticus | reverse complement strand
ATGAAAAACGGCCCGCATCCATGCGGACCGCCCTCCGGGTCTTCGATTGCCTTCGCTAGTGCTCGGCTACGCACAGCAACAGCAACAGCCGAAGCCGAAGCCGAAGCCGAATCTTTACGACAAAGGCGAAAGCCGGTGTTGCCTGGCGTCGTGACCGGCGCCGGCTCAGGAACGGGCGCGGTCGCGGCTTGTGACCGAAGGAAATCCAGTAGGACGCCGCTCCTACCCCGAGCACCTGCCAGCTAGCTAAATCGAAGCGTCGCGGTCGCGGCTTGCGCCGCTCCTACCCCTGGGCACCGGTCAGCTGCGAAGTTAGATCGAAGCGGCGCGGTCGCGGCTCACGCCGCTCCTACAGGGTCTCGGGGGCAACGTTAATTACGCCGTCTGCGCGTCCTGCAATGCGGCGAAAAACCGCCGCGGGGCGCCATCGAAACCACCGTTCGACATGAACACGACATGGTCGCCGGCGCGTACGCGTTCGCTCAACGCGGCGATCAGGGCATCGGCGTCGGGCACGGTCACGCCCTCGCCGCGCAGGCCGGCGACGACCTTGCCGGCATCCCAGGCCAGTTCGGGCCGATGCAGGAACACCACGGTGTCGGCGCCGTCGAGCGACGGCGCCAGGGCGTCGGAATGCGCGCCCAGGCGCATCGAATTGCTGCGCGGTTCCATCGCCACGACGATGCGCGCGTTGCCGACGCGTGCGCGCAGGCCGGCGAGCGTGGTGGCTATCGCAGTCGGATGATGGGCGAAGTCGTCGTAGACGGTGACGCCGCCGGTTTCGCCGATCACTTCCAGGCGGCGCTTGACGCTGCGGAACGCGGCCAGGGCCGGCAGCACGCTGGCGACATCGACGCCGACCGCGTTCGCGGCGGCCAGCGCAGCCAGGGCGTTCATGACGTTATGGCGGCCGAGCAAGGGCCAACGCACTTCGCCGACTTCGACGCCGTCGTGGATCACCGCGAAGGCGCTGCCGTCGGCTTCGATCAAGCGCGCGGTCCATTCGAAGGCCGGTGCCGCCGATTCGGAGTGCAGGCCGAAACGCTCGACCGGGGTCCAGCAGCCCATCGCCAGCACTTCGCCCAGGCGCTCGTCTTCGCCGTTGACGATCAGGCGGCCGCGGCGCGGCACGGTGCGCACGAGGTGATGGAACTGGCGCTGGATCGCGGCGACGTCGGGGAAGATGTCGGCGTGGTCGTATTCGAGATTGTTGAGGATGGCCACCAACGGACGGTAGTGGACGAACTTGCTGCGCTTGTCGAAGAAGGCGGTGTCGTACTCGTCGGCTTCGACGACGAACTCGCGGCCGGCGCCGATACGCGCGGACACGCCGAAATCCTCGGCGACGCCGCCGATCAAAAAGCCCGGCTGGCGGCCCGCGGCTTCCAGCAGCCAGGTCAGGATAGTCGTGGTGGTGGTCTTGCCGTGGGTGCCGGCGACGGCGAGCGTGTCGCGGCCCGGCAGCACCTGTTCGCACAGCCACTGCGCGCCGGAGGTGTAGCGGCGGCCGTCGTCGAGGACCTGCTCGACCGCGGCGTTGCCGCGCGACAACGCGTTGCCGACCACGATCTCGTCGCAATCGGCGCCGATGTGTTCGGGCCGATAGCCCTGCTTGAGCGCGATGCCGAGCTGTTCGAGCTGGGTCGACATCGGCGGATACACCGCTTGGTCGCTGCCTTCGACCTCATGGCCGAGTTCGCGTGCGAGCGCGGCGACACCGCCCATGAAAGTACCGGCGATGCCCAAGATATGTAGCTTCAAGATCCGAGGTCCTGGATTAACGTCGAAGGTCCAACGCGAGCGGCTCCTGCACGGCACCGACGCCCCTCTCCCACCTGCGGGAGAGGGCAAGGGCTGAGGCCGCGGGAGTCGGCGTGCGCAGAAGCCCCACGGCTGCCGATCCCGCTACCGCGAAACCTGTGCGGTGGCTGGGAGGGCGAATGCCCTCACCCCAACCCTCTCCCGCAAGCGGGAGAGGGAGAAGAACTGGGGCGCGAATGCGACGCAGAAGAAACGGGGCTCAACCGACCGTCGGCGCCGGTTCCAGCGCTTCGATGATGCGGGTGAACACCACGTCCAGCGAGCCGACGCCGTCGACCACGGTCAGGCGGCCATGCTGGCGGTAGTACTCGATGACCGGCGCGGTCACGTCGTCGTAGACCTTCAGGCGCGTGCGCACCGCTTCCGGGCTGTCGTCGACGCGGCCCTGCTCGGCGGCGCGGCCGGCGATGCGCTGGACCAGCAATTCGGTCGGCACTTCGAGCTGCACGGCGAAGTCCATCGGCTGGCCGATCTTCTTCAGCAGCACGTCGAGCGCATCGGCCTGGGCCAGGTTACGCGGATAGCCGTCGAGAATGAAACCGCCGGCGGTGTCGGGACGCGAAAAACGGTCCTCGAGCATGCCGAGCAGGATCTCGTCGCTGACCAGGTTGCCGGCGTCCATCACCGCCTTGGCTTCCAGACCCAGCTTGGAACCGGCCGCGACTTCGCCGCGCAACAGATCGCCGGTGGAAATATGCGGCACCTGCAAATGCTCCTTAAGCCGCGCAGCCTGCGTGCCCTTGCCGGAACCGGGCGCGCCCAGAAGTACCAATCGCATCAACATCGCTCCTGAAAACTAACGAAATCGTCGCGGCCGGCGTTCGCCACGCCAGCCTCGCAGCCCACCGGCCGCACGAGGCTGGCCAGTCCGCGGGGCGGCGCTACACTCGGAGCCGCCATTCACCCGCCGGGCAAAATATTGCTGGCAGCTTACCGCAATCCGGCCGAAATCCTGGAATCCCCATGCCCAACGGAACTTTGCTGTACGCCCAATCCGGCGGTGTGACCGCCGTCATCAATGCCACGGCCTCGGCCGTGATCGAAACCGCCCGGGCCCGCAAGGTCAAGGTGCTGGCGGCCCGTAACGGCATCCTCGGCGCCCTGCGCGAGGAGCTGATCGACACCTCCCGGGAGTCGGCGGCGGCGATCCGCGCCCTCGGTCACACCCCCGGCGGCGCCTTCGGCTCCTGCCGGGTCAAGCTCAAGTCGCTGGAAGCCGACCGCGCCCGCTACGAGCGCCTGCTGGCCGTGCTCAAGGCCCACGACGTGCGCTGGTTTCTCTACAACGGCGGCAACGACTCGGCCGACACCGCCCTCAAGGTGTCCCGGCTCGCGGCCGAGTTCGGCTATCCGCTGACCTGCATCGGGGTGCCGAAGACGGTCGACAACGACCTCGCGGTGACCGACTGCTGCCCCGGCTTCGGCTCGGCCGCCAAGTACACCGCGGTGTCGGTGCGCGAGGCCGCCCTCGACGTGGCGGCGATGGCCGAGACCTCGACCAAGGTCTTCGTCTACGAGGCCATGGGCCGACACGCCGGCTGGCTGGCCGCGGCCGCCGGCCTGGCCGGCCAGGGCCCCGACGACGCGCCGCACCTGATCCTGTTCCCGGAGCGCCCCTTCGATGAGGCCGATTTCTTCGCCAAGGTCCGGGCCACGGTCGAACGCGTCGGCTATTGCGTGGTGGTGGCCAGCGAAGGCATCCAGACCGCCGACGGCCGCTTCGTCGCCGATGCCGGCGGCGGCCACGACTCCTTCGGCCACACCCAGCTCGGCGGCGTCGCCTCGCACCTGGCCGGGCGGGTCAAGGACGCCCTGGGTTACAAGGTGCATTGGGCCTTGCCCGACTATCTGCAACGTTCGGCCCGCCACCTGGCCTCCAAGACCGACGTCGAGCAAGCCCGCGCGGTCGGCAAGGCCGCGGTCGAGTTCGCGCTGAAGGGCCAGAATTCGGTGATGCCGGTGATCGTGCGCACCTCGGACGCGCCGTATCGCTGGAAGATCGAGGCCGCGCCGCTGAGCAAGGTGGCCAACCACGAAAAGAAGATGCCGGCCGGGTTCCTGCGCAAGGACGGCTACGGCATCACCGCCAAGGCCCGCGTCTATCTGGAGCCGCTGATCCGCGGCGAAGCCCCGCCGCCGTACGGCCGCGACGGCCTGCCCAAGTACGTGGCGCTGAAGAACGTCGCGGTGAAACCCAAGCTGCCGGCCTTCGAAGGCTGAGCGAACTGCGACGGCCGGCCGCTAACGCCATCGCGAAACCGGCCTGAGCGCGCCGCCCGCAACGGGCGGCGCTATCCTCGG
Organism: Lysobacter antibioticus; assembly: GCF_000731095.1. Lineage (GTDB taxonomy): Bacteria > Pseudomonadota > Gammaproteobacteria > Xanthomonadales > Xanthomonadaceae > Lysobacter > Lysobacter antibioticus_B. The sequence goes on along the minus strand of NZ_JMTZ01000006.1, from coordinate 104,399 downwards.
GCGGCGGCGGGTCGCCGCCTCAAGGACCGCGTTCGATCATGGACAGTTGGACGAAGGCCGCCACGAAGGCCACCAAAAAAGCCGTACTGTCGGCCAGCCTCGCCGCCCTCGTACTGGCGGCGGCACCGGCCTGCGCCGGCGAGGGTTATCTGTTGCATCGCTACGGCGACAAACCCGCGCGCGGCCTGATCTATGCCGACAGCAGCTGGATCGGGACCGCTCTGTCGCCGGAAGAGGAAAGCCGGATCCTGTTCGCCGACGGCCCCGACGCGGCGATGAGCGCGCGCGAAGCGGCGCCGCGTTCGATCCAGGTGTTCGAGGTCATGGAACACAAGTCCGCGCCGGACAAGATCGTCCACCACCTGCAGTTCGACTGCGCGCGCGGACGGGCGCGCAGCACCGCGGTCGAGGTGTATTGGCGCAACGACACCGAAGAAACCCGGGCGCCGAGCCAATGGGCCGCGACGCCGGCCGGCTGGATGACCCAGGCGCAGCGCTTCGCCTGCGAGCCGGCCTCGCGCAAGCCCGAGCACGGCATGACCCCGCTCGACGGCGCGGCGAACCAGCTGACCGTGGTCGACCTGTCCTGGCAGCGCTTCTGGACCGACGGCAAACGGCCGCGCTACACCACCACCCGTTCCAAGACCCAGATCGCCGCGCGCCAGCAGGAGGTCGAAAGCACGCTCGCGCGCCTGTCCGGCGCGATGAACCAGGTCCACGCCGAACTGCGCGACCAGCAGGACGACGCCCGCGCCCAGGCCGAAGCCTCGGCGCGCAGCGCTCGCGCGAGCGAACGTCGCCAGCGCACGCCGAACCCGGCGCTGGAAAGCTGGATCGACGCGCCGCTGCAATTGCTGGTCGGCACGTGGGGCGATCCGCTCTCCTACCGCGAAGAAGACGACAGCCGCTGGCTGCACTACGTGCTCGGCGCGACCGGGCCGATGCGCGAGGCGACCCCATCGGCACCGGCCACGGAATCCGGCCGCTGCACGGTCAGGTTCATGGTCCGCAACGGCAGCGTCTTCGACTACACCACCAGCGGCGCGGGCGCATCGTGCAAGAACGCCGCCATCCCGGTCCGCTCCGCTTCGATATGAATGCGCGCCGGCATCGAGCACCGTTATCGGATAAGAGCGCATGATCGTGCATTGCCGCCGCCGCGACCTGTCGCCCCTATCCCGTACGCCATGACTGCCGAACGCCCCGTGCCGGCTTCGCTGCATCCCTGGATCGAACGCATCTGGGTGCAGGCGCGTCCGGCCGAGCCAGCGCGCGCCCAGCGCGAGCATTCCTTGCCGAACGGCGCGATGCATCTGGTCGTGCGCCTGGACGGACCGCCGCTGCGCTTGTACGCCGATGCCGACGATCGCATCGGCCGTCGCCACGCCGCCGCGACCGTCGCCGGCATCCGCGCCACGTACTGCATCAAGGACACCTCGACTCCGGCCGCATCGGTCGGTGCCGTGCTGCGCCCCGGCGCGGCGCTGGCCTTGTTCGGCGTGTCCGCGGCCGAGCTCGCCGGCCAACACGTAGCGCTGGGCGATCTGTGCGGCAATGCCGCCGAGCTGCTGTACGAGCGTCTTGCCGTAACCGACGATCCGCACCGTCGTCGCCAGGTGTTCGAGCGTTTCCTGCACGAGCGTCTGCGCCCGTTGCGCGGCCTCGACCCGCAGATCGCGCGGGCGGCAACCCGGCTCGAACGAGCCTCCGGCACGGACGACACCATCGCCGCGATCGCCGAAGCCGGCGGCCGCAGCCATCGCCACTTCATCGCCGGCTTCCGCGATGCGGTGGGCTTGGCGCCCAAGCGCTATGCGCGCGTGCAGCGCTTCCGCCGCCTGCTCGCGGCCTTGTCGGCGACGCCGCGGCCCGCATGGGCGCAGCTCGCGCTCGAGCAAGGTTATTTCGACCAGTCGCACCTGATCCGCGAGTTCCGCGAATTCGCCGGGGTCAGCCCGCGCGAGTACCTGGCCGCACCGCTGGCCGCGCCGCATCATCTGCCGGTCGGACCGGGCTAGGCACGCGGTTCTCCTACTCGACGACGTCGGTCAATTTTCTCCAATCCTCGCGAGCGGCCCGCAGCCATGCTGGCGCCGACATCCACCACGGAGCCCGCCATGGCCGTCCACGAGTTGTTTTCCTATCTGTGCGTCGGCGACGCCCAGGCCGCGATCGCGTTCTACTGCAAGGTCTTCGACGCCACCGAAAAATTCCGCCTGGTCGAACCCGGCGGCCGCATCGGCCACGTCGAACTCGACCTCGGCGGCACCACCCTGATGCTGTGCGAGGAATTCCCCGAGGTCGAGATCCGCCGTCCCGAACCGGAGCGCGGCCACAGCCACACCCTGCACCTGCATGTCGACGATGCCGACGAAGTGGTCGCACGCGCGGTCGCCGCCGGCGCGCACCTGGCGATGGCGCCGCGCGATCACTTCTACGGCGAACGCTCGGGCACCGTCATCGACCCGTTCGGACATCGCTGGAACATCGGCCACAGCATCGAGCAGATCGAGCCCGACGAAATGCAGCGCCGCTACGAGCAGGACCCGGATTGCTGAGGACGGCGAACCTAGGACGGCAGGCCGCGTCCCGCGCGGCCTGCATATCTGCGCGCACGGGCCGCTCGCAGCGGCGCGTGCCCATCGAGGCTTGGCGCGCAGGCGATGCTGCAGACGCCCGTGCGGGCGCGAGTTCAGTTTTCGCGGACGCCGCAAGCTGTGCGCTGCGTCAGGAATAGGCACACAGCACATTAACCATGCGGCGAAACCCGTTGAATCGCCTGGGCGATTGCGGCACTCTGCCATCGCGCGCGTTCATGCACCTAATGGCGGACGCACGGACGCTGAGTTTCGACACATCAAGGAGGCCTTCATGAAAGGCAAGCTGTTACCGCTGCTCATTCTCTTGCTGCCCTCGGCTTCGGCCCTGGCCGGCAAGTGCGAAGACAATTTCACCAAGTCCGGCAACCCGCTCAAGGGCACCGAGTATTCGACCTCGGTAACCGTGCCGGGCCTCAGCGTCGCCAGCGCGGTCGGCCAGATGAACAATATCGCCGTGTCCGACGGCATGAACGTGATCGACGCGAACAGCCAGACCGGCTCGCTGCTGCTCGAAGTGTCGCCGAACGTCGCCCATCGCGGCCTGCAGGTCTACGTGACCGCAGTGCCGGACGGCACCGTGACGATGTTGATGAAGACGCGCCGCGGCGCGCTCGCCAACGCCGACTCGATCAAGACCTCGATGTGCAAGATGCTGTACCAGCTCAAGCCCGGCAAGGCACCGCCGAAGGCCGCCGGCGGCGCCAAGCCGATCTCGATCTCGGCGATCAAGCTGGCCGACGAAGTCTCCAAGACCGTCGAAGACAACGTCGCGATGATCGACGTGCGCAACAAGGGCAAGACCTACCGCGTCAGCGGTTACTTCCTGGGTTCCGAATCCGGAAGCGGCGGCCTGAGCGTGTTCTACGACATGAAGCCCTCGTTGCTGCCCGGCTTCATCCCGAGCAGCCGCGACGCCATCGTCTTCACCCGCGTGATGTGCCACATGGCCTCGGACCAGCGCGGTTATTCGATGACTTTGCGCAAGGGCGACAAGCTCGACCTGGTCGGCACCTTCGACTCCTACCAGGCCGACACCCGCCTGATCCATATCGGCAACTGCCGGGTCGCCAAGTAAGCGCAGCGGCTTCGCAACGAAGCCGCCGCACTGAAGCGGGACGAAAGAAAGGGCCGCATTGCGGCCCTTTCTTTATGCGCGCCGTGGCGCGCGACGATTCTTCGGCTGAAGTCCGGCAGGCGCGCAGGCCTTCGCTCAGCCGCCGCAGCCCTGGCCTTCGACTTTCATTTCGGCAGCGAACATCGGAATCGCGGCGAGCTTGTTGGCCGCGGCCTTTTCCTTTTCGTCCTGCAGGTACAAGCGCGACTTGCCCTGCGCATCCAGGGTCGGCGGCACCGCGGCCGCGGCCGGCTTACGCCAGATCCGCACCACCGCCTGTTGCTGTGGGCAGGCGGCGCTGGGCACGCGGATCAGATCGTTGAACTTCCAGCCGCCGGCTTCGGAAGGCTGCGCCTTGGCGGCGTCGACGAAACGCGCACGGGGCTGACAGTTCGGGCTGATGCGCACGACCGCGAATTTGTAGGGATCGGCGGCCTGACCGGTGAATATCCCCTCGACCCGCGCGCAGGCTTCGGGAATCTGGCGCAGGGTGTGCAGGCGGGCGACCGCCTGGGCCGGGATCGGCCCGCGCTTGATCTCGGGCACCGGGTCGGCGGCGGTCGCGAGCGCAGGCAGGCCCGCGCACAGCATCGAAACGAATAAAACGGGAACGAATCGCATCGTCGGCTCCGGTCTCACAAGGCCGGCGCAGACTGGCACGCATTGGCTGAACCCTCGCCCGCCGGGGGCGGAAGCCCGGCCGACGGCGCTCACAGGCCCTAACCGCGAACGCGCCGGCCGCCTGCAAGCGGCGGCCGACGCGCGGGTCGACACTACCCGGGGTTCAACCGGCCGGGTTCATTCCAGCGGGATGGGGCACTGCTTCTGCACGCAGCACGACCAGCAATAGGCCTGGGTGTTGCCGGACAGCTTGCAGTCGTAGATGCACTGAGCCATTTCCGGCGTGATGCTGGACCCACCGGCCGCGGCGGTCAGCCCCAGCCCCATACCGAACACGAACACACAACATGCGATCAGCTTCTTGCTCATGGACATCTCCTGACTTGAGGTTCGATGGAAAACCCTTTCCTGTACTCAAGCGCACACCGGCATCGGCGCCGCAACGACGCGTCCGCCCGTGGCTCCCCCTGCGGGCCGTGCCCGCAGTGCGCATCGGCAGACCGTGGCGATTCCCTGGCCGGCACGATGCGCGCCATCGATCTAAGCGGCGCAGCGCAGGCAGTGTCAAACCGATGGCCTGTCGGCGCCGTGCGAGCGTCCGCGCGCCCATGCATGCCGCTGCGCCGGTCGCTGCGCACCGCGCGTATTCAGCTGCTGAGTCACAGCGCGCGCGTGCACGGGTCAAGGCGATAACGGGGTCGATCCCGGGAACGAACCGGAGCCGATCCGTGACTGCAGTCGCAGCCCCGCCGATGGCCGCTGGGCCCTTGCGCCAGCCCGCGGTCGCGAGGTTTCACCGGCCCAGTGCGTGTGCGATAGTCGCGACACCGCCGTGTTCGCAGCACGGCGTCGCTGCAATGCAACACGCATCAGCGCAAGAAGCGATTCCGCGGCACACCGGCCAACAGCTTTCCGCGGCACAACACGATCGACCCGTTGTCCTGTGATGTCCACTTCTACACTTGGGGAGGGGTTCATGCTGGAGCAGTACGGTTTGACCTTGGCGCTGGGCTGCGCCGTCATCGCGATCCTTTACGGCATCGTGTCCGCGCGCTGGATCAGCGCTCAACCCGCCGGCAACGAACGAATGCAGGAGATCGCCGGCGCGATCCAGGAAGGCGCACGCGCCTATCTCAACCGTCAGTACATGACCATCGGCATCGCCGGCGCGGTCCTGTTCGTGTTGATCTGGTTCGCGCTCGGCGGGCCGACCGCGATCGGCTTCCTGATCGGTGCGGTGCTCTCGGGCGCGGCCGGCTACATCGGCATGAACGTCTCGGTGCGCGCCAACGTGCGCACCGCCGAGGCCGCGCGCAAGGGCATCGGCCCGGCCATGGACGTCGCCTTCCGCGGCGGCGCGATCACCGGCATGCTCGTGGTCGGCCTGGGCCTGCTCGGCGTGGCCGGTTACTGGCTCGCGCTGGCCAAGCTCGGCGTGACCGGCGAAAAAGCGCTGCACGCCCTGGTCGGCCTGGCCTTCGGCTCGTCGTTGATCTCGATCTTCGCCCGACTCGGCGGCGGCATCTTCACCAAGGGCGCCGACGTCGGCGCCGACCTGGTGGGCAAGGTCGAAGCCGGTATTCCCGAGGACGACCCGCGCAACCCGGCGGTGATCGCCGACAACGTCGGCGACAACGTCGGCGACTGCGCCGGCATGGCCGCGGACTTGTTCGAGACCTACGCGGTCACGGTGATCGCGACGATGCTGCTCGGCAGCCTGATGGCCAGCACGGTCGGCGCCAACGGCGTGCTGTACCCGCTGGTGCTCGGCGGCGTGTCGATCATCGCCTCGATCATCGGCGCATTCTTCGTCAAGGTGAAGGCCGGCGGCTCGATCATGGGCGCTCTGTACAAGGGCGTGATCGTCTCGGCAGTGCTCGCGGCGATCGCGTTCTATCCGATCACCACCGAGCTGATGCGCGATGCCAGCCACGGCGCGACGAACCTGTACGGCTGCGCGCTGATCGGCCTGATCCTGACCGGCGCCATCGTCTGGATCACCGAGTACTACACCGGCACCCAGTACGCACCGGTCAAGCACGTCGCCGCCGCATCGACCACCGGTCACGGCACCAACATCATCGCCGGCCTCGGCGTGTCGATGAAGTCGACCGCGCTGCCGGTGATCGCGGTGTGCGTGGCGATCTGGGGCTCGCACGCGCTCGGCGGCCTGTACGGCATCGCCATCGCCGCCACCTCGATGCTGTCGATGGCCGGCATGATCGTCGCCCTCGACGCCTACGGGCCGATCACCGACAACGCCGGCGGCATCGCAGAAATGGCCGAGCTGCCCTCGGACGTGCGCGCGGTCACCGACCCGCTCGACGCCGTCGGCAACACCACCAAGGCGGTGACCAAGGGTTATGCGATCGGTTCGGCGGCGCTGGCCGCGCTGGTGTTGTTCGCCGACTACACCCACAACCTGCAGGCCGCGCATCCGGGCGTGGTGTTCAACTTCGACCTGTCCGACCACATGGTGATCATCGGCCTGCTGATCGGCGGCCTGATCCCCTACCTGTTCGGCGCGATGGCGATGGAAGCCGTCGGCCGCGCCGCCGGCGCGGTGGTCGAGGAAGTGCGGCGCCAGTTCCGCGACATTCCCGGAATCATGGAAGGCACCGGCAAGCCGCAATACGACCGCGCCGTCGACATGCTGACCAAGTCGGCGATCAAGGAAATGATCGTGCCTTCGCTGCTACCGGTCGCGGTGCCCGTGGTCGTCGGCCTGTTGCTCGGGCCGAAGGCGCTCGGCGGCTTGCTGATCGGCACCATCGTCACCGGCCTGTTCGTCGCCATCTCGATGACCACCGGCGGCGGCGCCTGGGACAACGCCAAGAAGTACATCGAAGACGGCCACCACGGCGGCAAGGGCTCGGAAGCGCACAAGGCCGCCGTCACCGGCGATACCGTCGGCGACCCGTACAAGGACACCGCCGGCCCGGCGATCAACCCGCTGATCAAGATCATCAACATCGTCGCCTTGCTGTTGGTGCCGCTGTTGCCGGTGACGGGAATGGGCGATGCTTCCGCCACCCACGGCGTCAGCGAAGCCGCGCTGACCGCGCCGGCGACCGACGTCGGCGGGCCGGTGGACTCGGGCGCAATCGATGCATCGGGTCCGACCGAGGCCGTCGACAGCGCAGCATCCACGCCGGCATCGTCAGGCAGCGCCAAGCTCTACTTCGACGTCGGTTCGGCCACCCCGCCGGCCAGCGCCGAGGCCGATCTGGCCGGCGTGGTCGCCGCACTGAAGGCCGAGCCGTCGACGAAGGCCCGCATCTCCGGCTTCCACGACGAGTCCGGCGGCGCGGCGACCAATGCCGAGCTGGCCAAGGAGCGCGCGCAAGCGGTGCAAGGCTGGCTGGAATCGCAGGGCATCGGCGCCGACCGCATCGTCCTCGACAAACCGATGGTCACCACCGGCGGCGGCAGCGCCGAAGAAGCGCGGCGAGTGGAAGTGAAAGTCGAGTGAGCGCACCGGCATCGGCCCGACAGCCGATGCCGCTTCGCAAAACCGGAAAACGGCGGCCTGGGCCGCCGTTTTCTTTTGACTATCTTCCCACCACCCAACTCACTGTCCCGCGAATGCATTCGCCGCGATATCGAACCACGGTGTGCACACGAGTTGCTGCCGTTCGGCGACCGCAAACGAGGCGCGCCAGATTTCGACCTCGCCGACGCTTTCCGGCGCGATGAAATCGCCGTCTTCGAACGTCGCCACACCGAGACACCAGCGCAAGCGCTTCGGCGCATCGGCGCCAGGTATCGCGAACTCGAAACGCCCTGCCGTCTCCGCGCCCGCCGGTACACGAATCGCCAACGGCGTCGGCGGCAAGGTCGGCGCAGGTCGCGGCAGGGGCGGTGCCGCATGGCTCAACGAAACATCGCCGCTCTCGGTCTGCACGGTCGGCGCCGCGATCGCGCCGGCCTTCTGTCGCCCTGTCGCCACGGCGTGGCGGTCGCCGCGATCGAACACCGCGAGCGGTCCATCGCCGAGGTTGTGCAGGCGATAGCCCACCGTCAACACGCGTTTCGACGCCGCATAAGCGAACTCGGCTTCGAGCGCGACGCCGCGGCCTTGCACCCTCGCGATATGGGCGGCAGCCGAAGCGCGGTCAGCAGGCATGGGGACGGACTCCGCGGATGAAGAGGGTTGCGCATGCACGCAGGCGCTCGCGGCGAGCGCCATCGAACACACGAGCAGGCGGCGAATGCAGGCGTAACGAGGGTACTGCGTCGACTTCATGCCAGGGCTCGTCTCGGATACGGAGGATCGGCGCACGCGATGGAGGATGGCAACTGCCTCGGCGCACGCCTCATCCGGGAATCAGAACGACTATCCAGCGATCCTAGACAAAGTCGGACAGCCCGCGATGAACGCGGGCTGCCGCTCGTTGCTCCTGAGACCGTCGTCGCGATGCGCGATGAATGGCGCGCCGTCAGAGCGAATAACTCGGCCGGTCCGGCAAGCCGAGCTCGCCGCGGATGCCGTTCTCGGTCAGGTGATCGGGATTGGCGGTGGTCTTGGGCGTATTGGGGTCGCCGTCGAAATCGTAGGCTGGCGCACTGGTCTCCAGGCCGACCGCCTGGCGTTCGGCGTTCGGCACCTCGCCGTTGTCGGGCCCGGTGCCGCGATAGGTGCCCGGCTGGAAGGTGCCGGTGACACCGTTATAGGCGTGCGACATCTCGTGATACAGCACCACCACCGGCGCCGGGAACTCGGCCATGTGGAACGAAGGGTTGTAGCTGATCTGCACGTCGCCACCGGCGCCGGGCTTGCCGTTGACGATGTCGGCGTCGTTGCTGAAGGTCTGGGCGTAGCCGTTCTGCTCGTTCGCCAGTTCCTTGATGGTGACGGAGTTGCCGCGCGCGGCCGCCTTATCGAACTCGGCCAGCATCTGCTGGCCGTTCGGCGAGCTGCGCAGGAACTCGATCTCGGCGCCGACGCGCTGCCTGAACGCGTCCGAGCCCTCGATGGTCACGCCCTTGCTGGCGCTGATCTCGACGTTGATCACCGTGTTGCGGGCGCCGGTGGCGGCGTTGATGAGGTCGCTGGCCTGCTGCGCATACACCGTATCGTGGCCGGAGCGGTTGTCGACCGTGTCCTTGCCGGCGCCGGTGTAGACCGCATCGTCGCCGTCGCCGCCGCGCAAGCTGTCGTCGTCGAGGCCGCCCGACAGCATGTCCTTGCCCGCGCCGCCGTCGAGCGTGTCCTGGCCCTGGCCGCCTTCGAGGAAGTCCACGCCGTTGCCGCCGCCGAGCGTGTCGGTGCCGTCGCCGCCATAGACCACGTCGTCGCCATCGCCGGCATCGAGACGGTCGTCGCCGCGGTTGCCGAACACATCGTCGCGGCCGGCGCCGGTGGCGACGACATCGTTGCCGAGGCCGCCGTCGATGCGGTCGTTGCCGGCGCCGGTAGCGATCTTGTCGTCGCCGGCGCCACCGTCAACGACGATGTTCACTTTCACGTTCGAGGCGACGTTGATGGTGTCGTTGCCGGCGCCGCTGCGAATGGTCAGCTCCTGGTTCTCGCCGAGGCGCACCTCGTATTTCTCGCCGTTGATGCCGACATCGAGGGTGCCGTCGTCGCGCTGGGTGATCTGCACGTCGTCGTTCTTGGCGCCGGTGGTCAGCACGACCTGATCGGTGCTGACATAGGTACGCCCCAGGCCGGCGTCGGCGAGGGTCTGCTCGCGCGCTATCGACACTTCGGCGCCCTGGTGCAGCGGATCGATCTGCACGGTCTTGCCGTCCGGCGTGCGGCCCTCGCTGCGCTGCTGAGGATTGGTGTCGTTGCCGTCGATCGCCACCGCACCGTCCAGCGCCGGGCGGTCCGGCTCGGCAAGCTCGGCGACCGCCGCTTCGGCAGTCACCGGCGGCTGCGGCTCGGCCAGGCGGTTCGGGGCGGCGGCGATCGGATCGTTCCAGTAAGAATCGGCCGGCGGCGCGGAACGGGTGGCGTCGAGCTGTACGGACATGGCAAGCCTGCGATGGACGGAGTACGAGCCTCCTAGATACGCAGACGTATGGCCGCATCCAAGCTAGGGCGTACCCACGCTAGGGTCGACCCCAGGAGCGCCCGAACGCCGGCCCGACGGCGCGCGACGAGGAGTTACCAGGCTTCGACTTCGTAGATGCGGGTCGCCGGATCGGCCGGGTCCTGCGCCGGTTGGCTCACGTCCAGGCGCACATAACGCGCCCGCGTCGGGGCGATGCGATGCACGCTGACGCCGTCGACGTTGTCGCCGGCCTTCGCCACCTGCCGCCAGCTCGCGCCATCGCTCGACACCGACAGCGCGAATGCACGCGTGTTCATCGCAGCCGCTTCGCCGCCGGCTTGCGCATGCTTGACGGTGAAGCCGCGCAGCTCGCGCTCGGCTTGCAGATCGATGCGCAGCCAGGCCGGCCGCTGCAGCGAACAGAACTTGTCGTGGGTTTTGCTGGCGAGCAAGCCGTTGACCGCCTTCTCCGCTTCCTCGCCGGGCTTGCAGATCGCCGAGCCGGTGGCCGGGCGATGCAAGGCGAGATTGGCTCGCGCGGGCTCGCCCGCGTATGCGAGGGCGGTCGGCCAGGACACGGCGAGCACTACCCACACGATCGGCCAGCGGTTCATGGCGCCCCCTGCTGCGCCAGCCAGGCGCGTTTGCTGACCTCGGCGGTCTTGTGCTCGCCGTCGTGGCTCCAACCCGGCGGCATGATCGGATACAGCAACTTGTTCCTCCATCCGGGCGCGGCGGCGACGTCGCGCAGCAAGGCCGCGAATTCGCCCAGATACGCATCGAGAAAACTGCCGGGTTTCAGCGGCCGGGTGATGCCGTATTCGATCCGCACGTCCTCGCGCTGCGGCTGATAGGTGCGGAACACGCGGTCCCAGACATTGAGCAGATTGCAGAAATTGGTGTCCATGTAGACCGCGTTGCGCGCGTGATGCACGCGGTGGTGCGCCGGCGTCAGGATCACCCGATGCAGCAACCCCAGGCGCCCGTCCTTGAGCGCGTGCTCGCCCAGGTGGATGAACTGCCCCCACAGCCCGTCGACGAACATGATCAGCAACAGCAGCGGCGGCTCGACCCCGGCCAGGATGCAGATCGTAGTGCGCACCAGATCCGCGTAAGGCGCTTCCAGGAACAAATGCGCGTAGTTGACCGACAGATTCATCGCCACCGGCGCGTGATGAGTCGAGTGCAGGCACCACAGCAAGCGCACCTTGTGGGCGAGGTAGTGGTAGACGAAATGAGCGAACTCCCAGACCAGGTAGCCGTAGATCAGCCCGGGCGCGCTGATGCCGACCTGGAACGGCGCATACGGCTGGAACAGGCCGATGCACAAGGTCACCACGCCGAAGGTCAGGAAGGTCGAGATCAGCCGGTTGGCCAGCAGGGTCAGGAACGGGAGCTTGTAGTCCTCGAGCTTGAAGCGGCGCTGGGCGACGGTACGCAACAGTTCGTACACCAGCAGGATCGGGATGACCGGGTACAACAAGGCCGCGGCCCCGTCGGCGCTGAGCAGCGCCCGGTAGCCCTGCTCGGCCAACAGCTGCAGCAAGGCCCCCAGGCCGAAGAAACCGATCAGCTCTTGCTCGACATAGCCCCACCACGCCATCGCCGCCCTCGCATTTGTATCGATCTAAATGCAGGATTAACACCCCACGCGGAGAGCGGCAAGGGCACCGGCCGAAACCCTGCCCGCCTCGTATTGGACGGCGCCTGGACGCTTTTTGACACGATCGCCACCGGCGTTCGATGGCCGCGTCGCTCGGAGGCGGTTGGCCGCCGATGCGCGCACGAAGCCGTTGTTTTACCGCCGATTGGACATTTACGCGGGCCGCGGCTCCCGGCCGAGCCCGCCTGCCCCCGTGCTGCAACGCAGCACCCAGCCGCGTAGAATGGCCCTCTTTCTTTCACCGCCCGCCTTCCGGCGGGCCTCAGCAGTCGGAGCACACATGGGTCTGGACCTCGTTTCCACCGGCAAGAATCCGCCGCACGAGATCAACGTCATCATCGAAATCCCGAAGGATGCCGAGCCGGTCAAGTACGAGGTCGACAAGTCCTCCGGCGCCATCTTCGTCGACCGCATCCTGTCGACCCCGATGCGCTATCCCTGCAACTACGGCTACGTCCCGCACACCGTCTGCGGCGACGGCGACCCGGCCGACGTGCTGGTGATCCTGCCGCTGCCGCTGATCCCGGGCTCGGTGATCCGCTGCCGTCCGGTGGCCGTGCTGAAGATGTCCGACGAAGCCGGCAGCGACGAAAAGCTGCTCGCCGTGCCGGTCGACAAGGTCTTCGCCGGCTACAGCCACATCCACGACATCGAACAGGTCAGCCCGCACTGGCTCGAGCGCATCGGCCACTTCTTCGAGCACTACAAGGACCTGGAGAAGGGCAAGTGGGTCAAGCTCGACGGTTGGGGCAACGCCGAGGAAGCCAAGAAGATCCTGGTCGAAGCCATCGAGCGCTACGCGGCCACCTCGGAAGAAGACAAGCCGAAGTTCTGATCTTCGATAGATCGGCATAACAACAAAAAGCCGCCTTCGGGCGGCTTTTTGTTTCCCTGGCTAATCGGCCAGAACCAACGCCCACAACCTCGCCGGCCGCCACCACAAAAAACTACGGCCCCTTTCGGGGCCGTAGTCGTATTGCGGTACTACCTGACGCTTATCAGAAGCGCTGGGTGTACTTCATGTACACGAAGCGACCGATGTCGAAGCTGCCGTTGTAGGCGAAGCTGCTGTTCGGCTGGCTGTACATGGTCTGGCCGACGTGGTCGAACACGTTGTTCGCGCCCACCGCCACCGTGGCGTTCCACGGGGTGTTGTAGCGAACCTGCACGTCGTGGAACGTGTTGGCGCCCACTTCGCGGATCGGCTGGATGCCCTTGTAACCCGACTGGTAGTTCGGCTTGTCGCATTCCGCGCCGCCGTTCAGGTCATACGCGCACTCTTCCTTCAGGCCGGAGTAGTAACGCACGCCCCAGCTTGCGCCGAAGTCGCCGCGGCTCCAGTCGGCGTTCAAGTTCGAACGCACGCGGAAGTTGCTCAGGCCATCGGCGACCCAGCTCGTACGCTGCTCGACCGGCGTGGTGGACTCGCCGTCGCGCTTGTATTCCAGGTAGTCGACGTAGGTCGTCTTCCAGGTGAACGAGAAGTTGCCGAAGCGGGTGTCGGTCAGACGGTAGGCGATGCCGAGGTCGTAACCGGCCGTTTCCTGGTAACCGCCGTTGATCAGGTTGCGGGTCACGCCCACGACCTGGCCGTCGGTGTCGCGCACGAAGCGGCCGCAGGCCGAATCGATACCGAGCACGTAGCAGTTGTTGAGGATCGAGGTGACGGTTTCAGCCGCGATGACGTCGTCGATCTTGATCTTCCACCAGTCCAGGCTGACGTCGAGGCCGCTGACGTAGCTCGGGCTGTAGACGAAACCGATGCTGGTCGACTTCGAGGTTTCCGGCATCAGGTTCGGGTTCGAACCGGACAGGAAAGCGCTGTCGGACTGAGCGTTCGGGCCGGTGGCCGGACGGCCGCCGGAAGCGACCTGGCGGAAGTTCGCCGGGACCACGCCTGCGCAACGCGCAGCGACCTGCGGGTTACGCACGGCCGAGCCGAACGAGGTGTCGCACGGGTCGGTGTAGTTGTCGAAGCTCTCGCTGACGCCGCCGTACAGATCGGCCACGGTCGGGGCGCGGAAGCCCGTCGCGTAGGTGCCGCGCACCAGCAGGTCGTCGATCGGCTTCCACTTCAGGCTGAACTTGCCGTTGGTGGTGTCGCCGAAGGTGTTGTAGTCCGAGTAACGGCCGGCGAGGCTGAACGACAGTTCCTTCGCGAAGGCCACGTCGGCCAGCACCGGCACGGCGAGTTCGACGTAGAACTCGTCGAGCGAGTAGCCGCCCTGGGTTTCGCTACCGGCCAGGTCGGTGCTCAGGCCCGACTGCAGCAGGGCGTCCGGCGAGTAGTGCGCCGATTCCTTGCGGTGCTCGTAACCGGCCGCCAGGCCGAGGTCGCCCGCCGGCAGCGTGGCGAGCACGCCGCTGAGGTTGAGGCTGTAGACCTCGGTCTTGGTGGTCGAGGTGTCGTGGGTCGGCAGGTACAGGTACTTCTGCAGATCCTTGTTGTTCAACGAACCCGGTGCGTTGACGTCCGGACCCAGCAGCGGGTTCCAGGCCAGGCAGCCGGCGATCGGGTTGGCCGCGGTGCCGCAACGGGCCACGCCGCTCGCGTCGATGAACGACGGGCCCAGGGCCTTCTCGGCGTGCGGCAGGTACAGATTGCCGGTGCCGGTCTTGACGCCCTTGTTCTGGTTGTACATGTAACCAGCGTCCCAATCCCACGGCTTGCCGGCCAGTTCGAACGAACCTTCGAGGCCGCCGCTGAAGCGGTAGGTGGTCAGCTCGGACTTGGTCTGGCGCGGCACTTCCCAGCCACGGCGGTAGAAGTCGGCGTCGTAACCCAGCGGGTTGAACGCGCTGCCGGCCTTCAGGCTCAGGTCGCCTTCATAGCGATCGCTGAAGCCGGTGGAGCGGAACGGATAACCGGCGATCTGCTGGGTGGCTTCGCGGTCCGTGTACAGGACGTCGGCCTTGGCGCGCAGGTTGTCGGTGATGTCGAACTCGGCGTTGGCGAACACCGAACGACGCTCCAGGCCGGTCGAGAGATACATCTCTTCGTTGGCGTTGGTGTAGTCGGTCAGCGGGTTCGTCGCGTGGAAGTTCGCGAGCTTGGAGGTATCGGTGGTGCCACGGTTCGCAGTCAGCGCGTTATCGGCGTTGTCGAACAGGGTGCCCCACTGGTTGATGGCGCTCCAACCGTTGGTGCGCACGCCACCGTTGGCGCCGCCCTGATCGGGGAACGGATGGCCACGACCGTTCGGGTAGCGAGTGAAGGCGCG
Source organism: Lysobacter antibioticus (assembly GCF_000731095.1). Classification (GTDB taxonomy): domain Bacteria; phylum Pseudomonadota; class Gammaproteobacteria; order Xanthomonadales; family Xanthomonadaceae; genus Lysobacter; species Lysobacter antibioticus_B. Next base: position 89,181 of record NZ_JMTZ01000006.1, on the reverse strand, counting down.
ATCGCGGGCCATGACCGGATCTTCCTTGCTGTACTCGGCGCCCAGGGTCACCGAACCGCGCTCGCCGGTCTGGCCGACGACGAAGTTATAGACTTCCTTGTTGCCGTCGCCCTGGCCGTACTGGCCGAGGTAGGCGCTGGCTTCGAGACCGTCGAAACGCTTGCGGGTGATGATGTTGACCACGCCTGCGATCGCGTCCGAACCGTACAGGGCCGAAGCGCCGTCGGTGAGGACTTCGATGCGCTCGACGATCGAGCTCGGGATCGACGCCAGGTCGGAGTAACCGCTGGAGCTGATGCCCATGCGCTTACCGTCGATCAGCACCAGCGTGCGCTGCGGGCCGAGGTTGCGCAGGTCGACGTACTGGCCGCCCACGTCTTCGCCCGACGCCAGCGCGTCGGCGCGCGAGATCGCCGGCGAACCGGTGGCGGTGATGTTCTGGACGATGTCCGCGACGCTCGTGAAGCCCTGCTTCTGGATGTCGGCGCGCGTCATCGTGACGACCGGCTGCGAGGTTTCCAGATTCGCCTGACGGATGCGCGAACCGGTGACTTCGATGCGGTCGAGGGTGGTGGTGGCCTGATTGGAGGCGTCGGCTTCCTGTGCGCCGGCGATCGCCGGAATCAGGGCCGTCACTAACGCCGTGGCGATGGCGGACGGCAGCAAGCCGTACCGCGCCGCGGGGCGCAGACTGCGATGGTTCATCTATCTCTCTCCAGTAATCTCGTTATGGGCGTGTTAAAACGCTTTGCAAAAGTACGACCCGCAAGCCGATGCTGCTTTGCCCTTGAGGCCGGGAGACTTTGCCGATTGAGTCGTCGCGGTCGTGGTCACAACGCAACGATGCAATCAAGCGCCGATGAAAACGCTATGCGCGCGTCGCGATCGAACCTCGACAGCGAGTCGATGCGACGACGCACTCAGGCGATGCGCAGGTTTGCGCGCGAAGACGAGAAAGTTTGCCGATGCTGTCGATGCGCTCGGCATGAACGACCGATAAATCGAAACGGCGGCGATCGCGGCATCGCACCGCGCATGGCTGCGCAACGATTCAGCGCAGGTTGCTGGAGAAAGAAATCGCAATGGCGCTGCGTGCTGGGAGATCGCGTGCGGCGATCGTGCCGGGCTGGCCCTGCGCTCGTGGCCGGGGCCACGATCGTCGCCGAAGTTTCGATGCGCGCGCGGCGCGCATTCGAAACTTCAGCGGTCGTCCTGTTTGCCTATTGCAGGTGTTGCGTACGACGCGTGCGCCGACCCGTGTATCGCGATCGATGCCTGTCGCAGTACTCGACTCGACTTATGCGGCCTTGCGCAGCGGTGCGGCCGCCGGCTTCGCCGATGCCGATTGGGCCGATTCCAGCTTGGCGCTGGCCGCGGCGCTGCGGTAACGCGTCGCCGAGGTGCCGAAGCGGGCGCGGAAGGCGCGGGCGAAGCTGCAGCAATTGTCGAAGCCGCTGGCGGCGGCGACTTCGCCGATCATCATCGAGGTGTTCTTGAGCAGATCGGCCGCGTGCTCCAGACGCATGCGCGCCGACGCCGCCTGCGGGCTCTCCTCATAAAGACTGTGGAAGGTCTTGGAGAAGTACCAGCTCGAGAAGCTCGTCAGTTCGGCCAGTTCGCTGATCCGCACCACGCGGTCGCAGTTGCCTTCCAGGTACAGGCGGGCGCGCTGCAGACGGCCGAACACCTGGCGCTTGCGGCTGCGCGAGCGGCCCGGGCAGCGCTGGATGCGAGCGGTCAGCTCGCGCTGGACGCCTGCCAGGTGCAGCAGGATCGGACGCAGGGCGTTGATGTCCAGGCCACCGTCGGCCTCGCCGTTGCGGGCATGGGCCTGGCGCCACAGGCGCAGGGCGATGCGGGCGTCGTGGCGGCTCATGCGGCCGCGGCCGGCATAGAGGCTGCACTCGGCGAGCCGGGTCATGGCCTTGATCGCGTCGGCGGTCAGGTTAAGGCCGACGCAGACGCCGTAGCGGTCGGCCTGCAGGACCGGCTTGGAGTCGCGTTCGAACGCGATCCAGTCGCCGCGCTTGAGGCGGAACTTACCTTCCTTGGCTTCGACCCAGGAGCTGCCGCGCAGCTGGACCCAGATCGAAAAATGCGTGCCCGACAGCTGGGCGCTGCCGAGACGGGAGACGCCGACGCAACTGGCCTGAATGGCGGGATCCTGAGCGTCCAGCTGCAACAGCTGTCCGCGATCCGCCCACAATGCTTGCTCCATTGGTCCACCTCATGTGCCGAGAATGAGGTGTTGTTTTGCCTAAGTCCGGCGCGCGACTTCAGAAATTTGACGGAGAGTTAGGCGAATTCGGAACGACGTCACAACCGAAGCTTTTCCGAAAGCACATTTGTTTGCAGAATCAATCAGTTGAGCCAGCCGGGCACGAAGGTCTTCGGCTCTTCGGGCAGGTCCATGTAACCGATATCAGCGCCGTCCCACTTGGCCAGGGCCAGATAAACCGCGTCGCCGCGCGGACTCAGGCTGAATCCGTTGATCGCCGAGCGCCGGCTCTGGTCCAGGCACAGGACCGACGGCGGCAACTCCGGCGAGGCGATCCGGCGCAGTAGGGACAGGCAGGTCGGCTGCTGGTCGAGATAGCGCAGCTCGCCGGTCTCGGTCGCCACGTCCCAAAGCCGGTAGCGGTCGGCGACCGGTTCGCCGTCGCCGATGCGACGGACGCTGGCCGGCGTCAGGCCCAGATCCGACTGCCACAGCCCGGCCTCGGTCTGGCGGGTGAACAGCAGACGGTTGCGGGCGCCGTCGACGCGAACCTCGGAGACGTCGGCCAACTGGCTCAACAGGCGCCAGGGTGTCAGCCGGCGGTCGAACAGATTCAGGCTCAGGCGGCCGTCGCCGGTGCCGGCCAGGACCAGCAGGCGATGCGGGTCGGGCAGTTGCACGGCCTGGATCGGGTCCGGCAGGGGCACCGGCAGGCGGGTCACGCGGCCGCTGGCCGGGACGATCTCGTGGACCACGTTGCGGCCTTCGGCGTCCGGCCCGACCACGGTCACCCGCGCGCTGTCGTTGGACCACGACGGCGCATAGCGCGTGCCGGGTTGCACGCCCTGCAGCATGCGCAACGAATCGGGCTGGTCCATGTCGGCCCACCACAAATGAGTGCTGCCGGAGCGGTCGGAGACGAACACGATCTGGTGCGCGTCGGGGGCGATGGTGGGCAGGATGTCGCGGGCCGAGGACGGGAACAGCGGGTCGACCACATGCACCGCGCCTTGCGAGGTGTCGCCGAGCACCACCCGGAACAGGCCGAAATAAGGTTTGCGCTGGACGAAGGCCGCGGCCGGCCGCGCCGCCGCCACCGCCGGCGCCTGCGCCGACTCGATGCCGAGGTCGCGGGCCTGACCGGTGTCCAGGTCGAGACGGAACATGCGGGTGTCGCCGTCGATCATCCGCCCGAACAGAATGTTGCGGCTGTCCGGCAGCCAGTCCCAGCCGCGCACGTCGGCGCTGAGGTGGCTGAGCCGTTCGGCCTTGCCGCCTTCGGCCGGCAGGCGCCAGAAATCGCCCTGCGGGCTGTTGCGAACGAACACCAGCCAACGCCCGTCCGGCGAAAACCGCGGCGACAGGTCGAGGTTGCCGGCGCCGGGCTGATACGGCACCGCGCGCCACTCGCCGCTGGCGAGGTCGAGCACGCGCATGCCGACGATGCCCTGCGGGGTCCACATGCTGCCGAAGATTAGGCCACGGCCGTCGCCGGTCCAGTCGAAGGTCGGCGGGTTGCGCGAGTCGCACGTGCCGACTTCGCGCTCGGCGCCGCCGTTGGCGGCGATCACCAGCACCCGGCACGACACCCCGGGTTCCAGGCGCAGGAAGGCGATCGAACGACCGTCCGGCGACCACGCCGGGGCGCTGTCCTCGGCCTGGCCATTGGGTTGGGTGAGCTGGCGCGGCGGGGTCTGGTCGGTGGTCTGCACCAGGATGGCGGTGCCGCGCTGGCCTTCGGGTATCGCCACGTAGGCCACCATCGCCGCATCCGGCGACAAGGTCGGGGCGAGCTCGAAGCCGGGCATGGAAGTGATCAGGCGATACGGGCGCGGGGTATTGGTCGCGCGCGCCGGGTCGACCGCCGGCACGGCCGCCTGCGTTTGCGGCTGGCGCGCGAGCGACCACCACACCAGGCCGCCGACCAGGCCGATCACCAGCGCGATCACGCCGACGATCGAACGCCAGGTGCCGCGCGGACGCGGGTGGTTCGGCAAGGGCACCGGTTCGACACGCTCGTCGATCAGCGCCGCCGGCGCGGTCGATATTTCAACGTCGTCGGCCGGCTCGTGGTGGGTGGAGGCCGCGCTCTCCTGCGGCAGCCATTCGACCTCAGCCAGCAGGCGGTAGCCGTTCTTGGCGATGGTCTCGATGTAGCGCGGATTGCCGCGGTCTTCGTCGAAGGCCTTGCGCAGTTGGGTGATGGCCTGAGTGACGACGTCGTCGGTAGGCAAGGTGTCGGGCCAGACCTCGGTCAGCAGCGCATCGCGGCTGACCACGCGGTCGGCGTGTTCGACGAGCACCAGCAGCACGCCCATCGATTTGGGCGTGATGCGGCGAGGCCGACGGGCGCCCGGTGCGCGGATCTCGCGCAAGGGGATGTCGACCAGGCACTCCCCCACCCGCAGCTGCTCGGCGGGCGGAGTCGGTAACGATGGCTCGTGAATTCGCGGCATGAATCCTGCTGATGATGCGCACTCGCCCGCCGCCGGTCATGTGCCTGAACGCATGGGCGGCGAAACGACAAACCGACATATCCGGCATGGCGCGATGGCGCAATCGGAAAAGCGCGTTGGAACCGCCTATTCTAGCGTCCGCGAAGCTGAGCCGGACCTGTTCGAGTGACGCAGGCGGCCCCAAACCGGCCAAAACCCCGGAACGTATCGTTCCAAAAGGGCTCCGGGCCCGCGCATTGTCCTGTAACCCGGGGGTGTTACAGCCTCACTGCCGCTCGTTGCGCAGGATGGTCAGGCCGATCAGGCGCGACACCACCGCGGCGATATACCCCACCCCGGCGAACTGCTCGAACATGGTCAGCACCCGCGCCGCCGGACTCATCGGCAAGATATCGCCGAGGCCGACCGCCGACAGATTGGTGAAGCTCAGGAACAACAGTTCGAGCCAGGTACGCGGCTCGCCCGGGCGCTCGGCACCGGTGAAACTGCCCGGGTACCAGGCCTGGCAGACCAGGAAGGCGTAGGCGAAGCCCCAGGCCAACAGGGTGAAGGTCGCCCCGGCCGCGAACAGTTCGTCGGCGGTCACCCGATGGTCGCTCATCATGTAGGCGATCAGGGCGCCGGCGGCGTAGAAGTACAGCGCCGCCTCCAGCGCCGACGAGGCGATCAGCAGGTCCGGGCTGGCGAACAGCACCGACAATACCGACAGCACGAACGCCGGCACCGCGATGATCCAGGCGATCCACTTGATCGCCGGGCTGCGGTTGACCACCCACACCGCCAGCGCCAGCACCAGCACGCCGAAGGCGCCGAACACCACCCGCCCGCCGCCGGACGGCTCGAACAGGGGATAGGCGAGCATGCTCAGCAGTTGCGCCGCGAGCAGGAAGGCCGAGGGATGGCGTCGCGCGTGGACGCGCCATTTGAGGGAAGTGTAGCTACGGTCGCTCATGCGGCGAGAGTGTGCAGGACTTGGCGGACGGCGCACAGAGGGGTGAGCCTCGCAACCGCTTCAAGAGTAGGAGCGGCGCAAGCCGCGATCAGCCGAGGAGGCCGAATACCACGCAAGCCTCCGAAGCGGCAGGCATCCGGATCGCATTCGATCAGAGCCGTGGGGCTTCGGGAGTTCGGGACTTCGGCTACTACGCTTTCGTACGACGCTTTGGTTAGTCGCGGCTTGCGCCGCTCCTACCCAACGGCAAAAGATCGGGCATCCGCGCATCGGAACTTCGGCTGCGACGCTTTCGTACGACGCTTCGGTTGGTCGCGGCTTATGCCGCTCCTACAGGAGAAGCGGCGCGATGTTGGAAATCCGGCACGACGCAGCCGCGTCGCGCCGGATTTTCTCGACGGCCTGCGACGATCAGGCGCGGCGATAGACTTCCGCGCCCTGGGCGCGGAACTCGGCGGCCTTTTCGGCCATGCCCTCGTCGAGCGCGGCGACTTCTTCGACGCCGTGTTCCTTGGCGTAGTCGCGCACGTCCTGGGTGATCTTCATCGAACAGAAGTGCGGGCCGCACATCGAGCAGAAGTGCGCGACCTTGTGCGCGTCCTTCGGCAGGGTCTCGTCGTGGTACTCGCGGGCGCGCTCCGGATCGAGGCCGAGGTTGAACTGGTCTTCCCAACGGAACTCGAAACGCGCCTTGCTCATCGCGTTGTCGCGCGCCTGCGCGCCCGGGTGGCCCTTGGCCAGGTCGGCCGCGTGCGCGGCGATCTTGTAGGCCATCAGGCCTTCGCGCACGTCGTGCTTGTTGGGCAGGCCCAGGTGCTCCTTCGGGGTGACGTAGCAGAGCATCGCGGTGCCGAACCAACCGATCATCGCCGCGCCGATCGCCGAGGTGATGTGGTCGTAGCCCGGGGCGATGTCGGTGGTCAGCGGCCCGAGGGTGTAGAACGGCGCTTCGCCGCAGACCTCGAGCTGCTTGTCCATGTTCTCCTTGATCAGCTGCATCGGCACGTGGCCGGGGCCTTCGATCATGGTCTGGACGTCGTGCTTCCAGGCGATCTTGGTCAGCTCGCCCAGGGTTTCCAGCTCGCCGAACTGGGCCGCGTCGTTAGCGTCGGCGATCGAGCCCGGACGCAGGCCGTCGCCGAGCGAGAAGGCCACGTCGTAGGCCTTCATGATTTCGCAGATTTCCTCGAAGTGGGTGTAGAGGAAATTCTCCTTGTGGTGCGCCAGGCACCACTTGGCCAGGATCGAGCCGCCGCGCGAGACGATGCCGGTCACCCGCTTGGCGGTCAGCGGCACGTAGCGCAGCAGCACGCCGGCATGGATGGTGAAGTAATCCACGCCCTGCTCGGCCTGTTCGATCAGGGTGTCGCGGAAGATCTCCCAGTTGAGTTCTTCGGCGCGGCCGTCGACCTTTTCCAGCGCCTGGTAGATCGGCACCGTGCCGATCGGCACCGGCGAGTTGCGGATGATCCACTCGCGGGTTTCGTGGATGTGCTTGCCGGTGGACAGGTCCATGACCGTGTCGGCGCCCCAGCGGATCGACCACACCAGCTTCTCGACTTCTTCGGCGATGCCCGAGGACACCGCGCTGTTGCCGATGTTCGCGTTGACCTTGGTCAGGAAGTTGCGGCCGATGATCATCGGCTCGCTTTCCGGGTGGTTGATGTTGTTCGGGATGATGGCGCGGCCGCGCGCGACTTCGTCGCGGACGAATTCCGGGGTGATGATCTTCTGGATGTTCGCACCGAAACTCTGGCCCGGGTGCTGGGTCAGCAGATGGCCTTCGCGGATCGCTTCCAGGCGCTGGTTCTCGCGGATCGCGATGTATTCCATTTCCGGCGTGACGATGCCGCGGCGCGCGTAATGCATCTGGGTGACGTTGGCGGCGCCGGCCGTTCCGAAGTTTTTCGCGCGACGCGGCAGCGGCCGGTTGCCGAAACGCACATGGGCGAGCTTGGGATCGTGCTCGCGCTTGCGGCCGAACTCCGAAGACAGGCCGGTCAGCGCTTCGGTGTCGCCGCGTTCGGCGATCCAGCCGGCGCGCAGCGGCGCCAGGCCGGCGGCCAGGTCGATGACCGCGCCGGTGTCGGTGTAGATGCCCGAGGTGTCGTAGACCGCCAGCGGCGCGTTGTCTTCGCCGCCGAAGATGGTCGGGGTGCGTGCCAGCGCGATCTCGCGCATCGGTACTTGCAGGTCCGGACGCGAGCCTTGCACGTGGATCTTGTGCGAGCCGGGGATCGGGCGGGTAACGTCGGCCGACAGCTTCTCGGCTTGCTGGATCAGTTCGGAGGGCACCGCATTCATCGGAATTCGTCCTGTAGTTCGCTCATTCGAGCCGGGACGAAGCGGGCGGCGCGCGGACGCGCTGAAGGCGCCTCCGGCGAAGCTTCCCTACGGCGGTCTAAACCGCATCAGGTTCGAAGGGTCTGTCTCAACCACCGGGCCGTTCAGGCCATCGGCGGTACCCCCGCTTCAACGCGCATTAGACATGGAAACCGGCGACGGCGCCAATCCGGCGACGGCGGCGATTGCCCGCGATGACCGGGCCGGCTAGGGTTCGGCGATGAAACCGACCCTGCCGCGCCGACGCGCCCACGTTCTGCCCACCCTCGCCGCGCTGGTCGTGGCCCCGTTGGCCATCGCCCTGTCCGCCTGTGCCGGCCCGGCGGCGAAGCCCGGCCCCGCCCCCGGCGTCGCCGCGCCAGCCGCCACCGCGGCGAGCCATCGCTCCGACCTGCTCGACCGCCTGCGCCCGCTGTGCGGCCAGGCCTTCGCCGGGCGCGTCGTCGTCGACACCCCCAAGAGCGCCGACGACCCGTTCGCCGGCAAGCCGCTGGTCATGCACGTGCGCGAATGCGGCGCGAACGAAATCCGGGTGCCGTTCCATGTCGGCGACGACCGCTCGCGCACCTGGGTGCTGCGCGACGATGGCGTGCGCTTCAATCTCAAGCACGATCATCGCCACGCCGACGGCAGCGGCGACGCCATGACGCTATACGGCGGCGACTGGCGCGAGTCGCCGCGCGCCGGCCGCTACGAGTTTCCCGCCGACGACGAAAGCAAGGCCTTGTTCGGCAAGCTCGGCCGCGCGGTCTCGATTCCCAATGTCTGGGCGATCGAGATCGACGAGCGCCGCTTCGTCTACGAACTCGCCCGCCCGGGGCGATTGTTCCGGGTCGAATTCGACCTGACCCAACCGGTGCCGGCGCCTCCGCCGCCGTGGGGCAGCTGAGCCACGCCTGACGCGCCGACACTCGCCAGGCCACGCCGGCTGGCGATAATGCACAGCCGCTCCTTTCATGATCGTGCTGCTTGCGCGCCCATGACCCGCCGATGCCTTCGCCTCGGTCCATCGCCCACACGGATGCCACGCCATGAACCTGTTGCGCCATGTTCTGTCCATCGCCTTGCTGCTCGCTTCGCCGCTGGCATCGGCCGCCGACTTCGTCGTCGAAAGCCCCGACATCCGCGACGGCGACACGATCGACGCGCGCTACGTGTTCAACGGTTTCGGCTGCAAGGGCGCCAATCAGTCGCCGGCGCTGGCCTGGCACAACCCACCGGCCGGCACCCGCAGTTTCGCGGTCACCGTGCACGATCCCGACGCCGCGGGCGGCAAGGGCTGGTGGCATTGGGTGGTGGTCAACATCCCGGCCAAGGCCACGTTTCTCGACAGCGGCGCGAGCGCGGTTGCGAAGGCCTTCCCGCCGGGCGCCGTGCAGACCCGCAACGATTTCGGCAAGCCCGGTTATGCCGGGCCCTGCCCGCCGGCGGGCACCACGCATCGCTACGAATTCACGGTGTGGGCGCTCAAGGTCGACAAACTCAAGGTCGACGCCAACGCCGGCGGCGCCCTGGCCGCCTTCATGCTGCGCGATCACGTCATCGGCCAGGCCCGGATCACCGCGAACTACGGCCGCTGAGTCCGCGCCGGCGCGTCCCCCTCCCGGGTCCGCGTCCGGCTGGGGACAGGGGCCCGGGCGGCGGCCGATTCCGCCGTTCGCCACATTCCTGCCGCCCCCCACTTGACGCGCCGCACAACGACGGGTTATTGCTAGCCCCATGCACCCCGCCTTCGCCATCGCCCACAACGTCTCGACCCAGCCGCAAGGCGGGGTATCGGCGATTGTGCCGATGTCGATTACCACCACCGGTACCGGTACCACCTCTCACAAGGTGCGGACGGGCGTGTCCAGCTAATCGACCACGCCGCTCCGCACCCGACCAGGGTGCGGGCTGCCAGCCTCACCCGAACCGGGACACGGAGCTCCATCAGGAGTTTTCCATGTCGTCCGCTCAACCTCAGCCCGCCCTCGCTCAGCCAGGCCTCGCTCAACAAGGCCCCGACGACCCGCCCGAAGCGGCTGGGTCCGACGCCGAACCGTCCAAACCCGCGCAAGCCTTCGCCGCGTCACCGGCGCAGGAATCGGCCTATGCCCCGGTACGCGCGCCCGCACGCCATGCTCACAAATTCGGCGGCAGCAGCCTGGCCGACGCCGGCCGTTACCGCGTCGCCGCCGGCCTGCTCGACGACGGCGCAGCGCAACGGGTGGTGGTGGTCTCGGCGATGCAGGGCGTCACCGATGCGCTGGTCGCCCTGGTCGCCGACGCCCGCGCCGGCCAGAACTGGGTACCGGCCTGGTCCGAGCTGCGCCAGCGTCATCTCGACACCGCCGACGCACTCGACGGCCAACACCGTCACGGTGCACACGCGGCGATCGAGACCGACTTCGATGGCCTGCGCGCGGCGCTCGAAGCGCTCGCGACCGCCTCCGACGGCGCCTACGCCGATGCCCTGCCCGGCCTCGGCGAAGTTCTGTCTTCCTACCTCATGCATGCCGCACTCGGCAGCGATGGCGCGGGCTGGACGCGGCTCGACGCGCGCGAGGTGCTGGTGGTGCATCCGGGCGAGATGGGCGTCGGCGTGGATTGGGCGCTGAGCCGCGCGCGCCTCGCCGACTGGCGCAAACACCATGCCGACAACGACGTCGTCGTTACCGGTTTCGTCGCCCGCGACACCCAGGGCCACGACACCACGCTCGGCCGCAACGGCAGCGATTATTCCGCGGCGATCTTCGCCAACCTGTTCGACGCCGATGCGCTGACGATCTGGACCGACGTCGACGGCGTGCTGTCGGCCGACCCGCGCCTGGTGCCCGATGCGGTGTGCCTGCCGACGATGTCGTATGCCGAGGCCTGCGAACTCGCTTATTTCGGCGCCAAGGTCCTGCATCCGCAAACGCTGGCGCCGGTGCAGCAACGCGGCATCCCGCTGCGCATCCGCAACACCCGCAATCCGCAGGCGCCCGGCACCTTGATCAGCCTGGTGTCGGAACCCGATGCGGCGCCGGTCAAGGGCTTGAGCCTGGTCCACGACTTGGCGGTGCTGGAACTGATCGGCAACGGCATGGTCGGCGTGCCCGGCACCGCCGAACGCCTGTTCGGCGCGCTGCGCAGCGCCGGCGTGTCGGTGACGATGATTTCGCAGGGCTCGTCCGAGCATTCGATCTGTTGCGTGGTGCGCGCCAACCAGGCCGCACGCGGCCGCGACGCCATCGTCGCCGCCTTCGCCGATGCCATGGCCGACGGCCAGGCCCAGGAAGTCACCGTCACCCCGGACATCTGCGTGCTCGCCGCGGTCGGCGACGGCATGGTCGGCACGCCCGGCGTCGCCGCGCAGTTGTTCGACGGCCTGGCCAAGGCGCGCATCAACCTGCGCGCGATCGCCCAGGGCGCCGGCGAGCGCAACATCTCGGTCGCCATCGCCGCGCGCGACGCCACCCGCGCCCTGCGCGCCGCGCACTCGGCGTTCTGGCTGTCGCCGCATTGCCTGTCGATCGGGTTGATCGGCCCCGGCAAGGTCGGCCGCGCCCTGCTCGCGCAACTGCACGAAGCGCAATCGCGTTTCCAGCGCGACAGCCGCCACAACAAGGTCGACCTGCGCCTGCGCGCGATCGCCGACAGCCGCCGCATGCACTTGGCGCCGCGCGCGATGGCCTTCGAGGATGCGCACGAGGCGCTGGCCGCCGATGGCGTGGAAACCCTGGACCTGGAACGCTTCGCCGCGCACGTACGCGCCGAGCACATCCCGCATGCCTTGATCGTCGATTGCAGCGGCAGCGACGCGGTCGCCGCGTTCTATCCGCAATGGATCGCCGCCGGCATTCATATCGTCACGCCGAGCAAGCACGCCGGTTCCGGCCCGCTGGCGCGCTACGAGGCGATCCGCGAGGCCGAGCGCAGCGGCGGCCAGTTCCGCTACGAAGCCACGGTCGGCGCCGGCCTGCCGGTGATCCAGACCCTGCGCTCGCTGCTCGACACCGGCGACGAACTGACCGAAGTCGAAGGCATCCTCTCGGGCACGCTGGCCTGGTTGTTCAACCGCTACGACGGCCAGACCGCGTTCTCCGAACTCGTGCGCGAAGCGCATGCGCTGGGCTATACCGAACCCGATCCGCGCGACGACCTGTCCGGCACCGACGTCGCCCGCAAGCTGGTGATCCTCGCCCGCGAAGCCGGCCGCGCCTTGTCGCTCGACCAGATCGAGGTCGAGAGCCTGGTGCCGGAAGCGCTGCGCAGCGTATCGAAGGAAGAATTCTTCGAGCGCCTGCACGAACTCGATGCGCCGCTGCAGCAGCGCTTCGACGCCGCGCGCACCGCCGGCCTCAGCCTGCGCTACCTCGCCCGTCTCGATCGCGAAGGCCGCGCCAGCGTCGGCGTGGTCTCGCCGCCGCCGGGCCATGCCGCCTTGCACGGCGCGCTCACCGACAATCTGATCCAGTTCCGCACGCGCCGTTACGCCGATAATCCGCTGGTGGTGCAAGGCCCCGGCGCGGGCCCGGACGTCACCGCCGCCGGCGTATTCGGCGACCTGCTGACGATCGCGCAAACCCTTGGAGCCCGTGCATGAGCGCCGCTTTTTCTTCCGCCTCCTCTTCCGCTCCGTCGGCCGCCGACGCAGCCGCGCAGCGGCGCCAGGCCAGCGCGTTCGCGCCGGCCAGCGTCGGCAACATCGGCGTGGGCTTCGACCTGCTCGGCCATTCGATCGAAGGACCGCGCGATGTCGCCACGGTGCGGCGCATCGAGGCGCCCGAAGTACGCATCCGCGCGATCCGCGGCGACGTGCCCGGCGCCGACTCGCTGCCGCTGGAAGCCGCGCGCAACACCGCCGGCCAGGCCTTGATCGCGCTGCGCGAAAAACTCGGTCTCGAGCACGGCTTCGAACTCGAACTCGACAAAGGCATACCGCTCGGCTCCGGGCTCGGCGGCTCGGCGGCGTCCTGCGTCGCCGCGTTGGTCGCGGCCAATGCGGTGCTCGCGCAACCGCTGTCGCGCGATGCGCTGTACGAATTCGCCCTCGACGGCGAATCGGTGTCGAGCGGCAGCCGCCACGGCGACAACGTCGCGCCGATGTTGCTGGGCGGTGTGGTCATGGCGACCTCGACGCGGATGATTCCGCTGTCGGTGCCCGACTGGCTGTACGCAGTCGTCGTGCATCCCGACCAGGTGCTGGAAACGCGGCGCGCCCGCGCCGTGCTCGCCGATCCGTATGCGCTGCCCTTGGTGGTGAAGCAGAGCGCGCACCTGGCCCTGTTCCTGACCGGCTTGCAGCGCGGCGACGCCGGCCTGCTGCGCGAAGGCTTGGTCGACCTGCTGGTCGAACCGCGCCGTGCACCGTTGATCCCCGGCTTCGCCGCGGTCAAGGCGGCGGCGCTCGATCACGGCGCGCTCGGCGCGAGCATTTCCGGCGCCGGCCCGAGTTGCTTCGCCTGGTTCGCTTCGCGCGCCGAAGCCGCTGCGGCGGCACCGGCGATGCAGCAAGCCTTCGCCGATGCCGGCTTCGATTCGCGCGCTTACGTCACGCCGGTGGCGGGACCGCGCGCGGAGGTGATCGGGTAGCGGAAAAGCAGAGCCCCCCCTGCCCCTTTCAAAAAGGGAGGGGACAGCAACGGCAAGAGCTTCCGGCTTCCGGCTTTCACCTACTTCCCGCCTCCACCTATTCGACGTGCTTGTCTTCCCCCTTTGATAAAGGGGGACCGAGGGGGACTGCTCTCCCTGCAAGCGCAACACCATCACTTCCGGACATCGCATGAACTTCCTCAGCACCCGCGGCAACACCCCGCCGACCGCGATCGACCAGGCACTCGTCGCCGGTCTCGCGCCCGACGGCGGGCTCTACGTGCCCGAACGCATCCCGCCTTTGTCGCAGCCGCTTAAAGCCGAACGCCTCACCGACACGGCGCAGACAGTCCTGGCACCGTATTTCGAGCACTCGCGCCTGCGCGAACGACTTGCCGAGATCTGCGAGCGCGCATTCTCCTTCGATGCGCCGCTACGCCCGCTGTCGCGGCCCGACGACTGGTTGCTCGAGTTGTTCCATGGCCCGACCGCCGCGTTCAAGGACTACGCCGCGCGTTTTCTCGCCGAAGCGCTCGCCGGCCTGCGCGAGGCCGATGCGCCGCCGACCACGATTCTGGTCGCGACCTCGGGCGACACCGGCGCCGCGGTCGCGGCCGCCTTCCATCGCCGCCCCGGTTTCGAGGTGGTGATCCTCTATCCCGATGGCCGCGTTTCGCCGCGCCAGGCGCACGGCCTGGGCTGCTGGGGCGACAACGTCCGCGCGCTGCGCGTCGACGGCGATTTCGATGCCTGCCAGCGCCTGGCCAAGCAAGCGCTGTCGGACGAAGCCCTGCGCGCGCAACGGCCGCTAAGTTCGGCCAACAGCATCAGCCTCGGGCGGCTGCTGCCGCAGGCGGCGTATTACGCGCATGCCGCCGCACGCCATTACGCCGAACGCGGCGAGCCGCTCAACTTCATCGTCCCCACCGGCAACCTCGGCAACGCCTGCGCCGCCTTCGTGGCCAAGCGCATGGGACTGCCGATCGGCGAGATCGTGCTGGCGACCAACGCCAACGACACCTTGCCGCGCTATTTCGCCGGCGCCGACTATCTTCCTCAGCCGACCCGGGCGACCCTCGCCAACGCGATGGACGTCGGCGCGCCGAGCAACTTCGAGCGCCTGCGCCATTGGCACCGCGACGATGCCGAACTGCGTGCCGCGGTGCGCGCGGTCGGCGTCGACGACGCCACCATCACCGAGACCATCCGCAACGCGCCGCAGCGCCACGGCATCGTGCCCTGCCCGCACACCGCGACTGGCCTGCACTTGCTCGAGACCCTGCGCGCGCAAGGCGACGAACGCCCCTGGGCGGTGGTCGCGACGGCGCACCCGGCCAAGTTCGACAGCATCGTCGAGCCCTTGATCGGTCATGCCGTGGAACCGCCGCCGGCGCTGGCCGAATCGCTGGCCCGGCCGGCGAGCGCGGAGCCATTGGCGGCCGACTATGCGGCGCTGCGGGAGCGCTTGTTGGCGGATGGCGCCTAAAGGGATCGCCCGCGGTCTATGTACCCCTTTGAAGACGGGGCCACGCCTGGCGCGTGAACATGAAGTCTGAACGCGCCGACGCGAGGGGATTTGCTTCCACCGCTGAGATCGAAGCCAAAGCAAATCCCCCCTCTCCAAAGTGGGGCAGCCAGCGATCGCCCTCTTTGGAGTAGAAGGACCGGCAATGGTCGGCAAGACACATTCGCCGGACCAGGCGGGCTGTGACCGCTCGCACGCGTCCGGATGGTTTTTCCAGAAACTATTGACAAGCCCAGAACGGGCATGTTCTTCTCGCTGACATGACGCAGCGCAACAACCACTCGCAGACGACTTCGGTCCAGGCCCAGCAGGCCTCGAACGACGCCGCGCGCGTTGCGCTCCGACACGGTCCGGCCATCGCCACGATTATTCTCGTCCTCGTACTTATTACCTCGCTTACCAGCGCGGGAGTCGGGTTCGTGTAGCAAAACCACACAACCCAGGTCGAAAGAACCTAGACCCCGCGCCCGAAAGGCGCGGGGTTTTTCGTTTTAAGGCCCTGGGTTCCTGTCGCCAACGACTTAGGAACACCTGTTCGTGAGAAGCAACGCCATCAAGCAAGGCCCGGCCCGAGCCCCCGCACGCGCGATGTTGCGTGCGACCGGCCTCGACGACGCGGCCATCGCCAGACCGCTGGTCGCCGTCGTCCACACCTGGTCCGACGTTTCGCCGTGCAACATCACCCTGCGCGACCTGGCCCAGCACGTGCGCCGCGGCGTGCACGACGGCGGCGGCACGCCGATCGAGTTCAACACCATCGCCGTCACCGACGGCATCGCGATGGGCACCGACGGCATGCGCGCCTCGCTGGCCTCGCGCGAAACCATCGCCGACTCGATCGAGCTGGCGGTGTCCGGCCATTGCCTGGACGCGATGGTGCTGCTGGTCGGTTGCGACAAGACCATCCCGGCCGCGGCGATGGCCGCAGCGCGTCTGGATATCCCGACCGTGATCCTCTACGGCGGCACGATCATGCCGGGCCATTGCCCGTCGAAGGCCGGCCAGGACGACAAGCCGCTGACCGTGCAGGACGTGTTCGAGGCGGTCGGCGCGCATTCGGCCGGGCGCATCGACGACGCCGAGCTGCATCGCATCGAATCGCATGCCTGCCCCGGCGCCGGTGCCTGCGGCGGCCAGTTCACCGCCAACACCATGGCGATGGTGCTGACCTTCCTGGGCCTGTCGCCGCTGGGCCTCAACGACATCCCGGCGATCCACGCCGACAAGCCCGAGGCCGCGCGCGCCTGCGGCGAAATGGTCATGCAACAGTTGCGCAATGGCGGGCCGAGACCGCGAGCGCTTCTCTCTCCCCATGCGTTGCGCAACGCAGCGCGCGCGGTCTCGGCCACCGCCGGTTCCACCAATGCGGCCCTGCATCTGTTGGCGATCGCCCACGAAGCCGGCGTCGCCTTCGACCTGGAAGAGTTCGAAGCCGCCGCGCATACGCCGGTCATCGCCGACCTGAAACCGGGCGGCCGCTACACCGCCGCGGAGATGTTCGAATTCGGCGGTGCGGCACTGGTGGCTCGCGAATTGAAAGCGGCCGGTTTGATCGAGGATATTCCGACGGTCACCGGCCGTTCCTTTTTCCAGGAACTGGCCGAGGCCCGGATGGCCGACACCCAGGACGTGGTGCGCCCGATCGCCGACCCGCTGAAGCCGCGCGGCGGCTATTCGATCCTGTACGGCAACCTGGCGCCCGAAGGCTGCATCCTCAAGCTGGCCGGTCACGGCCGCGAACACTTCGCCGGCCCGGCGCGCGTGTTCGATTCCGAAGAAGCCGCGTTCGCTGCGGTGCAGGCGCGCCGGATCAACGCCGGCGACATCGTGGTGATCCGCTTCGAGGGTCCCGCCGGCGGCCCCGGCATGCGCGAAATGCTGGCGGTCACCGCCGCGCTGGTCGGCCAGGGCCTGAGCAACGACGTCGCGTTGATCACCGACGGCCGTTTCAGCGGCGCCACCCACGGCTTCATGGTCGGCCATATCTCGCCGGAAGCCGCGCACGGCGGCCCGATCGCGCGTCTGCGCGAAGGCGACGTGGTCAGCATCGACGTCAAGACGCGTCGTCTCGACGTCGCCGCCGACCTCGCCGCGCGCGAGCCCGCGCGTATCGAACCGCGCGTGACCACCGGTGTGTTGGCCAAGTACGCGCGCCTGGTCGGCTCGGCCTCGCAGGGCGCGGTTACCGCGCCCGGCCCACTGCAATCGCCGACCCCGAAAAAGATCGACGCGGCATTGATCGACACCCCGTTTCCAGAACCCGCGTGACCGCACCTCCGCTCACTCCTCACTCCTCCGCACTCACTCCTTCCTACCGAGATCCGTCATGACCACCAGCACCGCCTCCCGCCCCAAGATCGCCATCGTCGGCTACGGCAGCCAGGGCCGCGCCCATGCGCTGAACCTGCGCGACTCCGGCTTCGACGTCACCGTAGGCCTGCGCCCGGGCGGCCCGACCGAGATCAAGGCCAAGGCCGACGGCTTCACCGTCAAGTCGCCGGCCGAAGCCGTCGCCGGCGCCGAGCTGGTCGCCGTACTGACCCCGGACATGGTCCAGGCGCAGCTCTACCGCGACGTGATCGAACCCAACATCGCCCAGGGCGCCTGCCTGCTGTTCGCGCACGGCTTCAACGTGCACTACGGCCAGATCGCCCCGCGCGCCGACCTCGACGTGGTGCTGGTCGCGCCGAAGGGCCCCGGCGCGCTGGTCCGCCGCGAATACGAAATCGGCCGCGGCGTGCCGAGCGTCTACGCCGTGCACCAGGACACCAGCGGTCGCGCCGAAGAGTTCGCCCTGACCTATTGCGGCGGCATCGGCGGCGCGCGCCAGAACGCGATCAAGACCACCTTCAAGGAAGAGACCGAGACCGATCTGTTCGGCGAACAGGCGGTGCTGTGCGGCGGCGCGACCAAGCTGGTCCAGGCCGGTTGGGAAACCCTGGTCGAGGCCGGTTATCAGCCGGAAGTGGCCTACTACGAGTGCCTGCACGAACTGAAGCTGATCGTCGACCTGTTCTACGAAGGCGGCGTGACCCGCATGCACGAGTTCATCAGCGAAACCGCCCAGTACGGCGCTCTGACCCGCGGCACCTACGTGGTCGACGACAACACCAAGGCGCAGATGCGCAAGGTGCTGGCGGAAATCCAGGACGGCACCTTCGCCCGCCAGTGGATCGCCGAATACGCCTCGGGCAACGCCAACTACAAGAAGCTCAAGCAGGGCGACCTCGATCATCCGATCGAAGCCGTCGGCAAGAAGCTGCGCGCCAACATGAAGTGGCTGGACACCGCGCCCAAAGCGCAGACCGCCGCACCCGCCGCGCCCCGCGGCGAACGACAGGAAGAGGCCGCCTGATGAACGGTGCCCGCTGGCTGGTGCAAGCACTGGCCGCAGAAGGCGTGGACACGCTGTTCGGTTATCCGGGCGGCACGATCATGCCTTTCTACGATGCCCTGCACGGGTCGGACCTCAAGCATGTGCTGGTCCGTCACGAGCAAGGCGCGGCTTTCGCGGCCAACGGCTATGCCCGTGCCAGCGGGCGAGTCGGTGTATGCGTAGCCACGTCCGGTCCGGGCGCGTCGAACCTGGTCACCGGCATCGCCGACGCGATGCTGGACTCGGTGCCGATGGTCGCCATCACCGGTCAGGTCGCGACCTCGCTGATGGGCACCGACGCGTTCCAGGAACTGGACGTGTTCGGCATGACCATGCCGATCGTCAAGCACAGCTTCATCGTGCGCCGGGTGGATGATCTGCCGGGCATGGTCGCCGAAGCCTTCCGGCTGGCGCGTTCGGGCCGTCCGGGCCCGGTGTTGATCGATCTGCCCAAGGACGTGCAGAACGCCGACGCCACCCATCTGGCCGCGCACGTGCCGCTGCCGACCGATCCGGTGCCTAGCGCGCCGGACGCGGCGTATCACGAAGCCGCGGCGCTGATCGCACATGCGCAGAAGCCGCTGATCTACGGCGGCGGCGGCATCGCTCTGGGCGATGCGGTCGAATCCTTCCGCGCCTTCGTCGACGGCTGCCAGATCCCGGCGGTGCTGACCCTGAAGGGCCTGGGCGCCCTGCCGGCCGCGCATCCCTTGAACCTGGGCATGCTGGGCATGCACGGCAACCGCGCCGCCAATATGTCGGTGCAGGAATGCGATCTGCTGATCGTGGTCGGTGCGCGCTTCGACGACCGCGCCACCGGCAAGCTGGCCGAGTTCGCACCCAACGCACGCGTGGTCCACATGGATCTGGACGCCTGCGAAATCGGCAAGCTGCGTCACGCCGATGCCGCGGTCAACGGCGACCTGCGCCGCGCGCTGGATGCGCTGACCCCGCCGTGCACCGCGCAACTGCGCGGCCGCAACGGCAACGCACGCCGCAGTTGGCGCGACACCTGCCTGCAACGCAAGCGCGACTGCACGCCGCGCTACGACGCACCCGGCGAAAGCGTGTACGCGCCGTCGCTGCTCAAGCGTCTGTCGGAGCTGGCACCGGAAGCGGTGGTCAGCTGCGACGTCGGCCAGCACCAGATGTGGGTCGCCCAGCATTGGCGCTTCGACGACCCGCGCAAGCACCTGACCAGTGGCGCCCTCGGCGCGATGGGCTTCGGCCTGCCCGCGGCGATCGGTGCGCAACTGGCGCTGCGCCGCGACGGCGAGCCGGAGCCGCAGGTCATCTGCGTCAGCGGCGACGGCTCGTTCCTGATGAACGTGCAGGAGCTGGCCACCGCCGCGCGTTACCGCCTGCCGGTGAAGATCGTCCTGCTCGACAACCAGGCCCTGGGCATGGTGCGGCAGTGGCAGGAACTGTTCTTCGAACGCCGTTATTCCGAGATCGACCTGTCCGACAACCCGGACTTCTGCGCCCTGGCCACCGCGTTCGGCATCAAGGCCATGTACGTCGACCGCGCCGACTCGGTCGAGGAGGCGCTGGCCTACATGCTCGACACCCCGGGCCCGGTGCTGCTGCACGTCGCCATCGACCAGGCCGCCAACGTCTGGCCGCTGGTGCCGCCGAACCACAACAACGCCCAGATGCTCGACCCCGAGGCCAACGACGCCGACGCGATCGTCAGCCTGACGCCCCCCACCACCGCCGAGAAGGAGGACGCCCATGCGATACCAGCTTGAACTGACCCTGCGCCAGGCCGAAGGTGCGCTGGCTCGCGTATTGGGCGCCGCCGAACGTCGCGGCTTCCGTCCCCTGTCTGTGGACGGCGAGGCGCAACCCGACGGCGATCGCTGGCATCTGCGCATGACGGTGGAGGGCGACCGCGCCGACTCCGCCCTGCAGAGCCAGCTCGCCAAGCTTTACGACTGTCTTGCTGTCGAGGTTTCCCCATGCACCTGAATGCCGAAATCCTGGAGCGTCCGGCGCAAGCCGAGGCGCAATCGCCCGCACAGGCCGCCTCGACGATGCGCGAGCGGGCTTATGCGCCGGCTCGCAGCGAAGCCCCGAGCGCGGAAGTCGATGGTTCGAGCGCAGCTCGTGGCTCTGAGTCCCATGCTCGGAGCGAAGTCCCCCGTGCTGAAGTCGAAGCGCCGACCTCTGCTGAAAACTCTGAGTCCCGCGCTCGCAGTGAAGTCCCGACTTCTTCGCAGCAACCGCTCATTTGGTTCGACGGTAACTTCATCTCCGGCGACACTCCGGAAGCGCCGCTGACCACTCACGCCATGCATTACGGCACCGCGGTGTTCGAGGGCATCCGCAGCTACGCCACCGCCGACGGCGGCGCGGCGGTGTTCCGCCTGCCCGAGCACATGGAGCGCATGCGCAAGGGCGCGCAGATGTTCGGCATCGACTTCGATGTCGAACGCGCGAGCGAGGCGACCTTGGCGACCCTGCGCGCCAACGGCCATCGCGATGCCTACATCCGTCCGTTGACCTGGATGGGCACCGGCACCATCGGCCTGGACGTCGATCCGCTGACCCAGCATTTGATGATCGCGACTCTGGCCAAGGTCGTGCACCTGGGCGGCGCGCGCACCCGCCTGACGGTGTCGCCGTGGAAGCGCAACCCGGCCACCTCGCTGCCGGCGCTGAAACTCAGCGGCGCCTACGTCAATTCGATCCTGGCCAAGCGCGAAGCCAAGCAACGCGGCTTCGACGAAGCACTGTTCACCGACGACAAGGGCTATGTCGTCGAGTGCACCGGCGCCAACGTGTTCATGGTCAAGAACGGCGCGATCACCTCGGTCGACCATCGCGACGCCCTGCCCGGCATCACCCGCGACACCATGATCGAGCTGTCGGGCGCGCAGTCGCGCGAAGTGACCTTGCACGAACTGCTCGACGCCGACGAAGTCTTCGTCTGCGGCACCGCCGCCGAAGCGACCGCGATCGCCGTGCTCGACCGCCGCGAGTTCGGCGACAACCCGGTCACGCGCGAGCTCGCCGCCCTGTATGCACGCGTGGTGCGGGGCGAGGAATCGCGCTACGCCTCGTGGCTGACCCCGGTCTGACGCCGTGGACTGCGACGTAGCCAGCCTGGCCCAAGTCAGCGCCGCCGATCTGTTGGCGGCGCAGGCGCGGCTGCGGCGTTATCTGGAACCCACCCCGCTGCACCACGCCGAACGTTTCGGTTGCTGGCTGAAGCTGGAGAACCTGCAGCGCACCGGCTCCTACAAGGTGCGCGGCGCGCTCAACGCGTTGTTGGCGGCGCGCGAACGCGGCGATCACCGCACCGTGATCGCCGCTTCCGCCGGCAACCATGCGCAAGGCCTGGCCTGGGCGGCCTATCGCCTGGGCATCAACGTCATCACGGTGATGCCGCGCTGCGCGCCGCAGACCAAGATCGCCGGCGTCGCCCACTGGGGCGCCACCGTGCGCCTGCACGGCGAGACCTACGACGAGGCCAAGGCCTTCGCGATCGAACTGGCCGACCAGCACGATTACCGCCTGCTGTCGGCCTTCGACGACCCCGACGTGATCGCCGGCCAGGGCACGGTCGGTCTGGAACTGGCGGCGTTCGCGCCCGACGTGGTGATGGTGCCGATCGGCGGCGGCGGCCTGGCCGCCGGCGTGGTCCTGGCGCTGAAGTCCGAACTGCTGGCGCGCACCCCCGCGGCGCGGCGCATCCGCGTGATCGGCGCCCAGGTCGAAGGCGTCGACTCGATGGCGCGCGCGCTCAAGGGCGACCGCCGCCTGATCGAACCGGTCGCGACCCTGGCCGACGGCGTGCGGGTCAAGGACCCGGGCCGCCTGACCGAACGCGTGCTCGAGAGCATGCTCGACGACATCGTCATCGTCCGCGAAGCCGAGCTGCGCGAGACCCTGGTCCGCCTGGCCCTGGAAGAACACATCATCGCCGAAGGCGCCGGCGCCCTGGCCCTGGCCGCGGGCCGCCGCATCGTCGGCAAGCGCAAATGCGCGGTCGTCTCCGGCGGCAACCTGGATGCCGGCGTGCTGGCGCGCCTGCTCTCGGAAGTGCGCCCGCGCGCGCCGCGGCGCCCGCGCCGCCGCACTCGCGAAGCGCTCGGTCGCGAGACCGCAACCATCGAGGCGGACATTTATACGCTGGCCAATCTTCCTCCCGCGCTGCGACTTAGCCGGGGCCCGAGCGGCCCCGACTCCCGCCCGGCCACCGACGCCCCGTATTCCATCCGCCATTCAGCTGTAACAGAGGAAGTCCCCGCATGAACGACTCGCCAGGACCGGTAGTAGCGATTACCGACGCGCCTCAACACGTCACCATTTTCGACACCAGCCTGCGCGACGGCGAGCAATCGCCCGGTTGCAGCATGACCGCCTCGCAAAAACTCCGTTTCGCCCACGCCCTGTCCGAACTCGGCGTCGACGTCATCGAAGCCGGCTTCCCGGCCAGCTCCGAAGCCGATCTCGAAGGCACCCGCGCGATCGTGCGCGAGGTGCGCGGCTCCACCCTCGCCACCCTGGCGCGCTGCCATTCCGGCGACATCGAAGCCTGCGCGCGCGCGCTGGAGGGCGCCGCCAGGCCGCGCATCCACGTGTTCATCTCGACCAGCCCGCTGCACCGCCAGCACAAGCTCAACCTGGACAAGGAGCAGGTGATCGAACGCGCGATCGCCGCGGTCGAGCAGGCGCGCAAGTACGTCGACGACGTCGAATTCTCGGCCGAGGACGCGCTGCGCACCGAACACGACTATCTGGCGCAGATCTGCAGCGCCGCCGTCGCCGCCGGCGCGCGTACCCTGAACATCCCCGACACCGTCGGCTACACCACGCCGAGCGAAATCCGCAGCCTGTTCGAGTACCTGCGCGCGAACGTGCGCGATGCCGACCGCGCCGTGTTCAGCGCCCACTGCCATAACGACCTGGGACTGGCCGTGGCCAACAGCCTGGCCGCGATCGAAGGCGGCGCGCGCCAGGTCGAGTGCACCATCAACGGCATCGGCGAGCGCGCCGGCAACTGCGCCCTGGAAGAACTGGTGATGGCGCTGCGGGTGCGCAACGCCTATTACAACGTCGGCACCCGCATCGACACGCGCCGGCTGGTGCCGACCTCGCGCCTGCTGTCGCGCATCACCGGCATGGTGGTCCAGCGCAACAAGGCCATCGTCGGCCAGAACGCCTTCGCCCACGAATCCGGCATCCACCAGCACGGCATGCTGAAGCACCGCGGCACCTACGAGATCATGCATCCGGAAGACGTGGGCTGGGCGCAGTCGCAGATGGTGATGGGCCGCCACAGCGGCCGCGCCGCCTTGAGCGACCGCCTGCAGACCCTGGGTTTCGCCCTGGACGAGGCGCGCTTGAATGCGGTGTTCGCCGGCTTCAAGGCCCTGGCCGAGAAGAAGCGCGAGGTGTTCGACGCCGACCTGGAATCGCTGGTGCTCGGCGCCGACGCCAAGGCCGCCCGCGGCCATCGCCTGGTGCGCGCCCACGTCAGCACCGGCGTCGCCGACGGCAGCCTGCCGACCGCGAGCGTGCAGTTGCTCGACCCCGATGGCGCCGCGGTCAGCGAGGCGGCGATCGGCGACGGCCCGGTGCACGCCTTGTTCGCCGCGCTCGCGCGCGCGACCGGCGTGGCCTTGCGTATCGACAGCTACAACGTGTCGAGCGTAACCACCGGCGACGACGCCCAGGGCCAGGCCAGCGTGACCGCGCGCATCGACGGCATCGAGATGACCGGCTCGGGCACCAGCACCGACATCATCGAGGCCAGCGCCCTGGCCTGGCTCGATGTCGCCAATCGCATTCGCCGCACGCAACAGGCGCCGCAGCGGCTGACGGCTACGGCATGAATCTCGCCCCTCTCCGGCCGTCGCGTCTTCCCGAAGTCGTCATCCCCGCGAAGGCGGGGATCCAGAGACTTCAGAGTGCTGCTGCGATAGAGCCCTGGGTCCCCGCCGTCGCGGGGACGACAGCCGAAAGACTCGGCTAGGGACGAAACCACCGAACTCCGGCGCCACTACGAACCACTCCAGCCATAGCAGCCAGACAGAACACCGGACTCCATGACTACCACCTCGGCTCCTCCCAGCACCTTGTTCGACAAACTGTGGGACGCGCACCTGGTATCGCCCGAAAGCGATGCCGTGCCCGCGGTCCTCTACATCGACCTGCACCTGATCCACGAAGTCACCTCACCGCAGGCGTTCGCCGAACTCGAATCGCGCGGGCTCGCGCCGCGCCGCCCGGACCTGACCAAGGGCACGCTCGACCACTCCACCCCGACCCTGCCGGCCGGCGCCGACGGCCGCCTGCCCTATTTCACCGCCGAGGCCGAGAGCCAGGTCGACACCCTGCGCCGCAACTGCGCGCGCCACGGCGTCGAGCTGTTCGATTTCGACAGCGCCTACCGCGGCATCGTCCACGTGATCGGCCCGGAGCTCGGCCTGACCCAGCCCGGCATGACCATCGTCTGCGGCGACAGCCACACCGCCACTCACGGCGCCTTCGGAGCGCTCGCCTTCGGCATCGGCACCAGCGAGGTCGGCCACGTCCTGGCCACCCAGTGCCTGCTGCAACGCAAGCCCAAGACCCTGGCGATCAACGTCGAGGGCGAGCTGGCGCCGGGTGTCGGCGCCAAGGACCTGATCTTGCACGTCATCGGCGAGATCGGCGTCAACGGCGGCACCGGCCAGGTCATCGAATACCGCGGCTCGACCATCCGCGCGCTGTCGATGGACCAGCGCATGACCGTGTGCAACATGTCGATCGAAGCCGGCGCGCGCGCCGGCCTGATCGCGCCCGACCAGACCACCTTCGATTACCTCGCCGCGACCCCGCGCGCGCCGCGCGGCGCCGACTTCGATCGCGCCGTCGAACGCTGGAGCGCCTACAAGACCGACGACGGCGCGGTATTCGATCGCGAAGTGCATATCGACGCCAGCGCGATCAAGCCGACCCTGACCTGGGGCACCCACCCCGGCCAGGTCGCGGCGATCGATGCGCACCTGCCGCAGGCGCGCGATACCGACGAAGCCAAGGCCCTGGCCTACATGGGCTTCGACGGCGGCGCGGCGATGGCCGGCCGGCCGGTCGACGTGGTCTTCGTCGGCAGTTGCACCAACTCGCGCTTGTCGGACCTGCGCGAAGCCGCCGAGGTGCTGCGCGGCCGCCACATCCATCCGCGCGTGCGCATGCTGGTGGTGCCGGGCTCGGAGCAAGTCAAGCGCGACGCCGAAGCCGAAGGCATCGACCGCATCGTGCGCGAGGCCGGCGCCGAATGGCGCGAGCCGGGCTGCTCGATGTGCATCGCCATGAACGGCGACCTGGTCGGTCCCGGCCAGCTCGCGGTGTCGACCAGCAACCGCAATTTCGAGGGCCGCCAGGGCAAGGGCTCGCGCACCCTGCTGGCCTCGCCGCTGACCGCCGCCGCCTGCGCCATAGCCGGCCACGTCACCGACCCGCGTCCTTATCTCACTGCCGTGAAGGAGGTCGCGTAATGTCCGCGTCCCAGTCCCCCAACCACGCCGCGCCGCAGTCCGGCGACGGCTTCGTCGAGTTGATCGCGCGCACCGTGGTGCTGCGCGAACGCAATATCGACACCGACCAGATCATCCCCGCGCGTTTTCTCACCACCACCGAGCGCAAGGGCCTGGGCCGGTTCGCCTTCAACGATTGGCGCGCATTGCCGGACGGCTCGCCGAACCCGGAGTTCGTGTTCAACCGTCCGGAGAACGCCGGTGCCGCGATCCTGGTCGCCGGCCGCAACTTCGGCTGCGGCTCCTCGCGCGAACACGCGCCGTGGGCGCTGACCGACCTGGGTCTGCGCGCGGTCATCAGCAGCGAGATCGCCGACATCTTCCGCAGCAACTCGCTCAAGAACGGCCTGCTGCCGATCGTGGTGTCGCAGGAACTGCTGGACGAACTGCTCGAACAGCCCGGCATCGAGCTGCGCATCGACGTACGCACACGCCGCCTGCACCTGCCCGACGGCCGCGCGATCGAGTTCCCCCTCGACGCCTTCGCCCAGACCTGTCTGATCGAAGGCGTGGACCAGCTCGGTTATCTGCTGCGCCAACTCGACACCATCAACCAATACGAACAGCGCCGCGCG
Source organism: Lysobacter antibioticus (assembly GCF_000731095.1). Taxonomy (GTDB): domain Bacteria; phylum Pseudomonadota; class Gammaproteobacteria; order Xanthomonadales; family Xanthomonadaceae; genus Lysobacter; species Lysobacter antibioticus_B. Next base: position 62,654 of record NZ_JMTZ01000006.1, on the reverse strand, counting down.
ACGGCGCTGAACCCTCGCCAGGAGAATCAACATGCGCGCTGACATCGTCGTTCTGCCGGGCGACGGCATCGGTCCGGAAGTCACCGCCGCCGCGGTCGAAGTGCTGCGCGCGGTCGGCCGCCGCTACGGCCATCAGTTCATCCTCAACGAGCACCTGATCGGCGGCGCCGCCATCGACGCCAGCGGCGAGCCCTTGCCGGCCGCGACCCTGAGCGCCTGCCAACGCGCCGATGCGGTGCTGCTCGGCGCGGTCGGCGGCCCCAAGTGGTCGGACCCGAAGGCGAAAGTGCGTCCCGAACAGGGCCTGCTGGCGCTGCGCAAGGGCCTGGGCCTGTACGCCAACCTGCGCCCGGTGCAGCCGCACTCGGCCACCCTCGGCGCTTCGCCGATCAAGCCGCATCTGCTGGCCGGCGTCGACATGATCGTGGTGCGCGAGCTCACCGGCGGCATCTATTTCGGCCAGAAGCAACGCAGCGAGACCAGCGCCAGCGACCTGTGCGAATACAGCGTCGAGGAAATCGAACGCGTCGTGCGCCGCGCCTGCCAGCTCGCCCGCGGCCGCCGCCAGCACGTGGTCTCGGTCGACAAGGCCAATGTGCTGGAAACCTCGCGGCTGTGGCGCGAAGTCGCCAGCCGCGTCGCCCGCGACGAGTTCCCCGACATCACCCTGGAACATCAACTGGTCGATTCGATGGCGATGCATCTGATCGCCAAGCCGCGCGCGTTCGACGTCATCGTCACCGAAAACATGTTCGGCGACATCCTCACCGACGAGGCCTCGATGCTGGCCGGCTCGCTGGGCCTGCTGCCGTCGGCCTCGCTCGGCGAAGGCAAGGTCGGTCTGTACGAGCCGATCCATGGCTCGGCGCCCGACATCGCCGGCCGCGGCATCGCCAACCCCTGCGGCACCATCCTCAGCGCAGCGCTGTTGCTGCGTCATTCGCTGGGCCTGAATGCGGAGGCCGAGTGCATCGAGCAGGCGGTCGCAGCGGTGCTCGAAGCCGGCGTGCTGACCGCCGACCTCGCCCCGGCCGGCCAAGCCGTCGGCACCCGTGCGGTCACCGACGCGGTGCTGGCGCAACTCGAACTGCCCTGTCACATCCCCGAACTGCGCGACTGACGCCTGGCTCCATCTGGCTAGCTCCATCCACCGCAGGCCGCCCCGGCGGCCTGCGACAAGCGCAAGACCGCTCTCTCCAAAGTTCTGGTAACTCCTAGCCCGATGCTCGTGCATCGGGTTTTTTTTGCCCTTCGCCCGGCCGCACCGCAACACCGCCGTCACCCGTCGTTGATGTGAACCCCGGCCACAATCGATTCGTCACCGTATGCCATCATCCTGACGTGTCCTGGGTCGACGCCGCGGCCCGCAGCATTCGCGAGAGCGCATGACCGAACCCGCATCCTCTCCCGACCGACCCGCCCACGAATCGCCCGTCGCGAACCCGTCCGATGCCGTCCTGCCCGACGTCGATCTGTTGGTCGTCGGCGGCGGCATCAACGGCGTCGCCATCGCCCGCGACGCCGCCGGCCGCGGCTTGTCGGTGCTGCTGTGCGAACGCGACGACATCGCCTCGCACACCTCCAGCGCCAGCACCAAGCTGATCCACGGTGGCCTGCGCTATCTCGAACAGTTCGAGTTCGCCCTGGTCGGCAAGGCCCTGGCCGAACGCAAGCGCCTGTTGCGCATGGCGCCGCACATCATCTGGCCGCTGCGCTTCGTCCTGCCGCATCAACCGCATCTGCGCCCGGCCTGGATGATTCGCATCGGCCTGTTTCTGTACGACCGGCTCGGCGGCCGGCGTGGACGCGGACTGCCCGGTTCGCGCTCCGTCAATCTGCGCAAGCACATCACCGGGCGGCCGTTGCGCGACGACTTCGTCCACGGCTTCGTCTACTCCGACGCCTGGGTGCAGGACGCGCGCCTGGCGGTGCTCAATGCGATGGATGCGGCCGAACGCGGCGCGACCGTGCTGACCCGCACCGCCTGCGTCGCGGCGCAGCGCGGCGCCGAGGCCTGGGACGTGCAGCTGCGCAGTGCCGACGGCGTGTCGCGGCGAGTGCGCGCGCGCGTCCTGATCAATGCCACCGGCCCGTGGGCGGTACGCTTCCTCGACGAAGTCGCGCAGGTGCCGCACCGGCACAACCTGCGCCTGATCAAGGGCAGCCACATCGTCGTTGCGCGGCTGTTCGAACACGATCACGCCTACATCTTCCAACAACCCGATCGCCGCATCGTGTTCGCGATCCCCTACGAACACGACTACACCCTGATCGGCACCACCGACGTCGACTACCGCGCTGATCCTTCGGCGCCGCACATCGACGAGGCCGAAACCCAATACCTGTGCGAGGCCGCCTCGCGCTATTTCAAGCGCGCCATCCAAGCGAGCGATGTGGTCTGGACCTACAGCGGCGTGCGGCCCCTGCTCGACGACGAAAGCGACGCCGCCTCGGAAATCACCCGCGATTACCTGCTCACCCTCGACCGCGAAGGCGCGCCGCTGCTCAACGTGTTCGGCGGCAAACTGACCACCGCGCGCAAGCTGGCCGAGGAAGCCTGCGACCGGCTCGCACCGCTGTTCGGCGGACTGCGTCCGGCCTGGACCGGCACCGCGCCGTTGCCGGGCGGCGATCTGCCCGATGCCGATTTCGACGCCTTCCACGAAGACTTCGGCCTGCGCCGGCCGTGGCTGCCGGACGCGCTGGCCCTGCGCCTGTGCCGCAACTACGGCAGCCGGGCGCTGCGCATCGTCGAGAGCTGCTCGCATCTGGAAGAGCTGGGCGAATGTTTCGGCGCCGACCTGTACACGGCCGAGGTCGATTACCTGATCGATTGCGAGTGGGCGCGCAGCGCCGACGACATTCTGTGGCGGCGCTCGAAGCTCGGGCTGCGCATCGATGCGGCGGGGCATCGGAGATTGCAGGATTACCTCGCCCGCCGCGTCGCCGGCACCTAAGGCAACGGCCAGCGAACAGGACGACACCACCAGCGACAGCCCAGCATCAGGAGAGTCATCGCAATGGTCACACCGATGTCGCAATACCTTAGCGAGTTCATCGCCACCGGCATGTTGATCCTGCTCGGCAACGGCGTGGTCGCCGGCGCACTGCTCAATCGGTCGAAGGCGCAAGGCGCCGGCTGGGGCGTGATCACCGCGGCCTGGGGCCTGGCGGTGCTGATCGGCATCTTCATCGCCGGACCGACCAGCGGCGCGATCATGAATCCCGCGCTGACCATCGCCCTGGCGAGCATCGGCAAGCTCTCGTGGGCAGTGGTGCCGGGCTACATCGCCGCGCAGATCGCCGGCGCCTTCGCCGGCGCGGTGCTGGTGTGGCTGGCCTATCTCGCCCATTGGCGGATCAGCGACGACCCGGCGGCCAAACTCGCGATCTTCTGCACCGCACCGGCGGTGCGCGACACCAAGGCCAACCTGTTGACCGAAACGATCGGCACCTTCGCCCTGACCTTCGGCGCGCTCGCGATCGGCGCCAACACGCTCGCGCCCGGCATGGGCCCACTCGGCGTCGGATTGCTGGTGGTGGTGGTCGGCATGTCGCTTGGCGGACCGACCGGTTATGCGATCAATCCGGCGCGCGACCTCGGCCCGCGCATCGCCCATGCGCTGTTGCCCATTGCCGGCAAGGGCGGCTCCGACTGGGGCTATGCCTGGGTGCCGGTGGTCGCGCCGGTGATCGGCGCCTTACTCGGCGCCTTTGCGTTCCAGGCGGTTTACGGTTGATGGCAAGAGGACCAGGAACGAGTGAAGAGGAGTGAGGAATGAGTAGAAGCGGCTGACGTCGTCATCCGAGTTCCTTCGCAATTCGCACAGCCACCATCTTCAAACCAGCCGAGAGCCGCTCTTACTCACTCCTCTGTACTAGTTCCTAGCTTCTCCCTCCTCTCCACTCATTCCTCATCAAGGCCATGACCAAAACCTACATCCTCGCCATCGACCAGGGCACCACGAGTTCGCGCGCGATGCTGTTCGATCGTAATGGCGCCGTGGTCGGCGTGGCCCAGCGCGAATTCGAGCAGATCTTCCCGCGCCCGGGTTGGGTCGAACACGACCCGCGGGAGATCCTCGCCAGCGTGCAGACCACCGCCATCGAGGTCATGACCAAGGCCCAGATCAGCGCCTCGCAGATCGCCGGCATCGGCATCACCAACCAGCGCGAAACCACGGTGGTCTGGGACCGCCACACCGGCCAGGCGATCCACAACGCCATCGTCTGGCAGTCGCGCCAGACCGCGGCGATCTGCGACCAGCTCAAGGCCGATGGCTATGAGGAACTGGTGCGCGAACGCACCGGGCTGCTGATCGACGCGTATTTCTCGGGCACCAAGGTCAAGTGGATCCTCGACCACGTCGAAGGCGCGCGCGAACGCGCCGAACGCGGCGACCTGCTGTTCGGCACCATCGACACCTGGCTGATCTGGAACCTGTCGGAGAACAAGGCCCACGTCACCGACTACAGCAACGCCTCGCGCACGCTGATGTACGACATCCACAAGCGCCAATGGTGCCCGGACCTGTTGAAGATGCTCGGCGTGCCGGCGGCGATGCTGCCGGAGGTACGCTCCAGCAGCGAGGTCTATGCCCACACTGGCGCTCGCCATTTCTTCAACAACTCGGTACCGATCTGCGGCGTCGCCGGCGACCAGCAGTCGGCGCTGTTCGGCCAGGCCTGCTTCGAGGCCGGCATGGCCAAGAACACCTACGGCACCGGCTGTTTCCTGCTGATGAACACCGGCGACAAGGCGGTACGTTCCGACAACGGCCTGCTGACGACGATCGCCTGGGGCATCGACGGCAAGGTCGAGTACGCGCTCGAAGGCAGCATCTTCGTCGCCGGTTCGGCGGTGCAGTGGCTGCGCGACGGTTTGCGCATGCTCGGCAAGGCCGGGGACTCGCAGGCCTATGCAGAACGCGCGCGCTCCACCGAAGGCGTGTACTTCGTGCCGGCCTTCGTCGGCCTGGGCGCCCCGTACTGGCGCAGCGACGTGCGCGGCGCGATGTTCGGCCTGACCCGCGGCACCAGCAAGGAGCACTTCGTCCGCGCCGTGCTCGAATCGCTGGCCTACCAGACCCGCGACGTGCTCAGCGCGATGCAGGCCGATTCGGGCATCGAACTGAAATCCCTGCGCGCCGACGGTGGCGCCATCGCCAACGATTTCACCGCCCAATTCCAGGCCGACATTCTCGACGTGCCCTTGAAGCGCCCGCGGGTCAGCGAGACCACCGCGCTCGGCGCGGCGTACCTGGCGGGTTTGGCGGTCGGATTCTGGGAAAGCCGCGAACAGATCGCCCAGCAATGGCAGGTCGAGCGCAGCTTCGAACCGCAGATGCTGGAAGCCGAGCGCGAGCGTTTGTATGCGGGTTGGAAGCGGGCGATCGAGGCGACCTTGGCCTTCAGCGTCGAGCACGCCTGAGGCAATACGGCTCTGCCTTGGCCCCTCTGCCATTCATGGGAGAGGGGTTGGGGTGAGGGCAGGTCTCACGCCTCGTTCGGCACCTTGATCCGGAACCACGCCGCGTACAGCGCCGGCAGGAACAACAAGGTCAGCGCGGTCGCGACCATCAGGCCGCCCATGATCGCCACCGCCATCGGACCGAAGAAAGCGCTGCGCGACAGCGGAATCATCGCCAGGATCGCCGCCAGCGCGGTCAACACGATCGGGCGGAATCGCCGCACGGTCGCATCGACGATGGCCTTCCAGGGCTCGTGCCCTTCGCTGCGATCCTGTTCGATCTGGTCGACCAGGATCACCGAGTTGCGCATGATCATGCCGGCCAGCGCGATCGTGCCGAGCATCGCGACGAAGCCGAACGGCACCCGGAACACCAGCAGGAACAGGGTCACGCCGATCAGGCCCAGCGGCGCGGTCAACAGCACCATGAAGCTGCGCGAGAAGCTGCGCAGTTGCACCATCAACAGGGTGAACACCGCGAACAGGAACAGCGGCATGCCGGCGTTGATCGACTTCTGCCCGCGCGCCGAGTCCTCGACGCTGCCGCCGATGTCGATCGAATAGCCGTACGGCAGCTTGGCGCGCAGTCCGTCCAGGGTCGGCGAAATCTGCGCCATCACGCTCGAAGGCTGGGTGCCGTCGTAGATGTCGGCGCGCACGGTCATGGTCGGCAGGCGGTCGCGATGCCAGATGATGCCTTCCTCGAATCCGTACTCGAGGGTGGCGATCTGGGTCAGCGGCACGCTGCGGTTGTTGCCGGTCGGCACCATCAGGCTGCCGAGCATGTCGAGCTGCAGGCGCTCCTGGTCGGGGCCGCGCAGCAGCATCTCGATCAGCTCGTTGCTTTCGCGGTAGGTGCTGATGTGCGAGCCCGACAGCGAACTCGACAGGAACTGCGACAGCTGGGCCGAGCTGATGCCGAGCGCACGCGCGCGCTCCTGGTCGACCTGCAGACGGACGACCTTGCTCGGCTCGTCCCAGTCGAGATTGACGTTGGCCACGTGCGGGTTGGCGCGGATCTTCTCGCGCACCTGGTTGGCGATCTTGCGCACCTGGTCGATGTGCTCGCCGGACACGCGGAACTGCACCGGATAACCGACCGGCGGGCCGTTCTCCAGTCGCGTCACCCGCAACTGCAGTTCGGGGAAGCGCGGCGCCACGTCCTGGATGATCCAGGTGCGCAGGGTTTCACGGGCCTGCAAGTCCTTCGGCATCAGCACGAACTGGGCGAAGTTCGCCGCCGGCAGCTGTTGGTCGAGCGGCAGGTAGAAGCGCGGCGAGCCGGTGCCGACGTAGGACACGTAGTTGGCCAGGTCCTTGCGCTGCTTGAGCATGGCTTCCAGGCGCTGGACCTGTTCGCCGGTCTGGCGCAGCGAACTGCCTTCGGCCAGCTCCATGTCGACCATCAGCTCCGGGCGCACCGAGTCCGGGAAGAACTGCTGCGGCACGAAGCGGAACATGAACACCGACAGCAGGAAGGCGCCGACGGTGATGCCGATCACCAGCCAGCGCCGGCGCACGCACCAGGTCACCCAGCCGCGGAATCGCACGTAGAACTTGGACTCATAGGGATCGTGGGCGTGGCCGTCGATCGGCGGCTTCGGCGCGATCACGCTGGCGAACATCGGCAGGCGCTCGGCCCAGGCCACCCGCGCGTCGTGCCAGCGCGCGGCCAGCGAACCGGGCTTCGGCGGCGCCGCAGCGTGGCCGTAGTCGGGCAGCAGTTTGTCGCCGAGGAAGGGAATGAAGGCGACCGCGGCGATCCACGACACCAGCAAGGCGATGGTCACCACCTGGAACAAGGATCGGGTGTATTCGCCGGTGCTCGAGGCGGCGGTCGCGATCGGCAGGAAGCCGGCCGCGGTGACCAGGGTGCCGGTCAGCATCGGGAAGGCGGTGCTGTCCCAGGCGAACGCGGCGGCGCGCAGGCGGTCGAAGCCCTGCTCCATCTTGATCGCCATCATCTCCACCGCGATGATCGCGTCGTCGACCAGCAGGCCGAGCGCCAACACCAGCGCGCCCAGCGAAATCTTGTGCAGGCCGACGCCGAAGAAATCCATGACCGCGAAGGTCATCGCCAGCACCAGCGGAATCGACAGCGCCACCACCAGTCCGGTGCGCAGGCCGAGCGAGAAGAAGCTCACCAGCAACACGATCGCGACCGCCTCGGCGAGCACGCGCACGAACTCGCCGACCGATTCCTCGACCGCGGCGGGCTGGTCGGCGACCTTGCGCAGTTCCATGCCGGCCGGCAGCGTTTTCTGCAGCCGCGCGAATTCCGATTCCAGGGTCTTGCCGAGCTGCAGGATGTCGCCGCCCTGCTTCATCGACACGCCGATGCCGATCGCGTCCTGGCCCATGAAGCGCATGCGCGGCTGCGGCGGGTCGGAGAAGCCGCGACGTACGTCGGCCACGTCGGCCAGGCGGAAGGTGCGGTCGCCGACGCGGATCGGGAACTCGCGGATCTGTTCGACCGAGGTGAACTGGCCGCCGACGCGCAAGGGCACCCGGCTGGTCGGGGTCTCGAAGAAACCGGCCGGGGCCAACGCGTTCTGCTGATTCAGCGCTTCCTGCACCGCCTGCGCCGGCACGCCCAGGGTCGATAGCTTCACGTTGGACAGCTCGACCCAGATCTTTTCGTCCTGCACGCCGATCAGTTCGATCTTGCCGACGTCGGTCTGGCTTTGCAGCGCCAGTTGCACGCGCTCGGCGTAGTCCTTCAGCACGGCGTAGTCGAAGCCCTCGCCGGTCAGCGCGTAGATGTTGCCGAAGGTGTCGCCGAATTCGTCGTTGAAGAACGGGCCGACCACGTCGCTGGGCAAGGTCGGACGGATGTCGCCGATCTTCTTGCGCACCTGGTACCACAACGGCCCGATCTCGCTGGAGCGCATCGAATCGCGCGCGGCGAAGATCACCTGCGATTCGCCGGCGCGCGAGTACGAGCGGATGAACTCGTACTCGCCGGTCTCCATGAGTTTCTTCTCGATGCGCTCGGTGACCTGGCGCGAGACTTCCTCTGCGGTCGCGCCGGGCCACAGGGTGCGCACCACCATCACCTTGAAGGTGAAGGCCGGGTCCTCGCTGCGGCCCAGGCGCAGGTAGGACATCGCACCGGCGATAGCCAGCACCAGCATGGCGTAGACGATCAGGCTGCGATGGCGCAGGGCCCATTCGGAAAGATTGAAGCGCATGGATCAGCTCACTTCGTAGGCCCCTGTCCCGGCGGCGGGACAGGGTTGGGGTGAGAGTGCGGGCGGTCGCGCGAGGGCATGGCCGGCCTGGTCGGGGTCGCGGAGGCGGTTAACGCTCAACGTCGCAGCGATCAGCGCTCAACCGGGTGGTTGTCGCGGTCGACGGCGACCACTTTCTGGCCGTCGCGCAGCAGGTGGCCGCCGGCGGCGACGATCCAGTCGCCGGGCTGCAGGCCCGAACTCACCGGCACCCGCTCGGGGCCGTAGGCTCCCGTCTGCACCGGCCGCAGCTTGACCGTGCCGCTCTTGAGGTCGGCGACGAATACGGCCGTGCCGTTGGCGCTGCGCTGCACGGCCGCGAGCGGCACGCTGAGCCCGCTGGCGGCGTGGTTGGGCAGGTAGATGCGCGCGCTCTGGCCCAGTTCCAGGGTGCCGGCCGGCGCGTCGACGGTGACCCGCGCGGCGTAGGTGCGCGAGGCCGGATCGGCCGCCGGCGACACTTCGCGGACCCGGCCCGGCCAGCGCTGGCCGGATTGCGACCACAGTTCGATCAAGACCTGCTGGCCCGGCTTGAAGGTCGCGATCGCGCCCTCGGGCACGGCGAAGGCGACTTCGCGGGCGCCGTCGGCGGCCAGCGCGAACACCTGCTGGCCGGCGGCGACCACCTGGCCGGCCTCGGCGCTGCGGCTGGCGATCACGCCGGCGCTCGGCGCACGCAGATGGGTGTAGGCGGACTGGTTGCGCGCGACCTCGAGGTTGGCGCGGGCGGCGTTGACCTGGCCGAGCGCAGCTTTGGCCGCGGCGTCCTGGGCGTCCTGGGTCGAACGGCTGACCAGTTGGTCCTTGGCCAGCTGCGAATAACGCACCTGGTCGGCACGGGCGCGGCCGTAATCGGCCTCGGCGGCGGCGAGCTGGGCCTGAGCCGCGCGCGCCTGGGCCTCCAGATCGCCGGCGTCGAGTATCGCCAGCACCTGGCCTGCGGCAACATGGGCGCCGACGTCGACCTTGCGCTCGATCAGCTTGCCGCCGACCCGGAACGACAGCGGGCTCTCCTCGCGGGCCCGGACCTCGCCGGCGAAGGCCGAGACCCCGTTGACCGCACCGCCCGGGCGGGCGACCAGCACCGGCCGCGGGGACTCTTCGACCTGTGGGCCGTTGCCGCAGGCCGTCAGGACCAGCATGAGCGCCGCGCCGAACAGCATCGGAGCGGTGGGCGCGGCGGTAAAAGTCCGGTGGCGCATTGCGGTTGGCCTCATCGCGAATTAATGTACTTGCCAGTACTGTATAAATAACGAACCCGGTAGTCCAGTATTCCCTATGTCCTCGCCCCGACCCTCCAGCCCCCCGACGCCGCCGGCCAAGCCGGCCGGCCCAGGCCGCCCGAAGGACCTCAGCAAGCGCAACGCAATCCTCGACGCGGCCAAACGGCTGTTCCTGGTCGACGGCTTCGACGGGGTCAGCATGGACCAGATCGCCGCCGGGGCCGGGGTCTCCAAGCTCACCGTCTATAGCCATTTCGGCGACAAAGAGACCCTGTTCGGCGCCGCGGTCAAGGCGTATTGCGAGCAGCACCTGCCGCCGCTGATGTTCGTGCCCGACCCGGCCACGCCGCTGCGCGAGCGCCTGCTGGCGATCGCCAACGCCTTCTACGAGATGGTCAGCTCGCCCGAGGCGATCCAGATTCATCGTCTGTTGTGCTCGCCCCAGGTCGCCCAATCGCCGCTGTCGAAGATGTTCTGGGAGGCCGGGCCGCAGCGCCTGCACGACGAATTCACCGCCTTGCTGCAGCGCCGGGTCGAGGCCGGCGAGTTGGAAATCGACGACGTGCCCCGCGCCGCGCCGCAGTTCTTCTGCCTGGTCAAGGGCGAACCGCACGCTTTGCTGATGTTCGGCTGCGGCGCGCCGGGCCGGACCGAGGTGCGCGCGCACATCGACGCCTCGGTGACGATGTTCCTGCGCGCCTATGCCCGCCGCGAGCGCTGAAACCGCCTTGGCACGGCCCGAAACCCGCACGGTGCCGAGAGTTCCGGTGACTTTCGGCACTAAGCCCGGGCCCGGGCGTGGTTAATTCTTTTGCTCCGGGGGTCGCGTGGTCCCGGTAGAATTCGCAGTTCCCACGCAACATGAAGACGCCCCGATGACTACGCTCGATTACGCAAAAGCACGTGAACTGATGGTCGAACAACAGGTTCGGCCGTGGGACGTGCTCGACCCGCGCGTGCTCGATGTGCTGGCCGCTTTGCCGCGCGAGGCCTTCGTCGACGAAGCGCACCGCAATCTGGCCTATACCGACGTGCAGCTGCCGTTGGCGCACGGCGAATTCATGATGAAGCCGGTGCTCGAAGGCCGCACGCTGCAGTCGCTCGCGGTCGACCCGACCGACGACGTGCTCGAGATCGGCACCGGCAGCGGCTACCTGACCGCCTGCCTCGGCCGCCTCGCCCGCGAAGTGGTCAGCCTGGAATGCCACGCCGACCTCGCCGCGACCGCGCGCAAGCGCCTGGCCGCGCAATCGATCAACAACGTCCAGGTCGTCGATGCCGACGCCCTGACTTACCGCACCGACCGCCGCTTCAACGCGATCTGCGTGACCGGCGCGGTCGCGGAAATTCCGCCGCAGTGGTTGCAGTGGTTGCAGCCCAACGGCCGCCTGTTCGTCGTCCGCGGCCGTTCGCCGGCCATGGAAGGACTGCGGGTCACCGCCGGCGAACGCAACGATGTCAACGCTGCGCGCATCCAATCGTTGTTCGAAACCGACCTCCCCTATCTCGTCGGCGCGGCCCCCGCGCCTGCCTTCGAGTTCTGAACGCTCAAGGAAGCCGCATGACCCGCCGCCCTCTCGTTCTTGCCCTGGCCTTATCCCTGCTGCCGGCCGTCGCGTCGGCGGAAGACTTGCTGCAGACCTATGAACTCGCGCGCCAGGGCGACCCGCAGCTGTCGGCGGCCGAATCCAACCGTCTGGCGACCAAGGAAGACCGCATCCAGGCCCGCGCCGCGTTGCTGCCGTCCTTGTCGGGCACCGCGCGGCTGACCCGCAGCCGCACCACCAGCGAAGGCGGTTCGGGCAGCAACGATCCGACCGATCCGGACCCGATCCCGGCCGGCGTCGATGTTCGCTCCGACAGCACCTCGCGCAACTACTCGCTCGCCGCGAGCCAAATGATCTACAACCGCGCCAGCATCAAGACCTACCAGGGTCAGAATGCGATCAGCCAGGCCAGCGACTTCACCCTCGAATCGGCCAGCCAGGAACTGATCACGCGCACCTCGGCGGCCTACTTCGACGTGCTGGTCAAGCTGGAGAACCTCGCCGCCGCCGAAGCCGCCGAAACCGCGCTGCAAAAGCAGTTCGACTACGCCTCCAAGCGCCTGGAAGTCGGCCTGGCGCCGATCACCGACGTGCACGAAGCGCGCGCCCAGTACGACACCGCCCGCGCCGGCACCATCACCGCGCGCAACGCGGTCGAAGACGCCTACCAGGGCCTGAGCCAGATCACCGGCCAACCGGTGCGCGCGCTCAAGGCCTTGCCGGCCGACTTCAAGCCGAACCTGCCGGAAGCGCAGGACGTCGAAGGCTGGGTCAACAATGCCGTGCAGAACAATCCTTCGCTGCGCGCGCAGGACTTGCAGGTGCGGGCCGCCGAAATCGGCGTGGAAACCGCGCGCGCCGGCCATTGGCCGACGCTGAGCTTGAACGGCAGCTACGGCGACAACGCCAGTTGGGGCGACCGCACCTTCATGGGCCAGACCATGAACGCACCCGGCAACGCCAACCACGGCCCGAGCATCGGCCTGGAACTGTCGGTCCCGTTGTACGCGGGCGGCCGCATCCAGTCCGGCGTGCGCCAGGCCCTGGCGCGTCGCGACGCCGCCCAGGACGAACTCGAACGCCAGAAGCGTCTGCTCGTGCGCACCACCCGCAACGCCTACCAGACCCTGGTCGCCGGCATCAGCGAAGTCGAAGCGCGCCGCCTCGCCCTGGTCTCGGCGCAGGCCGCCTACGATGCCTCACAGGTCGGCCTGGAAGTCGGCACCCGCACCGTGCTGGACGTGTTGAACAACCAGCGCACCCTGCTGGAAGCGCAGCAGGCCTATGCCCAGTCCAAGTACAACTACCTGCAGAATCGCCTGCTGCTGGAACAGGCCGCCGGCTCGCTCGACGTCGCCGACGTGCAGGACATCAACCGCCTGCTGACCGCCGACGCGGCGACCAACCTGGCACCGCCGCAGGCGCAGTAACGCGGCGATCCGGATACCTTCGAAGCCCTACGAAAAACCGCCGGCCCACCGGCGGTTTTTTCGTTTGTGGCCGCGCCTTCTTCCCCTGTAGGAGCGGCGCGGGACGCGCAACAACCTCAATGTCTTCGTAATCGATCGAAGCCGCGTAGCTTCACCAGGGTAGGAGCGGCGCAAGCCGCGACCGCGCCCTGGCAACGACGACGCGACCACGGGCACCGCTGCGAAGACGAGGCTCCGCGGACGGCGGCGCAATGGATGCGGATTCGCGGTCGCGGCTTGCGCCGCTCCTACTCCTAAGAGCAGCGGCCGTCAGGGGACCAGGGTAGGAGCGGCGCGAGCCGCGACCGCGCCCTGGCAACGACCGTGCAACCGCGGGCACCGCTGCGAATACGACGCTCTGCGGATGGCTGCGCAATGGTTGCGGGTTCGCGCTCGCGGCTTGCGCCGCTCCTACCCGCGTGCCGGTATTTCGCGTCGATGATTTACGACGACGATGGCGTTTCTGCCCATCCCGCGGTCGCGGCTTACGCCGCTCCTACAGGGATGGATTCACCGCGCTCAACGCAGCGGCGGCAAGGCCGGCTGCAGCAAGGCCATGGTGCGGGCCAAGGCGCCGCGGCCCAGTTCGACCAGGGCGCGGCCGGCGTCGATCATCTTGGCGCGTTCGATCGGGTCGGCCAGCAGGCGCTCGACCGCGGCCTCGACCGCCTCGGCGTCGGCGCCGATCCGCAAGGCACCGGCGGTTTCCAGGCGCTGCGCGATCTCGACGAAGTTGTGCAGGTGCGGGCCGGTCACGATCGGGGTGCCGGTCGCGGCCGGTTCGAGCAGGTTGTGCCCGCCGATCGCCTGCAGGCTGCCGCCGACGAAAGCGACGTCGGCACAGGCGTAGAAGCTCATCAGTTCGCCGAGGGTGTCGATGACGAAGACATCGTCGCCCGGCTGCGGCCAGCGCGCGCGCGAACGCGTCGACACCTGCCAGCCGGCGCTGCGGGCATGTTCGGCGACGACCCGGAAGCGTTCCGGATGGCGCGGCGCCCACAACAGCAGCAGGTCGGGGAAACGCTCGCGCAGGCGCCGATGCATGGTCACGGTCGCGGCCTCTTCGTCCTCGTGCGTGCTCGCCGCGATCCACACCGGCCGCTCACCGGTGTGGCGGTGGCATTCGAGCGCAAACTCGTCGAGTGCGTCGGGCACGTTGACGTCGAACTTGAGGTTGCCGGTCTCGGTGACTTGCTCGGGGCGCGCGCCGAGTTCGACGAAACGCTCGCCGTCGGCGCGCGACTGCGCCGCCACCGTGCGCACCGTGCGCAGGGCGCGCCCCACCAAGGGCGCCAACACGCGGTAGCCGCGCAGCGAACGCTCCGACAGGCGCGCATTGAGGATATAGGCCGGAATACCGCGGTCGCGGCAGCCGAACAACAGGTTCGGCCACAACTCGGTTTCCATGATCAGCGCCGCGCAGGGCTGGTGATGGCGCAGGAAACGCCCGACCGCGCCGGGCAGGTCGTAAGGCAGATACACGTGCTCGACCGAATCGCCCCAGGCCGAACGCGCGCGGTCCGAACCGGTCGGGGTGATCGTGGTCACCAGCAGGCGCAAATCGGGACGGCCGCGGCGCAAGGCGTTCACCAGCGGAATCGCGGCGTTGACCTCGCCGACCGAGACCGCGTGCAGCCACAGGGTGCGGGTCTGCGCGGGGCCGCGATAGATCGCGTAACGCTCGAGCCAGCGCTGGAAATAGGCCGGCTGGCGGAAACCGCGCCAGATCAGGTGATAGATCGTCACCGGCGCCAACAGATACAGCGCGACCGAATACAGGCCGCGCAACAGGCGCTCGATCAAGTCCTTCCGCATCCGACAAGGATAAAGCTTGCGGAGGTGATCCGGTCGTGGATGCCGTCATCGCGCACCGTACCGGACTCGACCGGATGCGCAGAACCGGCGATACGCGGGCATTCGCAGCTCATCGGCGCGGAGGCTGCGAGGCCCGCAGCGCAGCGCAAACCACACACCGCCGGCATCGAACCCCGACGTGCGGATGCCCGCCGCGGTCGCGCTCGTGGCCCGTATTGCACCGGCACTGCACGCTCACCGCATAAACTATGGCCATGGCCGAACCTGTCCTGCCCCCTCGCCCTTCCCTGCTGGTGCCGCGCCTGTGGCCGATGTGGCTCGCGCTGGCCGCGATGTGTTTCGGCGCGCGCCTGCCCTGGGGCCTGCAACGTGCGCTCGGCCGCCTGATCGGGGTCTTCGCCCTGCGCGTGGCGGGCCAGCGCCGACGCGCGGCCCGCATCAACCTGGCCCTGTGCTTCCCGGAAAAGACCGAGGCCGAGCGCGAAACCCTGCTGCGGCAAAGCTTCCGCGATCTCGGCATCGGCTTCTTCGAATTCGCCCGCGCCTGGTGGGGCGGGGTCGCGCCGATGCGGCGCACGGTGCGCATCGAAGGCCTGGAGCGGCTCGACGAGGTGCGCGCGGCCGGACGCGGCGTGCTGATGATCTCCGGCCATTTCATGACCCTGGAGATGTGCGGGCGGCTGATGTGCGACCACTTGCCGCTGGCCGGCATGTACCGCAAGCACCGCAACCCGGTCATGGAATGGGCGGTCAAGCGCGGCCGCCTGCGCTACGCCGCGGCCATGTTCACCAACGAAGAGATCCGTCCGGCGATGCGCCACCTCAAGCAGGGCGGCTTCCTGTGGTATGCGCCAGACCAGGACATGCGCGGCAAGGACACGGTGTTCGCGCCGTTCTTCGGCGTGCCGGCGGCGACGATCACCGCCACCCACCAGTTCGCGCGCCTCAGCGGCTGCGCGGTGGTGCCGTTCTTCCATCGCCGCGAGGGCGCCGATTACATATTGCGCGTCGGCGCACCGCTGGCCGAGTTCCCGTCCAGCGATGCCACGCAGGACAGCACCCGCGTCAACGCCCAGATCGAGGCGATGGTGCGCGAAGCGCCGAGCCAGTACCTGTGGATCCACCGCCGCTTCAAGCGCCGCCCGCCGGGGCTGCGTTCGCCGTACAAGAAGCCCGTCGAGAACGCTCCGGCCTGATCGGCCCGGTCGGGACCAGAACAACGCGACCGCTTACGCCGTCGCGTCGCCCTCGTCCGGCGGCTGCGCCAGCAGGCTGCCGGCGTACAAGGCCGCCAACAGCAAGGTCAGCCCGCCCCAGAAGGTCGAATAGAAGGCCAGGTGGGTGTTGAACGGGAACACCGTCACCAGCAGGGCCAGCATCGCCGGCCGCGCGGCTTCGCGCGCGCGCGCGTCGGCGACCGCCCACGCGCGCCAGGCCAATGCGGCGCCGGCCAGCCATAGCAACAGGCCGAAAGCGCCGGTTTCGGCGAGCACTTCGAGCAGCAACTGGTGCGCATGCAGCGCCGGGCCTTCGCCCCAGGACGTGGTGCGCCCGGGTTGCGGGTCGCAGGCCGGAAAGGCTTCGCGGAAACCGCGTGCGCCGACGCCGTTGAGCGGATGCTCGCCGACCATGCACAGCGCCGCGCGCCAGATGCGCGTGCGCCCCGACAGCGCGCTGTCGAGGCCTTCGACGTCGGCGCTGACGATGTGCGCGGTGCGGGCGAGGCGGTCGTGCACCTGCGGGCTGGTCTGGTCGAGCAGCGCCAGTGCCAGCACGCCGAACGCGAATACGCCGAGCAGGCGTTTCCAGCCGAGCAGGCGCCAACCCGACAGCACCAGCACCAGGCCGTAGGTGATCCACGACGCGCGCGAGCCGGCCAATACCACGACCACGCCGACCGCGGCGGCAGCGACCAACCAACCGCCGAGACGGAAACGGCGGCCGACCGCGTACAGCACAAACGGCGAGAAGCTCGCGATCACCTGGCCGAGCTTGAGATTGCACGGGCCGAGCACGCCGCTGAGGCGGTCGACACTGGCGATCTCGGCGTCCGAACACATGCCGTGGCCGCTGATCGCCTGCTTCAGCGAGTCGATGCCGAAGAACAGCGGGCTGGTGCCGGTGAGGCCTTGCAGCAAGGCATCGACGGTCCACAGGCCGATGATGATGGCCAGGCCGCCGAAGGTGGTGCGTTGCCCCTGCCGGGTCGCGACCGCCGCCGCGACCAGCCACAGGAACGGCAGATAGCGCAGATCGACCGCGGCCTCACGCAAGGCGCGGCCCGGGTCGACCGCATCGGTGGCCGAGATCAGTTCCGGCAACCAGTACGCCGCGAACAAGGCGCTGGTCAGCACCCAGGCCGGATCGCTGAGCAGGCGCGCGCCGGTGTTGAAGCGCACCAGCACCAGTCGCACCAGGGCGGTCAGCGCACCGAGGGTGAGTACGGTTTCGGCATAGCCCGGCGCGAACAGCAGCGCGACATAGGCCAGGATCCAGGCCGGCGCCCAGCGCCAGCCGACGATCGCATGAGGTGCCTCGGCGGGCGGCGGCCCGGACGAAGCCGTCGCCGGATCAGGCGCGGTGTGCGGCATCGACGAGTTCGGCATAGACGGCAAGCGTGGCCTCCTGCATCGCCCGCAGGGAAAACGCCATCGTATCCACAGCCGCGGGCGCTTGCGTTAGCAATTCGCAAG
Organism: Lysobacter antibioticus; assembly: GCF_000731095.1. Classification (GTDB taxonomy): domain Bacteria; phylum Pseudomonadota; class Gammaproteobacteria; order Xanthomonadales; family Xanthomonadaceae; genus Lysobacter; species Lysobacter antibioticus_B. The sequence continues at coordinate 45,207 of NZ_JMTZ01000006.1, read as the reverse complement.
CCGCCGCGCGCAGGGCCTGCAGGTCGAACGGCGCGACCGCGCCGCGCGGCTGCAACTGGGTCAGCAGCTCGCCGACACCGCCGTAATTCCAACCGACCACAGCACGCCCGCAGGACAAGGCTTCGACCACGGTGCGGCCGAAGGCCTCGGGTTTGCGCGAGAGCTGCAGGACCAGATCGCTCGCGGCATAGGCGCGGGCAATCTCGTCGGTCGGTGCGGTGAAGGCGATCGCCTCGCCGATGCCGAGTTGCTGCGCGGCCTGTTCCAGTTCGACGATATACGCCTCGCGCCCGGCTTCGCGCGCGCCCGGCAGCCACAGCCGCGCATCGCGGCCGTCGGCGCGGATCGCGGCGAGCAAGGCCAGCGCATCGGCATGGCCCTTCAGGCGCGTACCGCGTCCGGGCAACAGCAACAAGGGGCCGTCGCCGGCGAGCGCGGGATGCCGCGCCGCGGCCCAGGCCCGCGCCTGCGGATCGGGCCAGGGCGCGTGCGGGAACGCCGCCGGGTCGATGCCGCGCGCAATGATGCGCAGCTTGTCCGGGTCGGTATCGGGATAGTGTTCGAGCACGTAGTCGCGGACCGTGCGCGAGACGCAGATGGTGCGTTCGCCGCGGGTCATCACCGCGCTGTAGCGCGACGGCGAATTGAGCCCATGCACAGTGGTTACAAAGCGCGGCCGCGTCGCCTCGTCCATGCCGCGCCAGGCCAGCAGGCCGATCCAGGCAGGCAGGCGCGAACGCGCGTGGACGATGTCGACCGAGTGCTCGGCCCACAGCCGGCGCAAGGTGAAGCCATGGCGCAGGGTCGAAGGCGATTTGCGCCCGATCGCCAGTTCGATGTGTTCGGCGCCCGAGGCGACGAGTTGCGGCACCAGGCGGCCGCCGGCCGAGACCACGATGGCGCGGTGGCCGGCGCGCACTAGCGCTTCGGCGACTTCGAGAGTCGAACGTTCGACGCCGCCGGATTCCAGCTTCGGCAGCAATTGCATCACCGTCAGCCGGCGCATGGTCGGCGTGGGCGGTGTCACGCGGCCGCGATCAGTCGTCGACCAGGGTGAAATGCGCGCCGCAGTACGGGCACTGGCATTCGCGCTCGGCCTCGATCGGCAGGTACACGCGCGGATGCGAGTTCCACAGCGCCATCGACGGCAGCGGGCAGCTCAACGGCAGGTCGGCGCGCGTGACGGTATAGCGCTGCTCGGCGTTGGCCTGGGTGGGATGGGCGTTGGCTGCGGTCATGAGGGACGACGGATGGCGACGCGGGGGTGGCAGTTTAGCAGCGTTGCGGGGCAAGGCCGTGTGCGGGGCGCGGCGGCCGGGTTGGGTACGTTAGGAGCAAATCCCCCCTAGCCCCCTTTTTCAAAGGGGGGGAATCCTTCTGGTGGGTATGGCAGCACTGGCGGCTTGGTCGCCTCCGGGTGCTCTTGATCTCGTAACGACGAAGCGAACGGCTCGATCAGCTAAAGATTGATCGAAGCGATCAAGGCTCAGATCGGCGAAATCCCCGTAACGGTCCCCCCCTTTGAAAAAGGGGGGCCAGGGGGGATTTGCTCTTGATTCTTGCTCTTGCTCTCAACCCGCCGGCGGCAGATCGAAAAACAGCAGATCGGCCGTCGTATCGCCCAACCCGGTCGACACCAGTTCGACCGATTCTTCGCGAAACCCCAGCGCATCGCCGGCTTCGAGCGTGCGTCCGCCCACCTCGACCCGCCCCCGCGCGACCTGCAGCCAATACAGCCGTCCCGCGTCAAGCAGGCGTCGCGCGCTGGACCCGGGCGCCAGGGCCAGCGAATACAGGCGCAGGTCTTGGCGCACCGGCAGGCCGCCGTGGGCGCCGTCGCGCGAGGCCAGGAGAACGAACTCGCCGTCGCGCGCTTCGGCCGCCTCGCGCTTGGCGTAGGCGGGTTGGGCGTTGAGCCGGTCGGGCTGGACCCAGATCTGCAGGAAATGCACCGGCTCGCTGTCGGAGCCGTTGTACTCGCTGTGTTCGACGCCGTGACCGGCGCTCATCCACTGCAGCTCGCCGGGGCCGATGACGCCGCCGTCGTCGGCGCTGCCTTTGTGCGACAGGCGGCCGCTCAGCACGTAGCTGAGGATTTCCATATTGGCGTGGCGATGCGGCGCGAAGCCCGCGCCGGCTTCGACGCGGTCTTCGTTGATCACGCGCAAGGCACCGAAGCCCATCCAGGCCGGGTCGTAATAGCCGCCGAACGAAAACGTGTGGCGGCTGTCTAGCCAACCCGCCTGGACCTGGCCGCGGGCGCTGGATGGGCGTTCGATGATCATGCGGTCGCGCTTACTTCTTGGCTTCGGGCTTGGGCACCAGCGCTTCGGTGGTGATGCGGATGCTGACTTCGTCGCTGACGTTCGGCGCGTACTTGCCGAGGCCGAAATCGCTGCGCTTGAGCGTGGTGCTGGCGTCGAAACCGGCGGCGGCGCGCTTGGCCATCGGCTGCTCGCCGATCTTGTTGATGGTGACGTCGAGCACGGCCGGCTTGGTCACGCCGTGCACGGTCAGCTCGCCACTCACCTTGAGCTTCTTGTCGCCGGCCGCTTCGACCTTGGTGCTCTTGAAGGTGATGGTCGGGAATTTCTCGGCGTCGAAGAAATCGGCGCTCTTGAGGTGCTCGTCGAAATCCGGCACGTGCGAATCCAGGCCGTCCAACGGGATGGTCACCTGCACCGAGGACGCCGCCGGCTTGGCCGGATCGTAGGTGATGGTGCCGTCGACCTTGCCGAAATGCGCGACCGGGTTGGAGAAGCCGAAGTGGCTCCAGCCGACCACCACGTCGGTGTGGTTGGGGTCGATCTTGTAGGTCACGGCGGCGGCGCTGGCGGTGCCGGCGAAGGCCAGGCCCAGGGCAGCGGCAAGCAGGATGCGCTTCATGGTGAGTTCCTCGAATGGAGTCGTAAGGGGATGGATCGTATGGGTCGGGGGTAACGACATCACGGCACTATTGCGCAAGCAAGCGCGGGCCGGCTTCGGCCCGCGCCGGAAGCGTGGCGGCGCGCACGCCTCAATCGATGCGCGCGGCTTCGTCGAACGGCAGGCGCGGCGAACGCGGGAACAGCGCCGCCGGCGCACCAACGCCGAGGTTGATCAGGAAGTTGGACTTGACCTGGGTGCCGGCGAAGAAGGCCTCGTCGACCTTGGCGTTGTCGAAGCCCGACATCGCGCCGGTGTCCAGGCCGAGCGAACGCGCCGCGAGGATCAGGTAGGCGCCCTGCAGGCTGCCGTTGCGGAACGCGGTGGTGCGGATGTGCTCGTCGTTGCCGGCAAACCAGCTGCGGGCATCGGCATGCGGGAACAGGTAGGGCAGCTTGTCGTGGAACTCCAGGTCGTGGGCGACGATCACCGTGACCGGGGCAGCCATGGTCTTGGCCAGGTTGCCTTCCGACAGGGCCGGGCGCAGCTTTTCCTTGGCCTGCGCCGACTTCACGAACACGAAGCGCGCCGGCGAGCCGTTGGCGCTGGTCGGCGCCCATTTGACCAGGTCGTACAGCTGGCGCAGCGTCTCGTCGCTGACCTCGCCGCCGAGCTCGTTATGCGTGCGGGCGGTGCGGAACAGTTGATCGAGGGCTTCGTCGTTCAGGGGCCTGGACATCGTCTTCTCCATGAGGCTGCCGCGCTGGGCATTGATCGGGAGACGAAGTGTAGAGTCTCAATCTGACCTTAGAACCGACAATCCCGGAACGGATTAAGCGCATCTGTGCAACGAAACGGTCTTTCTGCCAAAACTAGCTCCACGGCTGCAACCTGGATCCTGACCGACGGCCATGCCGGCAATCAGCGCCAAGCCAATGCCCTGACCCAGGCCCTGGGCCGGCCGGCGATCGATTGGACGCTGAGCCCGCGTGCGCCCTGGCGCTGGGCCTCGCCACGGTGCCTGCCTGGCGCCGGCCAGGCCTTCGGCCCCGAATTCGTTCGCGCCCGCGGCGCCCGCCCGGCGCTGGTGATCGGTTGCGGTCGCCAGGCCGCGCTGGCCACCCGGCTGCTGCGCGGCGACGGCTGCGCGGCGGTGCAGATCCTCGACCCGCGCATCTCGCCGAAACACTGGGACCTGGTGATCGCGCCCGAGCACGACGGCCTGCACGGCAGCAACGTCGTCACCCTGCTCGGCAGCCTCAACCCGGTCGACGACCTGTGGCTGGCCGGCGCGCGCAGCGCCTTTCCCGCGTTCGGCGCCCTGCCCGGGCCGCGTACGGCCTTGTTGCTCGGCGGCCCGAGCGCGCACGCGAAGTTCGACCAGGCCGCGTTCGACGTGCTGGCGACGCAGTTGCAGACCCTGCTCGAACGCGAGTCGGGCAGCCTGTTGGCGACCACCTCGCGACGCACGCCGGTCGAGATCCGCGCGCGCCTGCGCCAGCGTCTGGCACGCCTGCCGCGGGTGTCCTGGTACGAGCCCGGCGAGGGCAGCAACCCGTATCCCGGCCTGCTCGGCTGGGCCGACCGCATCGTCTGCACCGCCGACTCGGTCAACATGCTGTCGGAAGCCGCGGCCACGCGCGTGCCGGTGTTCGCCTTCGGCATCGAGCGCGTCGACGGCCGCCCGGGCCGTTTCGTCGACAGCCTGCTCAGCCTCGGCCGCGTACGGCCCTTCGACCAACGCTTGTCGGCCTACCCGGTGACGCCGTTGCGCGAAACCGCGCGGGTCGCGCAGGAAGTCCGGCAACGGCTGGGCCTGCGCGACTGAGCATTCGGCCGACGGCCGCGCCTAGCGGGCTTGGCGCGGGTTGGCGAAGTTGCCGATGAAATACAACTCGTTGTAACGCCGCCCGGGCTGCGCTTCGTGGAAAACGGCGTGGTCGTAGAAATACAGCGCATTGCCTTCGATCACGCCGAGCTCATGACAGCGCGCGAGGATCGCGCGTTCGGTCTGCGGCGTATGCGTGTCTACTTCCCGCACCAGTTCCTCGATCGGCACGCGCCGATGCCCGGCGGTGGCATAGGCGATGAAGAAATCCGCATCGAGAAAGTCGCAGCCGAAGTCGCGATGCGCCGGGCAGCCCGAACCGCTCGCTTCCATGCCGTCGAGATAGCGCTCGAACGCCTGCGGCGATTGCGTGGTCGTGCCCATCCACACCGAGATCATGCCGCGCGCGGTGTCGTCGATCATGCCTGCGGCCCGCTCATGACGCCTCGCGCAGGCCGTGCGCCTGCATCGCCGTGGAGATGGCCGCGCGCGAGGCAGCGATCGCCTCGGTCTCGACCACCCGGCGCGGGCGCCGGTCGAGCGTGCATTCCAGGCCCGCCGCCAGCAAGGTCGTATGCGCCACGCGCAGCGAGGCGGCCTGGGTGTCGTCGAAGGCGCCGCAGCGACGCGCCGCCTCGATCAGGCCGGCCGAGTCGCGCGGCGACAACAAGGCGCGCTCGCGCACCGAATCACGCAACACCAGGTATTGCAGCAAGAACTCCAGGTCGACCAGGCCGCCCTCGCCCTGCTTGAGGTCGAAATAGGCGGCGTCGCTACGGTCGAGCTCGGCGCGCATCTTCAAGCGCATCTTGGCGACGTCGTCGCGCAACTTGGCCAGGTCGCGCTCGCGCGCCAGGGTGCGTTCGCGCACCGCCTCGAAGCGCTCGTGCAGGCCGGTATCGCCGGCGACGAAGCGCGCACGCACCAGGGCCTGGTGCTCCCAGGTCCAGGCGCGCTCGTACTGGTAGTCGCTGAAGCTGGCCAAGGACGACACCAGCAGGCCCTTGGCGCCGTCCGGGCGCAGGCGCACGTCGACGTCGAACAAACGCCCGGCCGCGGTGACCGCGCCGAGCAGGGCGACGATCTTCTGCGCCAGGCGCGCGAACCAGCGCCCGGCGTCGAGCGGACGCGCGCCGTCGGACTGCGCCCCGCCTTCGATCGCCGGCGCGTCGTAGAGAAACACCAGATCGAGATCGGAACCGAAGCCGAGTTCCTCGCCGCCGAGGCTGCCGTAACCGAGCACGGCGAAACGCGCGCCCGGCACGCGGCCATGCGCACTCGCCACTTCCTGCTCGGCCAAGGCCAGGATGCGCATAACCACGCCGTCGGCGAGCCAGGCGAGCTGGCGCGCGCTCTGCTCGGCGCTCTGGCGGCCGTCGCGCAGGGCCATGGCGATGCGGAAGCTCAGCGACTGCCGCACCTCGTTGAGCGCCTGCAGCGTCGCCTCGGCATCGTCGCCGCCGTCGACCTCGGCGCTGGCCGCCTGCAGTTCTTCCCGGCCCGGCAAGGGGCCGACCACGCGCGCGTCGAGCAACTCGTCGAGCAGCAGCGGATGCGAGGCCAGGCGCTCGGCCAGCAAGGCGCTGCGCGACACCGCCTCGACCAGGCGCGACAACGCCGCCGGCTGCTCATCGAGCAAGGCCAGGTAGGCGCTGCGGCGCAGGACGTTGTGCAGCAATGCGAGCAGTCGCTTGAGCGCGAGCATCGGCTGCGACGAGGTCGCCGCGCCCTGCAGCAGCGCCGGCAACACTCGGTCCAGGCGCGTACGCGCGGCATCCGACAAACCGCGCACGCCGGGGCTGCGGGCGAAATCGCGCAGCGCGCCGTCGGCATCGGCAGCGGCCTCGAAGCCGGCCTCGGCCAAGGTCTCGGCATCGCCGGACTCGGGCAGCGCGCGCCAGTACGCGGTCAGGGCATCGGGCGCGGCGCGGCGGCGGCGCGGCGCGAGCAAGGCCTCGAACTCGCCGGTCACGCGTTCGCGCCAACGTTCGAGTTCGCCCGCCAGCGCATACCAATCCGGATAGCCCAGGCCGACGGCGATGCGCAGGCGGTCGCTTTCGGCCGCCGGCAAGGCATGGGTCTGGGCGTCGCGCAGCATCTGCAGGCGGTTCTCCAGACGGCGCAGGAAGCGATAAGCCTCGGCCAGCGACTCGCCGGTTTCTTCGGCGATCTGGCGCAGCGCGATCAATTCGCGCAGCGCAGGCAACAGACGGCGCCCGCGCAGTTCGGCTTCGCGGCCGCCGCGGATCAGTTGCAGGGCCTGGACCAGGAATTCGATCTCACGGATGCCGCCGGGGCCGCGCTTGATGTCGTCGGCCAGTTCCTTGCGCGCGACCTCGGCGCTGATCGCCGCCTTCATCGCGCGCAAACCGTCGAGCGCGCCGAAGTCGAGATAACGCCGATACACGAACGGCCGCAACGCATCCAGGAAGCGTTCGCCGGCCTCGAGGTCGCCGGCCACCGGGCGCGCCTTCTGCCAGGCATAACGCTCCCAGTCGCGGCCTTCGCGCTGGAAATACTGTTCCATCGCCGCGAACGACCAGGCCACGCGACCGGCGTTGCCGTAGGGGCGCAGACGCAAGTCGACGCGGTGGCAGAAGCCGTCGGCGGTGATCTCGTCGAGCAAGCGCGCCAGTTGCTGGCCGAGCTTGGCGAAATAAGCCTCGGCGTCGAGCGCGCGCGCGGCGTCGCGGCCGTCGAACTCGGTGCTGCCGTCGTGCTCGTAGGCGTAGACCAGGTCGACGTCGGAACTGAAATTGAGCTCGCCGCCGCCGAGCTTGCCCAGGCCGAACACGACCAGGCGCACGCGTTCGCCGTCGCGGGTGCGCACCGCGCCGTGGCGGCGTTCGAATTCGTCTTCGAGTGCGCTCAATGCGACCTGCAGGCAAACCTCGGCCAAGCGAGTGCTGCCCTCCAAGGTGTCCTCGACCCGGTCCAGGCCGAGCGTGTCGCGCCAGATCAGGCGCGTCGAACCGGCGGCGCGGTAACGGCGCAGGCGCGCGCCCCAGTCGGCGCGGAACTCGGCCTCGAGCGAAGGCGGCGGCGGTTCGCTCGCGCCGTCGTCGGCGCCGAGCGCGAGCAACAAGGCCGGTTGCCGCACCAAGGTGTCGATGGCGAAGTCGCTGACCGCGGCGACGCGCGCCACCCGCGCGGCCAGGCCGGCATCGTCGAGCGCGGCGCGCGCCTCCGGCGAGGCGGCGCGCAAGCGCGTCAGCGCACGCTCGGCGAGCGCGTGTTCGAGTGCTGGGCCGTCGTGGGGAAGAGTCGAAGAGAAAGACGCGGACATGCGGCGATGATGGCATGCCGTTGCGCGGCATCGGAATCGGAATCGGCGTGGATGAGGAACGAGGAGTGAGAAGCGAGGAGTGATGAGCGAGACAAGCGGAGCGCAGCGGCGGCGACCGATGCCGCGCTGTCTGCGCTCCTGGCCGGCACATCGAACGAGCAGCGATTCCGATGCCTGCATTCGGCCGTGCGGCGCGGCGCCGGGCGTGGCGGCAGTCAACGCGCTCGCACCTTGCTTTCGTCGGCCCCGTTCGCACGAACTCGATCGGCCGATGCAGGCGTTCGCGACGACGCCGAACCCGCCACAAAACCTTCGGGCATAAAAAAGCCCGCTTCCGGTAGAACCGGTTGCGGGCTTGCTCCCTCCCCCACGTCGGGATGCGGGGCGATCGTGAAGGAAGCGTTATCCCCTTTGCACGCTGCACTGCAAAACAGAACTCCCCAGTTCATTTGAAGCACTGAGAACGATTCCCGATACGGATCGGCAAAGCCTGTCGCGGCGCGGATGTTACCGATGACATCGGATTCATCGCTGTGACCGTAAGCGCGTGACGCTCTCGCGGCCGAAGAAACCTGAATAGGGAAGCCCTGCACTCGCTTGCGCCAAACGGTCGCAGCCCGGCGGCATGAATAGCGTGACGCTGCGCGCGCTCATGAACCGCTTTGTCCTGTCGGCCACGCTCCTGCCGTTGATTTGGCGTGCTCCCCGTATCTATATGGAAGCCACCCGCGTCCACGGAGGAGGCGCCATGCCCCGCAATCCAGCATTCCCCCGCAGCTTGCTGACGGCCTGGGCCATGTGCCTGGCCCTGTCGGCCTGCAGCCATGCCTCATCGCCCCGTTCAAGTACCAACGCACCCAAGGAGGACCCCATGACCGCCACCGGCACCACCCCACTCAGCGGCGACGAGGTCAGCCGCCGCATGCTCAAGCTGATCGGCAGCCTGGCGTCCAATGCCGACCTGACCGCCGAGCACCTGGAGAAACACACCGGTCTGGCCATGCGGAAGGCCGACAGCGGCGACGGCTCGTTCGGCGCCGGCGCCCAGATCCATCCGGACTGGTCGTACAACCTCTACGTCACCCGCCCGGCCGGTTCGCAGAAGAACAAGCTGATCTTCGACTTCGCCCGCACCGGCAACGAGCGTGCGCCGATGACCCCGATCTGCGGCCTCGACTTCGACGCCTATGCCAAGGAGCTCAAGGGCATGGGATTCCAGGACAGCGCCTCGTACGGCGAACACGGCCGCGTCGACCACTGGAATTTCCAGCGCCCGACGCTGACGCTGCAGGTCTTCATCGAGGGCGAGTCCAACGACTCGCCGGAGAAGATCGGCCATCGCTGCGTCAAGACCATCACCATCGAATAAGGCAGGGAAGCCGTCATGCCGACTCCGACCAGCACCGAGCTGCAGAAGCTGCTCGACGAATTCGCCAAGCAACCCGGCGTCACCGCCGAGGTCACCGCGAACCTCAAGACCACCATCGCCAATTCGCCCACCCTGGCGGCGCAGGTCGACGACGCCATCGCCAAGGGCCACCTGAAATCGTTCAAGCCGCTGACCGACGCACATGCCGGCGGCGCCTACAACGGCAAAGAGCAGGCCATGCTGTTGCCGATCAACGGCCTGACCAAGCCGCCGGCGGGCAGCTACAACGCCGGCAACATGACCTTCGTGCTCGGCCACGAAGTGCAGCACGGCTTCTACCGCACCGATCGCGACACCGCGCTCAAGACCTTCGCCACCGAAGCCACCGCGCTGGCCAAGACCGTCGGCGACAAGCACGACTACACCGCGACCATCGGCAAGGTCATCCAGGCCGACCGCGACAACGAAGCCAAGGCGCACATCGCCGGCTGGAACGCCTTGGTCGGCAGCGTGCGCGAAGCCAAGCCGACCGCGACCCTGGCCGACGTCTACAACGCCTCGCCCGGCCGCGCCGGCGACTTCATGACCCGCGGCGGCACCGCGCCCAACTTCACCTATGCGCTCAAGGCCGACCTGACCGTCGATGCGAACCTGTCGATGGCGATGAGCGCCGACAACGTCAAGGCGATGGGCAAGTACTACTTCGACATGCCGCCGGCGCAGGCGCGCCTGGGCCACAACGGCAATTCGGACTACACCAACTACTACGGCGCCGGCTACATCAGCTACGTCAGCCAGCTCGAACACGCCCACGGCAAGACCGCGGCCGGCGGCAAGCCCGAGCTGCACGTCAACCTGACCCAGCTCAAGCTCAACGAAAACATCATGGAGCAGAACGGCATCGACCTCGGCGCCAATTCCGCCAACCGCCAGCCTTACTTCGACACCAGCAGCACGCCGCCCAGGGCCGGGCACTTCGACCACACCAAGTCGACCCATACCCACGTCAACATCAACACCTCGCCGCTGGACCTGCTCAACGAGCTGCGCGGCGACCCGCATGCGCACGGCAAAGGCGACCCGCGCCATGCCGAGCATCCCGACCACGCCTTGTTCCGCGGCATCCTCGACAAGGTCAACGGCGAGTTCCACAAGCACGGCGGCAGCGTGTCCGAGCGCGACGCCGACCGCATCGCCGCCGGCCTGACTCTGGAGAGCAAGCGCAACCGGCTCACTCCGGACCATGTCGTGCTGAGCGTCGATCCGGCCACCCAGGAAGTCGGCAAAACCGCGTTCCTGGTCCAGGGCGACCTCACCAGCCCCACCCATACGCGCGTCAGCGTGGCGACCGATCGCACCGCGCCGGCGGAAGAATCCTTCCGCCAACTCGAAGCCCTGAACCAGGCCCAGGCGCCGGCCCAGCAGGCCGCGCAAGGGCAGCAACAGACCGCATCGCGAGCGACCCCCGCACTGTAAACAGCAGCAACAGCACCGCGGCGATTCAGAACGCCGGCGCGCAAGGCGCCGGCGGTCCACCGAGACACCTTCCAGTGCCGATCCGGCACTTCACCGTAGTGCCACCAGGAACCCAAGCATGGACCGCAATTCCCAGACCTCGGCTGTGAATGCGCAACGCTGGCCGACACCGCGAGCGCAACCTCTCGCTCTCGCTTGCCTGCTCGCCGCTGCCCCCCTGACCCTCGCCGCGCAGGACAACGCGCCGCGCAATTTCGACGAACCGGTCTTGGCGCGCATGCTGCGCTCGGGCGACGCCAAGACGCCGTCTCTGCTTCTGACCAAGAGCGGCCCGCAACCGCTGGACACGCATGAGGCCGTGCTCGACCTGCGCATCGTGTATACCGAGTCGAAGATCTGGGACCCGGGGCATACGCGCTTCGACACCGTCAAGCTGCGTTCCTATCAAAGCCCCGGCACCAATCCCAAGGTGCCGTTCGTGGCGCCGACCATCGTCACCGCGCCGGGCGAAACCGTGCGCGTGCGCCTCGACAACAGCCTGCCGAAAGAAGATTGCGCGCCGATCGGCATCAACGTGCCGCATTGCTTCAACTCGACCAACCTGCACTCGCACGGCCTGTGGGTCAGCCCGACCGGCAACAGCGACAACGTGCTGCTGACCCTGCGTCCCGGAGTGAAGTTCGAATACGAGTACAACCTGCCCGCCGATCACCCGGCCGGCACCTTCTGGTATCACCCGCACCTGCACGGCTCGACCGCGCTGCAGGTGTCCAGCGGCATGGCCGGCGCGCTGATCGTACGCGGCAACCGCCTGCCCTCGAACGATCGCAACGGCGACCTCGACACGCTGCTGCGCGATCAAGGCGGCACGCCCTACCAGGAACGTCTGTTGCTGTTCCAGCAGGTCGCCTACGCCTGTCGCGATCGGCCCGAGCCCGGCAAGACGCTCGGCAAGATCAAGACCGACGAGAACGGCTTCTGGCGCTGCGATCCGGGCGATGTCGGCGGCATCGAAGCCTACGACCAGTTCGGGTTCCCGGGTGGCAAGAGCCTGTGGGAACTCTCCGGCCGCTACACCAGCATCAACGGCGAAGTGCTGCCCAATTTCTACGAACTCAAAGCCGGCCGCATCGAACGCTGGCGCCTGGTGCACGCCGGCGTACGCAACAGCATCAACCTGCAACTGCGCGCGGTGCGCGCGGGCGCCGCCAGCATCGAGGGCTTGTCCGGACCGGCGCTCGACGGCTGGGTGACCCAGAACTGCACCGGTCCGCTGCTACCGCAGTTCGAGGTCGCCGCCGACGGCCTGACCCATGGCCAGGCGATCGAGAAAAGCGAAATCGTCCTGCAACCGGGCTATCGCAGCGACGCCCTGGTCGTGTTCCCGCAGGCCGGCCAGTACTGCGTGATCGACGGCGCCGCACCGGCCAGCGCCAGCATCACCAACGCCGCCGAAAACCGGCAATTGCTCGGCCTGGCCAACGTCGCCGCGACCGCGGTGCCGCCGGTCGCCGACATTCGCGCCTACCTGACCGAGAACCTGATCACCTCGGCGAAGTACCTGATGCCGGACGGCGTCCGCGCCAAGGTCGTCGCCGACCTCAACGACCGTCTGCGGCTGACGGCGTTCGTGCCGCACAAGGACATCGCCACCGGCGACCTCACCGGCAAGCAGGAACTGGAGTTCTCGATCAAAGGCGAGGACTACATGGTCGACGGCAAAACCTACGACCCGAAGAGTGGGCGCGACCTGGTGCTCGGCAATGTCGAGGAATGGCGCCTGACCTCCACCGTCGGCAGTCACCCCTTCCACATCCACGTCAATCCCTTCCAGGTGGACCGCATTCTGAATAAGGAAGGCAAGGACGTCAGCGTCACCGGCGATCCGGGCGACTCGCAGTACGCCAATACCAAAGGCACCTGGAAAGACACCTTGTTCGTCAAGGGCGGCTACCAGTTGTTCGTGCGTACCCGCTACGAACGCTACATCGGCGAGTACGTCCTGCACTGCCACATCCTCGACCACGAGGACATGGGCATGATGCAGAACGTGCGCATGCTGGTGCCCGACGGCAAGGGCAACGGCATCGGCAACGGCCACCATTGAGGCACGACGAGATCGCGGCACGAGCGGATCGCTCGTGCCGCGATCCACGCATGTCTGCTGTAGGAGCGGCGTAAGCCGCGACCGACCGAAGCGATAGATCCCACGCCTCATCCCGAAGCCCGGCGCCCCGCCCGCGAAACCGGACCGGCATCGTTACCGCGATAGCGCGGTCGCGGCTTACGCCGCTCCTACAAGGGGCGTTACTCGCTAGCGCAGATCCAGGCGATCCGCGCCTCAGCGCTTCACCCGCTTCGCATACTCGGCCATGTCGATGCGCAGGATGCGGCGCAGCTCCAGGATCGCCTGCGGGGTCTCTTGCACGCTGTGACCGGAGGGGATCACCTTCTCCGAGAGCGCACCATCGAGATGCGCACTGCGGTAAGGCACCGCCCCGTCGCTGGACTGCAGCAGCGGCAGCTTGGGATCGCGCTGGCCGACGATGGTGTGGTACGGCAGCCCCGCTTCGATCGGCAGGTTTTCGGTGCTGCGCATGAACAACGAGTTCGGACTGAGGTCGTCGGGGCCGGTCGGCGGGCGCCCCTTGCGGAAACCGATCTTCTGCAATTCGTCCTGGCCGACTTCGTTGCGTTGGGCCAGTTCGGCGGTTTCGCGCAATACGTCGAACGGCAAGCGGATCAGCTTGCGCACCATCCGCAGCGGCCAGCCGTCGGTGACCACCGCGCCGCGATGCGGCGAGGCCAGGAACACCGCGCGTTCGAACTGCGGCATCGCCTTGAACACGGTCAGTTCGCGCACCATCGGCTCGTTGCGCAGGCGCTGCGCAGCGGCCGGGTCGAAGGGCTGAAGGGTCGCATCGAGGACGCGGTCGCCGCTGTCGCTCACGAGCAATCGCGAGATCACCCCGCCCATGCTGTGCCCGACCAGCACCGCATCGCGGCCGGCGACATCGTCGCCTTCGGGGTCGTAATGGGCGAAGGTCTGGGTCAGGGCCGAGTCGATCGCGGCGCGATTGGACAGGATGCTGAGGTTGGTCGGATAGAACACCTGCCACAGTTGGTAATGCTTGCGCAGGGTTTCGTCGCCGAGCAGTTCGTTGGCGAGATTGACCCAGGCCTCAGGGCTGCTGGCCAGGCCGTGCACCAGCACGATCACGCGCTTGTCGGGGTCGTAGGGCTGGTTGAGATAGATGCGCGGCTTGAACGCGCGCGCCTGCTTCGGCCGCAGCAGGCTCGACAGGCTCAACCGCGCCAGTTCCGAACGCGCCAGCCAGATGCCGTAGGCGGCCGAGTAGTTCGCCGCCAGCGGCACCTTGCGCCCGGCGATGGTCTCGCTGTCGATGCGATAAGGGTTGTAGACGTCCATGCGCGCGGTGCGGCTGGCGAGCACGGCATCGAGCCCGCCGTCGCCGTCGCCGTCGCCGTCGAAACGCAGGGTCGCGGTGACCGGCAGGTAGCGGGTGTCGCGGTAGGGCGTGTCGGCGGCATCCGGGTCGCTGCGCGAACGGCGCGGGAACACCGCCACCAGGGCGGTGCCGAAACCGTCGCGGCGATACACCGCGCGCAGGTTGTCGAAACCCAGGGTGTCGGACGCGAGCAAGGCTTCGGGCTGCTGGGTCAGCTCGGTGGCTTCATAACCGTGCAGGGCGATGCTCAGTTCCAGCCCGCCGACCTGTAGGGGCGTAGTGCCGATCTGGCCGCGGCTGGCCTCGAACGCGGCTTGGGCGACGACGTCGATGGCGCGGTTGTAGAAACGCAGCACGCGCTCCTGACGCGCCTCGAACACGCGCTGCTCGGGCGTGCGCGGGCTCAGAAACAAATAGGCGTAGGCATAGCGCGCGGTCTCGATCGCCGCGCGCGTGCGCAGGTCGCTGTCGACGTCCGGCGCCACGACCGGGCTCTCCGACGGTTCGGCCCGCTTCGCGATCCCGGCGCTCTCGGCGGCCTTGGTCACGGTGGCCGGCGCGGCGTTCATGCGCAGCAGTTGCAACTCCGCCGCGGTCGCCAGCCAGTCTTCGACCGCCGCCAGCGGCCGCAGCTGCGCGATGCAGGGCTCGGGCTCGCGCGCGCATTGCTCGGGGTCGAGGCCGGCCGAACCCAGCGCGGTCGCCGCCGCGGTGCTCAGGCGCCCGCCGCTGAGCGCGTCGACGTTGCGTTCGACCGCGACCTCGCCGAACGCGCGTTCCTTGACCTTGACCACGGCGCAGCCGCTGCCGCCGAGCAGCACCAGTCCCGCCAACAAGCCGACCCAACCACGCATGTCCTATCCACCGGGCAAAAACCGTTCGCATTGTCGAGCGCGCCCGCTCCGGCGTAAACACCGGCTCGCCTTCACGCCCGGCCCGCCAGGGCGTTCCCCGTATCGACTCCTCCGCTTTCTGTCTTGCGCGCACGAGGCGCCCGTCATGCACCCATCCGGAAATCCCGCAGAGTCAGGCCAGCCCGAAATTCACGTGCAGCACATCGCCTGCGCCAACAACGCCGCGTTCGTGCTGCGTTTCATCATCCAGCGCCTGGACGGCGACCGGGCCATCAGCCAGGCCCCGGCCGGCGGCGCATTCGCGGCCGGGCTGACCCGCAGCGTCGACCTGTCCGCGATGCGCTTCCACGGCGATGCGCTGCGCGTGGGAGAACGCGTGCGCGTGCGCGCGCGTGCGATCGGAGGGACGCGCCGCGACGGCCCGTCGGTGGCCTACGCGCCGAACGGCCATACCGCTACCTTCAGCGTGCGCGGCACTACCTTGAGCTTTTCGATCAATCGCATCTGAGGCATCCGACCATGACCGCGTCCCACGCGCTGGAAGGCCAATCCACCGATTGGCTGCGCGACAGCGAAGATCTGCTGGTCCGCTTCGGCCTCAACGACGAGGATGCCGATGCCCGCCATCGCAATCGTGGCGCGCAGGCGCATATGTTCACCGACGCGCGCCTGCCGCAGCTCGCACCCGATCGCGTGTTTCCGAATCTGGTCGCGGTGAGCCGCGGCGCGGCGCTGTCGATCCAGATCCGCGCGCGATCGCCTGGGCCGCTGGGCTTCGGTTTCCGCATCGCCACCGGTGCCGAGCCGGTGGTGGATCGCCTCTACGCGGTCCAGCGCGACGACGCGTTGGGCTTTCGTAGCGTCACCGTGCGCCGGTTCCAGCACGAAGCGAATCTGATCACCGTCGATCTGATGCGCGCGCGGCTCGGCCACTCGCACCGCCTGGCCGCACTGCAACAGCTATGGACCTGCGACATCATCACCTGGGACGTGCACCAGTTTCTCGACCCGATCACCGCGCAGGTCTATACCCGGAACAATCGGCGCTTCCCGCCGACGCCGCCCGCCGGGCGGCTGGACACCCGGCGCGGCACCGCGCTGGAGGCGGGCGGCGGC
Organism: Lysobacter antibioticus; assembly: GCF_000731095.1. Lineage (GTDB taxonomy): Bacteria > Pseudomonadota > Gammaproteobacteria > Xanthomonadales > Xanthomonadaceae > Lysobacter > Lysobacter antibioticus_B. Next base: position 28,943 of record NZ_JMTZ01000006.1, on the reverse strand, counting down.
GCGGCGCTGCAGGTCAACGCCGGGGTCGTCTGGGCCGACGGCAGCGCCGAGCAAACCTTCGAACGCATCCAGGTGCAAGACGAAGGCGACCCGGATCGGGACTTCTTCGGCCGGCTGCGGGTGCATTTTTTCGTCGTCGATCCGGATTGAGCGGCCGCGCGCCGCGCCCGCCGTAGCGCCCAACCGAGGGCTCCGCATGCTCGTCACCATCGCATTCACCGGCGAACCCGATCGCGACCTCGTCCTGCGCCTGATGCCGGACACCTCGTTGCGGCAGGTTCGCGAACAACTCGCGGGCCTCGACGCGATGGCGCCGGGGGACCGCTTCGGTTTCGGCAATGCCCGCCTGGATCCGTCGATCGAGGCCGAGACCAAACTCAAGGAAGTGATCGGCGAGGACGCCGTGCTCAGCGTACGTCCGGCGCCGCGCGCGCCGGAACCGGAACCGGAGCCCGAACCCGAGCCGGAGCCCGAACCGGCACCGGCGCCCGCGCCGCCGCGTCCGGCGCTGCGCCCCACCGCGCCCACGGCGCAGCCCGCCGAAGCGAACTGGGGACTGCGCAACGAAGACGAAGCGCCGGACTTGCTCGCGAACCTGCAGGGCCGGTTGGCCGGGTTCAGCGTGCGCACGCCGGACGAGTTCACCGCGCTGCCGCTGGCGACGGTGCAGGCGCTGTTCGCCGCCCGCCGGCTCGACCGCGGCCTGCGTTTCGGCCCCGATCCGGGCGACGCCTTGTTCGGTGCCCGCTCGCCGCGTTCGCCGGTGGTCTACCGGCATCCGCAGCGGCCGCCGCGTTCGGGCGGAGTGTCCTTCACCTCGCGCTGGACCATCAGCGCCACCGCCAGCCGGGTGCTGCACGAACTGCACACGCGCAGCATCCACAACGCCAACGCCGGTGGCGGCGTCAACGGCTTCGGCCTGGCCGCGGATTTCCGCCGCGATCTCGAGCGTTTGCAACGCAACGAAGTCACCACGATCCATCTGACCGACGAGATGATCGCGCCGAGAGTCGTGCTGATGCTGGACCCGGACACCGATCTGGACGTCGCGCCCGAGTTGGTCGAAGCCGTCGACCGCGCGCTGGCGACGCCCGGCCGGGCCGGACAATACGAAGCGCTGCACGAGCGCGTGTTCGCCGCGTTCGGTTATTTCTTCCCGTGCGAGGCCTTGCTCGGCGGCACGCGCATGCGCACGCTCAGCGCGATCAGCGAAGACCTGCAGGAGCAAGAGCAGTTGCTGTCGGGCTTCGGTTTCGGCGCCGCCGCGAAGGACGCGCCGACCCGCTTCGGCCCGGCCAGCAGCGACATCGGCTTCGCCAGCGCCGACCAGCAGCGCTCCAATCATCGCCACATCCGCCAGTTGCGCGAGCAGAGCATCCGCACCGTCGGCGGGCATCCGGCGCTGGGCCTGTCGGACGAGTTGGCCCTGCAATGGATGGCCGGATTGGACGCGGTGGAGCTATGGAAAACCATCGGCCATCGCCGGCTGGTGCCGATCCTGCGCTTTCTGCCTGCCCGGCAACGCGACCGCTGTGTCAGCCTGATCGATCAATTCGCCGGTTCCGGCGCCAGCGCGCGCTATACCGTGCTGGACATGGCCGCTTACGTGATGCCGCTCAATCGCGATTTCCTCGGCACGATTCTCTAGCCCGCGGTCGCGCGCCGAATCGACAGAAACCCCGCCTTCCGACGGGGTTTTTCGATGCGTGCGACGGCGAACGGCTGGATCGGAAATCGATACCGCGATCGTGGTGCGCGGCGCGATCGGCGCCGCACGGCATGCCGCAAAAAAAGAACCCCGCCTTTCGGCGGGGTTCCTTATGTTGCTTCATGGCGATCGGTCGATCAGAAGTCCATGCCGCCCATGCCGCCCATGCCGCCGCCGCCCGGCATCGCCGGCTCGTCCTTCTTCGGCAGCTCGGCGACCATCGCTTCGGTCGTGATCATCAGACCGGCGATCGAAGCCGCGTTCTGCAGCGCGGTGCGGGTGACCTTGGTCGGGTCCAGGATGCCGAACTCGAGCATGTCGCCGTATTCGCCGTTGGCGGCGTTGTAACCGAACGCGCCCTTGCCTTCCTGGACCTTGTTCAGGATGACCGACGGCTCTTCGCCGGCGTTGGTGACGATTTCGCGCAGCGGGGCTTCCATCGCGCGCAGGGCGATCTGGATGCCGTGGTTCTGGTCTTCGTTGGCGCCCTTGAGGCCCGAGATCGCGGCCTTGGCGCGCAGCAGCGCGACGCCGCCGCCCGGGACGATGCCTTCTTCCACGGCAGCGCGGGTAGCGTGCAGCGCGTCTTCGACGCGAGCCTTCTTTTCCTTCATCTCGATCTCGGTCGATGCGCCGACCTTGATCACCGCCACGCCGCCGGCCAGCTTGGCCACGCGCTCCTGCAGCTTCTCGCGGTCGTAGTCCGAAGAGGTCTCTTCGATCTGCGCCTTGATCTGCTTGATGCGGGCCTGGATCGAATCGCCGTCGCCGGCGCCGTCGATGATGGTGGTGTTCTCCTTGGAGACCTGCACCTTCTTCGCGCGGCCGAGATCCTTGATCGTGGCCTTTTCGAGCTGCAGGCCGACTTCCTCGGAGATCACGGTGCCGCCGGTCAGCACGGCCATGTCTTCCAGCATCGCCTTGCGACGGTCGCCGAAGCCCGGGGCCTTGACGGCGCAGACCTTGACGATGCCGCGGATGGTGTTGACCACCAGGGTCGCCAACGCTTCGCCTTCGACTTCCTCGGCGACGATCAGCAGCGGCTTACCGGCCTTGGCCACGCCTTCCAGCACCGGCAGCAGGTCGCGGACGTTGGAGATCTTCTTGTCGTACAGCAGCACGAACGGGTCGTCGAGCTCGGCCGACATCGACTGCTGGTTGTTGATGAAGTACGGCGACAGGTAGCCGCGGTCGAACTGCATGCCCTCGACGACGTCGAGTTCGTTCTCAAGGCCCGAGCCGTCTTCGACGGTGATCACGCCTTCCTTGCCGACCTTGTCCATCGCCTGGGCGATCAGGTCGCCGATGTCGGCGTCGGAGTTGGCGGAGATCGCGCCGACCTGGGCGATTTCCTTGCTGGTCGAGGACGGCTTGGAGAGCTTCTTGAGCTCGGCCACGGCCTCGATCACGGCCTTGTCGATGCCGCGCTTGAGGTCCATCGGGTTCATGCCGGCCGCAACGGCCTTCATGCCTTCGCGGATCAGCGCCTGGGCCAGCACGGTCGCGGTGGTGGTGCCGTCGCCGGCATTGTCGGAGGTCTTGGAAGCGACTTCCTTGACCATCTGCGCGCCCATGTTCTCGAACTTGTCGGCCAGCTCGATTTCCTTGGCGACGGACACGCCGTCCTTGGTGATCGTCGGCGCGCCGAAGCTCTTCTCGAGCACGACGTTGCGGCCCTTCGGACCGAGGGTGGCCTTCACGGCATTGGCGAGCACGTTGACGCCGCGCACCATCTTGGCGCGCGCGTCCTCACCGAAACGAATTTCTTTAGCGGACATGGTTGGAACTCCGGGAATGGGGAATAGGGAATAGGGAATCGAGAGAGCGCATTACGGAGTCGGAACGGAAACCCGGGAGGCAGCGCAAGCGCTTACCGATTCCCGATTCCCTATTCCCGACTCCCGCCCGATCAGCCGACGATCGCGAGGACGTCGTCTTCCTTGAGGATCTTGTATTCGACGCCGTCCTGCTTGTAGGAGCTGCCCGAGTACTGGCCGTAGATGACCTTGTCGCCGACCTTGAGCTTCGGCGCGCGCACGCTGCCGTTGTCCAGGGCCTTGCCTTCGCCGATGGCGACGACTTCACCCTTGGTCGACTTTTCCTTGGCGGCGTCGGGGATGATGATTCCGCCGGCCGAGATTTCGTCGGCTTCGATCGGCTTGACCACAACGCGGTCGTAAAGCGGCTTGAGATTCATGGCAACCCTCTGTAAGTGCTTGAATGGGTGGAGAAAGGACGGGAATTTTAGCAGTCGCCCCCGGAGAGTGCCAACGCCGGGGACAAAAGCGCCCGGACGAACCGGGACTGCACGCTAGATGAGGCGGTCCCGGGAGCCTTTCAAGGGGTGGGCGACGAAATCCTGGCGCCGGTCGATGACAGGCCGGGTACCGGCCCGCTCGCGCAGCCCGACCGCTCAGGTCCCGAGCCGCTTCAGGTAGGCAGTCGGGGTGGCGCCGAGGCTGCGCCGGAACATGGCGATGAAGGCGCTGACGCTGTCGTAGCCCAGGTCCAGGGCGATGGCGGTAACCGCATCGCCGGCGGCCAGGCGCTCCAGCGCCCGCATCAGGCGCGCGCGCTGCCGCCATTGCAGCAGGCTTTGGCCGGTCTGCGCGGCGAAGCGCCGGCTCAGGCTGCGCTCGGACAGATGCGCGAACGCGGCCCACTCGGCCAGGCCGCGCGGGTCGGCCGGATCGTCGGCCAGGGCCTGGGCGACGCGCAGCAAGTGCGGGTCGGTCGGCATCGGCAGGCCGATCGGCCGCTGCGCCGGGTCCGCGGGCCTGCTGAGAGCGGGCCCATCCAGTGCGAACCCGCTTAGAGCAGGCTCGCCCAGGGCGATCTCGTCGAGCAGCACCTGGGCGAGCCGGGCCTGGGCCGGGCCCAGGGGCGCGTCGCCCGGCCATTGCGCGGCCCGCGCGACCGCCTCGCGCAACAGACCGGACACGCGCAGGGCGCAGGCTTGCGCCGGCAGCGCCGCGCAGGCGGATTCGGCGACGTAGACGCTCCAGCCGGAAAAGGCGGCGCCGTGCGAGCGCAGCGAATGCTCGGCCTGCGGCGGCACCCATACCGCATCGGTGGCCGGCACGACCCAACGCCCTTGCGCGGTGCCGACGGTCAGCAAGCCGCGGTGCGCGCCGAACAACTGCCCGCGTGCGTGTCGGTGCGCGGCGGTGTCGCGCACGCCGGCGCGGGCCATCGTCACGGCGATCACCACCGGTCCGTCGGCGGAATCGGCGCGGAGCGCGGCGAGCAGAGGGTCGGACATTGGCTGGAACGCGCTATCGAATGGCCGGGGCAACGTAGCAGAGCGCCGTCGCCGAACCCAGCATGATCGCTTCATCCCGAACGGAGCCGCGCCATGCGAGCCGAAGACTTGTTGCCCGACCATCTCGACCACACCCGCATCGACGGCGTCCTCGTGCGCAAAGGATCGGTCGGCGCGTTTCTCGCCAATGCGCGGGTCTGGTCGGATGGCGATGCCGATGCGCGTGCGCAGGCCGAACGGCATATCGCCGAGGCGTTGCCGGCCTTGCGCGCGTTGGGTCTGTTCGAGGTATTGGAGATTCGCGATCCGGGGCTGCGTGCGTGGGTTGCCGGGCAAGGATAGGAATGGCGGACGCGTAAGGGCCGAGGTTTCGTCGCGTCCCTGGTTCGCGGTCGCGGCTCGCGGCGCTCCTGGCCGTAGCCCCCTGTAGGAGCGGCGTAAGCCGCGACCGCGCTGCTTGCCGTGACCACGTGTCTTGCCGCAGAGCGGTGAAACAACATCAAGATCTAAAGCTTCCGTCCGCTACGCGGCCGGGTTACTTTCTTTTGCTAAGCCCAAAAGAAAGCTAACCAAAGAAAAGGGCTCTCCTTGACGAAGCTCCCCTGCGAGCACGCAGCCTGCGCCGGGATTTTCCGATAAGACATCCTTGTCTTATCGGAAAACGCCGCACGTCCTGTGCGGCGCCCTCCGGGTCTACGGTTGCATCGCTAGTTCGGAACTGCGCCAAGCACTTACGGCAACGGCAACGGCAACGGCAACGGCAACGATCGTCGCGGCGCTTGGGTAGGAGCGGCGCGAGCCGCGACCGTGATCGCTCCGCCTGCCGCGTCGCTGCGGTGCCCGACATTCCACGCTACCCATGACTTCCCTACCGCGCGCCCCGCTACGCCGCGCACTAGACTGCAGCCATCCCCGCCATCGCCAGGACCGCCGCATGTCATCCGTGACCTCCCCCAAACAGATCGCCGCGTCGCTGACCGAATTCTGGTCGCCGCGCGTGGTCGCCGAAGTCGACGACGCCTACATCAAGGTCGCCCGCGTGCAAGGGCAACTGGCCTGGCACAGCCACGCCGACGAGGACGAGCTGTTCCTCGTGCTCAAGGGCCGGCTGGTGATCGAGATGGAAGACCGCAAGGTCGAACTCGGCGAGGGCGAGATGTTCGTCGTGCCCAAGGGCGTGCGCCACAACCCGATCGCCGACGAGGAATGCCATCTGATGCTGATCGAGCGCAAGACCACCCTGCACACAGGCGACGTGGTCACCGACAAGACTCGCTCGCTCGACGAGCAACTGCGCCCCTTGGGCTGAGCCGACGCGACCGAATCCATCGACGAGACGACCTGCGAACGCGATGGCTTGGCAGCCGCCGCGTCGTCGATGGACGCATCATCGCTCGATCGCGGTTGCCGCTACCGATGCTCACGGCCGGTCGGGCCGGACGATTCGGTGTCGACGCCGAAGACCCGACGCCACAAAAGAAAAGAGCGCGTCCCGTGGAACGCGCTCTTTGGTGCGGAGATGGCCTGTCCTCTGCATGGCGCTATCCGGCGCCCTCCCCCCGAACCGACCTCTTGTCTTTCCGAAGTCCTTATCGGCGTGCGGCCATATTCCAAAGTCCACGCTACGGTTGCTAGGGAGCGCGACCGGAAATTACGCTACTTTTGGTAGCGCTGCCGATTGCTTATCGGCCTAAGTCATTGTAATAAATAGGCCGAATGGTGCAGCACGACAGCGTAAACGCACGGGCTGATGCGACTATCGATCACCTGGTGACTATTGGTAGCTGAACGTGTGATTTCGGCCACAAACCTGTCAGGAACTGTCATATGACGCCGCAACAGCGCATCCGCCTCGCCCGGCGTCACGCCGGACTCTCGCAAGCCGCGCTCGGGGCGGCGGTCGGGGTGCAACGCAGCGCGGTCGGTCACTGGGAGTCGGCGCAGAGCAAATTCCCGAGCGTCGCCCACCTGCGCGAACTGGCCCTGGTCACCGGGGTGCAGTTCGAATGGCTGGCGACCGGTCGCGGCAAGATGAGCCTGTCGCTGGACACGGCGATGGACTCGGTCGCCGCGGCCGAGGCCTTGCTGATCGACGACCCGCTGGAACTGCGCCTGATCCTGGCCTTCCGCGAGGCGCCGACACGCGCCAAGGCACCGCTGGTCGAGGTCGTCGAACAGATGGCCGAACTGCGCACCGGCCGCCCGGCGCGCTCGGTCGCTGGCGGCGGCAAGCGCACGACGACCTGAGAAGCCCGTCGCAAGTTCGGGCGCGAACCGTGACGCAGGGCAGCGGGCGATGTCATAAACCCCGACTAGACTCGACCGTATGCGCCCGGGGAGGGTGCATCGACCGCGTCGTTCCGCACGCACGCGTCGTCAATACATAAGGAGCCGTTCGATGCCGATGTCCGTTCGTGGCAGATCCACCGCCCTGCACTGTTCACACCCCGCACGCCCCCGCCCCGCCCTGCCGCGCCAAGCCGCGCGCCTGGCCCTGGCGATCTGCGCCCTGTTGCCGTCGCTGGCCTCGGCCGCCGTCTTCATCAACGAATTCCATTACGACGATGCGACCTCCGCCGGCGACGTCGGCGAGCGCATCGAGATCGTCGCGACCGCCGGCGAAACGCTGAGCAACTACCGCGTCTATCTGTACAACGGCAGCTCGCCCTCGTCGGCGGTGACCTGCGACAACGACCTGGTGCCGGCCGGCAGCGTCGTCACCTGCGGCGGCAGCGTGCGCATCGCGACGCTGAGCTATCCCACCAACGGCATCCAGAACGGTTCCAACGACGGCTTCGCCCTGGTCGACGGCAGCGGCAACGTGGTCCAGTTCCTGAGCTACGAAGGCCAGATCACCGCCAGCGGCGGTCCCGCCTCGGGCCGCACCAGCACCAACCTGCCGGTGTCGGAATCCGGCTCGACCGCGGCCGGCACCTCGCTGCAGCTGTCGGGCAGCGGCAGCGCCTATTCGCAATTCGCCTGGCAGAACTCGGCGTCCCAAACCTTCGGCGCCTGCAACAACGGCCAGAGCTTCACCACCTCGACGCCGAACACGCCGCCGAGCGTCACCTCGACCACGCCGAGCAACGGCGCGAGCAACTTCCCGGCCGCCGGCGACCTGGTCGCGAACTTCAGCGAAGCGGTGACCCTGGCCAGCGGCGCGCTGACCCTGCAGTGCGCGACCTCCGGCACGGTCGCCCTGACCCATCCGTCCAGCGGCACCGCCATTACCGCCTCCACCGGCACCGCCCTGCGCGCCGGCGAAAGCTGCACCTTCACCGTCGTCGCCAGCAAGGTCAGCGACGCCGGCGGCGCGCATCTGGCGGCCAACACGGTCGCCAACTTCACCGTCGCCAGCGGCGGCGGTGGCGGCACCGGCTACTACTCGCACGTCAACACCAGCAGCGCCAGCCAGTTGCGTTGCTCGCTGCACGAAACCATCAAGGGCCACACGGTCTATCCGTACAGCGGCGGCACCACCAACACCTGGACGATCCTGGAAATCGCCGACGAAGACCCCAACAACGCCGGCCGCATCCTCGATGCTTACAAGAACCGCAGCTTCGTCAAGGTCACCGACCGCGCGGGCAGCGGCAGCGGCGTGAAATACAACCGCGAACACACCTGGCCGAACTCGCTCGGCTTCGGCTCGGCCACCGGCAACCTCGGCCTGCCGTACGCGCCCTACACCGACACCCACATGCTGTACCTCACCGATGCCGGCTATAACGCCGACCGCGGCAACAAGCCTTTCGCCGACTGCTCGCTGTCGAGCGGCTGCGGCGAGCGCGTCACCGAGGTCAACAACGGCAACGGCGGCGGCAGCGGCGTGTACCCGGGCAACTCGAACTGGTTCAAGACGCCCGACGGCAATGCCGGTTCGTTCCAGGTCTGGGGCAAGCGCAAGGGCGATATGGCGCGCGCGGTGCTGTATATGGCGATCCGCTACGAAGGCGGCACCGATCCGAACAACGGCCAGAGCGAACCGGACCTGGAACTGACCGACGACCGCAGCAAGATCGTCATCACCTCGTCCTCGCCGGCCTACATGGGCTTGTTGACCACGCTGCTGTCCTGGCACCAGGCCGACCCGCCGGATGCCGCCGAACTGGCGCGCAACGAAGTGATCTTCAGCTTCCAGGGCAACCGCAACCCCTTCATCGATCATCCGGAGTGGGCCACCGCCTCGCTGTTCAACTCGGCCAAGCCGGCGAGCTGCCAGCTGATTCCGTGATCGGCAAGTAACGCGCAAGGACGAACGCCCGCGGATGCGGGCGTTCGTTTTTGGAGCAACGAGAACCGCGCAGCCCGGGCAGTGCGCTTGCTTGCATTGCCTCGTATTGATCGTATGGCCGCATGGGTCGTAACCCATCTGGCGTCATCCCCGCGCAGGGGATACCGCCGCATCGTCCTAAAGACCTCAAGCGTCCTCGCATGAAAGTCCGGTGGGCGCGGAGCGCCCTGGCCGGGGCGTAGCGACCTGGCGATACCTCCGGATGAAGGTCTGGCGATAGTCTGCCCACTCAATCGAACACCACCACCGGTTTGCCCATCTCGCGCGCGCCGGCCATCGAAGCGATCGCCGCGGCGCCGTCGTCGAAGCCATAGCGCGCGCCGACCACCGGCTCGATGCGATGCCGTTCCACATCGGCCAGAAAGGCCTCGAAATCGCGCAGGCTGCCGACGCTGATGCCTTGGATGTTGAGCTGGCGCGCCATGATCGGCCCGATCAGATTGCCGTCGACCTGCATGCCGTGCAGGAAGCCGATCACCGCGATATGGGCGTTGTCGGCGGCCGCCTGCAACAGCTCGAGGAACTGCGGGCCGCCGACCACGTCGACAATGCCGTCGACGCCGCGGCCGTCGGTGAGTTCGCGCACCGCCGCGGCCAGATCCGGGCGCTGCCGATAATCGATCACCGCGCGCGCACCGAGCGCACGCAAGCGTTCGGCCTTGCCGGCATCGCCGGTGGTCGCGATCACGTCGGCGCCGCGCGCGACCGCGAGTTGCAAGGCCATCAAGGACACGCTGCCGGTGCCTTGCACGAGTACGCTGGCGCCAGGCCGCAGGTCCATGCGCTGCAGCGCGCTCCAAGCGGTGAGGCCGGACACCGGCAGGGTCGAGGCCGCTTCGTCGCTGAGGAATTCCGGCGCGGGCAGGATCGCGCCGGCGGGCAATACGATCTGGCGCGCGAGCCAGCCATCGAGCGGGCCCCCGAGTTTGCTGAGGTGGTTCGCCGACTTGAACGGCCCTTCGATCCAGCCGGTGGTGTAATGGCCGAGCACGCGATCGCCGGGCGCATAGCCCTCGACGCCGTCGCCGACCGCCTCGATGCGGCCGACCCCGTCCGACAGCGGCACGAACGGCCGCGGCAGTTCCGGCTGATAGCGACCGGTGGCGAGGGCGTAATCGCGGTAATTCACCGACGCCGCGGCGACGCGGATCCGGACTTGGCCGGGGCCGGGCTGGGGTTCGGGCAAGTCGATGCGGCGCAGGCTGTCGAGGCTGTGGCCCTGGAGTTGGTAGGCATCCATCGTGGTTCTCCGCTGCCGGTGCGCGGACCGGCCGGGTGGGGGGATGCCCAGACTATTGTTGAGCCGACTACTGATATAGGATCGCGATGGCAACTCATCATTGAGGATGTCTCAACAATGATCGGCGGGCTCTATTCCGAACTCGAGGCCTTCGAGGCCATCCTCCAGCACGGCAGCTTCACCGCCGCGGCGAAGCAACTGCAGGTCACCCCGGGCGCGATCACTCGCCGCCTGAATACCCTGGAGGCGCGGCTCGGCGCCAAGTTGCTCAACCGTTCGACCAGACGGCTGAGCCTGACCGAGTCGGGACGCCACTACTACGCCGAAGTCGCGCCGGCGCTGGCGCAGATCCTCGCCGCCGGCGAACGCGTGCACGACCTGTCGGCGCAGCCGCGCGGCGAGCTGCGGGTGTCGGTGCCGATGAATTTCGGCCGTCTGTACGTGATGCCGCACGTCGAAGCCTTCCTGCAGCGTTGGCCCGGCATCGACCTGGACCTGCAATTCGACGACCGCTTCGTCGACCTGATCGGCGCCGGCTTCGACGCCGCGATCCGCATCGGCGCGCTCAGCGATTCGCGCCTGGTCGCGCGCCGCATCGCGCAGACGCGGCGGATCCTGGTGGCCTCGCCCGACTACCTCGCACGGCGCGGCGCACCGCGTACGCCGGCCGAGCTGATCGAGCACGACTGCCTGCACTACACCTTGTTCCGCGACACCCCGACCTGGGAATTCCATCGCGACCGCGAACCGCTGCGCGTACCGGTGCGAGGGCGCTTGAAAGCGAACTACGGCCTGCCGCTGGTCGATGCCGCCGTGCACGGCCGCGGCATCCTGCAGACCGCGACCTTCGCCGTCGCCGAGGAGCTCGCCAGCGGCAGTTTGGTCGAAGTGATGCCGGATTGGAGCCTGCTGCCGATCGGCATCTACGCGGTGTACCCGAGCCGCGACTACCGGCCTCGCAAGGTCGAAGCCTTCATCGACTTCGTCGAAGCGACCATCGGCGAGCCGGCGGTGTGGGACCGGGTGATCGCCGGGCAGACGTGACGCGCGTTTGGCGCGTGCCCGGCTTCGGGCACAAAGCAAATCCCCCGCGCTGCGGTTCTGCATCGGCATCGAATCTGTGCGGGGCGCTCGCCCCCTTTGTCAAAGGGGGCGATGATCGATCGCGCTTATGTCGGTGTCGCCTGTCGGCTCAAACTCGCCGCTAAAGCGCGAGCGCGGGCAGGAGCACGAGACCTCCGGCCACCAAGCACCCACCCGAAGGATTCCCCCCTTTGAAGAGGGGGCCGGGGGGATTTGCTCCTGCCCTCAAGTCCGGAACCAACCGCCCCCGGCAAACTCCAAGCCCCGTCCCTCATTCCGCTTTCGCGTGGTTTGCTGAAAGCTTGCTCATCGCCCCCACGGCCCGCCGATGACTCCGCCGATTCCCGCTGCAACGACCTCCAGTTCCTGGCGCCGCGCGCTGTCGATGCTGGCCAGCCTGGCGATCCTCGCCTTGGCGCTGCATGCGCTCGCCGGCGAGTTCAGCGAACAGGGCTATCGCTCGATCCGGCATGCCTTCGCGCAGTTGGAAGACCGCCGCATCGTCCTGGCCTTTCTGCTCGGCCTGGCCAGCTATGCCTGCCTGGTCGGTTTCGACGCCATCGGCCTGCGTCGCAATGCGAGCAAGGTCAAACCGCTGCGCCTGGTCGTCACCGCCTTCCTCGCCAATGCGGTCGGGCACACGCTCGGTTTCGCGGCGTTGACCGGTGGCGCGGTGCGCTTGCGCGGCTACGGCGCGGCCGGTCTGTCGCTCGCCGACATCGGCCAAGTCGTGTTGATGAGCACCCTCGGCTTCGTGTTCGGCGCCTGGGTATTGCTGGCCTGCGCCTTGTTGTTCGAGCCGGCCCCGGCGGCGTTGTTGCTGCCGCTCGGCGAAGGCGCAATCCGCGCCATCGGCGCAGCGATCGCGCTCGCCTTCGTCGGCCTGTGGTTCGCGGTCGGGCGCGACGGCCGCACCCTGCGCTGGCGCGACCATGCCCTGTGGCTGCCCGATCGCCGCACTGTGCTCGAAGTGACCGCCTTGAGCGTGGTCGAACTGGCCCTGGCCGGCAGCGCGCTGTATGTCCTGCTCGCACCGATCGCCGGTACCGACTTCATCGGTTTCGTCGGCCTGTATCTGGTCGCGGTGGTCGCCGGCCTGCTGTCGAGCGTGCCCGCCGGCATCGGCGTGTTCGAGTGGAGCCTGCTCAAGCTGCTGCCGGGCGTGGCGCCGGCCAGCTTGCTGGCGGCGGCGCTGGCCTATCGCATCACTTACTACGCCTTGCCGCTGGCCTTGGCGACGATGGTCGGCATGATCGGCGCCGTGCGCGGACCGGTGGCGGCGCGCGCCGGCGCCCTGCGCACCGCCTGGCTCGCGATCCGGCCGTGGCTGCCGCATGTGATCGCGCTCGCTGCGTTCGTACTCGGCGCCGCGCTGATCCTCGACGGCACCTTGCCGAAACCGCGCCATCGCCTGGTCGGCGCGCCGCTGCCCTTGATCGAGACCTCGCAATTGCTCGCCAGCCTCGGCGGCGTCGGCCTGTTGCTGATCGGCCAGGGCCTGCAGCGCCGCAGCCATGCCGCGTGGGCGCTGGCGCTGGCCGTGTGCATCGTGCTGCCCTTGCCGACCTGGTTGCGCGGCGGCCACCTCAGCCTGGCCCTGGCGCCGCCGTTGGTGGCGGTCGCGTTGTGGGCGGCGCGACGCGAGTTCTATCGCGAAGGCGCCCTGCTCGACGAAGCCTGGTCGTGGCGCTGGCTGCGCAATCTCGGTCTGGTGTTGATCGCCGCGGTCTGGCTGCTGTTCTTCGCCTACAGCCACGTCGAATACCGTAACGAGCTGTGGTGGGAGTTCCTGGTGTCGAGCAACGCGCCGCGCGCCTTGCGCGCGATGCTGCTGGTCAGCGTCACCGTGATCGCGTTCGGCCTGGCGCGCCTGCTGCATGCCGCGCGGGCGCCGCTGCCGGCGGCGAGCGATGCCGAACTCGCGGCGATCCGGCCGGTCCTCGCCCTGGCCGACGACAGCCAGGCGCATCTGGCCTTGACCGGCGACAAAGCGCTGCTGCTCGATCCGCAACAACGCGGCTTCGCAATGATGCAACGTTACGGCGGCTCGCTGATCGCGATGGGCGACCCGGTCGGGCCGCCCGAGGTCGCACGCGCGCTGATCTGGCGTTTCCGCGAAGAAGCCGACCGGCTCGGCATGCGGCCGGTGTTCTACCAGGTCGGCGAGCAGTACTGGCAAACCTACCTCGACCTCGGCCTGACCCTGGTCAAGCTCGGCGAAGAAGCGTTGGTGCCGCTGACCGATTTCAGCCTGCAGGGCTCGACCCGCGCCGAATTGCGCCAGGCCTGGAACCGCGGCAAGCGCGCCGGGCTGAGTTTCCGCATCGCCCCGGCCGACGAGGTCGAAGCCTTGCTGCCGGTGCTCGCGGAAATTTCCGAGGATTGGCTGGAACACAAATCCGGCGAAGAGAAAGGCTTCTCGCTCGGCCACTTCGACGCCGCTTATCTCGAGCGTTTGCCGGTCGCCCTGGTCGAACGCGAGGGCCACATCGTCGCCTTCGCCAATCTGTGGAACGCCACCAACGGCCGCGAGCTGTCGGTCGACCTGATGCGTCACAGCGAGACCGCGCCGAAGGGCACGATGGATTTCTTGTTCGCCGAGTTGCTGGGTTGGGGCCGCGAACACGGCTACGAACGTTTCTCGCTCGGCATGGCGCCCTTGTCGGGCTTGTCTCAGCATCGCCTTGCCGGGCGCTGGAACCGCTTCGCCAACCTGGTCGCGCGCCACGGCGAACGTTTCTACGGTTTCGTCGGCCTGCGCCGCTTCAAGGCCAAGTACGACCCGGTCTGGCGCACGCGCTACCTCGCCGCGCCGGGCGGCATGCATCTGCCGGCGGCCTTGATCGACGTCACCCGCTTGATCTCGCTCGACCCGCGCCGGCACGACGACGGCGAGCCGCGCATCGCGCGTTTCCCGACCCGCGCGCCCGAGGCTCAGGAACCCGGCGCGATACCGGCCGCCGACAACACGCGCGCGGCGACGCCGTCGTAATCGCCGTCGAGGTGGTGATCGCCCGGCAGTTTTTCGATCCGTGCCGCAGCCACTGGCAACTTCGGACACAGCGCATCGCCGTCGTCGGCGCCGTACAAACATAGCGTGCGCGCGGCCGGCATGCGCGCGATCTCGGGTGCGATCGGCAAGCCGCGGCCGCTGCTGCCGATCCAGTTGCTGAGGTGGAACTCGTACTCGGCTTTCTCGCCGACCGAAATCAACGCGGTCAGCGCGATCGCCTCGCGGCTCGGCGACGGCAAGCGGTTATAGGCCGCCGGCAATACGTCGGCGCCTTGCGAGAAACCGATCAACAGCACGCGTGGGCGCCGCCACTGAGCGCGGTAGTAGCGGACGATGCGATCGAGGTCGGCGGCGAAGCCCTGCGGCGTGCGCGGGCTCCAGAAGTAGCGCAGCGAGTCGATGCCGACCACCGGCACGCCGGCTTTCGCCAAGCGGTCGGCCACGCTCTGGTCGAAGCCGGCCCAACCGCCGTCGCCGGACACGAAGATCGCGAAGCTGTCGCGGTGGCCGCCGCTGCTTGCAGCGATCTCGGTCAGCGGCAAGCCCTTCAGATCGGCCGGCGGCAACGGCGCGCTGACATGGCCTTGCGCACCGAGGCCGATCAAGGCCGCGCGCAGGCCCGGCGTAGCATCGCCGCGCGCATCGCGGGCGAAACGGCGCGCCTGCGGGATGGCCGCGACGAAGGCATCGCTCGCCGCCTTCGGGCATTGCACACCATGGCCGTCCGCGCGCGCGGCGGCGACCAACCAGGGCAACGACAACGGCGAAGGCTGCAACTGCGCCGAACCCGCGTTGCGAGCCGGCATCAGCTTCAAGGCGCCGGACGGGCACATTGCACGCGCCAGGGCCAGGCGCGGGCAGAAATCGACCGCTATCGCACCGGCGAACAGCATGCCGCCGCCCTGCGCAGCGATCGCATACGCGAACGCCGCCCCTTCGCCGTCGCCGAGCAACAAAGGCAGGCGGTAGGTCGGCAAACGGTAATAGGCCTGCACGAAACGCGAGAAGTTCTCGACGTCGCCGGAGGAGAACGCGCAGGCGCCGCCGTCCTTGCGCAGGTCGCGTTCGAGCGCGGCGACGTCGACGGTCGCGACCATCGCGCCGTCGGCGACCAAGGCGTCGACGCGCTCCTTGCGTTGCGCGCCGTCGAGACCGTCGGCGAACCAGAGCACGAAGCGGCGCGCCTCGCCGGAGGGCAGACGCACCGGAATGTTGTGGAAGCGGCCGTGGGAGACGCTGCGCGCGAGCGCAGGCGAGGCCGTGGATGCGGTCTGCGCCGTCGCGCTGCACAACGCCGTGGCCAACAGCAGGAACAGGATCAGGCGGGCAGGGATCGTTACGGGCACGCGGGCATCTCCTCGATGCAGGGCTTATACCATCGGGGTTGGCCGGGGTTGGCCCCAAAACAAATCCCCCCTGCTCCCTTTTTCAAAGGGGGGGGGAAACGCGCAGCCCGGGGTTTTGTGACGCCGGCGGAGTTCCAGGCCTGTCGGGCACCGCTCCGGCCCGTTCCGGCCTCGATCCTGCACCATCCGACCGGATCGGGTTAGGCCGGTCCCGACGGCGGCCTTACACTTGGCCGGATGTCCCTCACCGACTCCACCCCGCTGCCGAGGCTGGTGCTCAGCACCTGCCCCGACGAGGCCACGGCCGACGCCATCGCATTGGCCCTGGTCGAGGAACGGCTCGCCGCCTGCGTGAGCCGTTGGCCGGGCGTGCGCTCGACCTATCGCTGGCAAGGCCGCATCGAACACGCGACCGAGGTCCAGTTGCTGATCAAGACCACCCCCGCCCTGGCCTCGGCCGTGCTCAAGCGGATCGCCGAGCTGCATCCGTATGAACTGCCGGAGGCATTGGTGGTCGAAGTCCGCGACGGCCTCGACCCGTACCTGCACTGGGTGGCCGAACAGACCCGAGACCGATGACTGACGACCTGCTTCCCGGTCGGCGCCCGCGCGCCGGCGCCGCCTTCGCCTTCACCCTCGCCTGCCTGGCCGCGCTGTTCGCCGCGCCGGCGCTTGCGGTCGACGAAAAAGACCTGTTGCCGGTCGACGAGGCCTTCGTGCTCGCGACCGAGGCCAGTGGCGCGGATCGCATCGCGGTGTCGTGGAAGGTCGCGCCGGGTTACTACCTCTACAAGCACCGCATCTCGGTCAAGAGCGACGCCGGCTTCGCCGGGCAGGCACTGCAGTTGCCGAAGGGCAAGGCCTACAAGGACGAGTTCTTCGGCGATGTCGAGACTTACCGCGACCGCGTCGTCGCCACCCTGCCCGGCCAGGCCAAGGCCGGCAGCGCCAAGCTCACCATCAAATACCAGGGCTGCGCCGACGCTGGTATCTGCTATCCGCCGCAGACCCGCACCGTCAGCGTGGCGCTGGCTGCGCCCGCCGCCGCGGCGATGGACCCGGCTCCGGCCGCCGCGCCATTGGTTTCCTTCGGCCCGCGCGGCGGCGCCAATCCGCTGCTCGGCAGCAGCCCGCTCGGCGCGCCCTCGGCCGCCAACACCGGCACCGATGCCCTGCCGTTGCCGCCGGAGCAGGCTTTCGGTTTCGAGGCCATCGTCAGCGACGGCAACACCCTGCTGCTGCGCTTCACCCCGGCGCGCGGCTATTACCTGTATCGCGACAAGACCTCGCTGAAGACCGACCAGGCCGCGATCGCCGCCGGCAAGCCGCAGTGGCCGCGCGGCACCGCGCACCGCGACGAGCACTTCGGCGAGGTCACCGTGTTCTTCGACCAGATCGACGTGCCGCTGCCGCTGCTGCGCAAGCAGGCCGACGCCGCCAAGCTGACCCTGACCGCGAACTTCCAGGGCTGCCAGACCGACGGCATCTGCTATCCGCCGATGACGCGCAAAGTGACCCTGGATCTGCCGCGCGGCACCGTGGCGGCGAGCGTGGTCGCGCCGACGGAGCCGGCCGCCGGCACGACGGCCGCTGCAACCGCGGCGAGCGCCGTATCGCCCGCGACCGCCGCAGCATCGAGGCAAGCGAACGCCGCGAACATCGCCGGCGACGCCTCCGCCGTCGGCATGGCCGCGAGCAATGCGACGCCCGCCACCGACGCAGCCAACCTGGCGCCCGCCAACGACGCGGCAACGCCCGCGACCGATCCCTCAGACGCGGCCGCCCCGCAGGCCGAAGACAGCCTGCTAGCCGCCTCGCTCAAGGGCGCCAACCGCTACTGGGCGCTGCTGACGTTCTTCGGCTTCGGCTTGCTGCTCGCGTTCACGCCCTGCGTGTTGCCGATGGTGCCGATCCTGTCGGGCCTGATCGTCGGCCAGGGCCCCGGCCTGAGCACGCGCCGCGCGTTCTCGCTGTCGCTGGTGTACGTATTGGCGAGCGCGGTGGTGTTCACCCTCGCCGGCATCGTCGCCGGGCTGGCCGGCGCCAATCTGCAGATCGCCTTCCAGACGCCGTGGGTGATCGTGCTGTTCGCCCTGCTGTTCGTGGTGCTGTCGCTGTCGAGCTTCGGTCTGTACGAACTGCAGTTGCCGCATGCATTGCGCAGCCGCCTCAGCGAAGCCAGCAATCGCCAACGCAGCGGTTCCTGGCTCGGCGTCGCCAGCATGGGCGCGCTGTCGGCCTTGATCGTCGGCCCCTGCGTGGCGCCGCCGCTCGCCGCCGCCGTGCTCTATATCGGCCAGACCCGCGACCCGCTGTTCGGCGGCGCGGCCTTGTTCGCGCTGGCCATGGGCATGGGCGCGCCCTTGATCGTGTTCGGCGTCGCCGCCGGCAGGGGCCTGCCGACCACCGGCCCGTGGATGGTCGCGGTGCAGCGCGCGTTCGGCCTGATCTTCATCGGCATGGCGGTGTGGATGCTCTCGCGCATCCTGCCCGGCCCGGTGACGCTGGCGCTGTGGGGCGCACTGCTGCTCGGCGCGGCGGTGATGGTCGCCCTGTCGGCCGGCGCCAAGACGCTCGGCCAGGGCGTGCGCGTGTTCGCCTGGTTGCTGGCGCTGCTGCTGGGCCTGGCCGGCGCGGCGCAGGTCGTCGGCGCCCTCGCCGGCAGCGACGACCCGCTGCAGCCGCTCGCCGGCCTGCGCGGCGGCCACGCCGCGCAGGCCCTGCAGCCGCTCGCCGGCCTGCGCGGCGGCCACGCCGCGCAGGCCGGCGAGCTACCGTTCCGCAAGATCAAGTCCGGCGCCGACCTCGACCGCGAGATCGCCGCCGCGCAGGCCTCCGGCCAGCCGCTGATGCTCGACTTCTATGCCGACTGGTGCGTGGCCTGCAAGGAAATGGAGAAGTACACCTTCCCCGAGCCGCAGGTGCACGAAGCGCTGAAGGGCTTCGTCCTGCTCAAGGTCGACGTGACCGCGAACGACGAGATCGACCAGGCGTTGATGAAGCGTCTGGAGATCATCGGCCCGCCGGCGACCCTGTACTTCGTCGCCGGCGCCGAACGCCGCGAACTGCGCCTGTTCGGTTTCGAGAAAGCCGCGGCCTTCGCCGAACGCGCGCAGCGCGCGCGCGCCGCGACTCGCTGAGGCCGGCCGATGGCGATCTCCTCGACCGTCAAACTCGTCGCCCTGGCGCTCGGTGCGGGCGCGCTCGGCCTGCTCGCCGGGCAACTCGTCGGCGGGGGCGGCTGGCTGGCCCGCACCGAACTCGGCCAGTACTTCCTGCACGAGCGCATGACCCGCAGCGCGCCCAAGCCGCCGGCCGACCTCGCCGTGGCGAGCCCGGGCCAGGCCATGCCTGCGCTGACCCTGCCCGGCCTCGACGGCCGGCCCTCGCAGCTGCCGCAGGCCTACGCCGGCCGGCCGATCATGATCAATCTGTGGGCCAGCTGGTGCGGCCCCTGCATCAAGGAAATGCCCGAGCTCAACCGCTACGCCAAGGCCCAGGGCGGTCAGGGCACGCAAGTGGTCGGCATCGCCCTCGACAACGCCGAGGACGTCGCCGCCTTCCTGCAGCGGGTGCCGGTCGATTACCCGATCCTGCTCGACGCGCCCGGCCCGCGCGACGCCGGCGTCCGCCTCGGCAATCTCAAGGGCGTGCTGCCGTATACGGTGCTGATCGGCGCAGACGGCAAGCTGATCAAGCAGCGCATCGGCCCGTTCGAGGACGGCGAGATCGAGGGCTGGGTCGACTGAAACCGGTCCGGGGCCGAAGCCGCGCTGTCATGCCCGCGCCACCTCGCGGCGGCAACCTCCGCGAAAACTCGCCGATCGTCGGCTAGCCGCGCCAGCCGCGAACGACAGGCACGCGCCGATTCCGCCAACGGGTTACCGGCTTGCCTGGCCCGATCGTGCTCGAATGGGCTCCGGGGACCACCCTCAGAATCGCCGTCGTGCCGGCAAATGCGCCGAACCGGTCACGAAAACACGGCGACGCCGGCGAACGTGCCGGCATTCTAGAGTCGCCACTCAAACAACCGCTTAAATCGCGGCAACTTCGCCGATTTGGCGGGCAACTTCTGGACACCGGGCCGGCCTTCACGCAAACTGCCGCCCTTTGAAGGCAACCGTCCGGTCCCAATGGCCAAGCTTCTGGTCCTGCACGGCCCCAACCTCAACCTGCTCGGCACGCGCGAGCCGGAGGTCTACGGCCACACCACCCTGGCCGAGATCGATGCCGGGCTGCGCGAGCACGCCCAGGCCGCCGGACACGCCCTGGACAGCCTGCAGTCGAACGCCGAGCACGTCCTGGTCGACCGGGTCCAGGCGGCGCGCAGCGACGGCACGGCGATGATCCTGATCAATCCGGCCGCCTTCACCCATACCAGCGTCGCGATCCGCGACGCCCTGGCCGCGGTGGCGATCCCGTTCATCGAGATCCACCTGTCCAACCCGCACACCCGCGAGCCGTTCCGCCACCACAGCTATTTCAGCGACCACGCCGTCGGCGTGGTTTGCGGCTTCGGCGCCGACAGCTACCGCTACGCGCTCGACGCCGCCATCAAGCGACTGGCGACCTGATACCCACCCAGCCCGGGCCGCGTTCGCGCGGGCCGCAACGACGATCCAACCAGAGGCCCGCTCCATGGACCTGCGCAAAATCAAGAAACTGATCGACCTGCTCGAGGAATCCAACCTCGCCGAGATCGAGATCAAGGAAGGCGAAGAATCCGTCCGCCTGGCCCGCACCCCGAAGGGCGGCTATGCCTACGCGCCGCCGCAGATGCAGGCCGCGCCCTACGCCGAGCAGCGCCCGGCCCCGGCCATGCCGATGCATTCGCCGACCGAAGCGGCCACCGGCGGCAGCGCCAAGCCCGGCAGCGACCTGCCCGACGGCCACGTCGTGCGCGCGCCGATGGTCGGCACCTTCTACGCCTCGCCGGCGCCGGACAAGCCCTCCTTCGTCGCCGTCGGCCAGGCGGTCAAGGCCGGCGACACCCTCGGCATCATCGAAGCGATGAAGATGTTCAACCCGATCGAAGCCGACGTCTCCGGCACGGTGCTCAAGGTCATGGCCGAGAGCGGCCAGCCGATCGAGTTCGATCAGCCTTTGTTCGTGATCGGCTGAAGCCGGTCACGACGGGAATCGGGAATGGGGAATCGGGAATCGTCGAAGCGGCCCCACGAGGGCCTGGAGGTCTGGCGCGATGCCATGGACCTCGTGGAGGCGATTTACCGATTCTCGGCCCAGTTCCCCGACAACGAACGGTTCGGCCTGACCTCGCAGTTGCGCCGTGCGGCGGTCAGCATCCCCTCGAATGTGGCCGAGGGCGCAGCGCGACGTTCGACCCGGGATTATCTGCGCTTCCTGTCGATCGCCCGCGGCTCGCTTTCCGAATTGGATACGCCACAGCAGATCGCCATCCGCCTGGGGTTCGCCGCGTCGTCGCCGTCGCTCGACGAACTGATCGATCGGGTTTTCGCGAAGCTCACCGGCCTGATGAACGCACTCAACAAGCGCGAGGCCTCCACATGAAACGCCGCACGCGCTTTTACGATTCCCGATTCCCCATTCCCCATTCCCGAACCTGGCTACCCAATGCTCGATAAAGTCGTCATCGCCAATCGCGGCGAAATCGCGCTGCGCATCCTGCGCGCCTGCCACGCGCTGGGCATCCGCACGGTCGCGGTGCATTCCACCGTCGATCGCAATCTCAAGCACGTCGCCATGGCCGACGAGTCGGTCTGCATCGGGCCGGCGCCGTCGTCGGAGAGCTATCTCAACATGGCCTCGATCATCGCCGCGGCCGAAGTCACCGACGCCCAGGCGATCCACCCGGGCTACGGCTTCCTCAGCGAGAACGCCGACTTCGCCGAGCGCGTCGAGCAGTCCGGCTTCATCTTCATCGGCCCGCGCGCCGAGACCATCCGCCTGATGGGCGACAAGGTCGAGGCGATCCGCGCGATGAAGGACGCCGGCGTGCCCTGCGTGCCCGGCAGCGGCGGCCCGCTCGGCGACGACAACGCCGCCAACATCAAGATCGCGCGCGAGATCGGCTATCCGATCATCGTCAAGGCCGCCGGCGGCGGCGGCGGTCGCGGCATGCGCGTGGTGCATACCGAGGCCCACCTCAACGCCGCGATCCAGACCACCAAGTCCGAGGCCAAGGCCGCGTTCGGCAACGACATGGTCTACATGGAGAAGTTCCTCGAGAACCCGCGCCATGTCGAGATCCAGGTGCTCGCCGACGGCCAGGGCAGCGCGATCCACCTGGGCGAACGCGATTGTTCGATGCAGCGACGCCACCAGAAGGTGGTCGAGGAAGCGCCGGCGCCGGGCATCACCCCGGAACAGCGCGCCGAGATCGGCAAGGTCTGCGTCGAAGCCTGCATCCGCATCGGTTACCGCGGCGCCGGCACGTTCGAGTTCCTGTACGAGAACGGCCGCTTCTACTTCATCGAAATGAATACCCGCATCCAGGTCGAGCACCCGGTCACCGAGCTGGTCACCGGCATCGACCTGGTACGCGAGCAGTTGATGATCGCGGCCGGCCGCAAGTTGTCGATCAAGCAGAGCGACATCGTCCTCGAAGGCCACGCCATCGAGTGCCGCATCAACGCCGAGGACCCGGAAACCTTCATGCCCTGCCCGGGCCTGATCCAGCACTTCCACGCGCCCGGCGGCCCCGGCGTGCGCGTCGACAGCCACATCTACGAAGGCTATCGCGTGCCGCCGAACTACGACTCGATGATCGGCAAGCTGATCGTGCACGGGCCCGACCGCGACACCGCGATCGCGCGCATGCGCGTGGCGCTCAGCGAGATGGTCGTGGACGGCATCAAGACCAATATCCCGCTGCAACAGCGGATCTTGTCGGATGCCGGCTTCCAGCAGGGCGGGATGAACATCCACTACCTGGAAAAGCGGCTCAAGGAACAGAAGGAAAAGACGATCTCGATCGTCTGAGCTCGATCGTCTGCGCTCGCTCGTCTGAGCCGGCGCCCGCACTCGACGGGCCTGCGGCAAGAACGCCTGCGGCAAAAACGAAACGGCCCGCGTCGACGACGCGGGCCGTTTCGTTTTGAGTGACGCACCAGGCGAGGCGTCGGCGCGACCGCGCCGCAGCATCAGCCTAAACCGCGACACCGCCGTCGGCGGTCGCGGTTTAGGCCGCTGCTACCGCCAGCGGACCGTCGCCGGTGCGGCGCCCGGCTTCATCGCAATACCGGCTCGACCCAGGACGCCATCTCCTGCACGTCGGCTTCGGTGAGCTCCGTAGACGAGGAAGCCGGCAACAGGGTCGGCCCCTTCGCCGAGCTGCCCGAGGTGCCCGACGGCTTCTTGCCCGAACCCGGCACCTGGGTGCCCGGGATCGGCTGCACGCCGCCGCTCGTCGATGGACTGACCACCATCACGTACTCGCTCGAACCGTCCGGCCAGACCACCTTGAAGGTGCTGCCGGGCGGCAGGGTCGAGAAGGGCGCGCCGCTCTGGGCGCGATAGACGGCCGCGATCTGGGCGGCGCTCAGCGAACGCAACTCGGTCTTCGAATCCACCGAGGTCACCGCGACCTGTCCCAGCTCGCGGTAGTCCTCGCCGAATACGTCGATCATCACGCCGGCTGCGCCGACCGAGTACGCGCTGAGCAGCAATGCCCAGAAACCGATCTTGGCCGTGTTTACGAAGTGCTCGCGTTTCATTGCACTGTCCTCTGTTCGCCTAGCAGCGAATCGACCATGTCTTCCACCACATCCGCCCCCTGACGCGGGATCGCCGCGTCGTATACGAAACTCGCAAAATCCTGTTTGGCGTCTTGCGAGCAAATTCCGCCGTTGGCGCAGTAGGACGTCATCAACGAGCCTTTCGGACTGCAATCCTGCCCGAGCTCGCATGCCGCCAACTGCCAAGCCAGTTCCGCGAATTGAGTGCCGGCCACGCGCATGTCGCCCCAGCGCCGGCCGTTCGCGGCGATGCCCATGCCGGGCGACAACGCCGAATACGCTTCCGGGTCCTTCGAGCGCTGCACGCGATCGACCAGGTTGAGCCGGTATTCCTCGGTCTTCTCCAGCGGCTTGCCGGCGGCCAGCAACGAGGCCTCGGCCGGCAGGCTGCCCGATTGGGCGGCCTCGACCCGCTTGAGGAAGATCATCTGGTAACTGAGGTTGTCGCTCGGCGCGAAACGCGCGCAGCGCGAGCTGACCCGGTTACGCGCCTCGGTCATCGTCGAGGCGCCGCGCAGCTTCATGCTCTCGATCGTGCGCGTGTCGTTGCCGTAGTCGACCGGTGCGTTGGCGTAGTTCGAGCAGTAGTCGTAGACTCGGCTCAACAGCCAGATCGCCTCGGGCTCGCCGGCATCGGCGCGCGAGCGGATCGACTGCGCATACGCGTACAAGTCCGGCGCCTGCTCGAACTGCACGCGCAGCGGCGACGACGCGACCGCACCCCGCGGCGCGGCCTTCTTTTCGACCACCGGCACCGAGTCGTCGCGCGGCGCATCGGCTTGGCCGCGCGCCGTCGGCTGCGCCTTCTCCGCGACCCGGACCGGCACGCTCTCGTCGGGCACGGCCTGTTCGCCGCCATTGCGTCGGCCGGCATAGACGAAAGCGGCGGCCAACAAGGCGAAGCCCATGATCGCGATCAGCGAGCGTCCGGACACGCGCACACCGGCCGGCGCCCCGCCAGGGCCTGGCTTGTAACCGGAGGGGTAGGCATCGGACATCAAGACCGTTTCTCTGAGCCTCTACGCTGCTGGCAGGAACCGGACGCAACGCAGGTGCGGGCCGCCGCACTGGCGCCACCCAGCCCGCCTGCCGCCCCGCAAGGGCCGGGGTCGGCATGAGCTGGCATGGGCCGGCCTGAACTGTGTTTCGTCGAGATGCCGATAGTAAGTCAAGCGCCGTGCCGATGCCCGCACGACGCTGAACCGTGATGGATCTCGAACTTCGGCGAGACGGCGCTTCAGCCGCCCGGAGCGGGAGCCGCGGTGGCCTTGGCCGCGCAGGTCACTTCGCTGCCGACGACCGTGGGCCAATAGGTCTTGCCGCCGTCCTCGCCGTGCTCGCCGGCGGTGGTGACCGCCAGGCCGTGGCCGGCGTCGGCGGCATATTCGAAGCTGCAATAGCCCTGGCCGGTGCCGGCGCAATCGACGACCTCGGGGTAACCGGCTTCGATCAGGCCGCCCAGGAAGCGCTCGGCGCCCTCCTCTCGGTCCGGCTGCACGCCGCGCCAGCCCTGGGCAAGCAACTTCGCCCGCGCCTGCGGCAGGCTCAGGCCCTCGATCCGCGGCACCTTCGCCCCGCCGCCGCAGTAGGCGTCCAGCGCCGGTAAGGCCGTCAGCTCCAGCCCGGCGGCGGTCGCGAGCACGCGAGCACGCGCCACCTGCCATTCGCCGACCCGCAGTTCGCTGCCCGCCTTGCCGGCCGGGTCGGCTGGTTCGGCGCTGTGCTCGAACACGCCCTGCACGCCACTGTCGAAGCTTTCCTCGTCGGCCTTGAGGTCGCGCAACTGCGCCACCGCCCGGCCATCGCGGAAGAACAGCACCCGCGCGGCCGGGAACATGCAGCCGAAGCCGGCCACCTGGGTCGCGCGCGGCGCCACCCCGACCACACGGTAGTCCTTGCCCCAGGCCATGTCGGCGCGGATGGTCCAGCCGGCCGCGACCGCAGCCCGCGCCTCGCTCGACTTGGCATCCTCGGCGCAGTCCGGGACGCTGCCGTCGTCGGCCAGCGGCGGGGTGGGCGCGACATAGCGGGGCAGCTCGGTCACCGCTTCCAGGCGCAATTGCTCGACCTGGCCCTTGGCGCCCACTTGCGCAGCATCTACCTGAGGCGTGTCGACTCGGGCAGCCTCTGCCCGAGTAGCATCGACCCGGCTCGCGCCGACCTGGCTAGCGTCGTCAGGAGCGGTGCCGACGGGGGTAGTGCCTTCGCCGGCCGCGCAGGCGCCCAGGGCCAGCGATCCGAGCAATATCCAGGCCCGCATGACGGCGGCGGTAGAGGGGTTGGCCTGCGATTCCATGGCGTCTGACTCCTGAGAAGAGCCCGCACGCTATCTGATCGCCGCGAA
This sequence comes from Lysobacter antibioticus, assembly GCF_000731095.1. Classification (GTDB taxonomy): domain Bacteria; phylum Pseudomonadota; class Gammaproteobacteria; order Xanthomonadales; family Xanthomonadaceae; genus Lysobacter; species Lysobacter antibioticus_B. The sequence continues at coordinate 2,938 of NZ_JMTZ01000006.1, read as the reverse complement.
ACGGGTCAATAATGACCGCCGTTTTCGCCTCTCGCCGTAACCGATGCCCTTTCTCGAACTGACCCTGCGCTGCAGCGAAGCCGAACAACCGCGCTACGAAGCCGCGCTCGACGATGTCGGCTCGCTGGCGGTGACGATGCTCGACGCCGATGCCGACACCGGCAACGAGCACGCGATCCTCGAGCCCGGCGTCGGCGAAACGCCGTTGTGGCAGTCGATCGTGCTCAGCGCCCTGTTTCCGCACGATGCCGACGCGCTGGTGATCCTGGCCGCGCTGGAATCGTTCGACCCGGGTCTGGAATGGACCCAGGTGCGTTTTCGCCAGGTCGAGGATCAGGACTGGGAGCGCGCCTGGATGGACCAGTACGAGCCGCTGCAGTTCGGCCGCCGCACCTGGATCGTGCCGTGGAACCACGAGCTGCCCGCGGGCGCGGATGCGGCCGATGCCGCGGTGGTGCGCCTCGACCCGGGCCTGGCGTTCGGCTCCGGCACCCACCCGACCACCTCGCTGTGCCTGCAATGGCTCGACGCGTTGGCCGACGAAGGCGCGCTCGCGGATCGCAGCGTGCTCGACTTCGGTTGCGGCTCCGGCATTCTCGCCCTCGCCGCGCTCAAGCTCGGCGCCGCGCACGCGGTCGGCGTCGACAACGATCCGCAGGCGGTCATCGCCACCCACGACAACGCCGAACGCAACGACGTCGCCGAACGCATCGAGGTGCATTTGCCGCAGGACGAACCGGCCGCGACCTATCCGGTGGTGGTCGCCAACATTCTCGCCTCGGCGCTGGTCGCCCTGGCCGATACCCTGGCCGCGCGCGTCGCACCGGGCGGGCGCATCGCGCTGTCGGGCATCCTGGCCGGGCAGGAAGACGAGGTGCTCGCGCGCTATGCCGCGGACTTCGAGGGGCTGCGCGCCGACCGTCTCGAAGACTGGATGCGCGTCACAGGCGTACGCCGGCGCTGAGCGCGACGGCATGATTGAATACTGAAATGTTCGCTGCCTGCCCCCATTGCGGATACCTCGTCGCCCTCATCGTCGCCAAGGACGGTCCGACCCGGGCCTGCCCGCGTTGCGGCGGCGACCTCGCCGCCGCGGCGGCGATCGAGTCGGCGCCCGCCGAATCGACCGCCGTCGAGCCGGCCACAAACGAACCGGCCTTGGTCGAATCGGCTGCGATCGGCGCGGCGAGCGCGCCGGTTGCGAACGCAGCGACGGGCGCCGATGCGCTGTCGGCCGAAGCTTCGGCGGCGCAGGCCAGCGCAACACCGGTTCAAGCCGGCGATACCGTCGCCGAGCACGACCAGGCCGGCCATCTTGCCGCCTCGCCGGAGGCGGCAACGCTCGGCGCGCAGGACGCCGCCGACGCGAGCGACGACGCCACGGTCAAGGCCGCCCCGACCGTCGCGCTGGCGCCACTCAGCGCCGCCGCCGATGCGGTCGTGCCGAAGCGCGCGACGCGCAAGCGCGCCGGCAAATCCGAAACCGCGGTAGCGCATGCGCGCCTCGCGCCGAGCTTCGTACGCAGCCGCGCCCGCGCCGCTGCGCCGGCGGCGCGCCGGCACTGGAGCGGTCCGGCGGTGGCGGTCGCGCTCGGCCTGTTGCTGGCCCTGCAACTGCTGCTTGCGCAACGCAACGAACTGGCCGCCGACGCGCGCTGGCGCCCGCTCGTCGGCGCCTTGTGCGGGACGCTGCCGTGCACGATTCCGGCATGGCGCGAACCGGCCGCGCTGACCATGCTCAATCGCAACGTGCTGCCGGTCGCAGAGCGCGCGGGTGTATTGCGGGTATCGGCCAGTTTCCGCAACGATGCGCGCTGGGCGCAGCCCTGGCCGACCCTGGTGCTGAGCCTGGAGGACGTCGATGGCCGCCGCGTCGGCCAACGTGCGTTCTCTCCAGAGGACTATCGCAAGGGGTACAGGGAAGGCGAACTGATCGCGCCGGGGCAGAGCGCCGCGGTGCAGTTCGACGTGCTCGAACCGGCGCCGCGCGTAGTCGCGTTCACGTTCGATTTCCGTTGAAATATCGCGCCGTCGCGTTGTCTACAGCGACTCCCCCGCGCTAGACTCCCCCTCCCGTCGGCGATGCGCAGCGAGCGTATCGGCAAGCTCCCGGCGGAAGTCACTTGCCACGGGGATGCACTTGAACGCTCTCAACGACCGCAACGAAGCCGCCCGCTCCGGACCTCGCGTTCCGTTGCGCGACCATGTCGCGACTTCGATCCGTCGTTACCTGGGCGACTTGAACGGCAGCGGCACCGAGAACCTCTACGAGATCGCCTTGCGCGAGCTGGAAATCCCGTTGTTCGCCGAAGTCCTGCAGCATTGCGACGGCAACCAGAGCCGCGCCGCGGCCATGCTCGGTATTCACCGTGCGACCCTGCGCAAGAAGCTGCGCGAGTACGGGCTGGAATAACAGCCGTCGCAGCGCAGCGAAAGGCCTGCGCGCGCAAACCCTCTCACGCGAACCCTGTGCAGGAGCGGCGTAAGCCGCGACAGGCGCAGCGGTCGAATACCGCGCAGTTTCTGCAGCCATCGACTCATCGGGGCAGCTCCCGGCTGTCCTGACTTCGGCCGTTGCGCTTGCGTGCACCGCTGCGGTTGGTCGCGGCTTACGCCGCTCCTACAAAGGCGACGAATCCTCGGGGTAGGAGCGGCGTAAGCCTCGACAGGCGAAGGGGACGAATACCACGCGGTTGCCGGAGCGCCGACTCTGCGGGGCAGTTCCCGACTGTCCGGATTTCGGCCGTTGCGCTTGCGTGCACCGCTGTGGTTGTCGCGGCTTACGCCGCTCCTACAAAGGCGACGAACCCTCCGGGGTAGGAGCGGCGCAAGCCGCGACACGCGAAGGGGACGAATACCACGCGGTTGCCGGAGCGCCTACCCTGCGGGCTTCCGATTGTCTGGCCTTCGGCTACGACGCTTACGTACGTCGCTGCGG
>NZ_JMTZ01000005.1 GCF_000731095.1 Lysobacter antibioticus | reverse complement strand
GCTGAGCATCGCCGGCACCGGCGGCCCGGCCACGGCGACGACCACCGGCACCGGCAGCACCGCGACCGGCGAGGCCGTGTTGAACGGCGCCGTCGCCGCGAGCTACAGCTTCACCGAAGCCGGCGCGGCCGGCGCCAACCTGGCCAACTACACCACGACCTATGCCTGCACCAACGCGCTCGCCGGCGGGCAAACCCCGAGCGGCAGCGGCGCCAGTTTCAACGTCACGGCGGTGGCCGGCGACGAGCTGACCTGCACCTTCTCCAATACCCGCGCACCGCTGGCCAACCTGGTCATCAGCAAGACCAACACCCCGGGCTCCGGTCCCGACGATCAGGGCACCGACACGCTGACCCGCGGCGCCGCAACGACTTATTCGATCGTGGTCACCAACAACGGCCCGGACGCCGTCACCGGTGCGATCCTGCGCGATCAGGCGGCCGGCCGCAGCGGGTTGACCTGCAACGGAACGCCGACCTGCACCGGCAGCGCCTGTCCGGGCGGTGTGACGATGGCCGCGCTCGAGGCCGGCGTCCCCCTGGGCACGCTGACGAGCGGAGCGAGCGTGACCGTGACCCTGCCGTGCACGGTCGACTGAGCGCCGTACACGCAGCACGGCGCCTGCACCGGGTCGGCATTGCCAAGTCGACCCGGGTTGAAAACCCGGCCCGAGCACCCATTGGATAGGGCAACCAGGCGCCGACGACCACGATGACGACGGACATCCGAGCCGCACGATGGCCACAGGATCTGCCTGTGGTGCGCAGCTTGTTCCACGAATACGCCGAGAGTCTCGGCATCGACCTCGGTTTCCAGGGGTTCGAGAACGAAGTCGCCGCGTTGCCGGGCAAGTACGCGCCGCCCGGCGGACGCTTGTTGATCGCCTGGCGCGGCGAGGAAGCCCTCGGCTGCATCGGGCTGCGCGCGCTGTCGGCCGGCTCCGGCGAGATGAAGCGCCTGTACGTGCGGCCGCAAGCGCGCGGCGAACGACTCGGGCGCCGGTTGGCCGAGGGCATCTGCGCAGAAGCGCGCGATGCCGGCTATTCGCGCATCTGCCTGGACACCTTGCCGAGCATGGCGCCGGCCCAGAAACTGTACGAGTCGCTCGGCTTCCGGCCGATCGCGCCTTATGTCTACAACCCGGTGGCGGGCGCGCGTTTTCTGGCGCTCGATCTGTAACACGACGAAGTGAAGCGGTCACCTTCGCCCCATCTCGTCGCGATCACGCGTCGGGCAAGCGCAACCGCGCTTCGCCATCGCACGCGCGCGCGCAGCGCGGAACGTGGCCGGATACGCGTCGACATCGCGTAACTCTGGTGAGACCGCCGGCACCGGTGCCGCGGTCGTCTCCAGGGGGAAAGGCCGTGCATCGAGCCAAGCGCTTCGCGTTGTTGTTTGCATTGTTCGCCATCGTCTCGACGAGCATGGGGTGCGCCAACCTCGGCGCGGTCCGCAGCTTCGCCGCGACCTCCAGCCAGCTCACCGGCTATCGCGAAGTCACCGAGCGCTATGTCGGCAGCGCCGATCGGCAACTGGCGAATCTGCCCGCAAGCAAGCTCTACGACCCGGCCCGTAAAGAGCTGCAGGCGCTGAAGCAGAGCAGCGAGCAGCAGAAGGACAGCCTGCTCAAGCTGCACGACACCGCCACCGGGTATATGAGCGCGCTGGCCGAACTCGCCGGCGAGGACGCTTACAACCTCAACGCAGATATCGACAAAGTCTCCGGCGCGATTACCGCCGCGCCCGAGCTCGGCATCGGCGCCGAGGACGTGGCCGCCTACGGCAAGATCGCCAAGCTGGTCAGCAGTTGGGCGCTCGCGGCCAAGCAGGCGCGCGACGTCAAGGCCATGCTGAAGACCTACGGCGACGACATGGACCGTTTGCTCGGCGCCATGCAACGTGCGGCCCGGTCCTACGAAGGCGTCCTGCAACAGGAAAAGGCATCGGCGGACAGCATCCAGATGCTCAGGCTGACCGTGTGGAAACAGCCCAAGAGCGGCGACGGGCTGCTCGACGAGGCGCGCCGCGATGCCATCGTCGCCATGTCCAACAACTCTTATGCCGGCATCGCCGAGCAGCAGGCCAAGGCGCTGCAGGCCGCGGCGGCCGCATCGCAAGGCCTGGCGCAGGTGCGCAGCGGCCACGCCGCCATGCTCAAGGACGCCGACCGTCTGAAGTCCAAGCAATTGCAGGCGCTGCTGAAGCAGGCCGTCGCCGACATGAAAACCGTGCGCGCCCAGCTGGACGCACTCTGACCGACAGGGGAAGGACATGGCCAAGCAGATACTCGAAACCGCCGAAAGCGTCCAAGCCGCGGCCGACCAGTTCGTCGCCTGCGCCGACGACGTCGGCAAACGCGCCAAGGCCGGGTTCGATGCCGGCGACATCGGCATCGAAGAATTCATCGCCCAGGTTCCCGAAGAGCTGCGCCTGCGCGGCCAGGCCATGGTGCTGTACAGCAAGGCCATCGACTACGTGCTGACCGATGCGCAATTGCCCCAGGCCGAGCTCGACCAGGCCATCGCCGAGGCGCGCGCCAAGATCGCGTCGATCAAGCAGGTCCGCAAGGCGATCGAAATCTTCGCCGGCGTGGTCGTGCTGGCCGCGGCGATCGTCGCGCGCGACGCCAACGGCACGGTCAAGGCGACCAAGGCCCTGGCCAAGCTCGCGAAAAGCGACGAACACAAGCCGGCCGCGAAGGCCGTCGCCAAGAAGGCGAAGAAAGACCCGAAGACGGTGGCCTGACACGCGCGCGCCGCTCGTCGGTGGCTCGCCGCTCACGTCGACCACCCGGCCGGCTCAGGCCATGCGCGCCAGAAGCATCGCCGACGCATTGGTCGCGAGCGCCGCCAGGTATAGCCCGACCCCGAACACGGCGTGGTTGATCAGACTGTGCAGACGCGCGAGGCCAGGACGCGGCGTGCGGCGTGCGGCGAGGCCGGCGCCCATGCCCGGCTGCATCAGCAGGAACGGTGCGGCGACGCTGCCGATGCCGACGATCAAGGCCGGGGCGAGGCTCGGCTGGCGCGCCCAGTCGAGTCCCCATGCGGCGAGCAGCACCGCCGCGAAGGCGATGCCGATCAGATAGTGGGCGGTCCAGCCGATCGCGCGTTCGCCGCGTACGCGCGGCGTCGCGCCGATCGGGTCGTGGCGGAAGCGTCCGCGTGGCAGGCAGGCGATCCAACGGCCGACCAGGCCGTAATCGGGCGCCGCCATGCGCAACCACCGGCTCCGGACGAGACCCCAGACGTCCATCAGCGCGGTCGCACCGATTCCGATGGCAGCGGCACGCACCAGCGCTTCGACGAGCTCAGGCACGGTCTGCGCCGTTCGATGACAGCGAAGACGACGAGGCGCGCGCACCGATCATCCAGCAAGCGGCGGTGTAGCGGACCTCGGCGCCGTGTACGAAGGGATCGAACGCGGCGCGTACCGTTTCGACGATTTCAGCGCGGGTGCGCTCGTCGGCTTCTTGCAGGAACAGGCCGAGCGGCCCCAGCCGACTCAGATAGCGGGCCAGCTCGCTCGCGGGGAAACTGCAGGTCACATCGATGGGCTGCAGGCCGATGTCGGTCCAGCCGCTGTCGTCCAGGATGCGATGAACGCGCTGCGCATCGGCGAAGGCGAACTGGCCGGGGCCATCGGGCTTGCGCGCGGGCAGTGTCGGCAGCAGCGGGGAGGCGGCGCGTTCGGCCGTGGTCATGAACGGATTGTCGGCGGCGCCGCGCCAGGCGATGAGGCGCAACTCGGCGCTGTCTTTCGCGGCGTGTCGAAGATTGGCGAAGGCGGCGACCGGGTCGGCGAAGAACATCACGCCGAAGCGCGAAACGATCGCGTCGAAGCGGGCCGGCGCGAAGGCATGGGTTTGCGCATCGGCGCACAGGAACTCGGCGGATATGCCGTCGGCATCGGCCCGCGTCCGCGCCAGCGCGATCATCGGTTCGGAAATATCGATGCCCACGCAGCGTCCGCCGGCGCCGAGCCGACGCGCCAGTGCGAGGGTGACCGCGCCGGTGCCGCAGCCGATGTCGAGCACCTCGCGCGCCGAGCCGGCGACCGCTTCGACCAGTCGTTCCTGGATGGATTGGAACATGCCGTCGAGCAAGGCCTGGGTGTCGACCCAGGCCCGACCGGCCAGGCCGTTCCAAAGTTGCGCCTGCTCGTTGCCGGCGTCGTATGCGGTGTTCATGTCCGTGTCCCGATTGCCATTCAGCGGCGGAAGCGGCACTGTGCCAATTCAAGTCGACTTGAGGTCAAGAGGGTGAAGGAACTGGACATCGCCGAGGTGGCACAGCGCTCCGGAGTGCCCGCCTCGACCCTGCGCTATTACGAAGAAAAAGGCCTGATCGCCTCGATCGGACGGCACGGCCTGCGCCGCATGTTCGCCGCCGGCGTGCTCGAACGGCTGGCGCTGATCGCGCTGGGGCGAGCCGCCGGTTACCGCCTCGACGAGATCGCATCGATGTTCGCGCCGGATGGCCCCCCGCGCATCGATCGCGAGCAACTGCGCGCCAAGGCCGACGAGCTCGACCGGACCATCCGCCAGCTCAGCGCCATGCGCGACGGCCTGCGCCACGCCGCGGCCTGCAAGGCGCCGAGCCACATGGAATGCCCGACCTTCCGTCGCATCGTCCAGGCCGCCGCCACCGGCGCCCTTGGTACGCGCATGCGCAAGCCTCCGCAGCGATCGCGCGACTGATCGAACGCGCGATCAGAACGCCCAGTCCGAGGAAGGCATCTCACCGTAATCGGATGCCGCGGTTTCCCTTGCTCATGCCGACGCCCGCAGCGGCCGTGACGACGGCGCGGTGCGCGCGCCGCGTTTGATGGCCTGCGCACGCTTGGCGATCAAACGGATCACCACCGCCGTGAACAGCAGCGCCGACGGCACCGCGTACCAGAAATTGACCGGCACCCGCTTGAAGTACGAGTAAGCGAAGATCGTGGCGATGATCCACATGCCGATGACGTGCAGCCGGTGCCAGGCGGTCGGTCCCAGGCGCCGCGCCAGGGGCCGGTACGAGGTGATCGCGAGCAAGGCGATGAAGGCGTAGCCGAGGCTGCCGGGCACGTTGGTCAGTGCCGAACGGCTCGGCCAGAACTCCGGGTTGAGCTGTCCGAAAGCGTAGATCGCGAAGGCATGCAGCAAATGCGAGAACGCGAACGACAGCCCGACGACGCGCCGCTCCTTCAACAGCGCGCGAGTGAAGTCGCCGGGCAACAGGGTCGCGAACGAAGACGCGGTGAACGCCGCCAGGAACAGCACGAACGAGGTGCGCGCGGTCGCCCGGATGGCGCGGCGGCTGCCTTCGACCGCGTCGGGGCCCATCAGGAAAGCGGCCGCCGCGATCAGGCACAGGACGATGGCCAGCAGCAGGAACAGCCGCCAACCGGTGAGGCGTTGCAGGACGGAAGTGGCGATCATGTGAGTGCTCCAGGGCTCGGGTTCGGGTGGGGGCGGGACTCTCCGGCGGCGGCGCCGGTCGTTTGAAGTTGGGCGTCGACGATGCCGAGGGCTTGTAACTGCGCAAGCACATCGAGGCCATGCTCGGTGAGGCCATCGGCCGGTTCGCCCGCTTCCTCGGCCAACGCCCGCAAGTGATCGCGGCTGCTCAGCGGCTGCGCCGACACGGCGAGCAACAAGTGATAGCCGAAGGCGGTTAAGCGCAGGGTCCGCAGTTCGTGATCGGCGCCGCGCTGGACGATGAGCAAGGTCGGCGCCTCGGGTGGGTCTTCGAGATCGCTCAGCCCGGCTTCGGCCGCATCGACCGGCCAGCGATAGCCGCAGATGCGCACCAGCGGCGACAGCATCGGCACGCTGTCGCCGGTCATCGCTACGGAGCCTGTCGGCGGCGCGGCCGTTGCGGCCGTTGCGGCCAGCAACAGCGCCTGCTGGGTCCACTCGAAATGCGCGAGTTCCGCGGCCCAGGCCGGCAGGTCGCAGGCATCCGCCCGACTCAGGTAGTCGACGAGTTCGCCGCCGACTTGGGGGAACAGCGGCGTCTCGCAGCGATGCCGAGCATAGAAGCGGGCCACCAAGGCTTGCCAGCCCGGCGCCTGCAGCGCCCGGCGCAGCCGCGGGAAGCTGCCGGCCAACAGGTTCTCGACCGCGCCCACGCACAACGACCGGTACAGCGCCATGCGTTGCGGCGCTACGTCCTGCGGCGGCGGATGCGACGGGTCGCGCAGATGCCGCGCCCACGCCAGTTGCACGCTTCTCAGCGATTCAGTCATGGACGGGCTCCGACGGATGCGTCGAGCGGACGGCCTCGGCCTGCAGCGCGCGGATCTGCGTGAGCTCGCCGAGCAGTTCGTCCCAGGCCGGGAAATTGAAGTCGCGTTCGAGCAGGGTCGGTCTTACCCCGAAGCGCCGATGCGCCTGCTCGAGCAGGGCCCAGACCATCGCCTTCACCGGTGCGCCGTGGGTGTCGACCTTGAAACCGTCGTCCTGGTCCAGGTGCCCGGCGATGTGGTACGAGGCCACGCGCTCGCGCGGAGTACGCGCGATGAAATCCAGCGCGTCGTAGCCGTGATTGCAGGCGTTGACGAAGACGTTGTTGATGTCGAGCAGCAGATCGCAGTCGGCCTGCGCCAATACCGCGTTGATGAAGTCGATTTCGCTCATGGCCGGCTGCGGCGCCGCGTAGTAGGAGATGTTCTCCACCGCGATGCGCCGGCCCAGCGTGTCCTGGGCCTGGGCGATGCGGGCCGACACATGCCGCACCGCCTCGTCGGTGAACGGCAACGGCAACAGGTCGTAGAGGTGACCGCCGACGGCGCAATAGCTCAGGTGCTCGCTGTAAAGACCGACGTGGTGGCGATCCAGAAAGCGGCGCGTATCGGCGAGCAGTTTGCCGTCGAGCGGATCGGTGCCGCCGAGCGACAGCGACAGGCCGTGGCAGGCGATCGGAAAGCGTGCCGACAGGTCGGCCAGGGCCTCGCCGAAATGGCCGCCGACGCCGATCCAGTTGTCGGGCGCGCACTCGAGGAAATCGACCTGGCCCGGCGCCAGCCCGAGCAACTCGTCGATCAGGCTGCGCCGCAGGCCGAGGCCGGCCGAGGCCGAAGGCAATGTCTGGTTCATGGCGGTGCTCCGCGTGGATGAGCGCCGCCACCGCAGGGCGATGGCGGCGCGGGGTTTCAGTCGGCGGGTTTCAGTCGGCGATCTGCGAGAACAGTCCCTTCGGCATCGGCTTGCCGTTGGCCTGGTAGGTGCGCTTGAGGAAGTCGTGCGCCTCGGCCTCGCTGATGTAGCCGTCGTGGCCGCGGTCGATGCGATCGAAGTCGGCCGCGCGACCGGCCGCGACGGCGAGGAACTCGGCGCGCGACACCTTGCCGTCGTGGTTGCTGTCGGTCTTGGCGAACGAAGCATCGCCGCACTTGCCTTCGCCGCAGGCACCTTCGGCCGTGGCCTTCTTTGCGGACGTGCCGGTTTTGCCGGCACCGCATTTGCCTTCGCCGCACTTGCCTTCGGCGGCGGCGACGCCGGCGAAGCCGGCCAGGGCCTGCGGTTGCGCGGCCATCGCTTGAGCGCCGAACAAGGCGCCGCCGGCCAGGACGATGCTCAATGCGCCGACGAGGGAGTTGCGGGAGTGGGAGGTGGACATGGGTGGTACTCCGATTGGATGCACGCCAGGCGTGCGGGATGGCTGCCGCGGCTGCGGCAGGGAAGCAGGGAAGGGATTGCCGAGCCGGAACGGATCAGGCGGCGGACAGCGCCGGGGCCGGCCGTCGCGACTTCGCCAGGTGCAAGGCGATCGAGGCCAGCCCGATCAGCGCGCCGATCGTCGCGGGCAAGGGCAGCAGCGCGATCAACGGCAGGCACAGGGCGAAGGCGACCACGCCCCAGCCGAGCGAGCCGCCGCGCGCGAGGTCGGGTGCCGCGTGCCGGAACAGCCGGTCCAGGCTCAGCGTGCCGCCGCCGCCGAGCATCAGCGGCAACAGCATCGCCAGATAGATCAGGGGCAGCTTGAAGTTGCCGTAGCCCTGGTCGCTGATCGCATAGCCGCGCCACAGCTCGGCCAGGCCGCTCCAGTGCTCGGGCCAGTGCACCGCGGCGATGGCCACCACGGTCAGCACCCACAAGACGTACGCGACCGCGCGGGTGCCCAGGCCGAGCAACAGGGCGAGGCTGCAGCCCAGTTCGAGCCAGGTTGCCATGGTCCAGTTGAGATCGGGGCTCAGGCGCGAGAACGGAAACGGAAAGCGCTGTGCGATGTCGGCGAACCAGTTCTGGCCGTGCAATTTTTCGATGCCGGCCTCATAGAACTCCCAGGCCAGCAGGATGCGCAGGCCGAGCGGCGACAGCGATGCTCCGACGCGGTCGAGGCGCGGGCCGAGGCGGGTGATGAAGGACGGCAACATGCGAGGCTCCTGGCTGGACGAGTGACGAAAGACCGGGAGCCATTACGCGATCGCGACGTATCCGCAGGGTGTCGGGCGAAGCGCGGATTTGTGTACCAATGTGGCCGCGCGCGGCCGCGGATACATTGCGATACGAATCGGCGGCAGTGCGGCGCTCGGCGACCGCCACGAAGGCCCTGCCTGCGCCCGGCACCGGGGGTTGTCCACCGGCGCGGCGGCATCGGTTTGTAAGCGAACGTATCCGGCGCCGCCGGCGAAGCCTTGCGATACAAGAAGCGATGCACGCGGAAACACAGGCGATACAGCCGCGGCGCGCAATGGCCACTCCCCAGCCCAGGAGTGTCCCCATGATCCGCACGCTGTTGTTCGCTTCCCTGTTGGCCGCGACCGCCGGCTCGTCCGCGGCCGCCGAGCACGTCCGCCCGATCGATCCGCACGCGCCCACCGTCGTACTGGTCCACGGCGCCTTCGCCGACGGCTCCAGCTGGAGCCAGGTCATTCCCCGTCTGGCGTCCTGGGGCGTGCCCGTGGTGGCGGTGCAGAACCCCCTGACCTCATTGGAAGACGACGTCGCCGCCACCCGTCGCGCCATCCGCGCCGCGCCCGGCAAGGTGGTATTGGTCGGCCACTCCTGGGGCGGCACCGTCATCACCGAGGCCGGCAACGACCCCAAGGTGTCGGCCTTGGTCTATCTCGCCGCGTTCGCGCCCGATGCCGGCGAGAACTCCGCCCAACAAGGGCAGGGTTATCCGGTCGCTCCGGGCTTGAGCCGTCTGCTCGAGCGCGAGGGTTTCCTGTCCTTGCCCGAAGCGGCGGTGCGCGAGGATTTCGCCCAGGACCTCAAGCCCGCCGCCGCGCGCCTGATCTACCGCACCCAGGGTCCGCTGAAGGCGAGCGCTTTGGCCGAGCCGGTGACTCGAGCCGCATGGCGCGGCAAGCCGAGCTGGTACGTGCTGTCGCGACACGACCGCATGTTGTCGCCGCAGTTGCAGGCCGCGACCGCCCGCCGTATCGGTGCGCAAGTGCATTCGCTGTCGGCCAGCCATGTGTCGCTGTTGTCGCAACCGGACGCAGTGACCAACGCCATTCTCGAGGCCGCCGGCATCCAGGCCGCTGCCGCCACCGCCGATAGCGGAGGCTGAGGTGATCGCCCTCGCCCTGGCCGCGCTTGCCGGCATGGCCACCCTTCTCTCGCCCTGCGTGCTGCCGGTGCTGCCGATCGTGCTGGCGCGCGGTGCCGGCGGCGATCGCCGCGAGCCGCTGTTGATCGGCGCCGGCTTCATCGGCGCGTTCGCTGCCGGCGGCATCGCGCTCGGTCTGCTGGCGTCGTCGTCGGGGCGCTTCGAAGCCGCCGTGCGCCTCGCCGCGATAGCGGTGTTGCTGCTCGCGGGGCTGTCCTGCGTGTGGCCGGGCGTGTTCGAACGGGTGCAACAACGCTGGCTGGCCGGATCGCGGCTGCTGGCCTGGCAGCCGCGCGCCGCCGGGCCGGGCGGTGCGCTCCTGGTCGGGGTCTCGCTCGGCATCGCCTGGACGCCCTGCGCCGGTCCGGTCCTGGCCTCGGTGTTGGCGCTCGCCGCTGGGGCGCAGGACCCGGCGCGGGCCAGTGCGCTGCTGGGCATGTACGCGCTCGGCGCGGCGGTGCCGTTGTTGGCCTTCGTTTACGGCGGCCGTTGGGTCGCCGCGCGCATGGCCTCGCTGCAACGGCATAGCGCTTGGCTGCGCCGCGCATTCGGCGTGGTGGCGGTGGCCATGGCCCTGCTGCAACTCGCGCAACTGGATACCGCGCTCATCGCCTGGCTGCTGCCATGGCTTCCTTCGATCTCCACCGGACTATGACCATGTCGAAAACCATCACCGCACTGCTCACGGCCGCCGTCGTCATCGTCGCCGCCCTCGCCATCGCGCCCGCGCTGGCCTGGCCGGAGGCAGGCGCGCACGGCAAGGGCGCCATCGCCTCGACCGTCGCGCCCGACCTCGCCGGCGGCGGCCCCTGGATCAACAGCGAACCGTTGTCGTTGCCGAAGCTGCGCGGCCAGGTGGTGCTGGTCGAGTTCTGGACCTATTCGTGCATCAACTGCATCCGCGTGCTGCCGCATGTTTCGCGATGGCACGAGCGCTACGCCGCGCAGGGCCTGGTGGTGATCGGCGTGCACACGCCCGAATACGGCTACGAGCGGGTCGGCGCCAATGTCCGCGCAGCGGTAAAGCGCCTGGGCATCGGTTATCCGGTCGTGCAGGACAACGGTTTCCGTATCTGGAACGCCTACGGCAACCGGTATTGGCCGGCGCTGTACCTGATCGACCGCCAGGGCAGGATCGTCTACCGCCATTTCGGCGAAGGCGACTACGCTGTCACCGAAGCGGCGATCCGCGAACAGCTGGCACGCCCGTCCGCCGCGCCGGCGCCGCGCGTTACCATCGCTGGCGCAGTGCGATAAGCCCTCCGGAACCACGCCATGACCCATGTAGACCACATCCTGATCGTCGACGACGACCGCGAGATCCGCCAGATGGTCGCCGACTATCTGCAGAAGAACGGCCTGCGTACGACCACCGCCGCCGACGGCCGCGAAATGCGCGCGGCGCTGGAGACCAGCGACGTCGACCTGATCGTGCTCGACGTGATGATGCCCGGCGAAGACGGCCTGTCGTTGTGCCGCGGCCTGCGCGCCGGCCATCACCGCGCCGTACCGGTGGTGATGCTGACCGCGCGCGACGACGAGACCGACCGCATCGTCGGTCTGGAGATGGGCGCCGACGACTACGTCGTCAAGCCGTTTTCCTCGCGGGAACTGCTGGCCCGCATCAGCGCGGTCATCCGCCGCACCCGCATGCTGCCGCCGAACCTGCAGGTCAGCGAGGCGGGGCGCCTGATCGGCTTCGGCCGGTGGCGCCTGGACACGACCGCGCGCCATCTGCTCGATGCCGCGGGCACGGCCTATCCGCTCAGCGGCGCCGAATTCCGCCTGCTGCGCGTGTTCCTCGACCATTCCCAGCGCGTGCTCAGCCGCGACCAGTTGCTGAACCTGACCCAGGGCCGCGACGCCAATCTGTTCGATCGTTCCATCGACCTGCTGGTCAGCCGCCTGCGCCAGCGCCTGCAGGACGATCCGCGCGAACAGGCCTACATCAAGACCGTGCGCAGCGAAGGCTACGTGTTCTGCCAGGCCGTCACCCTGCTGGACGAAACGCCATGAACGCGGCGCCGCGCTGGCGCTGGTTCCCCCGTACCATCGCCGCGCGCCTCACCCTGATCCTGTTCGCCGGCCTGCTGCTGGCGCACGCGCTGTCGTTCGCGTTGCTGTTCTACGAACGCTACGTTTCGGCGCGCTCGATGATGCTGGGGAACATGGAGCAGGACGTCGCCATCAGCGTGGCCTTGCTCGACCGGATGTCGCCGGCCGAGCGCCGTCAGTGGGCGCCGCGCCTGGAGCGCCGCACCTATCGCTACCTGCTGCAACCGGCGCAGGCCGGCGCACCGCTGTCCAGCGAACGCGCGCGCCAGGTCGCCGCGTTGATAGACCGCAGCCTGCAGCACCGCTATCGGCTCGTGGCCACGGCGGTCTCGCAATCGCCGGAGCGTTTCCAGGTGCAGTTGAAGTTGGCCGATGGACAGCCGCTGACCCTGGAAGTGACGCCGTCGGTGATGCCGATCGCGCGCTGGCTGCCGTGGGTGCTGGTGGCGCAACTCGCCTTGCTGCTGCTGTGCGCGTGGCTGGCCGTGCGCTTGGCGACCCGCCCGTTGGTGCGGCTGGCCGATGCCGCCGAGCGGCTCGACCCCGCCCATCCCTCGGCGCCGCTGAGCGAGTCGGGGCCGGTGGAAGTGGCCAAGGCCGCGATCGCCTTCAACGCCTTGCAGGCGCGTATCGGCCACTATCTGGCCGAGCGCCTGCAGATACTCGCGGCGATCTCGCACGACCTGCAGACCCCGATCACGCGCATGAAGCTGCGCGTCGAAAGCATGGACGCCAGCCCCGAACGCGCGCGCCTCGGCGAGGATCTGTCGCAGCTGGAGCAACTGGTGCGCGAGGGCATCGCCTACGCACGCAGCACCCACGGCGCTACCACTGCGCCGGTCCAGCTCAATTTGCAGGCTTTGCTCGACAGCGTCGTCTGCGACTACCAGGACGCGGGTAAGCCGGTGCGCCTGAGCGGCCATAGCGATCTGTCGCTGACCACGCGCCCGCAAGCGCTGCGCCGCGTGCTCGAGAACCTGATCGATAACGCGATCAAGTACGGCGGCAGCGCCGACGTCGGCGTTCGCGCCATCGCGCCGGACCGGTTCGCCATCGACGTGGACGATGCCGGCCCCGGCATTCCCGAGGAGCACATGCAGGCCGTGCTGCAGCCCTTCCATCGCCTGGAGAGCTCGCGCAATCGCGACACCGGCGGCACCGGATTGGGATTGGCGATCGCCGAGCAGCTGGCGGCTCACCTGGGCGGCCAGCTGCAGCTCACCAATCGCCGCGAAGGCGGGTTGCGTGCGAGCCTGGTGTTGCCCCTCGTCGCTTGAGGCAAGGCGCGGCGCCTGCCCTTCGCTGGAGCTGAACCAGTCAGCTTGAATGCCGGTCGCGACGCAGCGGCTGCGGTCAGCCGCTGCTGGGGCCGCTGGCGTCGCCGAACCAGCACAGCGCATCCAGCTCCGCCGGCGACAGATAGCGCACGATGATCTCCGGTGCGTCGGGCGGATGAATGAGGCGCACGGCGGTCGTCGTCTGCTGCTCCTGATAGTGCGTCTTGGCGGCATGGCAGGCGCCGGCGATCGCATCGGCGCGCGACGAGTACGCCACCGGCGGCGCATCGGACGCTTCCGCGCGCACGCACCAGGCGCCAGGCTGTTCTTCGATGACGTCGTAAAACTGCACTGTCCTGGCGACTCGACCGTCGCGCCCCCTCTTGTTGCTCCTGGCGTGGAGAATAGCTTGCCGGGGCGCGGAAGACGCAAGTTGCTGCGCCAAATGTCACAGCTGTGAAACCTCCGCCCAGCGCAGGGGGGCCGAGCGCGATCCGGTCGAGGATCGCAGGCGCCGATCGTGTCGCTGAGCCGGAAGCGACATCGAGCCTTGGTCGCGCCGGCCGGAACAGGGCAGTCTCCTTTCGGCCCGCCCTGGCGCCGGGCTGGGATGGGCGAGGACCGCGCACCGGCGACCGCGATCGCCACAACGGCCGAGCGTACTTGCCTCGACTCGGGACGGTGTGGAAGATCACATCGAGGGATCGTGCTGTAAGAATGCTAGCGTCGAGGCATGGAAAACCGCTGCGCATTTCGACACACAGGTTTCAAGCGCGAGTCACGAATACCGAAACCCGGAGTGCGATGAACGACACCGTTTCGGCCGGAAGAGCGATCTCGAAGTCGTCCGGATTTTTCCCGTAGGGTCGAAGGTGTTCGCGCGGTCGCCCCGCTTCAATCGCAGCGAACCTTCGCGAAGGTGGGCGAGCGTCGGGGCCACGTCATTGCCGCGGTCGATGATCGTGCGAGACGAGCGCATCGCATCGCTCAATTCGAGGGGCGCAAAGTCTTGGGCTGCGCACTGGCGGACAGCGGGCAAGCATCGGTCAGGCTCGCCGAAGTTTGTTCGGCCGTTGCTCGGGGGCGGTCCGGTGTCGCCGCGATTCGCTACGCAGCGCCTTGCGCCCTGACCAGATAGCCGATCATCGAGACGATCAGCCAGATGGAGGCGAAGGTAATGGGCGCGGCCAACAGTGCTCTCCACCTCCATCCGGTGCCGCTGACCTTCGATGCCTTCTGCAGTCCCGCCACGACGTAGACGGATCGATTGCCGATGTAGATCGAGAGCAGTACCGCGAGCGCATAGGACGCATAGGTGAGCAGGCTGCTGCCGAATTTCGCTCCGACATAGCCTACGGCGGCGACGAGCGTAGTCCACTCGACCACGCGGAAAACCTCTTCCGATAGCCTTCTGAGTTTGTACTCGAAGCCGACTTCCTTCTGCAGCCCTGCCCAATCCCTGGTTTCGTGGTTCATGGAGGTTCCTGCTTCGGTCGTGGACTGATGAGCACAACGCGGACGGCGCCCCATGCCGGCCATGGTCCGGCTTCAAGGCGACAATCCGCGTTCGGTGGGTATGTCGTGCGGTGATTGGAACAGGCATTACTGGGACGATGGGCGAATGCGTTGCCCCTTGGTAGGCTCGCCTCGCGTCACCGGCGCGCCATCGGCGAGGTAGTGGGTAAACTGCGCGGGCAGCGCGGTCGAGCCGTTGAACTTCGGGCCGTCCTGCAACTGATAATGCAGATGCGCTTCCGAGGAATGGCCGCTGTTGCCGCATTCGCCCAGACGGTCGCCGGCATCCACGCGGTCGCCCCGTTTCACACGCAGCGAGCCCTTGCGAAGGTGGGCGAGCATCGAAAACTCGCCGTTGCCGTGATCGATGATCACACGGTTGCCGGTCAGGTCCCTGGCATTCAACTTGCCGGGCGGATTATCGGCGACGTAGTCCACCACTTCGACGACTTCGCCTGCGGCCGGCGCCAGGATCGGCTTGCCGAAGCAATAGTAATCTTCATTGCGAAGTCCATCGCCGGCATGAGTGGCGCTGCCGCGAACGATGGCCAGGTCGGCGGCGAAACGCTGGCCGACGAATTCGGCATGGTAGTTCTGCTCGAGCGTGCGGCCGCCCCAGAACACCATGAACTCTTCCTCGAACGGCAATTGCAGCGCGGTCTTGGTCCGATAATCGAGGTGCTTGCTCGGAGCGGCCTGTTTCGGCGTTTTCGGCTCCTGGACGACGGAAAAATCGGCGACCTCGCCATCCTTCGCGAACGACCAGATCACCAGGTAGATATCGGGAGACTTCTCGAACCGGACCCGGCGCCTGTACACGCTCGCGAGGGGGTCTTCGCTAACGGACTCTTCGAGGACGGTCTGCTCGACGCCCAGATGAGTGTCGATCTGATCGCGAAAGCTCGCGAGACCGTCGCGGGTCTTGAGTGCGCCTTGCATTCTGGCGCCGAAGCTATCCCATACGGTATCGATTCGTTTCGCATAGAACGCGGCAGTCAGATCGGCGCCGGCTTTGCGCGCATCCAGTGCATGCGCAGTCGTTGCATGAAGCAGTGCGGACAGCAGGATGAGCAAGAGATAGCGCTTCATATCGCAGCTCCTGTATCGCATCAGTTTCTCTGATGCTCTAGATCGCGATTTAGCGCGATCGCGGAACTGCGACAGCGCCGCCTGTCTCAAATTCGACACGCATGCCAGCCAGAAGAATCGGTCGAACGTTCGTCGTGGAACTCGACGCGAGTAGGCGATCGATGCGCAAACAGGAAAACGCAGAACGCGGCAGGCGGCGGCCGCGCTTCCAGCGATTCCCTCTATCGCTTCGATGCCGTGCGGATGCGCCGCAGCAGCGTCGTCATACCGGCCGAAAGCGGCGGTTTGTTATCGGCATGTTAGTCTTCGTGAGCAAAGTGAACGCCGGACGTCCGCGCAGGACGCGAACCCAAGGAACGGACTGATGAGACAGACAGGCAAGTGGATGGTGGTCGGCGTGCTTCTGGCTTTCGCCACTGCCGATGCGCGGGCTCAGGGAGCCACCGACATCGGCGCCACCATCGACATATCCTCGTACCGGTTGAACCCGCCCGTGTATCCGCGCGAAGCCATCGAGGCCTGCGTCGCCGGCACGGCGGTCTTGCTGATCGATATCGACAAGGACGGTCAGCGCAGCCAGGCCGTGGTCGAACGTTCCAGCGGCTACGCCTATTTCGACCGGGCCGCCATCGAGGCGAGCAAGCGCTGGAAATACAACCCGGCGACGGAAAACGACCAGCGCGTACCCGGCAAGGTGCGCATACCGGTCGACTTCGCCGAGTACGAAGGGTGCTGGACGGCCGACCCCGACGTGGAAGCCCGTCTCGCGGCCGCTTCATTGAAGGAGCATCCGCCGAAATGGCCGGTGATCGTCGCAGAGCAACATCTGAGCGGCCTGGTCGTGCTGCTGATCCAGGTCGACAAGGACGGCACCAGGAAGAACGTGAAAGTCGGCGTATCCAGTGGCGACCACGACATCGACCAGGCGGCCATGCTCGCAGCGCTCGATTGGGAGTTCCAGCCGGCGACGCTGAAGGGCAAGCCGGTGCGGTCCTTGCTGCAGCTGCCATTGCCGTACGGCCAGCAAGAAGCCCGCTAAAGCCTCTCTGAGCGCTCCATCCGTCCTGAACTGAACGTATGAATCCACGTGTCGGCGGTCATGGGGCGCTTCGAGTTATTTTCTATCCAAGCCCGTGAGGTCTTAGCGTAGTGAGAAATCTTCGATATGCCCGATTCCTTTCGGAAAGAAACCGCCAAATTCAACGGTGCTGAACAGGATGGAAGAAAATCAGATTTATCCAGCAGGCTTTGATTTCGTGTGGATCGGGCGTGATGAAAAGGGTCGCCTGGCGGCTTTCGTCACTGCCGGGGGCGGTCAGATTCCGAAGAGCCTGCTCGGCAAGAGCGGCGAGATGCTATGCGATATCGAGAGAGCGATTCTCGACCTTCCGAAGGTCTCTGGCGTGAAGCTTCACGTCGAAATTCCCAGGCCAGATGACTTCATCGCGATGGCAGAGCGCGGGTTCTTTGTATTTGATTGGCGCGATGTACACCGAGCGACAAAAGAGGAAAGCGGCTGCTACGAACTCGTCGCGACTCCCTTGCGGCCGACGACCTTCGCAGAGGCTGCGGCGGGGAAAATAATCCAAAATGTGCCGCTATCTGATTTTGACCTTAGTGCCGTAACGAAGATTCGCTTACGAAATGTGGATGGATTCATCGGTCCTTATCCCGAGTGATCCGCTCGGAACCTGCCGATCGACCGTCCCTTCAAGACGGCGTCTGGCCGCTGCCGATCGCTGCAGCTTGAGGGGGTGAGTTGTTATTTAACAGTCTGTGGATTGAACTCATGAAGCCTGTATGTTGCGGCGCGCTGGTCGGTGTACTGGTGTTCTTCGCGAACGGAGCGTATGCGCAAGACGTCCCAAGCATCGATGCGCGCGTGGATCGGATGTCGAAGTTCCGCCATCCCCCGGTCTATCCCAAGCAGGCGATCCACGCCTGCGCCTCGGGCACGGCGGTCATCATCATCGATGTCGATGCCAATGGTCGTTTCATCGATGCCGTCGTCGAGAAGTCCAGTCGCAATGCCCATCTCGACCGGGCCGCGCTGGAAGCCTCGCGCCGGTGGAACTACAGTCCCGCGAGCGACGAGCAGGGCCGGAAAGTGGCGGACAAGATACGGATTCCGGTGGATTTCGAAGCGCACGAAAGTTGCTGGAGCAAGCAGGTACCCGACACCCCGGCGCGTCCCGAGCTGTCCTCAGTAGAGCGCTCACCGCCGCGATGGCCTGCCATCGTCGACGAGAACGGGCTGAGCGGCGAGGTCGTGTTGCTCGTGCTGCTCGAAGAAGACGGCTGGAAGCATGCGGTCAGGGTCGAAACAACCAGTGGCGACCCGGATATCGATTACGCAGCCGTGAACGCCGCGGAGAATTGGAAATATGAGCCGGCGCTGCTCGACGGCAAGCCCGTGCGCACGATTCTGCGTTTGCCGATGCGTTACGGCAAAGGCGAGCCCGCTCGCTGACGCAGCGTCTTGGGGGCAGTGAGTTCGGTGTGAGCAGGGGCTCGATCTGGATCGCACCAGCGGTAAACGAATCGACATTCGGAGATCGGCCTGTCTCCACCGCGGTCAATGCGCTGACTTATAAAGTTCGCGAGCGGGTGCTGCCAAATCGTGGAGCTTCAGTTGGCGTAGGGCGGAATCAAGCCCGCCCTACGCAACCTCCAGGTTAGCGCGATGCGTATGCATCCCAAAGCGGCCCTTCCATCCTGCCGCTAAAGATGAGAGTAGCGCCGTCAGAAACCGGCTCGTACCCGCACGCAAAAGAGCGAACTCCGTACTTGAGCGCCAACCGTTCCGCTCCATGTCTCAGTGATGTCGCCGTCTGCCCCGATGCAGAAGTCGTGTCCTTCCACTCGAAGATGATCAGAGCATCGGTAACCCCTTCCGCACAGATCAACTGGACTAAGGGCTGGGAAATTGAAGCCTCGCCAATCAAAAGTCTATTTGCTCTTAAGCTCAACATCCCAGGAGAGGGCGGCTGTGCTGAACTGAAGACGGAAATATAATCACCCAGGTGAGCACCGGCCTCCATCTCAAATTCGCTTGCCGAAAGATCAAAAGGCGGCTCTGTGGAAAAGAGCTCCATTACAAACGGTTCTAGCGCGCCCATCGGAACCGCTTCGAACACTAGCTCTATCAATTGGCCCATTGTGGCCCTGCCTTCTCCTGAGTACCTCAAAAAATCCTCCGATAGTGCCATCCATCGAACGAATTAGTTACGCCCGCCGCCTCCGCTCGGCGCCACCCAAAGAACAGCGCTACGGTCCAAGCCAAGAGAGTCAATGACTTCATCAATAACCTCTTCCCGTTTACTCGCGGAATCAAGGCGTAAAGTGAATTGTCCAGCCTGCTGATGAAGAAAGGAAATTAGCTCAATGACGGATCCAGACTTTAGTTGGGCACCGATGGATCTCCATGGCCCGAGACCTACCCCATCGCCTTCCAACAACTTGCCGCCGAAATAGGTGGTTAGAAGCGACTCATCCAGTTGCAGGATCGCCAGTTCTATGTAGTCACCACTTGGCCAACGTGTGCTCGGAGGAAGCGGGGTCATTGCTAGACTGCTCATATAATCGGAGAGATGCCAGTACGGTGTCGCCACACGACGAGGTCGCCTCAGTGGGGCCGCGCCTTCGTTTACCTGCACTCTTTCACCAATAAGCTAAAAGTAGTTTCTCGATCGGAACTGAACAAGTCGACGTAGGTCGTCAAGCAGAACCACGCTGCACAAATACTTTGCTCCCTTGCGTGCAAGCATTAGCTGCATCACGACCAGCAACCAATACCAACAATCAATAGCCAAAAAAGAACAACGCGATGCGGGTCTTGAGCTTCATGCGCTGCCAGGGAGTGAGCTTGTCCTATTAGGCCGACGGGGAAGCTGCAAAAGGTCCGACGCCATCAATGCTGAAGATCCACGGCTCAAGAGCCGACACAGAGAAGACTTCCAGTACGTGTCCCGTGGCGAATACCAGCGCCGGATCGAAGCCAGCAGTGGAGCTCTGGCTGCGGCATTCAACGATCATGTTTCCGACAAGAACCGATTGAAGTGAAGGAACGTCGACCTCGTCAGATCCCATCAGGAACTTCCCTGTCTCGAGTACTCGCCACGCGGTCAGCAGCCTCAGATGCCATCCATGGCCGTGAATCAGGAGACAAGGATCCGTGTAGGTCACATTCCTAGCCACGAGCGGGAGCTGCCCGGCTAGCATTTTCATATCATTCGAGTTCATGCTTAATCTCGTTGCTCCACATGTGTTCTTTGCCAGACGTAATTCCGGCGTTCTGCGGTTGTAGCTCCCCATGGAAGGTGCGGCACTGCACCTTCAGGTGTAACTGGTCCGCCATTCGCGTGGTCAAATGACCTTCTTCGTGGAGCTTGACCCGACGGGTCCATGGCTCGCGCGGTGACGCCGTTCGGAAGCTCGTACGCACTGTTCTGCACTTGCCCATGCGTTACGGCAAGGATGAGACTGCACCTTCTCGGTGAACCATGACTATCCAGGCTTGTGCAGTTAAGCAATAACCCGCAATTAGCTATGCACCATCAATAACGGCTTTGTCGCGGCCAATCCTGCTTGTTCCGTAGCGGATTGAACGCACAAGCCGCCAGGTAGTGGCTTGTGCGTAAGTAGATAGATAACTTCGTCTAATCTGTATAGCCGATGCTCTTCTCGACAGCAGCTATTAGCGATTCCAGCGATTGGTCGCGAGCACTAACCCCTAATCGTTGTAGGAACTGAGCGAGCTCTTGCTGCAAATCTTCAGCCCCGTACTCGATTGGGTCGGATCTATTAAGGAGAACAGAGTGGACCGGCTTAATCAGTCTGGTTTCAGAATTATCTGAACTCGAAATTAGCCTGAGACGCATTCCTTCGGAGTCATAAGCAACATATCCGGAGATGTCAGGAGATTCGACATGCTGCTCGAGATTATGTGCCGTCCGAAAGAGTAGAACATCTCCATTGTCGATAAGAACTATCGGATTTTTCATTAGAAGCGTCCGTAAAATGACCGGTTCGTAGACTTGGCTTCCAAAGGTCGATGTCTGCCAATACCTTGCCCTGGGCAGTGTACTTCCATCTAGAGCTAGCCCGCGGCGGTGATAGTGCGGCCATTTTCCAATAGGGTGTCCCGTTCGATTTCCGAATGGTGCGATACGGAGGTTCTTGCCGACGGAGAACTCGTAGCCTAGGCGAATGAAATTTATCCCGCGCCAAATAGAGGAAATTGTGGATGCTCCGCCGGAACGTCCCAATGAAAGTGCTCCGAATCCAGCGTCTCCAGATGTGATGCCCACTCCTCCCAGTTCATTACCGTCGCTTGGATTTCCCATGGGATCAACGTTCGCAAACCAGTCTTCGATATAGCTAGCTTGAGGCGCTACTCTTTCTGCTGCACTAGGGCCGCTGCTTGACGATTGCTTATTGCGCCCCGTATCTAGTGAGCTGCGTGCGGATGTTTGCAATTCTGCGACACCGCCGCTATCGCATACGCTTTTAATACGAGTTCCGGTGCAGCCCAAACGGCCGTCGGGATCCAAGAATTTGTACGGATTGTTGTTGGCATACCAGTAGCGATTGAAGCTCGCCCCGGTGCCGCTATTCGCCGTTACGGGATCGACCGACAAGAATCGTCCGATATCGGGATCGTAATAGCGCTGCTGCATGTAGTTCATATCGGTCGCCGCGTCGAACACATGCCCCGTGTAACCAGGACCATCATCAGGCGCCGTTGGCACTAACACCTTGCCGTACGGCTCGTACTCGTTGCATTGCAGCACGTTGCGCCTGGTATCCGCAAATTGCAGGCGACTTCCTAGCACATCCATGTGCAGGCACCCCGCATAGTGGCGCTGCCGCCATAAGCGGTGGCTTCCAGATTGTCAGGCTGCCACCAAGGTAGACATGGTCCTTGGCGCCTTCCGAAAGTTCTGCTGATAGAGCAGTTGCCCCAACTACTGCATCCGTCGCTTCTAGCGCCACTATGGGGCTGCGCGCTTTGCAAAAGAGTCCATGGCTTTCTCAAAATCTGGTTCAACAACAGTGTTCGTCAGGTACTTATCTCCTTCAAAATCTAAAATGATCTTTGCGTCAGGAGCCCCTACTCGGTACACATAAGATCCAATCTTCTCAAACACGCCATCGAAATCTATTGCGTGAAGACATTTGTCTGAACCCGCGGTGTTAAATTTTGTTGTCGCTTCGACAAACAGGGTGTATGTAGAGCCAATCTCTAACGGAACATTCGAGCACATCGAACTGTAATTTGCGTCCATCCCCCTTTTTGATTTCAACTCTTTGATCGAAGCCTCATCGAGCGAAACCATGTATAGGCGGTTGCACACACCTCCAAGCTGATCGCAAGAAGCCGTTACTTTCGTCACTTTTCCAACGACCACAGCATTTGCGCTCTCAAATAGCGCCTCTACAGACCTACTTGATGGGGAGGTTGCGCAGCCGACGCTAGGCAAGGCAGATGCAACGGCTGTTAAAAGCACCAAGACTCGTTTCATGGTCAGTTCCCTTCGTCAATTTTAGCCCACCCGGCATTCATAGTCTCTCGCGCAGCTACCTCAACGTCTCTCTCAAACTGACAACTCCATGCCACACAACCTGCCGCCTGCCGGAGAACCCTTTGGTTGTTGAACTCTGTGTCGAAATGGAAAATCTCGTGCATGAAGCGAAATGCCCTGTGGTAGTCCCCACGACCATCAAAGTACCTCGCAGCACTAAGAACAATAGATCCACGATCTGTCTTTGAATCAAACAGGGCGAAAGCCACAGACGTTGGCGCCACACTGCCTCCTTGGTAAGTCACAGCGTCCCAATTGCTGCTATCGATTGCGATGCCTGCAAGCTTGTTGAACGCCCTTACCGCTCGCGAGTCGCCAGAAGCCTTTGCCGTTCTACCAACGGCATTTGCATCTTTAACTGCGGCATTTATCTGGCCTTGCGTGGCTTGACTTGGCCCAACAGAACTGACTATAGATGAAGTGATCGTTTGCGGCTTTATAGCCGTATTTTCCATGGTTGTGAACTCACCGGTGCTTTTGCAAGTTCCATCATCATTGGCGATGCGCGACCCTGTGCAACGACCGTCTGGGTCGTAGAACCGATAAGGATTTCCTGTCGGCCCAGAGTTTCCGCCGTGCGCCGAGATAGGATCCACGCTCAAGAATCGCCCAATCTGCGGATCGTAATAGCGCTGAACACTCTGACCCGATGCGGGTTCCGCCTGTTACTGCGATCAACCCTAGACGCGATCTAGCCCGCCGTCGCATTTCGCCCTTGAAGCACCTCCTTCCGACTCGTAAAAACGCCTTGACGCGACTTTCGGCTATTTCAATGGCACAGCTCAAGACGCGGTTTCGCAAGTCATTGGCCGCGTTGAGGTCTTTCGGGGACGGCGAGAAGAGCGGTACTGATCAGGTACTACACGCCACACCTAACGCATTGATCTTGCTGCTGGTCGGCTAGTACCGCTCTAGTACCGCGTAATTGCGGCATGGTGCGTGCAACTACGCGATAAGCCGCATCGTCACAGCGTCACAATTCAGGGCGAACAGCAGCGCTCCGATTGGCCGGTTCGGCTCCAGCCGGGATCGTGTGCCGTCTCTGGCCACACAAGGTCAGCAGGCGATGACGGGGTGTCGGGGCAGCGCCCCGACGGTGACGCTCTTGATCGCGATCGCGCCGACGGCGATTCGCGTTCCAGGGCGGCAGTGTTCGTAATCCGATGTGACTTCCTCCCTGCTGACGCGCTTTTGCTGCAACCACGACGACAACCATGCGGCTTCGGCTCGAACCGCGCAGCGGTTAAGCCGAGCCGCCCGCACACAGCCAGTCGCCAAGCGTGGGCGCGTAGCGCGCACGCATCTCCGTGTGAGCGTGCGCAGCACGCGCACGAAGCGCGTGGCGAGAAGGCGATCACCGTCAGCGCCGACGAACTTCTGTTCGATGCGGACGAACGCGGCCCGACAACACCCTGCGCCTGAAGTCCGAGGCCCTGCAGCAGTTCGACGAAGACGAACGACAGACCGCGCAGGCCGTGCTTGAAGGACTCATCCTCAAGCACCAGGCCTAGCAGTCGCAGCTGCGCATGCAGCGGGCTCGCACCGACAAGAAGCAGGCCGAAGGCCAGATGCCAACCTCACAACCCCGATAACGAACAGGGCCCGCAGAGATGCGGGCCTTGTGCTCCCGCCTCACGAGCAAGCTCTACGGGACATCCTCGTAACTGATGTAAGCGCGCCTATTCTGCGCTCGCCCGTCTTCCGTCTCGTTATCACCAATCGGCCTCGCGCTACCTAAACCCTTCGGCGCAGACAGCCGAGACTTCGATATGCCATGACTGAGCAACCAATCGTGCAGAGCTTGCGCCCTGCGTAGCGACAACTCAGAGCACGGCAACTCGGAGCATTCTTCTGAGTCCGTAAAGCCTAGAACTCTTAAGGGGATCTCCGGCGGCATCCTTTTAAGGAGCGCAAGGTCATTCCCCAGCGCTTCTTGATCGCGAGGGCCAGCCACCGCTTCCAACAACGTCTTGTCGGAAGCTGGCTGGCCAGGCTTGAAGTTGACGCCCCAGAAGTCGCCAGGATCAGCAAAATAGCCTTGCTTGCTATCCGTAGCAGTAGATTCAACCGGGGACGAACTTGCACAAGCCGAGAGCGTGGCCACGGCGAGGCAAATGAGGAACGATTGCAATTTCATCGGCAGCTCCCTTCGTTCGATCCTGTGCAAGATGACATCACCGAGAAGTTGGCTCTCGCATCAACTGCGCTTTCGTTTATGCCGTCACCTGGATTCCAAGGCGCCCAAAGGTTGTTTGAGTTCTGAAGGAACCCCGCAGCCTTTTGGTAAAACGCTTCGGCTCGATATCCGGATTTTTCTCTATCCAAGCGGTCCGATCTCGATCCTGGAAAACCTTGATTCACTATCCGCACACCATGATCGCCTTCATGTAGCGACCGCATCGCCAGCCCATTCAACGTGCCGGATACGCTCGTGCTCTTTCCAGCGATAGCTTTCAAGTCAAACGTGACCGTACCTTTTCCTCCGCGGTTCGTGTTGATTCGAGCGGCGTCGCCCTTCAAATCGCCAAACGAAACTTTTATATCCGTATTGCCTTTTTCGCCAAAGAAGCCAACAGCCGCGCTCAGCGCGCCTCTTTGGTCTGCGGTTAACTTGGAGCTAGTGGAAGCCTCCTTGGCCATGTTGATCGCCTTATCAAAATTCCCACAATCAGTCTTACTACCTGAGCAAACGTAGCGCCCGTTGGGGTCTTTGAACCGGTACGGGTTGTTGTTTCCGTACCAGTACCGGTTGAAGTTCGTCCCATTCGCCGGATTTGCCGTGACAGGATCAACGCTGAGGAACCTTCCAATCTGCGGATCGTAATAGCGCTGCTGCATATAAGTTAGCCCAGTCGCGCCATCCATGACATGACCGGTATAGCCGACGCCGTTATAAGTCGGCTTGCCGATTGCGGCTCCGTACGGCTCCCAGTCGGTGCGTTCGACGACGGCCCCCGCGGTGTTGGTAACCGCGACCGGACTACCGAGCGCATCGGTGTGTTGGTAGCGCACAATGGCCGGTGTATTCGCCCAATCGATTTGACGAGTGGCGAGCAGCGAATTGCCCAGATAAATATGCTCCAGCGCCTTTGCTGGTGTGCCGTGGTCTTCGCTATAGAGCATCTGCCCGGACTTGCCGTACATAGACAGGCCATAACCCCCGCCCTGACGCGTGGACTGCACGCGCCGGCCGAGCGAATCGTAGCGATACGATTCTTTGCCGGCCACTTCACGCAACCGGTTGCCGTAGTCGAAGGAGTAGGCTTGGCCGTTCTTGTTCTCCAGGTTGCCCTGCAAGTCGTAGCCCAGGCCGATCACAGACGCACCGCTGCCGTCGCGGATATTGGTCAGCTGGTTGTGGCCATCATAGTAGTAATGATGATTCTTTACTCCACCAAGCGACCAGCTCCTGAGATTGTCGAGCGCGTCGTAGCTGAAACGATGCCAGCAATCGCCGCCGAAACTGCAGGATCCGGCCGCTGTGAGGCGGTCCAGACTGTCGTAAGCCAGCCAGCGGCCGAACTGCTCGCCTCGTACACCGTCGAGGATCTCGATCACATTGCCATTGGCGTCGTAGCTCATGCGCAAATCGAGCACGCCGTTATCGAGACTGCGGGCGGGCAACTGACGCGAATTCTGGGTCATCGAATGCACGATGCCGTTGCCGTAGGAGAACTGGGCAATCGCGCCGTTCGGATGGTACTTAATCGCGCTGGCGTAGGTATGTTGTGGCGAATTCACCTGGGTGGGCTGACCCAGGGCATTAGGCGCGTAATCCAGCACCGTCCCGGTGGGATAACTCTGCCAACGCAGGTTGCCATTGGCGTCGTAACTGTAGCCCAAGACCCAGCTATACCGGTTCGACTGCGCTTGTGTCTCGGAGACTAGATGGCGGCGCTTGTTATAGGCATACGTGTTGATGATATTGCCTTGGCCGATGCCTTCATTGCTGGTGATGACTTCACTAGGCAAGCCATCGGGGGTGTATTGCCAGCTTTGATTGCCGCGCCCGTACGGGGAGTTCAAGGCCGTCAATCGATTGCGCACGTCATAAGCGCGTCCGACAACCCGCCCTGACGACTGCGCCTCGGTACGGTTGCAAGCGGTGGCGCTGGGCAGGTTCAGCCCGCTCGCGGACCATGCCAGGTTGCCGGCTGCGTCGTACTCCATCACGGTCGAGCCGGTCTCTGGTTCGATCACTTTGCAAAGGCGCTGATGTTGGTCGTACACGTAACGACGCGCCAGCGCCAAGGGGGCAGGCACGCTGTATACAGCTGAGCCGTTCAATAGAGGGTTGGAACCACCTTCCAGCGAGATGCCATGAATATAGATTTTCTTGTTGGCATGTTCCTGCCGCATTGTCGGCGTCAGCGGAATCGAAAAGCGGTAGGCCGTGCCTTGAGCGTGGCAGGTTGCCGCGACCGCGGGTTCGCTAGGCTGATTCGCGGTTTGCACGGCGACGAATGTCCCGGTGCCGTAGGCGCCTCCCACGTACATATGCACGTCGATGGACTGATTCCTGCCGGTCGAACAGGCCCAGCCGAAGACTTTGTACTCACCGTTGGCCAGGCCGACGGTATCGATGGAACCGGTAACTTCCGTTTGAGTTACCGTGACCGATACCGGTGCGGATGAAGTGGCTCCACCATTGTTGTCGACGGCTTTCGCATAGACCGAATAGGTGCCGACGGCGACGTTGTTTACGGTGATCCCATAAGGTGCGCTGGTCGCGGTGCCGATGTGGTTGCCATTGGCGTAGTACTCGACCCGAACGACTTGCCCATCCGGATCCGAGGCGTTTGCGGTCCAGGTCATGGTCGCCGGAGCGATGAAGGGGCCACCAGTCGGAGCGTTGATTGTCACCGTTGGGAGATTGCCGCCCGGCGCGATGACCTGGATCGTAACGGTCTCGCTGGCCCCGGCACCGTCGGCGACCGCTTGGCCGGTGAAATGGTGGGTGCCGATCTGCAGGCCGGTGAAGGTGTGCGACAGCCCGTACGGATTGCTTGCGATCAATTGTCCGTTATGGAACAGATTGACCTGCTGGATCGGAATGCCGTCGTCGTCGTTGTATCCGTTGACGCCGACGGTCACGGTGGCAGGCGCTACGACGTTGCCGTATTCCGAGGACGTCATGGTGACGTACGTGGCGTTAGCATCGGTGACCGCGCCGATCAACAACAGCGTCAGCAGCAGTCGGGAAATCATTGAGTACAGCATCGGGGTCGGTCCTTCAGGTCCTGGGCACTGGAACGCTCGAAATCGCTGCGAGCTTCAGTCTTCGTGTCGACGAGTGCGTACTCAGCCTTCTGGGCCGGAACGAATCATCTCCAGCGGCTTCCCGAAGATGTCCCGATTGATGGTCGTCGACACGCCTGCGGGCGAATCTATGCCCAGGGGTGCGTCATAGGATGGTTGGTCGAAGACCTGGAACCGTTGCGTGGAAACCTTCTGGCGCGGGTCGGTGACCCGTCGCTGGAAACCCGCCAGGTATTCGGTGGTCGTGGCCAGGACGCCCAGTTCGCTGTCTTGTTCCACGCGTATGACCCGGTCCAGTGCGTCATAGAAGGTACGGGTGCCCTGAGCGACATCGCCGAAGTTGCCGACGTTCCGTAGCGGATAGGACTGAAAGCTCAGCCGGCCGTTGGAGTCGTAACGTTTGACGACCTGGCTCAAGGTCCCGGCCGTGTCGGCGGCGTCGTGCTGCTCTTCCAGTACCGGCCGCCACAGGGCGTCCATGTACAAATTGATATGTTTGTTGCCTTCGACACGACTGCTGCGCCAGTGTCCGGCAGGCAGGCCATGTTCATCGGCGGCAATCTGCTGGAACGACAGCGAGACCGGGTTCCATGCCGTGCTGTCGCCGGTGGGATAGGCGATGCTGGCCAGACGTCCCATGGCGTCGTAGCCGTAATTGGTGGCGAAGCCATTTTCGTCCGTCACCGAGCCTATCCAGCCTCTGTCGTTGACGACTGCCGATTGGGACGTGCCACCGGGGTAGCTGATGTTCTGCGGCACTCCACGTTTCCAGTTCGAAAAACTGGTCCTCTGATTCAGGCCGTCGGCCACGCTCTCCAGCGTCGCATCCGGGTTGTAAACCAGCGTCTGGATGGTTTTGCCGAAGGAGCGGATCTCCGTCGGCAGCGCGGTCGTCGAGTGATAGAGGGTTTCCTCGCTCAGTACGCCGTCGATACTGGTCGACCTGACCTGCCCCAAAGTCCAACTCGTCAGATTGTCGTGATAAGCGGTGGTCTGCACCTTCGAGGGGCCGAGCGAGCTCCACTTCCTCTCGGCGACGGGACGGGCGAAGCTGTCGAACTGGTTGACGTATGAGCTGAACTCGACGCCGTCCTGCACGATGGTGTTGCGCCTGATCGGGCGAATACGGACGGAGCTGGAGTCGTCGGAACCCGTCAGGACGCCGTAGATGTCCGGGAACGGCATCGAAGATATCTCGCTTTCGGACACGTACTCGGAGGTCTGGGTTCTAAGCACGGTTCCATCGGCCTTCTTGATGGTCGTGCCGAGCAGGCGGCCGTCATTGACCAGCCACAACGCCCCATACTTCTGCTCCTGAATGCTTCCGTCGGGCTGGGTGACCCAGACCCGCTTCCAGTCGCGGCAGGAGGTGCAAGGTATCTGATTGACGCGGCCGAACTCCTGCGGAACTTCGTACTCGTAAGTCCATTGCATGGCCGGCAAGCCGGGCCCTGCAATGGTTTTGGTGGCCAACGAGTAGTTGTCGAAATACTCGGGGATGCCCAGCGAGTAGTACTCGTTACCCATGTTGTCGCGATGATCGAATACGCAGGCGTTGGCAGGCGTGCCGTTCTTCAGATGGCGCATGAAGTTGAATCGGAACGTGCCCAAGGCGCCCGAGGGGTGGGTAATCTGCACCCCGAGCATGTCGACCGGCTCGAGGGGTTGCGCACAACGCAGATTGGCGTCGAGGCCCTGGTATTGGGGCAGCAGCAGGGCATTGCTGATGGTGCCGTTCTCGCCATAGATGCGGTACTGCCAGGACGATCCATCCGGTTGCACCACCCGGGACAAGAGCTTCTTGGGGTAATAGTCGCCGATCGTCTGCGTCGCGTATTCATAGGTCCACTGGCGCCCATCGGCGGTCGCGCTGGACACCCGTCCGTCGGTATAGCCGAGCTGGATCGATCGGCCGTCGCTGGAGGTGATGCTGGCGAGCTGGTCGCCCGAGTAGTTGTAGGCGACCCAGTTGCCGTGTCTGTCCTCGACCCGGCTGGCCATCAGGAAGACCTTGACGCGCCCGATCATGGCGCTGCCGTCCTCGGATCCGTACTTGCTGACGAACGGGGCTCCGCGTTCGATGCCCACATCGAAGGTATAGCGATTGCCCTGCGTATCGACGGCAATGAAGCCTTCGCCCGGGTAGCCGTTGCTGGTATTGGGCTTGCAGCGGAATCTATGGTCCGACCGGGAACCCCATTTGTAGGTCGCTCCGTCATTGGGGACGACGGTATTCGCCAAGAGCAGAAGCATCTCGGTATCTCCGCCTCCTGGAATATGCATGTAGGTCCCGCTCCAGATGTCGGCGGTACTGAACGGGGCTCCGACGTCCGGATACCAGACCTGCGAGCATCTCTGGGTAGTGCCCGTGCCCGACACGTTCCATTTGGACCCTGCTGGAAACACGCCATACATATAAGGGACATCGATATCCCAGGCGCCGAAGCCGCCCAGTACTTCTGTCTCCTTGCGTGACTCGACCTTGAAACGCCGGCCGAGGCGTACGGGAAGGGCGTTGTTGCCCGGAAGATCGATATCGGTCGCGACGAATTCGGTGGAGCCGTTGTAGAGGCTCACGCTTTCGCCCATCAGATCGGACTGCAGTGGGCTGACCATCTCGGCCGAACGTACGCGTTTGGAGTACTCCTCCAGCGGCGCGACCGGCGTACGGGCGTGTGCCGTCCCCATAGCAATAGCCACGGCAGCGGCCAGCACGCAAGCTGCGCGCCGCTCGATCGATCCCTTCATGCTGTCCCCTTTCTGCGCCCTTACCGGGCGGCTCTGTCGATCAACGGATTCCCAGTACAACAACACCTTGTCCCAAGCGCCGAGAAGCCGCGGCTTTGAATGGCTGCGGATACGCATTGGGATTGATCTATTCGTCTTCAGTCGGCGAAAAATGCCCAGTCCTTGTGCTCGTGTGCTTCCTGCTGCAGTTGATGCTTCGTGCTCGCCTGGACAGCCCCGGTGACTTGCCCCTATCCACCTGGCATTCGTGGCCGGATTGTTAGCCGGTGACGGTGTGTCCGCAACGGCCGATCGGCTCTGGCGGCATACCCGGTCGCATTGGGGGCGATCTGAAACTGCTTATAGCCGGTAAAAAAGCATGGCGCTATATGTGCTTTCTTCTGATCGGATATCGGCTTGGAGGTGCCGGCGAGCTTAGTGCAGGAACTGCCCGGGCGGATGTAGGGAAATTCTGATTCGGGGTAGATTCGCTCCCGGCGAATCATCGTTCCGCTTCCGCTCGGTACCTCCTGCTCGTAGCTCGGATGGCCACTCAGTCCACAGGCTGCAATTCGCCACCAACATGCGCGGTTTATCCAAGCCGCAAGCCCAGCGTCGGGGCCAGCATGCTGGCCTCGTCGATGCCTGGGTTGAAGATGAAAGACTGGATATTGCGCTGGTATGCGCCGCTGTTTCTGTTCGGTTTCGTCGGCACGGCCGCGTGGTGGGTCGGTTACCGCCACGGCCCTGCCTTGTGGTTGTTGCCATTGCTGGGTTTGGCGGTGGTGCTGTCCTTTCTGGCCGAACGCCGTTGGCCCTACGACCGGCATTTCAACCAGGACCATGGCGACCGGGCTCGCGATGTCGCGCACGCGGTGGTCAATGAGGCGCTGAACCTGCTGTCGATCGCATCCGTTCCGCTGTTGGCGGCGTGGATGCCGTGGCAGTACTGGCCCACGCACTGGCCGTTCGCGTTGCAACTGTTGCTGGCGGTCATCGGGGCCGATCTCGGCGTTACTCTCATGCACTACGCCAGTCACCGCATCGGTTGGCTCTGGCGCTTGCATGCGGTGCACCACAGCGTGACCCGCATGTATGGTTTCAACGGTTTGATGAAGCATCCGCTGCATCAGGCGGTCGAAGCGGTCGGTGGGGTGTTGCCGTTGTTGCTGCTCGGCCTGCCGCATCCGGTCGCGGCGGTGCTGGCGTTCGCCATCGCCATCCAGTTGCTGTTGCAGCATTCCAACGTCGACATGCGGCCGGGCCTGATGGGCCGGCTGGTGGCGTGGGCGCCGTTGCATCGTTTCCATCACCTGCGCTACGGCGCCGCCGGCGACGTAAACTTCGGCCTGTTCTTCACCGTTTGGGATCGGTTGTTGGGCACCGCTTTCGATGCGCCCGGTTATCGACTGGGCAGCCGCGACCTGGGGATCGGCACTCAGCCGGATTATCCGCGCGATTATGCAGGCCAGTTGCTGGCGCCGTTCCGGGTGCTGCCGCAAGGCGATGTGCCGGCGCTGCCGGCCGAACTGTTGCAGGCGAGGGTTCGGTGCGGTTAGCGATATGCCTGCAGTTGCAAGCCGTGTAACTGCGTTGCGCCGATGCCGAACATGCGCCGCAAGTTGCGCGACAGATGCGGCAGGTCGGCGAAGCCCGCCGCATGCGCGCTGGCGGTGAGGCTGTCGCCGGCCAGGAAACGCGCCAAGGCGTGATGCAGGCGTCGCCACAAGACCCAGCCGCGCAAGGTAATCGCCAGGTCGGACTGGAAGCGGCGGTGCAGCTGGCTCGGCGAGAGATGCGCGGCCTCGGCGATGTCGGCGGCGCAAACGCTGTCGGGCAGGCGCGCAACGATCTCGGCGATGGCTGCCTGCAGGCGGCGGTCGAGGGGCTGCGCCCGGCATAGCTCGGGCAATAAGGGCTGCAGCGCCGGCAGCCGGGCCGGCAGCTGCGGCAATCGCCGCAGGATCGCTTCCACGTCGGCATGGCCGGGTTCGAGATAGACCGTGCAGCCTTCGCTCGGCGCGGCCAGCACCGCATGCGGCTGAAACGAAGGCAGCCACAGGCGCTGGCCGGTACGCCGTTCGCCGTCGATCTCGACCTGCCACGGCGCGCCATCGCTGAGCAACAACTGGTGCGCGTAATGGGCATGGCGATCGCTGCCGCCGGCCTGGCCCTGCAGCACCGCGAGGTGCTCGCCGAGCAGCAGGGTGCCGGTCCAGGCGCGATCGGCGGGCGGTGCGGTGATGCAGGCGTCGGGCACGGTCGATGGCGTCGGAATAGAGAGTGAAGGCGAAGGTATCGGCAGACAATCTGGATGGCGCTGTCAGTCTAGCGTTCGTTCCGATGCCGCTGCCTCGCCGTGCCCGGGACCGGGTCCTGACTGTGTCGCTTACGCGTTCCATCGGCGGCTTGGCAGAGTCGCGCGGGCAATGTGCTTTCTTCTGGCGCCGTCGCCGCCGAGGCTCAATCCCAGGCCGCCCATCTTTCCGGAACGGCCGGTCGTCGGGCGCACTCAGGTTCACCCGCTGGTTGGGCAGGTCCCGGACAGGCCGTATTCAAAGGGTTTGGACCTCTGAACTCCATACGGGCGCCGCGGAAAACGACCGGGCACGCTTACTTCGGTCTTGCGGTACGGGTATATTTAGTGACGTTCGTCACAGTTATGTGTCGCAGGCAGGGGTGGGACATGCGCGAGATCGGTCGGACGGGGCTCGCGAGCAGCGGGCCTGAGGGGCGTCGCATCGATTGGGGATCGATCATTGGATTCGCCGAGGCTCTCGTAGTGCGCGCGATGACGGCCTGCGACCGCTCTGCCGACGCAGGCCGTCATCGCATCGGCGGCCGTGCCAACGTCGTCCTGGCCGCAATGCTGTTGCTGACCTGTTTCGCGCCACCGGCCTTTGCCCAATACGCCACCGGTGGCTCTGGCCAATACCGCAGTCAGATCTTGTGGTTCGACTGGGGTACTACGCCCAACAGCATCCCGCAGGGCGGCACGTCGGTCACCAACACCTTCAACATCGCCGGGCAGACCCTGATCGTGTCGTGCAGTCTGAGCAACATCTCCTCGATCGCCGCCGACCCTGACCTGCGCATCAGCCGACCCGGCTCGTTCTTCCTCGACGGCCTGGACGACCTCTACAACATTGGCGGCTCCGGTGCATCCAACACGATGGACATCGGCCTGATGAACCGGGTCGGCGGCGCCAACGTCTCTTTCACCTACAGTTGCTCGGCGACCTTCGGTGGGGTTCCGTATGCGCTCGACGGTCTGGTGTTCGCCGATGCCGAAACCACGAGCCCCACCGAGTACACCGAAGTGACGCTGCCGGGCGGCGCGACCATGCGCGTCATCGAGCGCCTGCGCGGCACCGGTTGCACCGATGGTTACAACGTCAATCGCAGCGGCGTGACCTACCGTTTCTCCACTCTGGGCGATTGCAGTGGCGCGGGCGCCATCGCGCCGATGGGCGTGTTCTTCATCGACAACGCCAGCAGCGCGAACATCGTCCTGCAAGGCGGGCCTGCGGCCGCGGGCCTGCAGGCCGTTGCGCTCGGCGTGATGCTCAACGTCGCCGACTTCGGCGATGCGCCCAACAGCTATGGCCTGGCCGGACACGTTCCCCAATACAGTTGGAGCGGCGGGACATTGCCGGTCGGCAACGTCAACATCTTCGGAGCGGGTTTCACGTTGGCCACGCAGGCGCAGCCGCTGACGGCCTTGCTGGGCACGCGGGCCGACGTCGAGGGCGCATCGCTGTTCAGCGCCAATGCGCTCGGCGACGACAACGACGGCGCGGCCGACGACGAAGACGGCGTCAATACCGCTGCCTTGGCGCCGCTGTATCGCGGCCTGTCGGGCAACGTCTACACCGCCACGGTGAGCTGCATCGGCACCGCGTCGCTGGCCGGCTGGATCGATTTCGACCGCAATGGCACCTTCGACAGCGACGAGCGCTCGGCGACCGCGATATGCGCGACCGGCAGCGCGAGCCTGAGTTGGACCGTGCCCGCCGACATCGCGCCCGGGGCCAGTTTCCTGCGCGTGCGCACTGCCACCAGTGCGCTCGAGATCCTCAACGCCATCGGCGTCGCCGGCACCGGCGAGGTCGAGGATTACACCGTGACCATCGCCGATCCGAAGATTCGCGTCGCCAAGATCACCCAGGCCGGCGCCGGCGGTCCGTTCGGTTTTTCCACCACCAACACGCTCAGCCAGCCGTCCGCGTTGACGACGGCGACGGCCGGAACCGCAGTGACCGGTACGCCGGTCTCGATCGACGATCTCGCTGCCAGCGTGGCCGTCACCGAGGCGACGCTACCC
The DNA here is from genome assembly GCF_000731095.1 of Lysobacter antibioticus. Lineage (GTDB taxonomy): Bacteria > Pseudomonadota > Gammaproteobacteria > Xanthomonadales > Xanthomonadaceae > Lysobacter > Lysobacter antibioticus_B. Next base: position 45,674 of record NZ_JMTZ01000005.1, on the reverse strand, counting down.
GCGGATTGGACACTGACCGCGATCGCCTGTACTCAGTCGGGCGGCGCCGCCGTCGCCGGGGCGGTCTACGATCTGGCCAATCGCCGCGCGACCTTGCCCAGCAGCGCGCTGTCGTCGGCCGCGGACATCACCTGCACCTTCAGCAACGGCAAACGCCCGATCTTGCGTCTGCGCAAATCGCTGCCGCTGGGCCGTTTCCTCGGCGGGGACCAATTCGCTTTGAACATCGCCGGCCCAGGCGGGCCGGTCGCCGTTACCACGACCGGCACCGGCACTGCGGCCAGCGGAGAGGCGGCCTTGAATCCGGGCAATGTCGGCGGCGCCTACACCTTGTCCGAAACCGCAGCGGCCGGAGCCGACTTGGCCCGTTACGCCAGCGCCTACACCTGCGCCAATGCGCTCGCCGGCGGGCAGACGCCGAGCGGCAGCGGTACCAGCTTCAGCCTGACCGCGGCGGTCGGCGACGACCTGACCTGCACTTTCGCCAACATCCGCAACCCGATCGTCGACCTCAGCATCACCAAGACCAACACGCCGGCGGCGGGTCCGAGCGACCAGGCCGGGGATACCGTCAGCCGGGGCGCGCCGCAAACCTACAGCATCGTGATCACCAACAACGGCCCTGACAGCGTGACCGGCGCGATCGTTGCCGACCCGATAGCGAGCCGTATCGGCCTGACCTGCACCACGCCACCGACCTGCAGCGGCGCGGGTTGTCCGGCCGCGCCGATCACTCTGGCCGCGCTCAACGCAGGCGTTGCATTAGGCACTCTGCCGATGGGGGCGACGGTAACCATCACCCTGAGTTGTTCGGTGAACTGATTCCTTCAAGGCGGGCGGCAAGTGCAATCGAGCGCCGGACGTCGGCCATGACGGCAGGCGAAACGGTGCGAGGCCTGCCGCGGTAACCACAGACAGGTCGGCTGCGGCTCCAGAGGGGAGAGAGCCTCCGCCCAAGGCCGCAACGCGAACTCAGTGCATTGCCCGATGAATCGCGAAAGCCAGCAGCTCTTCGAGCGCGTTCCGCGATCGCTCGCCTGGCTCGACGATCGACACCCAGCCGTTCGCGCCATAGGTCGGGTGCGGAATCAGCGTATCGACCGCAGCGAAGTCGAAGTCGCCGCGACGATCGGCCAGATCTCTGGGAGCGAAACCGAACAGCGCCTCGAACTTCGCCTTGCCGACATCGAGGTTGACCCGGTACAGGCCGCGATCGAGTTGGGACTCTTCGTCGAAGCCGGCGTAGTCCTTGGTGACGATGGTGACGAACGGCATCTTCTTCGTTTGCCCGTCGGCGCCCACAGCGAAGCAGAAGGTATCGCCCCAGGCCATCTCCGGGCTGCCGTCTTCGCGCGCCGCCACCTGGATGCGAACCGAGCCGTTTGCGGCGAGATACCGCCGAATTTCGTCTTGAGTCATGAGTCTGTCTCACCGTTCTGCGGGCAGGGATTCTAGCAATCGGGCCTGCGCGGATGGCCGTTGTCCGGCTCGGTCCATCGAGAGCTCGGAGTGCGCCTGATCCCGGTTCGTGCGGGCAGCCCTGTCCGATAATTCAGCCGAACCAGAACCAGAACCAGAACCAGAACCAGAACCGGGCTGCGGCCTGGTTGGCCCCAGACGCCAGGCGTCCCACCGAGAGCATCCTGATGCGAGTCGACAACCTGTTTGCGAATGCCGCGGCGCCGGCGCAAGGCGAGCGCTTCGAAGCCTTGCTCACTCACAAGAACCTGGTGATCGAGCGCATCGTCAGTTCCGCGACGATCACTCCGACGCAGTACGTGCAAACCCAGGACGAGTGGGTGGCGATGCTGCAGGGTGAAGCGACGCTCGAGGTCGCAGGCGAGGCCGTCGAGCTGCGCTCAGGCGACTACCTGTTCCTGCCTGCCGGCACGCCGCATAGCGTGCGCCGTGTTTCCGAGGGCGCACTGTGGTTGGCGATTCACTTGCATTGATGGTGGGCACGGCCGCTTCTGCTCGCATCTCCACCCACGCATGGCCGCGGGGCGGCGCGACGATCGCTTTAGCGACGATTCCTAGCCAGACGAAGGCATCGCGCTAGTCGACGCTTCCTTCCGCAGCCACCGGCAGAACGCATCGACGGCCGGCGCAGTGTCGGCGCTTTGTCGACGGACGATCCAGAACGCGTAGGCGTTGTCGAGGGACCCGTCGAAAAGCTTGATCAGGCGGCCGCGTTGCACGTCTTCCTCGACCAAAGGGGCGACGCCCAAGGCGACGCCGTGCCCGGCGACGGCGGCCTCCTGGGCCAGGTACATGCTGGCGAACATCGGGCCTCGGGTCGCATCCACTCCCATCGCGCCGGCGGCTTCCAGCCAGGCGGCCCAATCCGGTACGCCGGCGCGCCCGGTCGAACCTTCGTCATGCAGCAGGGTGTGCTGGCGCAGGTCGTCGGGAGTGGCCAGCGGCCGGCGCTCATCGTTCGCCAGCGCAAGCGCGCACACCGGAAACACCGGCGCATCCAGCAAGCGCTCGGCATGGACGCCCGTGTAGGCGCCGGGCCCGTAGCGGATGGCGACGTCGATGCCGTCGCGGACGAAATCGACGCGTTCGTTACCGGTCTCGATGCGCAGTTGGATATCGGGATGGTCGTGGTGAAACCGGTGCAGCCTCGGCGCGAGCCACTTCGCCGCGAAGGATTCCACAGTACTGACGCGCAGATGCACCGCCGCGGGAGCGGCGACCCGGTCCAGCACCCGATCGAGCTGGCCGAACAGTTCACTCAACGACGCCGCCAGCGCTGCGCCTTCGGCGGTCAGTTCGACCGCGCGGTGGCCGCGCTCGAACAGCTTCACGCCGAGGTAGGCCTCCAGGCGCTTGACCTGGTGGCTGACCGCCGCCGGAGTGACGAACAACTGCCCGGCCGCCTCCTGGAAACTCAGGCAGCGCGCGGCCGTTTCGAAGGCCCGAAGGGCGTTGAGCGGGGCAGGGGGGCGTGACTTCAAGAGCGTCTCGGGTTCGCGGACCGAACGCGCATCCTATCAAGTTAGTTTTTCTAATGCGGGCCTCAAAACATCTCGTTTGTCGGCGCCCGGGGCGCTGGCAATGATGGCCCGTCGCAGCATGGTGAGCGTTGGTCATGAGATTCGAGTCCCTGGGTTCCGATGTACTGATGTTCGTCGGCGACGACTACGAGTCGGTCGCCACCGCCTTTCTCGACGGCGACGATGTCCTGCTCGTCGATTCGCTGAGCAGCGTGGACGATGCGAAGTGGATGCGCAGGGTCCTGTGCGACGACCTGGGCAAGACCGTGCGGGCCATCGCCGCGACGCACTACATGAGCGACCACATGGCGGGTCTGTCGCTGTTCCCCGACGCGCTCACGCTGGCCCACCGCCATCATCGCCATACGTTTTTGTCGCAGAACCGGCGTGTCGACGATTTCTATCGCGAGCCGAAGCTGGTCTTCGACAGCGCCATGACCCTGCGCTGGGGCGCACACGAACTGCGCTTCGTGCATAACCCCGGCAAGACCATGGACCACGTCAGCGTGGACGTGCCCACCGCCGACCTGGTCTGCGTTGGCGACAACATCGTCGGCAACATCGTCTACCTGTCCAAGGCGGACCCCGCGCTGATCCGTGCCGCGATCGGCCGGATACGCCAGTTCGGCCGGAGCACGGTGATCGGCGGACACCTAGGGCGATTCCCCGCTACCGTGCTCGACAACGCGATCCATTACCTGGATCGGCTGCGCGACCAGGTCATCCGCATTCGCAACGAAGCCGCAGGACAGGACATCGGGCAGCGCCTTGCTGCGATCGCCATCGAAGCCTGCCTGGCGCCGCAGGTCGAACCGACGCCGTTCGAACGCGACTGGCACCAGCGCAGCCTGGAGGTCATCGTCGCGCAGTCGGTGTTCGAGCTCGACACGGCGATGGCCTCGCGGGAGCGCTGCGCATGAGCCGCGACGACGAAGTCCTGGGCCGACCCATCCGTCGCCGCGAGTTCCTGCTCGGCTGCGCCGGCCTGGCCGGTGCGGCTTTGGGTGGCGCGGCCTTCGGCGGTGCCGCGTTCGCGGCGGGTCGCGCCGACGGCTTACGCATCCAGCGGTTGGCCTGGGCCGGTATCCGCCTGCAGTTGCCGCAGGCCACCTTGTTCATCGATCCGCTGGTGAATCCGCAGGAGTGGGGCGCCGCGCTCAAGGACGCCTTGATCCCGGTCGGCGATGCCGTGGGCGACGCCTCGGTCCTCATTACCCATGCGCATGGCGATCACTTCGACGCGAAGGCGGTCGCGGATGCGCTGGGCAACGGCGGTGTCCTCGCGCATCCGGCGGGAACGAATCCGCTGCCGCTGCCTGCCAAGGCCCGGGTGCGGCCGAGCCCGCTGTGGGAGCCGCAACTGATCGGCGACTTCACCGCTACGGCCGTGCCGGCGTCGGACGGCTATGGCGACCCGCAAGTGTCCTGGGTGGTATCGGCGGGCGGGCGCCGCATCTTCCACGGCGGAGACACGCTCTGGCACGGGCACTGGTGGCGGATCGGCCGCCAGTTCGGCCCCTTCGATGCGGCATTCCTGCCGGTCAACGGCGCGCGTTTCGGTTGGCGCAAGCCGGTCAGCGGCCAGCCCGGCGTGCTCACGCCGGAGCAAGCCGTTGCCGCCGCGACCATCCTGGGTGCGAAGCGCTTGGTCCCCATCCACTACGGCGTGTCCGGCATGGACGAATACGTGGAGGTCGCCGACCCGATCGAGCAATTGAAAAAGGCGGCTCGTGGAAAGGCGATCGACATACAGCCGCTGACGCCGGGCGCCTGGGTCGATTGGGGACAGTGAGGGCAGCTCGAAGGTCGGCCCGCATACGTCGGACCGCTCGAACGAACCGCGGCCCTTCACTCCCGGCTGCCGACCGAATCACTGCACCGCTACAGTTTCTTTCTGTGGGCGAGACCGGCAGCGATAAGGTCCATGGCACCGGCTCGGCCCTGTCGTGGGCGACGCAGACGATCGTCTTGCAATGCCTGGATGACGGATGTCGATGAGAGTGTCCGGATCGGCGCTCGCTTGCACTGTCCGAGTTCGCGAATCGGCACGTGATAGGCTGAAATCCGAATACAAGGAGAGTGTCAGCTGTGCGAAAAACAGTGCTTATCGCTGTCTTGACGATTGCTTGCGCGGATGTGGTTTTCGCCGCCCTGCCCGCAAAAAAACCCTTCGTTATCAAGCTGGTGCCGCCCGAACTGGCGACGTGGCCGAGAATGAAGGCAACCGATTTCGGTTGCATGCTCGAAAAGCGTTTCGGAATACAAGACAAAACATACGGCTGCGCGGCCGATTTCGACCGCATGGACTGGGGTGACGCCTGTCTCGGTGCTACAACTAATTACAATGTCGGGCCAGCACTTCCGCTCAGCGTTGCCAAGTCCCTGCCTTCGCCGATCAGTGAGGTCGACCTTGAATGGGAGCACGGAGAGCTGCAGGACCTGTCCGTGACATTCGATCGAAAGGTGAGCGCGCGCGAGGTCGAGGCCATGTTCGGTCTGCGCATCGATGGCCCGAAGCCGGAGAACGTCATGTCTGTGGATCTTCAAGATTGTGCGCAGGGAAAATCCTGTCTCACGCTGCAGGGATTCGACCATATGGGCGCGGCGGATTTCGAATGCGGCACTTAGGCTGCGGCCGAGCAAGCGAACTAGCCTGATTCAGCCGATCGGATCTCGCCTGTCTTGATCCTGTCATGGCCTGGGCATCGAATCCCCGGAACGGCTCAAGTGCCGGGGAGACGAGTCATGGTTTCGTTCTGCATTCTTGCGACGCGCCGAATCGCGGCCATCCCCGCTAGGCTGGCCCGGTACTTGGCCTGCCTTGCGTTCTTGCCGATCGCCTGGTCGGCGAACCTTGGCGCACAGGCCCCGGCGTGGCGGACGGTCAGCGACAAGGACGGCATCCGCCTGGAAGCCCGCAGCCTTCCCCGCGAACGTTTCGACGAGCTTCGCGTCACCACCTCGCTGAAAGCCTCGCCGCAAACGATTGCGGATTACCTGCTCGGCAAGTACCTCGACGAGAAGAACAAGAACATCCGCCGCAGCTTCGTCCAGCGCGGACCGGACCAGGCGATCTGGTCCGACGTGCTCAGCACGCCGGTCACCAGCGAGCGCTGCTATTCCATGCGTTTCGAGCGGCAAGCCCTGCCCAGCGGCGAGATACGGGTGAAGTTCGTATCCCTCGACTATGTCGGCAGAAAACCCAAGCCCGATTGCATTGCGCTGCGTTCGCGCGGTGAGTGGACCATGACCCCGACCAGTGCCGGGACGCGACTGACCTATTTGTCGTTGACCGACATCGGCGGCCAGACCCCCGCGTTTCTGGCGCACCGGTCGCTTTCGTCGGCCGCCGTCTCCAGCGTACGCAAAGTGGTCGCGGGCTCAGCGGGGCTGGCCTTGCCGCGGGGCATCGGCGACTGAGCGGTGCCCACGAGGGCGCAAATTCAGCAAGGGCCGAACATGGACGGCTGGGCTGACCGCGCAGCCCAGCCGCCCCTGATGGAGCTCTCTCGACTGGCGGGGAAAGCTCCGTGCACGATTCAGACTTCGGGTCGCGATCGCATGAGCGATCGAAACGCGTCAGTCCGAGGAGAGCGCTTCAGAAGCAGGGGCCTTGCTCGACCTCGACACGGCCCTGCGAGACACCGAAGGTCGAGACGATGCCGGTGCAGTCGATCAACCGGGCTCCCACCAGATTGTTGGAACTGTCGTAGTACTTGTATTCGATCCAGCCGGAACCGGTCGGCGGCGGGCGCGCGACCGAAGCGCCGAAGGCCAGTGCGGAAAGCGATGCTGCGATCAACAGAGCGGTGCGGACGGGACGTTTCATGAATCCTCCGAGGGATGGGGCAGGGTGGCAGTCAGACAAGGCAAACGCGCTCGGCTACGGGCGGGCGCCGGCTTCCGCCGTGCCTCGCCATCGACGCTCAGGCCGAGACGGTTTGTACGGTTTGATTGGGGTCGAACGAAGGGCAGGGATCGAGGCAAGGTTTGCCAGGCACGCAAGGCGGCGGCACGCACTCTCCGCCCGAGCCCGGCCCGCCCGGCCCGGTGCCCGGATCGTTCGGGTTGATGCAGTAGGGCGGATAATCCACTGCGATTTCGCCCTCGGCGCAGAACGAATAGTCCGGATTGCTCGGGCCGTTGCCTGCTTGCGCCTGGGCCTGGCCGACGCCCGTCGACCACGCCGCAGCCTGCAGCGCAGTGCCCAGCACCAATACTTTCAAAAGCATCTTCATCTTGTTCCCTCGTAGGTTGAGACCGATGGAGTACCTGCCGACGCGGCGCATGCGCACCCGCGGCCATGGCGAGGACGTCGGTGCACGAGTTCCTGCGCAGCGGAAACCTGTCCGCGCGTTCGCGGGGCAGGCAGGACACTCGCTCCATGCGAAGCCGCCGTGCGCGTCCGATGCGCCGGGTCGATACTAGGTAATGCCCGCCATCGCTCAAGGCCGAAACCGGGCCATGCCGGGAACGACGCGGGTCAAGCGGCGATGCGGCTCCGCACCGACGATCATGCGCAGGCCGCTGTCTGGAACGCCGTAACCCCGCGCTGCGCCTGATAATTACGTCGATTCGTTCCCGCCGATACCCGCGGCCATGCGGCCCTGCGCTTTAGACCGGGTCGGTGCCTGGCGTCTGTGTCATGGCCGTCCGGATTGCATCGCGGTTCACCGGCCGCGCTCCGTGCCGATGCGAAGTGAAGGTGCCCAGAGGCCCGCGCCCGATTCGATTCGCAGACCGTGCATATCGGCGCACACATCAGTGCGACATGGTCTTGGAGAACAGATTCATGACGACGACTCCGGCCACGATCAAAGCCATGCCGGCCCCCGCCCCCAGGTCGAGCTTCTGTCCGTAATAGATCCACGAGAACGCGGTGACGAGGACCACGCCGAGACCGGCCCAGATGGCGTAGGCGATACCCACCGGAATCGAGCGCAACGCAAGCGACAGGAAGTAGAACGCCGTCACGTATCCCGCGATCACCACGAGCGACGGAACAAGCTTGCTGAAGCCGTCGCTTGCCTTGAGCGCGGACGTTGCCGTTACTTCGCCGAAAATCGCGAGCTAGGAATATCCAATGTTTCATGGTCCGTCTCTGCGGTTGGGAGCGACGGATTGTGGTGGCGTCGATCTGCGATAAACAGTCTTGTTGCGGACGGATTTCTCTGAGCACTCGCGCGTCGCAAGGCGAGTCCTCGACGCCCTCGAGGCGTGCGTCGTCATCGTGTTCCTCTGCGTTCCTCTATAGGGATCACACAAATCGCCATGCGATCGGCTGGGGTGGCCGGGGGAGACATGCGCCTGCCTGCGCTTTTACCTGTAGCGAATGTGCACTCGCTTTCGCCGCGCGAACGTAGCGCGCCGTGCGCGCGGCTTACCTTACCCACACAGGAATCGAATCCATGAAGCTGTTAAACAAGTCACTGCTTGCCGCGGCGTTGTTCGCTTGCGGCAGTGCCGCGGCGACCGCGAAAGTCCCGAGCAAACCCGTTGCCAAAGCCGCCGAGGCCGAGTGGAACGTGCTGGTGTTCATGAACGGCAAGAACAACCTGGAACCGTTCACGGTCCACAACTGGAACCAGATGGCGAAAGTCGGCAGCTCCGACAAGGTCAACATCCTCGTCGAATACGGCCGCATCGCAGGCTACGACAGCAGCAACGGCGACTGGACCGGCGTCAAGCGGTTCCGGGTCAAGAAGGGCGACAAGCCGACTGCCGCGGGCGCGCTGATGGACTTGGGCAAGTCCAAGTTGAACACCGACATGGGCGATAAGGAAACGCTCGCCGAGTTCATCAAGTGGGGCACGCAAAAGTATCCGGCCAAGCGCACGATGCTGGTGATCTGGAACCACGGCCAAGGCTTCCGCGTTGCGCCAGGGGCGAAAAACACCCACCGCTCGGTGTCCTCGGACGACGAAACCGGCAATATCATCTACAACTCCGACGTCGCCGATGCGATCAAGACCGCGCTTGGCAGCAAGAAGCTCGACATCGTTTCTTTCGACGCCTGCCTGATGGCGATGATCGAACCGGCTTACGAACTGCGCGATCGCGCCAAGTTCCTGGTCGGCAGCGAAGAACTCGAGCCGGGCGAAGGTTGGGATTACGGTTTCCTGGCCAATCTGGCCAAGCAGCCGGCCACGACCGAGGCGCAGGCGCTGGGCAAGTGGGTGGTCGACAGCTACAAGGCCTACTACACCAACAAGCCGTCGGGCCACACCACGCTGTCCTCGATCGACCTGAGCAAGACCGGTCTGGTCGCCGACGCGCTCGACGCGGTGACCGAAAGCCTGACCACCACCGCCGAGAAGCAGGCCGCGCGCGATGCGCGCAAGGCGATGACCCCGTACGAGACGTCCTATGGGGTGGACATCGGTGCGTGGCTGGCCACGCTCAAGACCAAGGCCATCGACGCCGACAGCAAGGCCGCGGTGCAGGACGCGCAGGACGCGTTGGCGCTGGCGGTCAAGGCGAACTACAGCAGCGGCAACAAGATCGGCAACAAGTTCTACGGCGACACCGGTCTGGCGGTGTTCTTCCCGCAGAACGCCAAGGAGTTCAACGCCGACTACTCCAGCGGCGGCTATAAGGTCAGCAATACCGATCGCCCGATTCGCTATGTGCAGGAGTCGGCCTGGCCGGGCTTCCTGAAGACGGTGTTCTCGGTGCCCACCAACTGATCGCGATCGCCTTGCGATCCCGATGACGCCCCGACGGAAGCGAGCGATCGCTTCCGTCGTTGGCGAGTGCGGGGGGCGAGGATCAAGCCTTGCCGTTCACGACCAAGGCATAAGGGCGCCGGCGCTAATCACCATAACGGTTTCATAAAGGTCGCCGGGAAAATGGGAGATGACCCCGAGCGTGACGGCCAAGTCGTATGGCGTGTCCGCACCCGGTAGCAGACCGATGCTATGACGCATGCAGATCTCGCGATGTCGGCGGGCGGGTCATCTTCGGTGTGTGGTCACTATCCAGGCACGCGAATCGAACCAGACGCCATCGGCCTGTTGGTGCTCGGTCAACAGACCGCGGAGGCGATCGAGGGCCTGTTCGCGTGGGCCGGTATCGAGGCGGGCGACCTTCTCCTGCACGGTAGAAAATCCGGAGACGAACTCGAAGGCGGCATCGACGTCGGTCCCGTAGAAGACGGGCTCATGCACTTCGTCGAACATCGGGGCAGCGAAGCCGGTGGCATCGAGAATGCGTTTGACGAAGTCCTGATCGCCCAGGGAGAAGGCGGGCGGAGCGGCGGGGGAGTTTTCGACTCCTGCTTCATCGGGCGGGAACGCGCTTTCGATGGCGGTGGCCCATTCGTTGCGATCGCGCTGCTGCCACACCATCATCACCAGCCGTCCCTGCGGACGCAATGCGCTGCGTATGTTGGAGAAGGCCGCGAACGGATGCTCGAAGAACATCGTGCCGAATCGGCTGATGGCCACGTCGAAGGATTCGTGCGGCAGCCCATGTCGTTCGGCGTCGGCGCATGAGTATTCGACGTTGCCGAGCCTTGCTGCACGAGTGAGTTCCCGTGCGCGCTCGATCATCTCATCCGAGCGGTCGATACCGAGCACAGACCCCGTTGCCGCGAGTTGCGCCGCTTCGCGTGTCGTCTGCCCGGTCCCGCAGCCGATGTCGAGGACCCGATCGGAAGCGAGGATGCCGTACGCGCGCCGCAACACGGCGTTGTGGCGTTGCAGCTCGAGGTCGTAGTCGATCATTCGGACGGCTCCTGGTTCGTGCTTCGGCTCCGGCGAGGACGGGTATCCCCGATAGGCAGCATGAAACTTGGCAGGCTAAGGACTCAAACGAACGCAAACCAGAGCCTGGGTACGAATCGCGGCGCCTGTGTGGGGGCGGTGCTAGGATTCAAGAACAGCCGGGGTTACTCAGGGGTGATCGATGAACGAAAAGAACAGGAAGACGTTGCTTTGGGCGATGTTCGCCATCGCGATCGTCATCGCCTGCGGGACCTCGCTGGTAGTGGTCGCCTCCCGCTAGTGTTGCGGCGGCTGGATGAAAGCCGTCATCGCGCCCGCTGCAGACTCAGAAACTTGTACATGTTCTCGATGGCGCGTTGGCGCCGCGAGGAATCCATTCCGCCATCGTCGACCAATTCCAGCCCGGCGTCGGCGATCCGGTTCGAAACCACCGCGTTATCGATGTCGAGGTCTTCGCGGCGGACCAGGCCGGAGACCCGGTAGGTTTGTTGCGTGCCGCTGACATCGAGCGCCAGCAGCCCCTGAATCTGCACGCTGCCGTCCGGCTTCACAGCGACCACCTCCGCCGGAATGATGGTCAGCAGGTCGTTGGACGCGTCCTGAGAACTGCTGGCGGCCGGCGGTTTGGCCCAGGTCGATTTGAGTGCGAACACCCTGATGGCGTCGCCGACATGATGCGCAGGCTGGACCGCCGGGTAGCCGACATAGTCGTTGACGTCGACCGGGCCTTTGAGCGGCAGCGAGGACGCCGGCGGCGGCGCCATCGGCATCGGCGGCGCCTCCAGCACCACTCCGGATGGCTCAGGCGGCGGAGGCGGAATCGGTGGCCGCGCCGGGCTCCGAGCCAGGACCGGTCCGGTGCATAGGGCCGCGACCATCAGCAGGGCCGGGATCGACGCTTGGCGGGTATCGGCTTGCGTACTCATCTGAAAAGTCCTTTTCTCTTGCGGTAGCGGGGGAAGCCCAGGCCGGTCTCAGTTCTCGGCCGCATCGAATCTGCCTGCGTAAGCATACGCGGATGTCGACGAAGACCGCTGGCGTCGCGAGCCGCGAAACGGCTTCGGCTTGTCGGCCATCGCGATCACTTCCCCTGCGCTTGCTCACGGCACCAGTGGTCGATGGCCGCCTGATTCTGCCGTTCCTTGGCCAGTGCGCAGTTCTCGGCGATCTCTCGCTCCGAGTCGGGTAGGTCGGCGGCTTTCTCTCTGGCAGGGAATGCGCATGCGGACAGAAGGCAGAGCAAGATCAGCGCCGAAAGCGCGGCGGCAGAGTGTGGCTTCATCTTGACGGCGGATACTCGGATTGAGCCGAGCCGCGGGGCGGCTTCGGTCGGTTGGATTACTCACGCTCGGTGCGGGCCGACGTTCCGCCGGCAATCGGCGACCTCAGCCGGAGCCGCTGCAAAACACCGGCGGAAGGATATGCGAGGCCACCTCGACCGCAAAATAGATCAGCCATATCGCGACGCCCAGCCAGATCAACTCGAACGCTCTCAGGTAGGCGACCGTCAGCAGCAGGATCAGCGCCGGGACGCCGAGAACCACCAGGCAGGCCAGGAACACATAGGCGCCACCCCAACAACCGAAGACCCCGGTGCTTAAGGAGACGACTGAAGCGGCTGCCAGCAGCAGTGCCAGGATCAGGCAGGCGATCGCGCAGATACGCGCGCGGCGATGGCGTTTCGCCAGCCGGGCATCCACCGGCGGCGGATTGGTTGCGAGCGGCCCTTGGTGGGTCATGGGGCCAGCTCGCGTTGCTGCCGGTCGGTCTGCGCCCGGCATCGACAGGAAAACACCCAATCCAGGATCAGCGCCACCGATACGAATAACAGGAGTACCAGTCCGGAAAAGATCACGCCCAGCATCGACAGAGCCCAGGCCATCAAAACAGGCCGGCCGCCAGCATGCAGACAAGCAGCGGAACGAACTCGATGAAGAGGTAGCCGGCCACCGCACGACGCGCCGCTTTGCAAAGCCGCGGCCGCCAGGACGGGCGCAACCAGCCCGCTACCGGCAGTACGCCGAGCAGGACGATCCAGGGGCCGAATACGAGGTGCAGCGGCAGGTCGCTGGTTCCGCTCGCCCCGAACTGCGCCTGGGCCTGGCCGATACACGCCATGAGCGCCAGGAAAAACGCCGCGATCCGTGCGGAGCGCCGATACCGACCGTTCAAACTGGAATCCTTTCGATGTTGAAGGCGCGATGATCCGATTGAAGTGCCTTGATAACGCCAGGCGCCGGCAACAGCAAGTGCGGCCGTCTCCAGCGAATGCTAAGTCGCTGATTCGTATGTATGCACAACGCTCGGCCGAGGACAGATCTGGAGAATGCCGACAGTAGAGAGGGGACGATCTCGGGCCGTATTCGCCAGACGGGGATCGGGCGCCGATTACGGGCTATCGCCATAACCCAGCAAGAAGCCTTTCCGTGGTGCCGCGGCGACAGCGGAGAACGGACTGAAAGAGCCGTTTCGCCATCTTGCTACGGCGCGCGCGCTCCAGCAATGCTTGCCCCGAAGTCCACCGCATCGAGACCGGGTCTTGTCTCTCGTCTCTTTGGAGTTGAGCCGGGCTTGCGCGGCATACGGAAATGCAAAGGTCGGCCCAGGAAGCGGGTGTCCGGTTCAGAACTGATGTGTCGCACTAACCGAGTAGTAGCGTCCGATCGGGTCGCTGTCGGCAATAGTGTAGCCGCCGTTGCTGTAGTTGTAGTTGCCAGGATGGCGATCGCCAAGGTTGTTGATGTTGAGGCTGAACAGCCAACGTTTGAAGCCGCCGTAAGCGATATCGATGCCGGCCAAGGTCGTGCTGGGCGTACGGCGCGTGTGGTCGACGTTACTGCCGTAAGTGAAGGTAGTGCTTGGCCCCGGCACGGACACCGTCGTTGGCCCTATGTAGTACAGATTGAGCGTTACGATCCAATCGCGATAGCTCCAGCGAACATCGCCCAGCACGCTTCGGCTGGGCATTTCGATGCCGGCATGGTCCTCGATCGGCTCGGTCGGACGATGCTGCCGGAGCAGGCGATGCGTGTAGTGGCCGCTCAGGCTGAAATCGAGGTCGCCCCAGCGCTGCGTCTGGTGACGGTACTCGGCCTCGATCTCCCAGCCCCGCACTTCGGTGCTGCCGACATTATCGAGATAGCTGGCGACGGCGATCAGCTCGCCGTTTTCGTCGCGAATCAAGGCTTCCGGGGACAGTTCGTCGAGACCCAGCGCATTGATCGGCAGAATCTCGTTCCTGCGCCGGATGCGATAGTGACTGCCGGTCAACGAGAAGTTTTCGCTGGGGGTCCAGGTCAAACCGAGATTGCGGTTGGTCGATGTCTCCGGCTTCAGCCTCGGGTTGACTCGTGCGCGTAGGTCGACGGCGCAATAGTCGTCGAACTCGTCACGGCAGGGGCGGGTCGAATCGTCGGCGGGGACGTAGGAAAGCGTCTGTTGCTTGATCAGCAGCGGGCCACGCAGCTCGGCCAATGTAGGCGCACGATAACCCTCTCCTACCGAGGCGCGCAGACTCAGCGACTGAAAAGCCTGCCAGCGCAGACCGAACATGGGGGAGATCTGATCGCCGTAGCCCCGGTTGCGATCCAAACGCCAGGCCGCGTCCATCGAGAGTTTATGGTGCAGCGGCGCCTTGAGCTCGGCATAGACCGCGGCTGCATCGCGGTGGTCGCTTCGACCCTGGAAGTCCATCGCCAGCGCGATATCGCCTTTCGTCAGCAAGGGGTCCGGCCGGTTGCTCAGATGCTCGTGACGGGCTTCGAATCCGGCCGCGACCTGGACGTCGCCGGCGGGTAATGCGAACAGCGGACCGTCCACGCTGCCGGACAAGGTTTCCAGCGACATCTTCCCGCCCAATACGATGGGAGGCGAAAGCTTGGCGAGCACGGCATCGGAATTCCTGTCCACCCGATTGAAACGATAGCTTCGATCGTCGACGACCGACCCGAGAGCCGACAGGCAGATCAAGCCATTGATGCGATTGGCGACCTCGTTGTCGCGGCGCGACAGACTCAGATCCCAGGCCCAAGTTCGGCGGTAGCGGTTTATGCCGATGGTGTAGTCCCGGTTGGTGGTAACGACCCGATTGCCGATCGGCCCCACGTCGGAGAACCAATAATTCAAGAACGAATAGTCGCGAGCTCTTTCGCTATCGGGGTGGTCGCCGGACAGCGGCATCACCCCATGGCTCGGAGCGTTGCGCAGCTCCAGCCCGACCCGGGACAGGCGCAGATCGGCGTAGGCCTCGAGGTTCTCGCTGATCGGCTGACGCAGGTGGGCGTACAAGGAGTTGCTGGCGATACCGGGTTGCAGACTGCTGTAGCGCGGAGCGTCGAAACCGCACTCGACGCCGGATCGCGTGGGATCGCGATTGCGGCAGCCTGCGATCGGGAGCACGCTGCCGTCGTCCTGCAGGAAGCCCAGTGCGATCCGCCGATCGGTCCCGCCGAATCGCCGTCGATCGAGCGTGCTCCAAGAGCGCTGGCTGCCGATCAGCGGATTACGGGTGAAGTGATCGGCGCTGACGAAAACGTTGCCGCCGCTGCGCGTCTGCGCGCCGAAGCTGGCGTACTCGCGTTGCTGCTCGGCGTCGCCGCGCTGGGACACGCCAAAATTGCTGCCGACCTCGGCCCCGCGGTAGTCCTTCTTCAGGATGATGTTGACTACGCCGGCCATCGCGTCGGCGCCGTAGATGGCCGACGCTCCACCGCGAGCGATCTCGATGTGATCGACCATGCTCAAGGGAATGCCGTTGAGGTCGGTCAACGCGCCCATATCGGTCGAGACCAGGCCGTAGTTGGCCATGCGTCGTCCATCGACGAGAAACAAGGTCGCGCGCGGGCCGAGCGAGTACAAACTGGCCGAAGCCGCGGCTGCCGTCGGCACTTGGCTGTTGCCGCCCTCGCTGGCGATATTGCGGGGATGGTGACCGGTCATGCCCGGCATCAAGCGCAGCACATCGAACAAGGTCTGATGGCCGCTGGCGCGAATCTGCTCCTGCGTGATCAGCGTCAAAGGCAGTGCGCTCTCAAGCCCTGCGCGCTTGATCCGGCTTCCAGTGACGTGGACCGTGTCCAACTGGGTCGGAGACCTCGGCGAGGAGGTCGCCTTCGGCGCTGCCGGCCTCGCGTCGGTCCGCGGGCGCGGTGTGGGCTGAAGCAGGTAAACATTGGCTTTTACCGCGACTGCGGTGAGGCCGGTCCCTTCCAGTAATCGAGCCAGGCCCTCACGAACTCCGGGATGGCCTCTGAGGCCCGCGCTGCGCCGTTTGGCCACCAAGGCGGGCGAATAGATCAACTGCACGTCTTTGCGAGAGGCGAAGGCGTTGAGCGCATCGTCCAAGGCGCCGGGCGGAATGCTATAGCCACCGGGCGGAGCAGCGCTCGCTGAGGCCTGATAAGCCACCGCGACTTGCGGGGCCGTCAGTGAGAGGAAAACGATGAATGCGTGAGAAAATCTGGCCATACATAACCGTATCGATCAGACCCAAGCGGATTCCGGACGCCTGGCTTCTATGGCGAAATCGAACCATAGCATCGCCGCTGGGCTGATGGACTCGGCCGCATCGGACTTCAACGGTCTGAACCGCACGGTGCGTACCGACGGTTGAAGGCGCATACGTTATCGTCCTCATGTGCGGCGCACATCGCGCCGAAAATGTCACACATGAACGATGTCACACATGACGGGGCCGAGCGCTCTCGGGACGTTCCGGCATGTCCTGGAATATGTGCTGGATGGTCGCGTCGTGCGTACCGGGATGGACCTCGACGCATCTCACCTGCCAACAGTCGGGCCGTAACGCTCCGAACCCGCGGCGCATCGTGCGCAAGGCTAGATCGCCCCGAAGCAGTAAGCCAACGGGTTTCGGTGCGAGGGCTGGTCAGGCGGCTGCACGGAGCGAGCCGTCCGAACGGTGTGCGGGCGCAGTCAACGTGCCGCGAACGCATCGTTCGCGGCACGTCGTGCGCTGTACTTACTGCGGCGCGTCCTGCAACACGATGTCGTCGAGGTAGAAGCTGGCGTTGTGATTGGCCGAGCCGCCCGAGCCCACCAACAGCACCCACACGCTCGCGGTCAGCGCGGGCGGTTGCACATCGGCGACCACCTGGGTCCACTCGTCGCCGGCCGCGCCTAGCGAAACGTCGCTGAACGAGGTTTCTTCATCGCCGGTCGCCGGCTTGCCGTCCTCTTTGAGCCAGCGCAGGCGCACGCGCGCGTTGGCGGGCAGCGGCGGGGTGCCGGCGACACGCTTGACCCAGAAGCTCAAGCGCTTGGCGGCGTTGTCGGACAAGTAGCCGGGATGGTTGGCGAGGGCCACGCCCCAGTAGCTGTCCTCGGCCACCACCTGCAGGCTGTGCGCGCCGCCGTGGCCGACATCGGCGCGGGCGATGCGGCTGCCGTACCACGCGGTCCACAGACCGGCCGACGCTTCCAGGGTGGCGGTTTGCGGATCGAGCAGGTTGAACGACGAGCCGTCGGTGGTGCTGCCGGCGTCCTGCAGATAGGGCGCGGCCTGCCAGCTCTTGAAGCTCATCGTCTCGCCGTAACGCTTGGCGAAACGCCAGGGGCCGTAGTAGTGGTTGTTGGCGAAGCGGTTGTTGTTGTTGAACATCACATCGTTCTGCACCTGCTGCACGGTGTACGGCGACCAACTCAGGTTGTTGTCGCCGGTGGCGTACAGCGCCTGCGCGCCGCAGAAGCTGGAACTGCCGCACGGCACCACCGCCGGATCGAAGTAGAACTCGTTGCCGGTCACCTCGATGTTCTTGGCGTGCCAGCGGCAGTCGCGTTGCAAGGCCGCATCGCCGTTGATCTGGGTGTAGCACGGGTGCAGATGACTGACCGGATCGGGGTACTTGCTCGGATTTTTCGGGTCCGGACGCACGATCAGCGCCGGGTGGACGAAGGGCGTGCAGTACACCTGGCTGGTGTTGCCGTTGGAGTTGCAGAAGCGATTGGAGCTCTCGTAGATCGACACCCCGGAGAAATTGTTCTCGAAGTAGTTGTCGTAGATGCGCAGCAGGTCCGAACCGCTGACGTCCTTGGGCAGGCGGCTGTCGCCGCCGGATTCGGACAGGTAGATCGCCGGCGCCGGCGCGCCGAGGTCGGAGGTGCCCGAGGTCCAGCCGTTGTTGATGAAGGTGTTGGCGCGGATGGTGGCGTTGTAGCTGATCTCGTACCAGATGCCGACGCCGGCGTTGTCGCGGATGTAATTGTTCTCGAACAGGAAGTCGATGTTGTTGGTGTCGGCCCACAGGCCGGTGCCGCGGTTGTCGTGGACGTAGTTGCCGACGATCTTGGCGCCGCGCACGTCCCAGAACTTGCCGCCGCCGGTGCAGCCGCACTTGGTGCTGGCTTCCCAGTCGTCGACGTTGTTGCCGGCGATCTCGTTGTGGCTCAGCTCGATATCGACGATGGCCGAACGGCCCGGCGTCGGTTGCTCGGGCGTCGGCGGACCCTCGCTCTGCAGCGGCTTTTTGTACATGCTGAAGCCGTACTGGCCGTTGTCCTTCAGGCAGTTGAAGCTGACCTTGTTGTGGCTGCCGAGGAACACGCCGGCCCCGCGGTTGTTGGCGATGGTGTTGTACTCGATCGTCCAGTGGTCGCCGGCGTCGTGGTTGACCACGCCCTGGTCGAAGTTGCCGTAGTCTTCCGTCGGGTCGTCGCTATAGCGGCCGAAGTTGCGGATGGTCAGGTAGCGCACCACGACGTTCTGCGCCGTGTTGGTGAAGGCGTAGTGGTTGCGGTTCTGGCCGTCGATGATCGCGCCGGGCCCGCCCAGATAGGTATTGCCGTCCTGGGCGATGATCTGGCTGTACTTGTCCGTGCCGAGGGTGTGCACGCCCGGCTCGAACCAGAATGTCACGCCGGCGCGCCGGAAATCGAAACCGCTGTTGTCGCCGGCCGGGACTACGATCGCACCTTGCGGCGGCGCCGCCGGGCCGCGCGGCATGACGCCGGCCTGGCAATAATTCGCCGGCGGCTCGCTCGGCCACATCAAGCCCGCATGGGCCTGGCCTTCGCCGCCGAGGCGCGGTTGCGCCGCGATGGCCGGGGCGACGATCAGCCCGCTTAAAAACAAAACCGGCAGCATGCGCGTTACGCGCCTGCATCGGGACGATGAGTTACGAGAGTCGATAGCCACTGCGCAATTCCCTGGACGATGACGGTGTGAAAGTAGTCGGCGGCGATCGCAGGCAACGCGACCGGCCCGCTCTGGCCACGGCGGCCGGCGGACGGAACCTCAACGGGCTCCGCCCGGGCTGCTGGCAGATCGGACCGGACGTTGATGCCATGCGCCGCCATGCCGTCGTAGTGGCTGTCGTCATGGCATCTGTACGTTTGTGATGCTTATCGCGATAAATCCGCGTATTTGCGCGCTCGGACGAGAGGCAAGGGGCGCGATCGTGTTAGGCGCCCAGAACCGAACGCATTTTGTGGAAGGCCGCCAGCACCGGGCTTTCGCAGAGGCGTGCGGACGAGCCAGGGGCAGGGCTGGAAATCGGCTTGCCCAGCGGACCCGGAGTCCGCTTTTTTTGCCGATTGAAACCGACTCGAATCAGTCCGAGCCGGCGCCTGCCGGTACGGGCGTCTTGATGCTGCCGCCGTCCGGAACTGCGGAATGAAGATTGAGCCAATTCGCATCGGCGCCGCGCATGCCGGTGTGTGCAATCAAGGCTTCGCGCTCGGCCGGACTGCAGTCGCCGGACATTGATCCCGGTTCGAATATTCGATGCAGCTCGAGCTCCAAGACGGCGTCGCCCCTTCGCCGCGCCTCGCGGTGCAGGGCACTGCCCAGCGCCGTCGCCTTGGCGCGGTCGCCGCGTTCGAGTGCATCGGCGGCTTCGAGCAGATCGAGCCGAGCGACCACGTTCCAGGCATCGTTCGGTATCAGGCGACGCGCGTCCGCGACGAGATCGCGGCTGCTTGCCCAATCGCCGCGCGCGGCGGCGTTCTCGGCCTGGCCGGCCAGGGCTCTGGCGAGCAACAAGGCATAACCCGCGGACCGGATCGGCTGCAGCGCTTGCGCGTAGAGCCGTTGCGAACGGTCGAACTCGCCCAGACGCGTCGCCAGGCTGGCGTCTTCCAAGGACGCGACCCATCGATCGGCTGCGCCCGAGGGCAGTGCCTGCTCCGCTTGCTCCAATAAGGCCTTAGCCTGGGGCCGGTCGCCCGCGAGCATTTCGGCCCGACTGCGAAGGCTCAACGCCAAGTGGCGCAGGCTCTCTCGGTCGCCTTTTGCGCATCGGTCTATGCTTGCGCGCGCTTTGGCCGGCTCTCCCATGGTCAACAAGGCCTGCGAACGCAGGCAGATCAATGTTGTGAGCATCTCCGAGTCGGGCTGCCCGGCGGGAGTCGGCGGAAAGATTCCTTCGGCATGGTCGATGATCTTCAAGGCTTGAGCGTACTCGCCGCGCACCAGGCTCATGTCGGCAGCGTAGAGGCTGGAAGACATGCGCTGCGCGCTGGGCAGTTTCATCTCGGAGAGCTGCTTGAATCGGGCCGAAGCGCTGCTCAGGCGGGCGCTGAGCAAATCGTCGGCCATCAACCATAGATTCAAATCGGTCAGCGGAATCAGATCGCCGGTCGCGCTCGCGATCGCCGCCGCCTGGGTCAGCCGCGACCGATAACCGGCGATATCGCCGGCCCGTGCATGTTGATTCGCGCTGGCGATCAGAATGTGGATTTCCAGGCCGCGGTAGCCGGCGGCGTTGGCGCGTGCGAGCAACGCCTCCAAAGCGGGGTCGGCGCCGTCGGCCGGCAACGGGGCGGATAGCCGCGCCAGCACGCGCGCCTCCAAGGCGCCGGTGGCGTTGCCTCCCTTTTCGTACAGAACCGCGGCTTGCTCGAATTCGGGCGGCGTGCCGCGCTCGGGGAACTGCCCGGCATTCGCGCTGGCCAGCACCATGAGCGCATCGGCCTGCTCCAGATTCCATGCCGGACCGGCCTTTCGCGCCAGCTCCACTGCCTCCTTGGCGGCCGCGCGCATGCGCACCGGATCGCTGAGCACTGCGTAAGCGTTCGCCCGCAGCAACCATTTACCGACGCAGATGCAAGTGGTGTCGTTGTTGACCGGGCGATCCGCCAGTCGCTCCAGCGCTCGTTGCGGTTCGCCCGCTCTGATGAGCTGCCACGCATATTCAAGCTGGAGAGACACGGTCTCGGGGGAGCGATCGGCCAACTTGGCGTACGCCGCCAGAGCCTCGGGGCCGCGGGTCGGGTCGATCGCCAGGCGTTGAGCCTGCAGCAGTTCGATGACCGGCGGCGGCGATCCGGCCAGCAACTTCACGGCCTGGTCCATTTGCACCTTGGCCGCTGTGGCTTGAGCGAGACGAGCCTGTGCCAGCGCCAGCTGCATGCGCGCCAAGCCGAAACGCGGAGCGCGGGCGATCACTTCCTCGCCCAGATGCACCGCAGCGATCCAGTCGCCGTGCTTGAACGCCTGCGCTGCCTGCACGTAACGCTCGGCAGCATCGGCGCTGAGCTCGAGGGCCGGCCAGGGCTCGGCGTAAGCAGGTTGCAGGCGCTTCACGATCTGGCGGGACAAGGAATCGACCAATGCCGGGAGGTCCGACCGATGACCTTCGACTTCCAGCCGCTGCTCCTTGCCGCGGTCCCTCAAACGGACATAAACCTTGATCTTTGCGGGGTCGCTCGGCGAGGTCGCCGACGACAGGAACAGCACTTTCACCGAACCCGGCGCGCCGGCGGCCAGTTGCGCTTCGTCGAGCAGATTGATGCCGGGCAGGCTGGCCAATTTCCAACCGAGCCATTGTTCGAGCAGTTCCGCCGGCCAGCGAGCCGCGCGGCTATCGTCTTCTATCGTGACCAAGGCTACGGTGAGCTGCGGTTCGGCAGGCGAGGTGCGCTGATTGAAAAACCATGCGCTTGCGATCGCGGCCAGGCCGATTGCCGCCAGTGCCAGCAGCCGAACACGGTGGCGCGACCACGCACTTCGCGTCGACCTGGCTGCTTCGAGCGAGGGCGTCGGCGCGTCGACCTGCGCGGGAGTCGAGTCCGATTCCGCGGGCTGCTCGGCCGCCGGTTCTGCAGGTATCGCCGCCGACGGCGGTTCACTGACCGAACGTACCGGCTCGGGCGCCTGAAAGACGTAGCCGCTCTTGGCCACGGTGCGGATCCATGACTTGCGCTCTTCGCCCAGCGCCTTGCGCAACAGCCATACCGTCTGCGACAGGTTGGTGTCTTCGACGATCAATCCCGGCCACAGGCGTTCGAACAATTCGGTGCGCGTGTGAAGCTTGTCGGGTTCGGCCAGGAACAGCACCAGCAGATCGAATACCCGTTGCGGCACATCCGCGCTCTGCCCGGCGTGGATCAGCCGGCGAAAACGCAGATCGATGGTCAGATCGGCCAGCTGCAGGTAGCGGATGTCGGGAGGCCAGGGGCCGGTCATCGTGATCTCACCTCGCAAAGCAACTACGCCCGGGAAGACGATCCAGTGCAGCCGCGCTTTTCCGGGCAATCGATCGGCGGGCGAGAAACCCGCTCCGATCCGGCGAGCCTGCCAGCCGCATTCCGGAAGCGTGCGGCTAATGATGGTGGAACCAATCGGCATATTCGGCAAGGATCGACCGCCTTCTCGAGCGCAGGTCGGAAGGCGCTTCGTTCGACAGGTACATCGGCAACATGACTAAGGCGGCAGAGCCGCACCGACGCGGCCCAGGCGTCCCGCATCCGCTTGGCCGAGGCGGTCCCGTGAAACGACGGCGGCAACGCCGATATTCCTGCGGTTACGCTCCAATGCGGCCGATCCGCAATTCGAGTCGCGTCGGTAAGCCAGTCCAAACCGGGCTTCGGTTCGCGGGCGTATGTGTGACACCTTGGCCTCGCTTCAACGCCACGCCGCCAGGCCATGACGTTGAAAGCTACGTGCCCCCCACATGGCCCTGGTGGCGCCCGTCATGACATAGGCAAGCTGTGACTTGGACACGATCGCCGCCGGCGTCTGTATGCAAGGCAGCGACCGGTCAGGGGATCCTGGAGCGCTCGTCGGAAATATTCGGCTCGCTGCCAGCGCGCCTTCCAAGCTCAGTCGACGGCATTCCTCCAGGCTCAGACGGCCTTGAAATGAACCTGAGCCGCGTCGGCAGGCGCCGGTTGTCCCATCAGATAGCCCTGCAACTCGTCGCATCCGAGCTCGCGCAGGAAGTCGGCCTGACTGGTGGTTTCCACGCCTTCGGCCGCCACCCGCAGCCCCAGGTCCCGTCCCAAGGTCAGAATCGCCCGCGATACCGATGCGTCCAGAACGCTGTGCGGCAGCCCCCGCACGAAACTCTGGTCGATTTTCAGCTTGTCCCAGGCGAAGTGCTTCAAATAGGCGAGGCTAGAATGACCCGTGCCGAAATCGTCCAGCGTCAGCAGGGTCCCCAAGGACTTGAGCTTGCCAAGCTCATCCTTCACTCGAACCAGGTTCTCCAGCACCGAGCTTTCCGTCAGTTCGATTTCGAGCATATGGCCGGGCACCCGAAATTCCCGCAATGCCTCGTCGACCGCGCGATGCAGGCCTGCGCGCCGCAGCTGTTGCGGCGATACGTTGACCGCGATCGTGAACCCCGTATAGCCGGCATCCAGCCAGAGGCGTATCTGGCGGCAGGCTTCGCGTATCACCCAGTCGCCGATTTCCCGGATCAGCCCCAAGCCTTCGGCTATCGGTATGAATCTATCCGGTGCGACGTCGCCGAGCACAGGGCTGCTCCAACGCAACAGCGATTCGAAGCCGGTCAGGCGCATATCCGAAGCCGAAAATTGAGGCTGGTATTGGAGCATCAGTTCGCCGGCCTGGACGGCCTCGCGTAACAGGCCGCCCATTACGATGCGGTCCTCGATGTCCTGCATGTCCTCGGTTTGGAACGGGCAAACACAGTTGCGGCCCAAAACCTTTCCGCGCTCCGCGGCGGCTTGGGCCCGGCGCATCAGATCCAACGTAATGTCGCCATGCGCGGGGGCGTAGCTTATGCCGATCGTCGCGGTCAATAACACGCGGTAACCCTCGCCCTCGAACGGCAAGGTAAGCAGGTTCCGAATACTCTCGGCGAGACGTACGGCCGCGACCGCATCGCCGCCTTGTTGGACGACGACAAACTCGTCGCTCGCAAAGTGACATACAGCGACCTGTTCGCTCGCGAGCGATTGCAGGCGAACGCCTACGGCCCTCAGAACCCCGTCGCCGTTCTTATGGCCAAGAGAGCCGTTGATTCCATGGAAGCGATCCAGGTCGATAAAGATCACCGCGGCGAACGCCCCTGCGTTCTCGACCGCCCGAATCATCTGAGGCTCCAGAACGGAATAGCGCACCAAGCCGGTTACGACGTCGTATCTGGCATGGTCGGCCTCCGCGGCAAGCAATCGCTTCTGCTCGGTAAGATCGCGAATGAAAGCGGTGAAATACGCCGCCGTCCCGCCATCGATCCGCGTCACTGTCAGCTCGACGGGGAACCTCTCGCCGCCTGCCCGAATGGCGACAAGCTCCAGTCTCCGGTCGAGGATGGTCGAGGTGCCGGTCATCAAATGCCGGCGAAAGCCCCGCCGATGGTTGTCCCGCACGTCTGGCGGGATGATGACTTCTGCGACCTCAAGGCCCATGACTTGCTCGCGCCTCCAGCCGAACACGCGCTCGGCGGCTGGATTGAACTCGGTTATCTGTCCGAGTTCGTCGATGACGATGATCGCGTCCAGAGCCGACTGCACGACGGCTCGATATCGCGCCTCGGTCCCAGGAGGGCTCGCGACGCTCTGGATTGTTACGTCTCGCATTGAACGCCCCTTCTAAGGCCGCGAGTTTCGCGTAATGCCAAGCAGCGTCACACCTATACACCTAAGCGTCGAACAATAGAAAGGCCGGAGAAAGGCCGGACGATTTACCTCTTCCCGCGGTTGGATCTTCGTTGGGCCGGCGGTTCGAGGGGCGCGTAAGTCCAGATGCAAGGCAGCTACGAGCAGCAAGCGATGGCGCCGTTGAGTCTTTCACGGCCGTTTCCAGATGCCGGACCTCATAAAGTATCAGGCGCAATGAAGCCCATTAAGAGCCGATCTTCTCTCGCGTAACGAGAACCAGTACGCACATCGGCCAGCCGGTTTCTGAACAGCGCTACGGGGCGTATGCCGGGCGTCGTTTGATGCAGGCAGAGCGCGCCATGGAGATGGTTTGCAGAAGCGAACACGACGGCATCTATCGAACAGCGGTAGTTCTCTGTGCCTTTGCGGGCATCGGAGCCGATCTCTCAGGGGAGCTTTCGGCTATCCGCATCCAGTGCTGGTCGTTCGACATTTCTGTCGGTTCGCATCGTTGCACTGCGCGAATCAGTACGAGGGCTGCGCTGCCAGAAGCCGGGGGAGGTCGGATCGGCGCACATCGGTCCGGTCAGGCTCCAATCGGCTTACGCGATCCCTGTTGCGGGGGCCGGCGCCTGCAGCGAGGCTCGCGAAAGTGCGAGTGCTCGCAAAGATGCCGTCGTTGTCGGCGATGCACCTCTTTATGTGGGACGGGTCACTGCCGCCATCGCAACATTCAAGCTTTGGACTCACTCTGCGAACGCGACACGTCACATAATGAGTGCACGCAATGAGAGCCCGCGAGACCCTTAGTTTCCCGTTAGATTTCGTGCTTGTTCGTTAGATTCGGTGATGAAGCCGGACTCCGACTACGCCGTCTCGGAATCGGATCTCAATGGTCGGTATATCCAACAGCACCTGTCCATGAGCCGCGTCGACAAGGGCTTGGGCAGCCGACTCGTGCCTCTAACCACTGCGTTGCTGCCAGTTTAAAGGCGGCTTGAGCGTGGCTGATCGATCTGCGGGGCGAAGCGAGTCGCTCGGTTGGTTGTAGTCGAGACAGGTTGGATGGTTCTCCCCGGATCCATAAACGCTCATCCACGAACCCAGTAACGGAGAAAACTCATGACGGCGAAATCCGAAGACTTATTCGTTGAGATCGATGACGTAAAGCTGTGCTATCGGGTTGAAGGCGACCCATCGCACCCGCCCGTGTTGTTGATCATGGGCCTGAACTCGCAGCTGATCCATTGGCCGCAGCAACTCGTCGACAAGCTGAAAGAGGAATATCGGGTCATCCGCTTCGACAACCGCGACAGCGGCTTGACCCGATGGCGGACCGGCGAGCCGCCTGCCGACGGCTATCGCCTTGTGGACATGGCCAATGACGCCATCCAGTTGCTGAAACACCTTGGGATCGACAGCGCCCATATCGTCGGGGCTTCGATGGGTGCCATGATCGCGCAAAGGCTGGTGATCAACTGTCCCGAGCGGGCGCGCAGCCTATGCTCGATCATGAGCACCACCGGCAACATCTGGGTCGGATATGCGCAGCCCGGCGTCATCGGCGAGTTGATCAAGGAGCCGCCGTCCGACCAGGAAGGCGCGATCAATCATATCGCGGCGCTGTACGCTCTTATCGGTTCGAAAACCCATGCTGGCGAAGAGGCCCCACGTCGTCGAGCGCTTGCCGAGGCGGCTTACAAGCGTTCGCTCGATTCGAACGGCACTCCGGCCCATCCTGGCGGCGGTGCTCGTCAAGTGGGCGCGATCCTGCTCGCAGGCGATCGCACGAAGGAACTCAATGGCCTGACCCTGCCGACCCTGGTCATCCATGGCGACGAGGACGCGCTCATCCACATTTCCGGCGGCAAGGCCACTCGCAAGGCGATCCCTGGGGCCCAGTGGCTCGGAGACCCGGAGAAGGGGGTCGTGGGCATGGGGCACGATCTGCCGCAGCCGCTCCTCGACGCGGTCGCCAACGGGATCATCGATCATCTCAACACCGCCGACGAAACCGCCTGGAGGCCGATAGAAGGGACGAAAGGGCAAGGGGCACGGACTAACGCGGCCACTCCTTGACCTGAGCGCTGACCGGGTCATCGGTCACCTCGGTGGGTAGTCGTTGAATGGATGGGGACGTCACTGACGGCCCCATCCATCGCGCGCGAACTGCGAGGCCCGATGCACCATACAGACCAAGGTGGCTGTGATCGAAGCCTGCGGCAGCATGATCCGACACCTCAAGCATCGGCTCAGCGAATGGCCCGCTGCGCGCATCAAGAGTCATCGCCGGGCAGGCGCCGACCGGCCAAGTCGCGGCGGATTTCAAGCGATGTGCGGAGCCATAACTGCGCGACACGGGCCCTAACCCGGACGCCTTTTGTCAAGCAGCAGCGTCGCGCCCGCAGAAGAACGTCGAAACCTTGGGGAACTGAGCCAGCCGATCCGGGCGAGCGCCGGCACGCTCCGAAAACAAAAACGCGCCCGGTTGGGGAACCGGACGCGCGAGGCAGAACAACTACAGGGGGGAAGCTGGTCTGCCGTGTTGAAATGCTGACGGATGGGAATCTCCCATACTGAGATCGCGAGTCAGATCCAACGAGTTGACCTGCGTAGTGCGACCAAGGCCTCGGATCGCAGCATGAAGTTTTCGGCTTCGATCCGGACGCAGCGCTCGGCGGCGAACACAACGCTTATGCCGCGCCCTTCATCGAGTGCTTCAGCTGACTCATTTCGCGATGCGTATCCCGCACTATCGGCAAGAACCGTTCCACAGCGGATCGGGCGGCTGGCGTCAGCTGGGAGTCGCCGGCCACCTCGTTAAAGGCCTTGAGCAGACGATCTTCCGAGTCCTCCAGTTCTGCGACATAGCCGTAGGCGGTATCGCCAAAGGCCGCGCGGACCTTGCCGTAAAGCTGTTGCATCGAACCTGCGAAGGTCCCATGTTCGGCCGGCTTTCCTCCTGTCGCCGCGACTTGCGTGCTGAGTGCGGTAACGATGTCGGATTTCGTCGAAGCGATGCGGGAGAACAAGGCGGACAGCTCGGCGTTCTTCACCTCTCCGGAAGCCTCGGTGTAGAAGTCCTTGCCGTCGCGGGCAATCTCGATGAGATCGTTGAGATTATGCATGGTTGCACGATCTGACATGTCTGACTCCTAAGCTACTTCAAGGGAGCCCGCACTATCTCGGTGACGGCATGACGCGCCCGTGATCGGCGTCGACCGAAAGCGCAACAACCGAGCGCCAACTCCGCTCGAAACCTTGGCTGGATATGCGTGAGCGTTCGGATGAACGAACGGCATTGCGAAAGAACTCCAGATTTCGATTTGTGTCGAATGAACGAAGACACGAGCCCTGCGCCGGCGACCGGGTCGTAGCCGCTATGCCGCATGAGCCGTAGCCGCGATGCGTAGTACAGAGGATTTTTCGGTCGGCGATGCGCCGAAGCCGTGCCGAAGCTGAATTCGATTGCGGCGAGGCCGCCGGCTCTGCCCGCGCTTAGCCGTAGGCACGAAGATCACGCAGCCCGAAATCCCGTGCCTGAGCATTTCATGCTGTGACGATGCGCGCACGCCGACGTATGGTTCGCCATGCGCTCATGAAGCTTTCTTTGGATAGTTGGAAATGCGGGTCACGTTCACGATTTGCGCCCCGGTAAACCGTTTTCAGAACATAGACGCCGCTTGCTTGTCTACCTAGGTTGGTGGCCACGGCCCTGCAAGCGCATCGGCCGGACATGCCGTCGGGTCTTCCCGTTTTCTGATGTTGCGCATTGCGGAAGCCAGGACGGTTACCCGCCGCGTACCGCGGCACCTTTGGGGTTTCAATCGGGACCGCAACAACGGTCAGTGCCGTAGAAGCGCTGGCGGCGGAGCCGCAGCGCCCTGCCGTATCCGGTGCGATGCCGGGCGCTCGCCGCTAGCGGGCGCGCCGGACTGCGTGGAGTGGGACGCCGCTCACCGCCAATGCGCCGAATGGGTAGTCCACGGTGCCTGTCCTCGTCCCGTCCACACACGGAGAGATGTGCATGAATCGTCGCATTTTGTCGCTGGCTATCGGTGCTTCACTGATGTCCGTCGCGCTGCCAGGCCTGACCGCCGAGCTGCTGACCGTCGACAGGCCGATCGAGGGCCGCTACATCGTCGTACTGAAGGCACAGGCCGCCATGCTGTCGGCCGACAGCCGCAACGGCGTAGCCAACGTGCCCGCCGTCGCCCAGGGCATCGCCCAGCAGTACCGCGTCAAGCTGCAGCGCAGTTACCAACATGCGTTGCGTGGCTTCGTCATCGATGCAGACGACGCGTCGTTGGCGCAGTTGCTCAGGGACCCGCGGGTAGCCTTCGTGGAGGAAGACGGCTACATGTCGGTGGAGGCAACGCAGAACAACGCCACCTGGGGCCTGGATCGCATCGATCAGCGCGATCTGCCGCTGAGCACCAGCTACACCTACGACACCGACGCGTCCGGCGTACACGCTTACGTCGTCGACACCGGCCTGCGCGCCGACCACACCGAGTTCACCGGACGCATCGGTAACGGCTTCTCCTCGGTGCCCGGCGACTCCAGCACCACCGACTGCCACGGTCACGGCAGCCATGTCGCCGGCACGGTCGCCGGCACCACGTGGGGCGTGGCCAAGAAGGCCACCGTGCATCCGGTGCGTGTGTTCGGTTGCGGTTCTACGGCGCCGAATTCGCAGATCATCGCCGGCATCGACTGGGTCACCGCGAATCATGTCAAACCCGCGGTGGCGAACATGAGCCTGGGCGGCCCGGCTTCGACGGCCACGGACACCGCGGTAAACAACCTGATCAATGCCGGCGTCGTCGCAGTGGTGGCGGCGGGCAACGGCAATATCGACGCGTGCACCGAATCCCCGTCGCGAGTGCCGCGTGCGCTCACGGTCGGAGCCAGCGATCGCAATGACGCGCGTTCCATCTGGACCAGCGGCCAGGCGTCGAGCTGGGGCAGCTGTCTCGATCTGTTCGCACCGGGCACCTCGATCGTATCGGCAGGTATCGGCAGCGCCACCGCATCGGCCGCCAACAGCGGCACCTCGATGGCCTCGCCCCACGTGGCCGGCGTCGCCGCGCTGTACCTGGCGGTGAACCCGGCGGCGACACCCGATCAGGTCCATACGGCCATCGTCAACAACACCACTCCGGGCAAGATCACCGACCTGCGTGGCTCGCCGAACCGCCTGCTGTATTCCTTGTTCTCCGGAGGGCCCGGCAACAACCCGCCGGTCGCCAATTTCACCTCCAGCGTCAGCGGGCTGACGGTGAGCTTCACCGACACCTCGACCGACAGCGACGGCACGATCGCTTCGCGCAGTTGGGCTTTCGGCGACGGCACGACATCGACTGCGGCCAACCCGAGCAAGACCTACAGCACGGCCGGCACCTACACTGTCAGCCTGACCGTCACCGACGACGACGGTGCCACCCACACCAAGAGCGGTACGGTCACCGTCGGCAGCGGCGGCACTCAGACCTACACCAATGGCACCGACGTGGCCATCCGCGACAACGCCACGGTGGAAAGCTCGATCGCGGTATCCGGCCGCAGCGGCAACGGACCTACCAATGCCAGCGTGTCGGTGAACATCATCCACACCTACAAGGGCGATTTGAAGGTCGACTTGGTCGCGCCGGACGGCTCGCTGTACAACATCCACAACCGCACCGGCGGCAGCGCCGATAACGTCAGCGGCACGTTTACGTTCAATCTGTCGAGCGAGCCGCTCAACGGTACCTGGAAGTTGCGCGTCAACGATAACGCCTGGTTCGACACCGGCCGCATCGATACCTGGAGCGTCACCTTCTGATCTTGCGGTACCGATCCACCGCGCGCGCACGCCAGTGCGCGCGCGGTGGATGTCTTGGGCCTCTCCCGACCGTGGCAGAGGGTTCCGGGCGAAGGCGTGCAGCAAGCCAAATCCTGGCGCACAGTGGGCGCATTCGCCAAGCCGGATCTGGCTAGTTCGCAATGGTCGCCAGCGAATCCTCGGCAGGCTACAGCGCTACGTCCGCGGCACCCGACGGCACGCCCTCGCGGGGCCCGTGTCGCGACGACATCGCCTCGAAGGTTGCAACGACGCATGGCGATCCGACATCGCATGGATCCGAAGCGATCCACGTCGCATCCAACGTTCTCCCTGGCGGCACGACAATCGCATGTAGTCGTTCGCGATAAATTCCGCGCGATATGGCACGTTTCCCATGTGAATTCGACAGTATCGTTGTCTCAATCGTTTGTTAGGCTGCGCGCGTCGATGCACTTTGCACAGGAACCTAAATGCCGAAGCTGATCATCCGGCGAGTCTCAGTCGACCGCAGCACCGCAGATGCATTCCGAGATGAAGCAATGAACGCGGTACTTACCTTGCCCGGCGTGACATCTGCCGTGCCACTGCTACAAAGCGATGAAGCAATGAGGATCGAGTTCGACTGGAAAGAGCCGCGCTACGAGAGCATCGAGAAACATCTGAACCGGCACGGCTTCACCTCTACCGATTAGCGGCATCAGCGGAGCCCCGGGGTACAGGAGTGCTGCGTCCGACACCTGCCGGCCGGGTCGATTGGCCGAGGCAACGGCCGTCCAGGCTCAGGCGGGTCGTGTCGCGGTAGCCGAGCTCTTCTCTGCGTGGTTCGGCTTCCCGCTCTCGTTTCCTGGTGAACCAGTCGCTGGCACCGGCGACGTCACGGCACCGTCGCCTGCCCAGAACCAAACGCCTCTTGAGCAAGGCCGCCAGGAATGGGGCATTCGGAAGGGTGCGCGAATGGCGGAGGGGCTCTGGAAACTGGCGCGCCAGGCCCGGCTTCTCGTGGGCGCATGACTGTCAACAATGGCGCAGAAGTTGCGCGGAGCGATGTCCCGGCCTGTGGGCGACGGCCCAGCACATGTTTGAACTTCTTCAGTGCCGCCTGATCTAATGACCACGAGCCGTTGCTATTTTCTGATGTGTCGCGAGAGGGGTGCCGTTTGGGAACCGTAACTTTGTTGAAGCAAGCTTCTATGGCCGTTGCGGTCATCGCGGCCGGGGCGGCTGCTTTCTATGGGGCAAGCGAACACACCATGGTGATGGACAATGTTGAATACGCCTGCCCCAACGGTTGTGTCGTAAGCCAGGGCCCGAAAGGGGTCGTGGTGCGCGACATTGCGGGGGCCAGAACGGCAAAGACGTACGTGTCGGAAGTTACTGCAGAAACCATAGAGATCGATAATGTCGAGTATGTCTGCCCGAACCGCTGCGTCATAACCGAAGGCTCCAACGGGCACTTGGTGCGCGACAGCGCAGGGGCCACAGTCGCAAAGGCGGAGGTGCCCCAGACAAGCATCGCCATAGGTGATGCGGAATACATCTGCCCGAACAGCTGTGTCTTGACCCAGGGCCCCAAAGGCCCGGTAGTGAGCGACAGCGAAGGGGGCAGGGTCGCACAGGGGGACTTGTCGGATGCCTATGTTCTTCACACCGAGCGGCCTCCCCAGCGTTGACTCATGAGCCCGATCGTTGCTGCGTGGCCGCTATCCGGCGCCATGAAGCTCATCCTGGATCAGAAAATATTCGCCTGACCCGGCCCTGAGTGCGACGCACCGACAAGCCGCCGCCCCCCGCGCGGAAGGCCGCCAGGAACGGGCTTTCGGAGGGGCGTGCGGACGGCGGAGAGGGTTCACCGCTGGGAATTGGCGCGCCCACGGCGCCTGAGTTCAAACCAGTCTGACGGCCGTTCGTAGGGGCGAGGGACTAGCCCCTCGATCTTCGTCAGCCCTTCCCGACGCCAGTGCCGCATCAGCCTTCGCCGACACAGAACGCCGCTGCGTCCCGCTCGATCGTCACCCGCCGCTGCCGTAGCGTGTCGATGCCGAGGATCACCGCGGGCCGTCCGTCGGGGCTCAACTTCGCGAAGATCGGCAACTCGCTGATTCGCACTTTCATCGGGCCGAGCCGCCATTCGCCGATCTCCAGATCAGGCAGATCGTAGAGCCAGGTGTCGGTCGCCTTGCCCGGGCCCATGCCTTGGGTACCGCGTTCGCGGCGCTGTAATCGCGCATCGCGGCCCGACATAGAGTCCTGAAAGATTCTTACCTTGGCTGCGATCTCAATCATGTAGCCACTCACAATCGGCTTTATCTTGTGCTCGTAGTCGTTCCAGTCATCGTGGCCATATGGGTATGAGCCTTGGCAAATACCTGCGTTTCGGCAGTAGTTGCGACTGCGCCTGAAGCTGCTGCAGCAAAAATAGCTTTTCGATCACGCCTTCAAAGCCGAAGCTGTGTGTCATGAGTCCTGATGCCTAAGGTAAGCCGAGCCGCGAAGCGGCTTCGGCTTAAATGGATTTCCAGGTGGTCACTCGGGATTCTTTACCACGTACTTGCCATCAACGATCTTTAGCTCGGGGGCGGAGCGAATGCCACTGGTAACAAGTTCTCTTTCTTTTGGAGTGAGCGGGTCATATTTAAGCTTTAGTTCCAAGGATTCTCGGGCCGCTCCGATGGAAAGAGCGGACAACTGATCGCCGCTAGCCGCAGCAGAGCTCCATTTTGCATATGCCGCTGGATAGTCACCGGCAGCGAAGAACTGAAGGCCCTCTTTTGCACCCTTGCTCGAAAGAAGTTCGATCGGGATGGTTGGATCGTTGGGCGACGTCTTCATAGAGATGCGAACGAGTGACGTCTTGATGCTTTTCAGGTCACCTGATATGCGGGCGAGACGGTCAGCGTTCTGCCAGGAAGTAGTTACGGCGTAGCCGAGCGCAGTGACAAGTATCGTTGCAATCGCGCCGAGCAGCCAGTTGAATACTGTCTCTTTGACTCTCCTTGCCATGAGGACCTCTTAATGGCTTAGTGCTTGGTTTTAGATCGAGCCGCGAAGCGGCTTCGACTATCGCTTTGCGTGTCAAAAGTATTAAAAATCTGGACGATTCAGCCTACGACGGAACACGCGATTGCATAACAAAGTCCTGCTTCTTTTCGTTCCATTCGAATTTAGCGTCAGTAAGCGCGGACGAATCTTCAGCGAAAATCTGAAACAGCTGTAGTAAGTCTTGAATCTGAATTTCATAGGCCCATTTGTGGCGCTCGTAGTCTGAGAAGACAAGCATCGTCACGAAAGCTCGACCTTCGGTAAGAGTCTGCATCCAGTAGTAGTGGATCAACTGATTGCAAACGGTGAGGACTGGAAGAGTGGTTGGCTCTGGGGCTACCATATCGAATCTGTCGTGTGGCCATCCTGTGCCCATTACAGTGAAGGGCCGGCCTCCAGTCTTCTTGTATCGAATCGCCGAAAGGACTGATTTCCTAGCGTCTTCGTTGACCTTTGGCCGTTCAAGCAAGGAACGAACTTGGAAAGCGACGATCATGAGCTTCCGCTCAAATAGGACGTGTTGTTTCTCAGACCAACGGCGGTATTTACGATGCTGTCGAAGCCATAAGAGATCTCTTCTAAGTTCTAAGCGCCAGTAGCTGGATTCGATCATCTATTTCCCCTCAGCTCACATCTGCAGCAACAGGAACAACCACGGCCGGAACTGGTATCTGGACAAGGATGGGCGTGTACAGGTCGACCTCCATACCCTCTGCCACCTCTAGGCTGACCACTAAAGCGTATCGAACGGCCTTATTCGGCTGTCCCGCGCCTCTCCAGTCTTTCCACCACCCTCCGACTGGAAACACGGCGATATGGGATTTCTCCGCGAGCTCCGCCCCCGTTCCTATCCATACGTCCGAGTGGATCGAGCCTCGGGATTGCAGTTTAGTTCCGAGAAACCACCCAGCCGAATCGGGGTCTCTGAAGGCACCCTGCTCTTCCTCTCCGTTCTCGGCGGCCGCCTCCCGCTCACGCAGGTTGATGCGCTGATTGAACTCTTCGGCCGACTCCGTGGCTCCCTTTACCGCAAATCGAAGTCCATGTGACTGGTAGCGGAACTTACTCTGCCAGCCCCGTTGACTCGGATTTGGATCTACGAAATACGAGAGAGTTATACGTAGTGCTACGGTTGCCTCACCCAACGCTTGCAACGCGGTAGCCGGCCAAGGAAGCTCGTGCAGATTAATCGTGTTGAGTCTGATGTTGGATCCCTCGACACGATACGGCTTGATCATCTCCTGGAGAACCAAAGTAGGCCTTGTCGTTGTCGACTCCAGAGAGTTGTCCGAGCTGATGGCACCAAACCCATAGCGCTTCAGCAGGTTCAGCTTATGCCGCATGAGTGGAACGAGCGGC
Source organism: Lysobacter antibioticus (assembly GCF_000731095.1). Classification (GTDB taxonomy): domain Bacteria; phylum Pseudomonadota; class Gammaproteobacteria; order Xanthomonadales; family Xanthomonadaceae; genus Lysobacter; species Lysobacter antibioticus_B. The sequence goes on along the minus strand of NZ_JMTZ01000005.1, from coordinate 10,926 downwards.
AGTTGCGCCAACATCGCAGGCGTGTACCGCGCACCGTGGATGACTAAGGCTCGTAACGTTTCGGACCAGTAGTCCGGGTACCGGTCCGACAACCTGGCGCAGAGCCTAGCTACTTCGGCAGTCGCAGCGCTTGTATCCCCTGTTTCCGCTAGCAAAGCCGTCGCCATATCGTGTGAGGTCGACAACAAGCGAAGGTTTTCTGGTCCGACGATTACGTGGATCCTCGAATCCAAGCAGCCGTTTCCGCCCTCGGCGACCACGTCAGGTTTGTACGGCCAGTTGGTCCTTGGCCACATCAACGATGTCGATGACGAAGGAGACAAGCCTCCGCCGGATGCGATCGTCTGGAATGATGGGTATTCATCCTGATCGAAGTCGGTTAGATAGGTGCATGCGCCAACCGTAATCGCGTTCCAGGACTGGCCTGGATTTTCTATCGGCGACAGATCATTGATTGCTGGATAGTTCTTCCAGTCTGGCCATCCAACGTTCCCAGCAGATAGGACGAACAAGCGGGGCATGCTCTGCGCGTCTTCGCTCTCATCATCAACCACATCGGGTGCACCGAATGCCAATCGATCTATGGTCGCAGACCATTCCGACGGTGAGCCTGTTGTCTTCCCAATGGAAGTCGTCATCATCGCGAATGTGCGGCGACGATTGGGATGCGGATTCTCTACGGTCTTTGTCGCCTGTTCCGTAATCCATCCATACAGATGCGGAGGGTTCTCTCCTTCAGGCGGCAGAATCTTCACGGACTCTAGGCGATGCGTGACCTGATAGTCCTGGGCCGATGCTAATGGGTCCACCAAATTTCCGTGCAGCACAAGTCCGGCCATCTGCGTTCCGTGGCCATGATGGTCGGTGCTACGCCATGCAAGCTGCAGCGCATGGAGGTCGTCATACGCCAGTCCTTGCCTGAGAAGAGGATGTCCGCTATTTACGCCCGTATCGAGCAACGCAACGTAAGGAACCGCTTCACCCTCGGCGTGCGTCGTGCGCGCCGCGAGATCATTCACCCACGCTGCTTGCTCAGCAGGATTCAACCGTGACAGAAAGAACTCAGCCGTGGGTGCGACGCTACGGATCTCGGCCACGGCGTCCAGCAGCTCGATGGCCTGTTCGAGCGTTTCTCGGGTTGCGCATACTGCGATGACTATGCGATCCGGGAAAGACACAAAGCCCGGCTCTACCTCGATGCCAAGCTGCTGCGCGAGTCCAGCAAAACGATCGCGAGTTACCAATGGCCCCTCAGGCAACTCCCTGAGCCAAAGCTGAAACCATTTGGGTTCGCCTGCAGGCGGCGCGTCGCAGACGTCCGTCCAAAGCTCGTCGAAGGCGGCCTTCCGAACGTTTTCTATGACGTTGACCAGCGCCGCATTTTTCGGCTTGTTGAATCGTGTGTCTTGTTCCAAATACTCGGTTATACGACTGACGAAGGCTGTCAGGTGCCCGTCAGGAACAAACACCACGACCAAGTCAGAGGTGCTTCCTTCGGCAACATTGAGAACTTCGATCCCTTCCCTACGCCACTCCAGCTTCTTATAGTCAAGGAATCCCTTGGGAGAGATTTCGAGCACAATGGACATGCCCTGCTGGGGCAAATTTCTCTCCGCGCGGAGTTGCGTGAGCTCTGTTTCTCGTTGCGCCAGGGCAGCAAACTGGCGAAGCAGTCTTTGGCCATGAGTCGCCCGATCTCTCGGAGGCGGTGGCGGCTGCTGTACTGTCAGGGTCGACCGGAAAGGCCGCGCGTCGGCAGAATCGACTATTCGAAGGTGATCTAGCTCTGGCATGGCCCCTAACAGGCCATGACAGCCTGTCCCTTAGCTGAGTTTCACCGGACCAAGACTAGCAGAACGCTCGCCTAGGTGCTGAAGCACGCTTTCCTCGGTCGCGTAATCTCGATGCTCCAAAACGGCATCCTTCATGGCGTCTTGGCACGCGCGCACAATGTCGGAGTGAGAGAGGCCTCGAGCAGCGGACACAAGACGCCGGGGGTCCAGCAATGGGGGCGCCAGCAGCGCCAGGCTGTTCTTGAGTAGGTAAATAATCTCTTCATCATCGGGCGCGCGGTACCGAATGACATCGTCGAAGCGGCGGAATAACGCGCTATCGAGCGAGTCGCCGTGGTTGGTCGCCGCCACTATCAAGCTTTCGGACGAATCCTGCTCAATGAGTTGAAGAAACATATTGAGCGTACGACGCATCTCTGCGACGTCGTGCTGGGTTCCACGCTGCAACCCGAGCGAGTCGAATTCATCGAATAGATATACGCCTCGCGTGGTCTTCAAAGACTCGAAGACCAGACGGAGCTTGGAGGCGCTTTCGCCCATGAACTTGGTAATCAGGCTATCAAAACGCGCAACAAAGAGAGGCAACCTCAGTTCCGTTGCCAAGACGCTCGCAGTGAGCGTCTTTCCCGTACCTGGTGGCCCCATCAGCAGCAATTTCCGGCGCGGAACTAAGCCGTGGCCGGTAAGTCGTTCGTGCTGTCGCTGCTCATTTAGGACGCGCGCGAGTTTTGCTCGAACCTCAGGCGATACGACCATCTCAGACAAATGATGGCTCGGGTACTGCACAGTTAAAAGTTCCGCCAGATCACCCTTCGGCTGGGCCAGCGGAATGAGGCGTGAACTTGGCTTCGTGAATTGTTTTGCCTTGGCCGCGTCAATGAGCGCGCGCAACTCCGCAGCAAGCCGTGTATGCCCACGCTGCGCCTCATCCGCCGCCATCTGGAGCGCGACCGAGAAGAACTGTGCGTCTTCTTCGCCTGCGTAGGCGCGCAGAAGCGCTTTTAGTTGGTCAGCACGCGCCATGGGAGCCTCCTGGGCGAATAGTACGAAAAGCGCCCCACACTTGTGGAGATATGTGCTTTTATAGCACAAATGTGTGATAATTACAAAATGGCTTACGTATTTCCGACCTCTCAGCGAGACCTCCTGATCGCAGCGCGTGGGACCGCGACTCAAGCAGAGTTTGCGAAGCGCCTTGGCGTCGATCGAAGCTGTCTGTCTCGGTACGAGAGGGAGCAGCTGGGAGCGCCGACCTCAGTTTTAAATTACTGCCTTAAAGCCGTCGCGGAACTCCATCTGGACGTCGAAAACGGCTCCGGTGTGCAGCTGGCTCTTGCCCACGTTCGAAGGGCTGCAGACACGCTGGAACAAGCGGTAAAGAATGAAGCGCACCATCCTGGGACAAGGCGTGCTCGGCTTTCGACTCGACCCTGATGAGATCTACCCGCTGCGGTGAGTTTCGTGTGGCGGCATCGCACACGTTGCGATATGAAGCGGGGGCGCACGGCCTCGTCACCAGCCTGCGATCATGTTTGTCTTAAATAGAGGACTCGTGGCTCTCACCGGATGAGATGCCATTCCCTACCTGGGGAGGCGATCCTTACTCCGTTCCTTCCGGCCCCGGACGGTCGCTTTCTTGTTCGTCTACGAGATCCCGTCGGGCATCGGGTCTGGATATGTCTGTCCATAAGGAGCGCGCCCTAATCGCTCGTAACAGGGAGGTCGAAGGTCGACAGTGGGCGCGGAATTCCAGCATGGGGTGCCTTCGGGATATTCCATGGCGTTCCCCAAGGTAGCCCAGCGTGAAGAGACTGGTTTGAACTTAGTAGCCGTGGGCGCGTCAAATTAGAGCCGCCAACGTATCAGATCGATCTCTAGTCCGAGCCGCGAAGCGGCTCGGCTTGAATGAGCTATTTGGACTTACGCCGATTGTACGGAGATTGATTGGTCGGTTTCAGTGAGACACTGAGGTTGACGGCCTTGCCACGAATAGCATGCTCTGTGCGGCCCAGTTTAAGCCCAATGACCGGGGTAGGGGTGTTCTCTTTAGCGAGTTGCTTAAGCTGCTTCTCTTGCGCAGGAGTCCAGCTCTTGCCGTGATTGGCCGGTTTCTTTGCCATGCAACTTTCTCCTTGTGCAGTGAACACGATCCGGTTGTTGCCGAGCGGCTAATACCGAGTTTGCGAATGCATGCCGCAAGACTCTATTAACGGAATTACCGTAAGGGAACGGACATTCGTAGGTAACTATCATTCGACTTCTCACCGATTCGTTTTGTGTCGAACTAAGAACCTTCGGGAGAGTGTGTTGGGGGCAGGAGCCGGGGCGCGGAAGGCCCGTCCGGCGTTCGAACGCGGAGCTGACTGTCGACGCACCTTCAATGGTCGGATCAAGCGGTTTGATGTTGCCTCGGGCTCAAAAGATCGAAAAAACCGCCCTTCGTAAGTGCCTGATTTTCAAGGGCGAGCAATGGTCGGCCGACCACAGGCTTTGGAGTAGAGGCCCGGAGAGAGGCGAAAAAATCGCCAAATGGCCAGGCTGTGGATAACTCGCCGACCAATGGAAAACGCCAAAAGCCTCGGAAATAAGGCCTACTCGTCGTTGCGACGAGGCGTAGAAAAAGTCGAGGGGGATGGCGCGCCTGGAGGGATTCGAACCCCCGACCAATGGCTTCGGAAGCCACTACTCTATCCGGCTGAGCTACAGGCGCGTGGTAGACACGCACGAAGCGATCGTGCGGCCGTGCATTCTAGCGGAAACCGCAGCCGAAGGTGGTGGCCCCGAACCGGCCCGGCGATCCGGCCGCGGTGAGGGCAGGGTGCCCGGCCGTGCCATGGCGTCCGCCGTCCTTGTCAGCCGCGATTGCTCCCGTTCGATGCGGGCCCTTCGACTCCATGGCTCCCCAGCCCGACGCCGCCGCCCTCCGCAAAGCCCACCGGCCCTTCCCGCGGCGAAGCGCCGGGACGCCCGCGTTACTCTATGCGCCATGGATCACGCTCACCCCGACACCCCTGCGCCGGCTTGGCGGCGCAAGCTTGCGCTGTACTGGAAACTGACCCGCGGCGACCGGCCGATCGGGTGGTTGCTGTTGCTGTGGCCGACCTGGTGGGGGCTGTGGATCGCCGCCGAGGGCGTGCCGCCGCTGTGGACCTGGTTCGTATTCAGTGCCGGGGTCTGGCTGACCCGGGCGGCCGGCTGCGTGATCAACGATTACGCCGACCGCTGGCTCGACCCGCACGTCGAACGCACCAAGCACCGGCCCTTGGCGACCGGCGAGGTGCGGGGGCGCGAGGCGCTGGCGGTGTTCGCGGCCTTGATGCTGACGGCGTTCGCGCTGGTGCTTACCTTGAACCGGCTGACCATTCTGATGAGTTTCGTCGGCGTGGTGCTGGCGGCCAGCTATCCGTACTTGAAGCGCTATACCTATCTGCCGCAGGTCTACCTCGGCATGGCCTTCGGCTGGGGCATCCCGATGGCGTTCGCGGCGGTGCAGGGCGAGGTGCCGGCCGTGGGTTGGCTGTTGTATGCGGCCAACATCCTGTGGTCGACCGCCTACGACACCTGGTACGCGATGGTCGACCGCGAGGACGACCTGAAGATGGGCTCCAAATCGACGGCGATCCTGTTCGGCGAGATGGACCTGGTCGCGATCGGCATCCTGTACGCGCTGATGTTCGTCGCGCTGTTCCTGGTCGGGCAGCGGGCCGGCCTCGGGATCTGTTACTTCGGCGGTCTGGCGGTGGCGGCGGCCTTGGTGGCCTATGAGTTCGTGATCGCTCGGCACCGCGAGCGCGAGCCGTGCTTTCGCGCCTTCCTGCACAACCATTGGGTCGGCCTGACGATCTTCGCCGGCCTGGCCCTGGACTATGCCTTGCGCGCGACCAGCGTCGCGGCCTGATCGCGAGCGCTCGCTGACGAGGATTGCCAGGGGGATCGGCGGGAGCGGACCGCGAGTGCGTGATCGCGGTTAATGACAGGCGCGCGCCGCTGGCGTGCAATGGCGGATCGTCCCGAGTGGAGTGCCGTCATGTTGAATCTGTCGCGTGGCCTGTGGTTGCGGGGCTTGGCCCTGGCCGCTCTGGTGGGTTCCAGCGGCGCCGCGTTCGCGCAGTCGGCGCCGGCGCCGAGCCGCGAACATTTCGCGCCGAAGGGCTGGGAGGGGTCGTATCACGGGCTGCATTACTCGCCGGTGGTGAAGGTCGGCGACCGGGTCATCGTCTCCGGCATTCCGGCGATGGAAGGCGCGGACGACGAAGCCCGGGCGCGTTGGGTGTTCGAGCAACTCGAAGCGCATCTGCGCAGTGCCGGGGCCAGCCTGGCCGACGTGGTCGAGCTGCAGAGCTTTCATGTCGCGGCCGATCACGCCGAGTTCCGGCGGCGCATGGATCCGGTGCTGAAGGTGCATCGCGAGTTCTTCAAGGATCACTACCCGGCCTGGACCGCGGTCGCGACGCCGGGCTTGTTCTCGAAGGACGCGAGTTTCGAATTGCGGGCCGAGGCGGTGATCGGCTCGGGCAGCCGGCCCAAGGCGGAGATTGCGAAGCCGGCGGGGCCTTGATGTAGGGCGCGGTGGTTTGGGGGTAAGAGCAAATCCCCCCTGGCCCCCCTTTGCAAAGGGGGGGACTGGATGTCGATCAGAAACGCTTCTCGAACCCGTCCAGCAAATACGGTAGCAACGGCGTCTATGCGAAACCGCATGCTGTCCCCCCTTTGCAAAGGGGGGCAGGGGGATTTGCTCTTAGACGACGACCTTCGCCACACCCCGTCCCTGCGACTAAAGTGCAAGTGGTCGCGGCCGTGACCGCCTCGACAATGCCTTGCTCTCGTCGAAGGACAGCCGTCATGACCGCAGTTTCCGCCACACCCGCCGACGGGCCGCTCGCTCGTTTCGCCCTGCGCAGCGCCGCCTGGGCCGAGCGCTGGTTTCCCGATGCCTACGTGTTCGCGGCGCTCGGCGTGGTCATCGTCGCGGTGTTCGCGCTCGGCTTCGGCGCCACCCCGGCCGCGACTGCGACTGCGTTCGGCGACGGGTTCTGGAGCTTGATCCCCTTCACCATGCAAATGGCCTTCGTGGTCATCGGCGGTTATGTGGTCGCGACCGCGCCGGCGGTGGCGCGGGTCATCGACGCGCTGGCGCGGGTGCCGCGCAGCGGCCGCGGGGCGATCTGCTACGTCGGCCTGATCAGCATGTTGACCTCGCTGCTGAGCTGGGGCTTCTCGCTGGTGTTCGGCGGCCTGCTGGTGCGCGCACTCGCGCGCCGCGAGGACCTCGACATGGACTACCGCGCCGCCGGCGCCGCGGCTTATCTCGGCCTCGGTGCGGTGTGGGCGATGGGTCTCAGCTCGTCGGCGGCGCAGTTGCAGGCCAATCCGGCCAGCATGCCGCCGGCGCTGTTGGCGATCACCGGGGTGATCCCTTTCAGCGAAACCATCCTGTTGTGGCAGTCGATCGCGCTGACCGCGGTGTTGATCGCGGTCTCGCTGGTCGTGTGTTTCGTGACCGCGCCGCGCGGCGGCTCGGTGCGGCGCGCGGCCGACTTCGACGTCGCCGACGAGCGCGCGGCGTCGGTGCTGCCGCCGCGTTCGCGGCCCGGCGAATGGCTCGAATACAGCCCGCTGATCACGATCCTGCTGGCGGCGATGAGCCTGGGCTGGCTCGCCTACGAGTTCGCCAACAAGCCGCTGGTCACCGCGATCGCCAATCTCAACACCTACAACTTCGCGTTCCTGACCGCCGGCCTGTTGCTGCATTGGCGCCCTCGCAGCTTCCTCAATGCGGTCACGCGCGCGGTGCCGAGCACGACCGGCGTGCTGATCCAGTTCCCGCTGTACGGCGGCATCGCCAGCCTGCTGACCGCGGCGAAGGGCGGCGACGGCCAGACGCTTGCGCATCATCTGTCGAGCGTGTTCGTGCAAATCGCGACCACCGAGACGTTCTCGCTGGTCATGGGCGTGTACTCGGCGGTGCTCGGCTTCTTCGTGCCGTCCGGCGGCGGCAAGTGGATCATCGAGGCGCCGTATGTGATGCAGGCCGCCAACGATCTGCAGGTGCATCTGGGTTGGGCAGTGCAGGTCTACAACGCCGCCGAGGCCTTGCCGAACCTGATCAATCCGTTCTGGATGCTGCCCCTGCTCGGCGTGTTGGGCCTGAAGGCGCGCGACATCGTCGGCTTCACCTTCATCCAGTTGCTCGTACATATCCCGCTGGTGCTGGGCCTGCTGTGGCTGCTCGGTTCGACCCTGACCTATCACCCGCCCGTGATGCCCTGAGTGCCGTGTGGGCGTCCGACGACGCCCCGGCAAAATCCTACCCGCGCCTGCGCCGATGCCCGACTGACCCGGGCCGCGGCGCAGGCGATTCTATGTCCGTGGGAAGCGTCGCGGCCGTTATGGAACCCGGTCGTGCGGCACGGATGCCGCAGCCGCCCACGACGACGAAAAACCGCATGGAAGCCGGAGGAAAAAGCAAGCGAAATATCGCAAAAACCGCAGAAAAAACCGCAAAAAAGACGTCGTCGGAGGCCGGCACTTCTCAGCCTGTGCGACGCCCAAAAGCGACAATGACTCACGCGAAAGGGAAGGGACTCCCACGCAGTCGGATCGGGGCTCGAGCAACGGAATGCGGCATCGCGTCCTCGTCGGCGGATCGCGTTCCGACCGAGGCCCCGACCGACACGGCGAAGGAAGCGCCGGCCCGAAAAACCCGCTCGATTCGACCTGGCGCGCCCGGAAGCGGCGTGAAGGGAAGCGACCGCCAAGGAACGGCGGCCGGTCGGAATCGGGGACGCGCCCGGGATGGCGCGCGTGGCGGAAAGGACTCCGCCATCGGGTCGCAAAGGAGGAAGTCGCGGACCGGTTTTCCGGCCCTGCGTGTGCCCGCATCGTGTGCCGATGCGCCGGCTTCGTTATGACTTGTGCGCATTCGCACAAGCACGTCACAAATCCAGGGGCCGCAAGCGCCCGAATAGTGCGACCGGTACGGTGATCCGGGTGCGGCGACTGCGTTAGCGTGCGGTCGTCGTCGGGTGCCGATCGAAGACGGTCCAGCGTCGTCGTCCGGGCAAGTTCCGGCGAGAATCGGCCGCGCCCGCTGCGCGGCCGCCCGTCGTGCCGTGCTTCCGGAACGCTCCCATGACCCTGTCTTCGCTCCTGCGCATCGCCAGCCTGTGGCTGCTCGCGAGTTCCTGCGCCATCGCCGCCGTGCCGGCGCACTACGTCGTGTTCGAACGGGACGCCCAAGGGCGCGCCGAGCCGGTGTTCTACACCCAGGTGCAACTGTCCGATGGCCAACGCGACCGGCAGGGGGCGCGCCAGGCCGAGCGCGGCGTCGAGCGTGTGGCCTATCGCGCCTCGCGCAACGGCGCCAAGAGCGCGGCGTTGTACGAAGCGCAGGTGCCGAACTTCATCCGCGCCGAGTTCGCGCGCGACCCCGATCACGGCGATGGCGCGATCCAATTGAACCCCTTGGTGCGCGACCCGCATCGCGCCTTCGTCGTGCGGGTGCCACTCGCGGAGGCCGACGAGATCGAACTGCTCGGCAACGCCAAGTCGGTGCAGCGCATCGACCTGCGCGAGCTGGCGATCCGTTCCTCGCAGCTGCCGCTGGCGCAGATGCTGCAGCAGCCGGTCGCAATGGTGGGTACGCAGCACGCCCAGGACGCCAAGGCGGCGAACTCGGCCAATCGCCTCGACATCCTCGTGCTCGGCGATGGCTACACCGCGGCCGAACAGAGCACCTTCACGAGCCAGGCCGCGTCCTTGAAGACGGCGATGTTCAACGTCAGCCCGTACAAGGTATACCTGAGCTTCGTGAATTGGCAGGCCGGCTTCATCGCCTCGCAGCAGTCCGGCGCCGACCATCCGCCGTACCGGGCCGGCTGCACCGGAACGAGTTGCTGCGCCGACGCCGATTCGCGCACCGATCCGCGCGCCGGCCAGTTCGTCGCCACTGCCCTGGATTCCACCTTCTGCACCAACCAGATCCATCACTTGTTGACCGCGCGGTCTTCGAAGGTGATGGCGGCCGCGGCCAGCTTCCCGAACTGGGACAAGATCATCGTCACCGTCAACGACCCGGTCTACGGCGGCGCCGGCGGCTCTTATGCGGTCATCTCGGCGCACAGCAGCGCCGCGCTGATCGCGATCCACGAGTTCGGCCACAGCTTCCACGGCCTCGCCGACGAGTACGAAAGCCCCTATCCGGGGTTTCCGGCCTGCAGCGACATCAGCGGCAGCGCGGCCTGCGAAGCCAACGTCACCAATCAGAGCAATGCCAGCCTGGTGAAGTGGCGCAGCTGGTTCACCCCGGGCCTGCCGATCCCGACGCCGGACGGCATTGCCGGCACCGGCCTGTTCGAAGGCGCGCGCTACCGCAGCACCGGCATGTTCCGGCCGGTCGACAACAGCTGCCTGATGCGCAGCCTCGGCACCAGCTTCTGCGCGGTGTGCCGGCAGGAATACGTGCGCATGCTGTATCGCGGCGGCTTTGGCTCGCCGGCCGCGGGCATCGACCTGATCGAGCCGGGCACCGAGATCCCGTCGCCGGCGACTGCGGTCGGTTACGCGCGCGGCACCACGCGGCGCTTCAGCGCGACCTTGCTGCGGCCCAGCGTGGGTACCGTCGCGGTGCAGTGGTACCTCGACGGCGTGGCCATTTCGGGCGCGACCGCGGCCAGTTACGACTTCCGCCAGGATGCGGCCACACCGGCGACGCGCACCCTGGAACTGCGGGTGACCGACAAGACCGCGTTCGTGAAGGCCAGCATGGCCGGCAACCTGTTGCTGCACTCGCGCAAATGGACGATTCGGGTCGGGGCGGCACCGGTGATGGCGTTGGCAGATTGATCGTCTTCGCTCCATCGCGAATCGGCTATCGCTACTTCTCCAGCAGACGTAGAGGTGGTGTTTGCGGAACAGTGCACGTCGTGAAGGGACTCTCGATGCATGCAATTAATGAGCATTGTCGCGTCTGCAGATAATTCTGCTGCTCCCGCAGTTGCAGTTGCAGTTGCTGTTGCAGTTGCACTAGCTGTAGCTCTTGCAGTGGCTGTGCGTAGCTGCGCACTAACGAAGGCAACCGAAGACCCGGAGGGCGGCCTGCATGGATGCAGGCCGTTTTTCATCGGGACAGGGA
>NZ_JMTZ01000004.1 GCF_000731095.1 Lysobacter antibioticus | reverse complement strand
CGACTCGGCGTCGGCTACAACTTCACCGAGTTTAGCGATGACATGACCGACTTCGACTACAAGCATCGCGGATGGTTCTTGAACTTGACGGGCAGCTATTGATCGGCCTGGTTTGTTCAACTCCACTTTGTCAGTTTCTACAGGACCGTGTCGATAGACATTGGATCTATTTGTGGAAAGGATGCGAGTAAAGCATATGGAATGTGCGCTTCACCTGTCTATTGTAGATGATTCGAGCTAGAAAATTAGGTGCCAGAGGAGTCCATAGTTCCCGCTCTTTGGGGAGGTAATTCGCATGATCAAGTACGAACTTGCCTCGGCCGAATCAAAGGCGTACTTAAGCGATGAGCAGTGGAGTTTCATAGTCGCATCCCTCTCGGGGAATATAGCGAGCAGAGCGAAGCACGATAGGAACCAATACAGGCGCTTCGTCGAAGCCGTGTTGTGGGTAGCGGTCAATCGAGCATCCTGGAACGCACTGCCGGCGAAGTACGGTTCGCGCCGATCGGTCTATATCCGCTACTTACGCTGGTACGAAGCGAATATTTGGTCGAGAGTCGAGTGCGCTCTTGGTGCGAGTGACCTGGGTGCTCTTTTGAGCCTGCTTCTGGTCAAGCATCGAGATGAGCAACGAAAGCGCGAGCGCCGGTAGCAGTCATCGAAGTGCGCGGATGATCAAGCTGAAATTCGACAAATACCGGCTGCAGCCAAATGGTGTTTGATGGGGGCGGCGCTTAATGACAATGGATCTTGGGCAGCGTGGCAAGGTTGCGAGGGAGGTTCCGTCAGCGTTTGGATAGATAGCCCTATGAAAATGTACTGGTCGGCTGCCTTGTTGACGTCTTGTTGTACCTTCAGTGCGAATGCCGCTGACGGCGTGAGATATGCCTATTGGGAGGCTGTCGGGTGCCGCCGCACATGGGCTCGCTGACCGCTTGAGATGGGCTATGTGGCGCTGCTATATGTTGCGTCCTCAGAAGGTAAGGGGCGAGGCAGGTGAAGAATGGGCGATGACTCATTACCCTTAAGTATCCTGATCGCCGATGATCATCCCATTATCATCGTTGCACTCGCAGAGATGATAAAGGCCGCGTTCGGTGAGCACCGCGTTCTTGTGGGTTCTGTAACGGGAAGTGACGCGCTGCTCTTTCGTCTGCAGGCGGAGGTCTGGCGCTGCTTAGTGCTGGACCTACATATGCCCGGTCGGTTAAACAGTGCCCCGTTGCTGCAAGCCGTTTTGACTCAGCTGCCTGACCTTCAAGTGGTAATTTACACTGGTTCGGAGCAGCCATTCCTCGCCCAGACTTTGATGGAGTTAGGTGCTCGTGGTTTTGTCTCAAAGGCCAGCGGCCCAGAGGTGGCAATCGAGGCGATCAATGCCGTGATCGCAGGGGGGCGCTATGTTGATCCGGCGATCGACTTAGATGTGGCGGCTAAGCATCCTTGGCGCCAGCTGACTAGCGGGGAGCGCGCAGTTATAATTTCCTTAGCGCGAGGGGAGAATTTGCAAGCGATTGCGATTGATAGCAATCGCAGCTACAAGACTGTGGCGTTTCATAAGTACAACGCGTTTCGTAAGCTCGGTTTGAAATCTAAAGATGAAATCGGAAAGTACCTCGTCCAGCACGGGCTCGATTACTTGCTTTAGATGCTCTATCGTGCGCCGCAATTGCCTGTTACCTCAATCTTGATGTTGCTGAATGTCGCATGCTCAGGAAATAGATAAGCCTGAAAACGCAGTCCCAGTTGCCAACTGTAGTTTGCAGTGCAGCTAAAGTTTTCTGGGTGCGAGCTCATATGGAAGATGCGTATCATGCGTGTAGGCTTCGCCGAGTTGGCAATGGAGATTCATGAGGGTCTGTGTGTATAGAGCGGGACTAAGAACTGTTAGAGCCTGTGAGGAGAATCGTTGATGACAGCCCACTTTCCGGAGCTCGCCCGACTGCTTCATAACGATGAAGACCGGGTTCAGCGGGTCGTATGGGAGTTCTATCGCTCTGCGACTAAGGATCTGCATCAACTTGACAAAGCTGCAGGTGATCGGCGATGGCTGGCCGCACGGGATATCGCACGTTTAATCTTCTTCAGTTGCCTGCAGGTAGGTGAGCGCGATGCGGCGGAGGCAGCGGCAGACTTGGCGCGTACTCCGGACGAGCTCTTTGCTGACGCCTATCGCGAGCGAGGACCGGAGATCGTGTGCTCCCTGAATCGCGCAGAAGAATTCGTCGCTCGTCGGATCGGAGGATGTCAAGTAGGGTCCGATTCGGCAGATGGTGAGGTCACTAGGCACTAGCTCGAGGCAGTAGCTCGGAGTTGTTGGCAATTGCGCGGCAAGCCGATCGACCGTAAGTTGTGATGATGCTAATGATTTGAGCCCATCGTTGCCCTGTTCCTGTCACTGCGCGGGAGCCAAGCGCATAGATAAGCTGGCTCGACATGGATTCGAGAAGGTCAAACTAAACTAGGTGAGAGTGCTCTAGGCGCCGCTATTTCCTCGTTTTGGTTAACGCAATCTCAAGTCTTTGGAGGTCATATGTTAAGCTTTTCGTGGCTCCATGAATTGGGTGACGATCGTTGGCAGCCGGCTCGCGATGGCGGCTGGTATATCGTCATTCCACTGACCGCGTTTTTGGATAGTAGCGGTGCACGGCAAAGCGATATCTGGGATGAGGCTTTTGATGCTTGGGGTCGTCAGCAGTCGCGAAAGTATTCGCTCGGCCCTATTGTAGGCTTCGAGAGTCAAGGTGATCTCTGCGTAGTTATCTTGGCTGCAATGGGGGGCTTGCCAAGGCCAGAGCTTCCCGAAAGAGAAGCGCAGTATCGTGATCGGGATGCCGTCATTTCCTCTTGAAGTAACTGTGGAGCGATGATGGGCTGGGAAGATCAGCTCATTTCCGGATCCTTGGCAGAAGCTCATGTTCGTTGCGATGGGTGCCGACACGGCCCTGTCTGCCCGTTCGATCAGAGGCCCGATGCTGACTATTGAACGTGCCGTTACCCGGACATAAAGGAAATAGCGCGTCGTTAAAATTATGTTCGAAAGTGCGCTGCCTAAGCTGGTGCCACATACTTCTGCAACTAAGTTGTTTGACCCCAAGCCTGCGTCCCGAGCGCTTTCAAGGGGCGGGCGTGAAGATAGATCCGCCTTAAAAAGCAGCCTCCCCTTTGTCTGGCGTGCTGGGCTTCCTTTTGTCTATAGTTATCGTGGAATGCAAAGCCGATACTAAATCCAGGAAAGCTTGTTTGCTACTGGTGCGCGGACTAGGCAGATGCTATTGGTCTAGATCCGACGGGGATGAATCTTATGCGGCGATTGGTAATGGGATTGCTCTCGTTAGTCCTGCTAATCCCGGCGGGGGTAATGCCGCTCCCATCGCAACGCCGCTTCTATCAGTTCATTTAAGTCACGACAGTGGAGAAACCTCCTTCGATCTTTTTGATCGTTATAAGGGGCTTGCCAGCGATAGAGCGTTGACGGTACTTGTTGACAAGTACGGATTCATTTGGATTGGCGGAAACAATGGTCTCCATCGATTCGATGGTCATAGCTTCTATTCTCTGGACCGCGATCCGAGCGTTCCGGATTCGCTCGCAAGTAGAATTTCCCTATTGCTTGCGGACACTTCTGACGCATTGTGGATAGGTAATCAAGACGGAGTTCTGCAGCGACTAGATCGGGCGAACGGCCGTCTTGAACGGATTCCGATACGTACTACCGTTCGAGCCATTCAGGCAGGCTTCCGCCGCTACGACGCGTCGATTCGGAGGGACGGGGCTGGGACTGAGCACTGTCAAGAATCTCATCGAGGCGATGGGAGGGGTTGAATGCAAGAGTCAGATAGGCGCAGGCACATGTTTTAGCCGGGCCATTGCTGCGCCGGTAGTGGAGGTGGCGGACTTTGAGTCGAAGCCATTGCGAGGAATGACGATTCTAGTGATCGCCGCGGAGCACGATGCCAGAAGGTTCATTCATGAGCCGCTGCGCTGGCTGGGTGCAACGGTTGAAGTCGCTCAGACTTCCGAGTCGGCAATTGCGAGAGTTCAGAACACCGAGCTTGCATCGGTAGATGCGATGGTCATCGACAAGAGGGAGCCGACGGATGCCCATATCGCGTCGCTCCGACGCGAAGCGAGAACGTCCGTCATGCCAGTCATCGCTGTTGGGCACCTCCTTCAATCGAAATCGCGATCGCCAGGAGTTGTGTGGATCGAAGGGAACCCACTGCGCATTCCGCGCTTACGTATGGCATAGAGCTCGTTACCGGGCGCTCGGCAGGAGGGAGGAGAGAAATGGGAGGGGTTGCTTTGCACACGGAAACTATAGCCAAGCATGATCATCCGATCCTGTTGGCAGAGGGCAATTTGATCAATCGCGAAGTGGCAATGAGGCAATTGGCTCGACTTGGATATACATACGAATCCGCCGAGGACGGAGAGGAGGCATGGAGCACGCTTCAGCTTCCTCCTGGCCGCTACAAGCTTCTTATCACCGACGGGCAAATGCCGCGCTTGAATGGATATCGGCTGACTGACCGCATCCGCAAGCAAGAGGCGGACACCGGCAGCCCGCGTCTTAAGATTGTCATGATTACGGCAGACGTTCTTGCTGCCGAGCAAGAGCGCTGTTTGGAGCTCGATATAGATGGATTCTTGACCAGGCCGCTGTCGATCGACACCCTTAAAGATAAGCTGTCCGAGTTGCTGAAAACTCTCGAAGCGTCTGAGCTGGACAGGCAGAGAGACCGTTTAATACAGGACCTCCAGGCGGAATTTTCTCCATTGATGGATAGTGTTCGGGGAAATCAATCCGCCTTCAATCGCGTAATTGATATCTTTGTCCGCACAACGAATGCTGACTTGATCTCTCTCGAGAGAGCAATGCAGAGCAGGGACTTCGGCAGAGTTGGTGAGTTGGCCCATAAGCTCAAGTCGGGCTGCTTTCAGTTGGGTCAGGAGTCGGCGGGTCATGCATTGGCTCGAGTAGAGCGTGCGGCATCGCAGTCTGCAGGCGATGAGGCATTATTTAATCGGCATGTTGAAACAGCGAAGCGAGAGCTTAGACTCGCACTGTCGTTGGCTAGGAACTATCTGCAAAGCAGTCAGGGCAAATAATTGCCCTGTTTGAGGCGCCGGTGGCATAAATCATGGATAGGTCAGGAGTCTGCGTGTATCCAATGTAGATACTCCTATCGAAGGCATGCCCGTCAATTCATAAGTGAACTATGGCATAGGGAGGGGCTGGTCGCTCCTCTGGTCTGCCGGCCGTTCTGCGAGCGCAGTTAGGCAATTTTCGTTGCTATCTTCCGCAATGCGAGACGCCACCGTGCCCAGCACGTCCCACACGAACGGATTCAAGATGCTGATCGTAGACGACGATGCAATGATTACGGAAATCATTTCTGCGCTGCTCATGAGCGCGGGCTGTGAATCTTTCGATACCGAGGCGAGTGGCATCGATGCTCTGGAGCGGCTGGCGGCCGGCCCTTTCGAGCTGATGATCTGCGATCTAAATATGCCGCACATGGACGGGATCCACCTGATGAGTCAGGTCGCTTCGTTGTCTTAAGCCCCGGCGATCGTCCTGCTGAGTGGCGAGGATCATCGTGTATTGGACGTGAGCAAGAAACTTGCCCAAGCGAAAGGTCTGACTTGCTCGGGGCCGTGTCGAAATTAGTGGATCTCGATTCTGTGATAGAGAAGCTTCGCGAATACAGTTCGACAGTGCGGAAGACGGCCGCAGTCCCCCGGCAGCAGCGCTGATATACGATGGAATTTGCGATGGCATCGGCACGGATCTGCAACTGGTTTACCAGCCAAAGATAGACCTTAGGCGTGGCTCGCTCGTTGGAGCAGGAGCTCTCTTACGCTGGTCAGATATGGAGCCAGGATGGATTCGAGTCCCCGATGTAATCCGGGTTGCGGAGCGCGACGACCTCATCAACGCGCTGACCCTAGCTGTGGCAGAGCGCGTGGTTCATGATCGCGCTGTCTTAATGCGAGCGGACATTGGCATCAATCGCGCCTTCAATGTTTCGATGCACAACCTGCATAATTTGTCGATTGCAGAGCGGATGTCCGAAATCGGCCAAAGTCGCCATGGACGATAATGGAGCCGGAGCACCGGCAACGCAGTTCCTAATGGAGCTGCTCAGTGCCGAGTTGAAGATAGAACGCAGCTTCGTAAACGCTGCGCCGCGCAGCGAACATGGGCGAATTTTGTTCCAATCCGCGATAGAAGTGGGGGCGACCTGGCCAGATCGTCACGGGTGCTTAGACGGGCGTCTTCTGCTAACGAGTCCCTCTCGGAGAAGTTCACCAGCGTAGAAATTCTATTGTGTGTAATCTGCTGATTCGCGCCGAGCATAGTTCTGCCGAATAGATACTCACCGACACGGTCTAGCGCGGAAAATTCCCCCAATCTACCTAACGATGGTGTTTGCAAGTGGAGCCGAATTTCAACGCCGGTGTCATCAGGGGCGGTCATTCGATTGCAGCAGAACGTTAGCGTCTTCTTGGTGGAGTCGATAGGAAAGTAGATGCCAGAAGAAACTGGTAGATAGGACCAGGGCAGTTTCCTGCTGCTCAACCGAAATCGTTCGAATTCGGCGGAGCGGCATAGCCAAAGACCGAGGCCACTTGATTCGCGAACAGGCAATGCCGGGGGGGCGATCAGCGCGTGGGCCGTTCCAGCCGTAGTGTGCCAAGAGTTTTCCCAGTTTCCTGGCTACCGATTAGCTACTTAATATGCAGTTGGAGAAATCCGTAGGAAGAAGCTGAGGCTGGTCTCGGGTGCTCTATTGCTAGTCGGTTGGGCGTGGTTTCGAGGCAAATTATGGCAAATAGAAATGAACAGGAGCGTCGTCCTCCCGATGAGTTAGCTTCGGCTCTGGGCTGTTGCCGTCTATTGCTACGACTCGCAAAAGGCCGGGATCAGGATCCTGACTACGCGGTTGCTACCACGGAGCTGAAACGCGCTGTGCTTCATTACGGCGAAGTACACGGCACTAGTTTGGCGCTGTCGAGCGTGCGCTATCGGAAATTAAGCTCCTCTAAGGTGCCTTTGGCCTTCCGAGCTAAAGGGGGCGGCTACCAGGTACTCCTGGGTCTATCCCCAACGCAGGGTCTGGTGCTCTGTCCCGGTGACTCAGCCCCGCAGGTCGTGACTAACGATCAACTACAGGCGGACTGGACAGGCGAGGTCATCCGCATACTCGACTCATCGCTCAAGTTCGATATCCGCTGGTTCATCCCAGAGTTCATTCGTCACAGGCGCCTACTTGGCGAGGTGCTGCTCATCTCGTTGATTTTGCAGTTGCTCGCTCTCGCGGCGCCCCTATTGTTCCAGGTGGTAATGGACAAGGTTTTGGTCCACAAGGCGCTGTCTACGCTGGATATTCTCGCAGCCTCACTGATTGTGGTCGGGCTGTGGGAAGTGGTTCTAACCGGGCTGCGTGAGTACCTGTTCACTCACACCACCAACCGGATAGATATAGCTCTCGGAGTGAAGCTGTTTAGACACGTTCTCGGCTTGCCTCTCATGTACTTCAAGTCCCGTCAGATCGGGACAATCATCGCCCGGGTACAGCAATTGGAGGGGATTCGCAACTTCCTTACCGGGTCGATGTTGACCCTGTGCGTAGACGTGATCTTTACCTTCGTCTTCTTCTACGTGATGGCGCGTCTGTCGTGGACCTTGACCTTGGTCGTGCTTGCTGGATTACCGTTCTACCTGGCTCTTGCCTATGCGAGTACAAGACCGCTGCAGAAGCGCATCGAGAGGCAGTTCCAAGCCGCTGCAATGAACAAGTCACTTCTCAACGAATCTGTCAGGGGCGTAGAGACAATCAAGAGCATGGCGGTGGAGCCGAGAATGCTTCGCCGTTGGGAATCGCAAGCCGCGGAGGCGGTCGAGGCAGGCTTCCATACCCAAACCTTGAATAGCTCCGTCAGTCATGGGGTGGTGCTGCTGCAGAAGGTTGTTGCGGTCGGCATCATTTGGGTCGGCGCCAGCATGGTTACCTCCCTGGAACTTACGATCGGGCAACTGATCGCCTTCAGTATGATGGCGTCACACGTCAATGCGCCCATCGCGAAGCTCATAGAGCTCTGGCAGCAATTCGTTCAGGCACGAGTTGCGGTGGAAAAACTGGGCGACATGCTCAACCTGCCGGCCGAGCAAGAGCAGGTTGGGTTGAGGCCCGAGAACCCGATCATCGGATCCTTGCGAATTCGCGGTCTTGTTTTCCGGTATCAGCCGGATTCGGAGCCAGTGCTCAAGGGGGTCAATCTCGATATCAACGCGGGGGAGAGCATCGGTATCGTTGGGCCTTCCGGCTCAGGTAAAAGCACGCTGGCTCATCTCCTGCAGAAGCTCCATTCCCCGGACGAGGGCGAGATCCATCTTGACGGTATTCCGCTTCATCAAATGGATACCAAGTATCTGCGCAGCCAGATCGGCGTGGTTCAGCAGGAGAGCTATCTCTTCAATCGTAGTGTCCGACATAACATTGCCATCAGAGATGCTGCTGCGTCGTTGGACGATGTCGCCCATGCGGCAAAGCTTGCCGGCGCCCACGATTTCATCCTGCAGTTGCCCTTTGGCTACGACACCGTACTAGCGGAGGCGGGTAGCTCTCTCTCTGGGGGGCAGCGTCAACGAGTCGCGATAGCCCGGGCGCTGATGGCGAACCCAAGAGTGCTGATATTCGACGAGGCCACGAGCGCTCTCGATGATGAGTCACAAGCCGTCATTCAAGAAAACATGGCTGAAATTGCCAGAGGGCGAACGGTCATCACGATTGCGCATCGCCTGTCTGCGGTGCGCCGATGCGATCGAATCGTCACCTTGGAGCAAGGTCGAGTTACTGAGATTGGCAGTCACGAAGAACTGCTTGTTCGCGGAGGCTGCTACGCCAGGCTATACGAACTACAGCGGGCGTTTGGCGGTACGGGAGCGGAAGATGTTCATGAATCGCATTAAGTCGGTTTCCAGGGATCTATTTGGCAAGAGCAGCGGTTCGGCTGTTCCCAAGCGAAGCCGCGATGAGTATGAATTCCAGCCAGGGTTCTTGGAGATCGTCGAGCGCCCGCCGGTGCCGTGGTCGCGCAGAACCGCCGCTGCTCTGATCTTTGTGTTCCTGGCGGCGCTACTTTGGGCGATATTGGGACACCTCGATATTCAAGCGGACGCTGTCGGGCGCCTGTTGGTGCCGAGCAACTCTAAGGTAGTACAGGCCATCGAGGCGGGTGAAATTTCGGCCATTCATGTACGCGATGGTGTGCGGGTCAAGGCCGGCGATTTACTGATCAGCTTGAATTCTGTCGGCGCTAACGCTGAACTGAGCGAGCTGCGTAGCCAGCTCAATTTCAAACTCCTGGAACGGGCCAGGCTGCAAGCCTTGCTAACAGACGATCCGGTCGGCGGTTTCGTTCCTCCCGAGGGAGTGCCCAGCGAGGAAGTCGCTCGCGCAAAAGAGCATCTTCTTAGCGTGACAAGAGAAAGGATGGCCAATCTCGTCGCTCTGCAGGATGAGATGGGCATCAATCGGGCCGGCCAGCATGCGCGCGGAACCGATATCGCTGCGCTACGAAAGCTTGCGAAGAACATACAGGATCGATTAGGGGCCTACCGTGCATTGGCGGAAAGAAAGCTGCTGTCGAATGTGGAGCTGCAGCAACAAGAAAGAGAAAGGCTGGAAATAGAACGCTCGATCGCTCAGCAACAGGCTGAACTAGGTGTTCTCAAGGCCCAGCACGAATCTATGGTAGGCCAACGTAACAGCTACTTGGCGAAAACCGCGAAGGAGTACCACGACAGCTTAAGTGCGGTAGAGATCGAGATCTCCGGGCTCTCTCAGCAGCTAGTCAGGGCCAATGAAAAGCTTCGTCTACGTAGTCTGAGGGCAACGGTAGAGGGGGTCGTACAACAGCTGGCGGTTCATACCCTTGGAGGCGCGATACAGCCTGGCGAGCAGTTGATGGTTATTGTGCCTAGCGAGAGAGGGCTGCAGGCGGAGGTCATGGTGCTGAACGGAGACGTGGGCTTCGTGCGTCCTGGCCAAGCCGTAGAGCTGAAGATCGATTCGTATCCCTATACCCGCTACGGCACGATTCCGGGAAAGATCATCCATGTTTCGCGCGACTCAGTGAAGGACGAAAGACTGGGTTTGGTTTTTCCGGCAAGAGTCGAGCTGCAGCGATTCCATATGTCGTCCGAGGACAAGAGTCTTTCGCTGCAGGCAGGCATGAGCGTGGTCGCAGAAATTCGCACGGGCGAGCGGAGGGTCATCGACTATCTGCTTAGTCCCCTACGCGAGTATGGTTCGGAAGCGCTGAGGGAACGGTAATGGCCGCAGTCGAGAAAGAGCTGCGTACCGCAGTAGGGGCTATAGCTGTACCGCACAGCGGCCTAAGCGCCCTGGCTTATGCGGCGCGTCATTTCGGCGTATCCGTTGAGCCCGGGCAACTGAGTCATCGGCTAGGCCTGGAGCATGGGCCGGTCGGCAGCCACGACATTTGTCGATGCGCTCGCTTGATCGGTGTCAGGGCACGCAGCGTCGATACCGGGGTTGATCGGATCGGCGCGTTGCCGCTCCCAGCGCTAATCAACACGGCCAAAGGCTGGTTAGTGCTTGAGCTTGCGGACACGGAAAGGGCGATACTTCATGACCCAGGCACGCAAACGCGCCTGGACGAGACTCACGCGGGCCTCGCCGAACTGTGGCGAGGGCAGGCGATCCTCTTAGGCGAAGCCACAGACCGTCCGAATAGACGGCCATTCGGATTCGGTTGGTTCATTCCATCGATAACGAAACATATCGGTCAGTTCAGAAACATCTTGTTGGTATCGTTGGTGCTGCAGATCATCGCACTTGCTACGCCTGCACTTTTCGAGAACATCATAGATCGGGTACTGGTGAGCCGCAGTATTTCCAGCCTGCATGTGTTGGGAATCGCGATGTTGGCACTGGCCGTGTTCGAGCCCGCGTATGGGTTTCTGCGTTCCTGGCTGTTCTCGAATCTCGCCGCCAAAGTCAACTCGGAGCTCTCTGCACGCGTCTATCAGCATCTCATGGCATTGCCCATGGGGTATTTCCGGAAGCGCCAGACCGGCGAGATCATCGCCAGAATCGGCGAAATGGACCATATCCGCCAGTTTCTCACCGGGTCAACCCTGACCCTGGTGTTGGACCTGCTATTCCTCGGGTTGTTCATCGCCGCGATGATCTCCTACAGCGCCAAACTGACGTTGGCGGTCGTCGGGACCCTGGTGATCTATTTCCTGATCTGGATGGTCTTTGGTCCGCTTCTGCGCTCCCGGGCGAAGCGGGAGTATGAGCTCAGCGCGGACAACACGGCGTTCTTGACCGAATCGATAGCAGGTATCGAGGTCATAAAGACCACCGCTACTGAGGGTGGCTTCCTACGGCAATGGGAAGGCGAGCTCGCGAAGTTCGTCCGCGCAGCCTTTCATGCCAGTGTGCTGGGCATAGCCATCGGCCAGGGAGTCAGCTTGGTTCAAAAGCTGTCCAGTGGTTTGCTCCTTTGGTGGGGCATTCGTTTGGTGATGGACGGCAAGCTCAGCGCTGGTGAATTGGTCGCCTTTAATATGCTTGCCGGCCACCTGACCCAGCCGATCCTGCGTTTGGCGCAGACGTGGCAGGACTTGCAGCACGCGTTGATCTCTCTGCGGCGGGTTGGAGATGTTCTGGATGAGCCCACGGAGAACGGTAACGGCGGTTTGGCGTCGATCCCTGAGCTGCAGGGAGGCGTCGTGTTTCGCGCGGTGCAGTTTCGCTATGGCGAGGATGGCCAGGAAGTCCTACGCAACCTCAGCTTCGAGGTGCGACCGGGCGAATTCATCGGAATCACCGGGGCGTCCGGATCGGGTAAGAGCACGATAGGCAGGTTGTTGCAGCGGCTCTACGTCCCGCAGCGCGGCCAGGTATTGGTAGATGGCGTCGATCTCGCTATCGCGGATCCAGTTGCATTGCGTCGCCAAATGAGCGTGGTGCCGCAAGAAAGCGTGCTCTTTTCGGGAACGGTAGCGGAAAATATCGCGCTCTGCAGACCCCGGGCGTCGGAGGCGGAAGTCGTCGAGGCGGCCACTCTGGCCGGCGCCGATTCCTTTATTCGATCTCTGGCCGAGGGTTACGGCACCCAGGTCGGCGAACGAGGTTCGCGCTTGTCGGGCGGCCAGCGCCAGCGTATCGCCTTAGCTAGAGCGCTGCTCACCCAGCCCAAGATCCTGTTGCTGGACGAAGCGACCAGCGCGCTCGATTACGAATCGGAGGCGGCGATCATGGCCAATATAGACGTCATCGCCAAGGAGCGCACAGTCATCAGTATCGCGCACCGGCTCAATACGCTGTGCCATGCCGACCGAATCCTGGTAATCGATAGCGGAGCGGTCGTAGAAAACGGATCGCATCGCGAGCTTGTCGCGCGCGATACGGTTTACGCCCGATTGTGGCGATTGCAAATGGGTTGAATGGAAGCTGCGGAGAGCGGATCAGGCAGCGAGCGCGAGACAACTAATACCGATCGACATCAGAGAGCTTCCACGTGGCATACAAATTTACAAAACAGACGCTGAAAAACGGCAAAACAGTGACGCTGGTCAGCTGGGAGGGTGCGGTGCCGCCCAATCACTCCTCCAAAATCGCGGACAGGCCGTGGGTGGGTAGCGAACCCCGCACGAGCGTCAGCTTCTACGAGGCCACGAACGAATTCATGCGCAACGACTGGGCGAGCCAGAACATGCAGCCGAAGTCGTTCATGCTTCCATCTGCGTCAGGACAGAGCGCTGTCGCGGTGATGTTGTACTACCACGCCGCTAGCAACACCTGGCATACCAGCGATGCACTCGACATCGACCACATCGTGCAATGGCGCGACTATTTTGGCCAGGTTGGGGTGGCGAATCATGCCGAAGCGAATATGGCCTACAACGATGTGCAGAACTTGCGTATGCTGCCGTCGGCTATCAATCGCGCCCGCGACAGCGCCGATCAGACGCTGGCCGTCTTCGGCGCCGACTCCAGGGAGTGGCGTGCCTGGGTCGACAGGCACTTTGCATTCGATCCAACAAAGAATCATCCGGATTTCGACCCGGACCTGGATTGGGCGGGCCGGACGACGGCCACGCAGAACCAGCGCTGGGTACCGGAGGACGGCCGCGTTGGATTGAGGTTCGATACCAAGGTGCTCGGGAAGTGGTTCGAGGCCGAGTTGCATAAGTCCTATGTGCGCAGTGTGACGGTAACCAATGCCGCGGGCCAGACACAAGAAGTGCCGCTGTTTCGCTGCGCCGCCTCCGGGCAACTTGTGACTCGCGACGCGTTCGACATCGATCACCATGTGCCGTTCGACGTACTGTCGAAGAAGATGGTCGATGACGCGCCGGGCGGCACTGTGAGTGTGGCCGAAATGTTGGATGCTTATAACGATGTCAGTAATCTGCGCTTGGTCAGCCGTAGCGTCAACAGTTCTCACGAGTTCGAGGTCGACGCCAATAACGAGTTTCCGGACGAGGAAATTCCGGAGATCCCCGGTGAGTTCGACGACTTCATCGACGACAGTCCGCAGTTGGGTGTCGCGCCGCGGTTGGTAACGGGAGTCAATGTCGACAAGTGGGCGCCTGCGCAGGTAGGTAAGAGCTATGAGGATAGCGATAGCCGGTATGGCCGGCAGATCATTCTTCAGCTCGAGAACGACCCAGCCGCGGCCGAGGCCGCCGCCCGCCTTGCCGCGAAGCATCCCACTACCAGCGTCATCGTCCAACTGGACGAGCAGGGCAATTACCGAGTGGTCTACGGCGATATGCCGGCATTGGCAGCCAGCGATACGCTGATGCGTTGGCAGATAGTCGGGCACGGCCGCAGCGATGCGAACGGCCAGCGCACGTTGGGCGGGATGGGGGCCGCGAACCTGGCTCGACATCTGACAGCTTTTCACGCCAAACTGACCGAGACCATCCAGAAGAATGTCGGCACGCCAGCGCGGATCAGCCTGGTGGGTTGCACCCTCGAGCGAAACGGCGAGCCAGAAGGCTTCGGTTACCGCTTCGCCAGCGCGCTCAAGTCGCCCTTGATTGAGGTGTCGATACATACCTCGGACCTGGCAATCGATCGTGAAGGCCGCAAGTGGCCGACTTCGGCGTCGAGAGAGATCGCGTCGGTCGTGGACAACAATAGAATCGCGTCGGTCGTGGACGACAATAAAGTGGTCTATCGATGGCGCTGGGAAGGCGGGGTCGTCCAGACCCGCGAACAGTCCAAGCGGATTGTGCTGATCGGACCGGACCTGATCAACGTCGAGGAACTGGTCGAGGACATCCGCGCCTCAAACAATCGGCTGTCCGGCCTCAATGCTGCCGAGAGAGCGGCCCTGAGTCGCTTCTACCCAAATGCGGCCGGGAACGACCTAGACGAAACCGGACTGCAGGTGGCGCTCGCGAGTCCCGTCGAGTACGCCAAGTTGCTTGACGTCATCAAGCGCATCGGCATGGTTCAACTTGGTTTGCCCGGTAGTGTCGGCCTGGGCGCCCGTGCGCTGGTGAACGCTGAGGACGACGTCGCGTATCGAGCCGCCGCACGCCAGCAACTGGCGACCATGGGCACGGTTAAGATCGATGGAACCCATATCTCGCTGGTCCTATTGTTCGACCTCGGAGCGGCGTTCGATGGAAGCCCGCTTACTCCGGAGCTTGCGACAACATTAGGTGCGGACGTTTCCGGGAAAAAGATCGCTTTCGACCCGGTTAGGCTGGTCGGCACGATGTTCGAGGTGCCGACGCAGGCGGAGCTCGAGGCGTTGGCGAATATCGTGAAACGCCAGCTGTCCGGCATCGGAGGCGATATCGCGGTGCTGCTGCGCGACGGGCCGTTGACCGATGTGCGAGCTGGCTGGCTGCTTGAAACACTCGATAAATCGAACCCTTCGGCCCTGGAGGTTGAGGTCGCTGGCAAGATAAAAGAGTGGTACGGGGATAGCGCATCGGTACGCGCGAACTGGCTGTCTTTGGCGCAAGGCCTGGATCCAGCGCAGCGGCAGCTGGTGCAGAAGCTGTATGTCGAGGCCAGCGAGGCGTCCGGATTCGATATCGCAGAGTTCCGGAAATTCAGTGCAGCCAATCCCGGTCTGTCCAAGATCGAAATCCTGCAGAGGATGGCATTGGATGCGGCCGAACGGAAAGTCCGGTACGACAGCGATGCCAGCGCCGCGATGAAGATCGCGGCCTGGGGAGAAGAGGATGCCGGGCAGTTCCTGATTCATTCCAAGCTCGCAATGAGAAGCGAAATCGGCGGGATCAACATCGATGTCACCAAACTGAATCAGTTCATTGATTCGGCCAGTGCGATGAATCGCATTCGTATCACCGCCGCGATGCTGAAGCTGTCCGGTGAGACATATCGGACTCTGCGAGCGCAGGTGAAAGAGGCGGGAACGGAAGCTTCAAGGGAATTCTTGAGCAAGGTAGATGACGAGCGTACCGTCCTGTCAAATCACAATAAGGAGATCGCAATTAGCCTAGCCGGCCACGCGCTGAACGCGTTCATGACGTTGAATTCGGTCCGCCAGTTGGTAGGCGATTGGAACCGAATGAACGTGACCGACAAGTCCCTCGGTCTGGCGATGGCGGTCGGTGGCGTCGCGATGTCGCCGTTGAGCACCGGGATCGCGAAAGCCTTGGGCCAGTTCAGTAAGGCGATCAACGCCGTCGATAGGTTCGGCCAAGCCGCCAGGGTGGTGGAAGCCGGCATACTGGATCTCGCACTGGCGCCGGCGACGTTCGCCGCGATCGGGCTGCAGTGGAAATCGTTCTGGTCCGAAAGCGGCGACACCAATAGCTTTGAGTATAAATCGTTGGTGGCCAACACGGTCATGACGACGGTAACCACGGCGGTCAGCCTGGCCCTGACTGGGGTATCGATCGCCGCTTCGCTTAGCACTGCCGTTGCCAGTTCGGTGCTGGGTACCATCGCCGCTTCGGCGGGGCCGATCGGCGTCGCCATCGCCGCTGCCGGGTTCATCATCAACGGCATCGTCCAGGGCGCCTTGATCGTTTCCGAGTACGACCAGTACTTCGCCAGCACCGCGGCCAAGGTGGAGGCGTTCTTCGCCGCCTGGATCGGAATCGAAACCGACGGCGTGAAGCGTGCACGTGCTGAGCAGGCGGCGCAAGCGGATGCCACGAAGTTGCAGAACAGCCTCAACAGCGAGTGGGAAAAGACCAAAGCCTATTTGTCCGATCTGTTCTCCAAGGACGGCTATAGGTCGTTGCATTATCGCGAGCGCGTGAATCAGGTCTACCATGGGACCATCAAGGCACAGCAAGACGAATTCATCCATGTTTTGCAGAACCGCCCGGACTTTAAGGATATCCGTACGATCGATTCCAATCGCATCGCCGACGGCGGTGGGGTTTGGGCAGAGCTCGCCAGTGCCGATAGGAATTACGTCGCGAGAGGGGTCGCCGATAAGCGCAACCTGTTCAATCTGAGCGGTGCGGTGTTGAGAGGCGCTGAGGGCGGAGTAGAGGCCGACGCCTTCAACCTCGATGCCATGACCGAAGTCGGGACCATCAGCGGTTCGGATGGAAAGGATACGGTGGTGCTGGACGCCGGTGGTCTGGCCGTTAGCCTGAGCACGCAGAACGGTCGGACAGTGCTGAACTACAGCGGGCAGGCGGTCGTGATCGACGGGGTGACTCGCAACGGCGATCTAGCAACGAAGGTCCCTGGTATCACCAAGTCGGTCGACCAGCGCGTCAATGTCAGCGGCGTCGAGTCCTACATCATCAACAATGCGGGCAAAGCCGATATCCAGGGCAATGACAGCGACGAGTTCTTCGATGTATCTGGAACCGACGTGGCCGTTTCTGGAGGAAAGGGGAACAACACTTACTCGCTGAATCAGGGCAATCGGATCTCAAGTTCCGGCGACGACATCGTGCTGTGGAACGGCAAAGTCGATGCGACCGTGACTTTGCTCGGCGTACCCGGGAAGGCGACGCAAACCTTATTGATCGATCTGCCTGACGTCCACCGCGACATCAGGGCGCGCCGGGCCGGTAACGATCTGCAATTGTCCTACGAAACCCAAGTTCGAAACCGCGATGACCTCGGGACATCCCAATTGTCCCGGGTCGAAACCCGCACTCTTACCATTAGCGGAATCTATGGAAAGGACGGACAGCTCGACGCCAGTAAGGCCATTCAGTTTCTGGACCCTCACGGCAGCAGCTTCACGTTGACTTCGTTGGGATTGATCGGCGACCAATGGCTGCCTTTGTCCACGATGGCCAAGAGCTTTGTGTTCGCGGCGACCGAGGACACGGGTCCGCGGGAATTGATCAACGATAAGGCCGTCAACACCTATTCTTTGAAGGAGGGCGCCGGCAGCTTCGTCGCCAGGCTGCATACCAATCAGTTGATGCAATTCGTTCTGGAAGCCAATCTCGATGACCTGCGCTATAGCGTGAGCAGCGGAACGCTGACCGTCATTTCGCTTCCCGACAAGCCTAAGCTGAAGCTTGAGATACTTGGCTATGCCGAGGCCGTCAACGCTGGTGCGCTGAGTCTATGGCTCGTGCCTCCGCACGTAGAAGGCAAGAAGCCCGGCATCATCGGCGTCGAACTTCCGACGGCGACCGTCAACGCCATCGGCAATTTGAAGGCGATCAGCAACGTGGCGGTGCAAGAGCAGACAGATCGCGAACTGGACAAGGCTAAGCAGCCGACGTATGCGAGAACTTACGACGCCTTAAAGGACTCAGGGATAGAGCTACAAGGAACTGGTAGCGAGGCCTATAGACAGTTGCGTATCGTCAACGATTTGGTTCTGTACCAAGGCGATTTTGCCGATTCGCAAAAGGTGCTCGTTACCGGCTACTTCACTAGCCCCACCAAGCCCCAGATCACGGATCGGCGCGGCGCAAACGCGGGTATCTTGGAGATCATCCCTGCGGCATATGCTGGCGATGCCTTGAGCAATGTGCTCTACGACGAGATCGCGACGCAACTTGCGGGCCTGGACGGGGCCGACACCTACGTTATTGAAGTCACCAGCCGCAGCCCAGCCCGGACGGTCATCGACAATACGTCCGCGGATATGAAGATGGACATACTGGACCTCCTCAACTCTTCCAATTATGAGTTGAGTAGATTACAACGCGCGGGTGACGACCTGGAGATCGTCCTGTCAGTCGCCGGTGACGGATCTGGCCGGGTACCCCCTACAACGCAGATCGAGAAGGTCATCGTTCTGCAGAACTACATAATCGACCCGCACGCCAGGCATCTGCGAGTCAAGATAAAGGGGGAAATCTTTACTTTGCCTTCGGTGGACGAGGAAACCGGCTATTTCATTCACCAGCCAGGTGAGAACGTCCTGGTGATCGGCGACGGTGTGCACCAACTGCGAGTGCCCAAGGCCAATTCTATCCTTCTCTATTCTACAGATGGCTTCGAGCCCAGCAACTATAGTATGACGGTGCAAGGCTACGACTTAAAGCTTGTCAAGGGTGGTCAGACGATCTATTTGCACGACTACTATCGCAATCCGAGTGGGTTGCTCCGCGCATCGAAAAATCTGCAAGCTTCCGGTGTCGATACAACAATTATCCCGAGCGACTTCGAGGCCGATACTCAGGCCTTGTTCAAAAGGCTGGAAGTACCGCGTGACAAGTGGGTGCCCTATATCCTTAGCGGAGTCGATAGCGAAGCGAAGCTGACGTCAATCGCTGCCCTCTCCGGAGAGCGCAGCGCGGAGAATGCGGTGGATTTCAATCTGCTTCCGAGCGAGCGGGATTTCACTGTCTATTTGAAGACCCCTGCGGCGTGGGGGAGCACCGAGCGCGTGCTGTTCGCGACGGGGGCGCCGGGTCTGAATGGGTTCACGTTCTATGTCGATGGAGATGGCTATCTTTGTTACCGAGCCTATGTCCCCCAGGGGGCCTGGAACGGGGTCGGACACACTATGTTTTCCGCGACGGCGCGAATTTACGAAAGCAAACCGGTTGCTCGTGCGAACGACACGGAATTCGTGCTCAAGTTCAGCGCTAATAATATTTTGACCGTAATCGCCGAGGGGCCGAATGGCGGAATGGTGACGAGCGGCATCAATTTGAATATATCGGCGGATCCAGGCCTCAACTTCAGCGCCACGCGGGCGCTGAACAACCAACTGCTGAGCGACGCTAATACCGTTCGAAAGGTGATGGGCGGTTTGGCATTAGGCACCCAAGTCGACAGCATTCTCCGGTCGGATGGCCTGGCCTGGGGCGCAAATTCGGCGGATATCGAGCTGTACTACAAGGTCAGTGGTTTCTCCGAAGCAGGGGCAAAGGCGGCGATCGCCGAAGATTTGACCTCGGTATCGGATGTCGGAACCACTTGTCTTGCGCTTAAGCAGTCGGATAGGCGATTGTCCGAGGATTTTGTCATCGCATACGCAAAGCAGAAGCATAGCTGGTTGCATGCGAAGGGAGGGGTGGATTACGCCGAAGCTTTGGAGGCGCTCGGGTATCAGCCCAAGTTTATCTTGAATGCCTATAGCTACGGGCTCTCCGTGCAAGACGTCGAGGTATATGCTTCGTTAGAAAAGAAGCACCTGGGTAAGGATCGATTGGCCGACTTCGCTTTGGCCTTGTACGGCAAGAGCAAGCCATACCTGATGATCAGCGCCAAGCCGGTCAAGTTCTTGAACGCCCATGACGAGAAGCTGCTGACTTCGTTGCTCGATACCCTGGAGGTTCCCGGTTGGGACAGGCCACGGATACTTCACGGAGTGGCGGGGAACGCAAGTTCAGTACAGTTGCGGCAACTGGAGGTTCTGTTCAACAGCAATTATGTCTCCAGTCAGCAGAAGAAGCAGGATCTGCAGGGATGGCTCGTCCAGGCGATTAATGGGCATCTGACACAGAAGGCCAGCTTCACGCCCGGCATGGTGAACCCTGATGAAGATAAGGTTCTGTTGAAAACGGTTCTGATCAACAAGGGGTTCCTGCCGAGCCGGGCAGCCGTCTTGGCCGAGAAGATGACCCAGGCGAAGGTCTTGGACTACGAGATCGTGGAAAGCCTGATGAATGCCGGCGTCAGCGATGCAGCCCAATTAGGTAAGTTGGCCAAGGCTGGTGTGAGCGGCAAAGATCTGATCGAAGGCAATGCGAAGCGATTGGGATACGAAAGCGGAAACCGCAGCACCTTGATCCAGGTGTCGACCAGTCTACCGCTCCTGCAACGCACGCCGTCGGAGTCGGACACCTACTATGCACGGGAGTTTCTGGGTATCGGCGAGAAGGGCGACGTTCACAAGTTAGGCAGTGACCCCGTGGAGGCGAAGCGCAGGAAGGAGCAGATGGGTTTGGTGCAGCTCATTCATCCGGGGCCGGTGCTCAGCTTGGGCGGATCGGTCCCCGCTCCTACCCGTGGAGAAGACGGGTTGGTTTGGATGTGGCAGCAGGGCTATCTCGATCTGGGCCTCAGCCACGCCGAGTCGACCGAGTCCGGGTTCGGCCGGAGCAGCGGCGGCAACCTGGTCGATGGCAGTGGCTTTAGCGGCGAGGCGTTCTCGTGGCGCGGCGCGAGCACTATGCGCGTGGTCAAGGAAATCAGGCGGGAGAATGGGCAGAGCGTCGAGAAGGAGGTAGCCAGGATCGCGGACCTGTCTCTGGATCAGACCGATATGTCCAGCAGCGAAATCGTGGCTGTCCGTTTCGATATGAAGCACAAGATCGCGCTTTCGTCCTTGACGCTGAAGGCCACGTACGACCCGGCCGATATCCATCAGCGTGATACCACACGCGACGGCACTTATATCGTCGAAGCGCTCAGTGCGGATAACGCATGGATCAAGGTATCCAAGGCGGATCTGCTTTGGGCCGCTAAGCCAGGTGAGAAGGGGGGCGATAAGACCGATATGACCATCGCACTGGATACCGGCGGCGTTCCCTATCAGAGCTATCGCGTCCGGGGTATTTCGGGCAGCTACGACAGGGATCGTTGGCTCGACGAGGTCACGTTCACTACGGCGCCGATCGATTTGGTTCAGGCGTCTGCGGCGAACTCGAGCGATTCGGTAGTAGCGTCGGCGGAGAAGCCGAGTACAACCGCGACCAGCTCGAGAGATTCCGTGGCGCCGGCCGCGTTGTCGACAAGCAAGATGATCGAAATCATGGCCGGTTTCGATGGTCAGTCTGGCGTTGCTCCGGGCATTACAAAAAACATAACCGGCGTCGCGCTGGGCATGGGGTTGGCACCGCCCTCGGTCGACACTGCTTTGCTCTGACGTGCGGAGGCGGCCGGGCTATCGGCCGCCTTCTCGGTTTGGCTGCGCGGACGGCACGTACATGTACTTGGCTGGAGGGCGTGGACTCAGGCTTTCGCAGCCGTTCTTGAGGTTGGACTGTGATGCTAAGGCCTCATAGCTTGGTCTGGGCGATTCGTGCGATCGCCGTGCTAATGCTTTTGGTTCTCGTGGGGACGATGATCGGGCTGATAGCGGGGGCCGTGTCGCCGATATTCTACGCGTTGCTCGCCGATCGATAGCAGATGTAAAGAAAATGGCGCCTAGGGTGGCAATGGCGCCCGATCCGAACGCTAATCGGTGAAGGCGCTAAAGAAGGCTCAATGATCAATCCGGGGTGTGCGTCCTTCGATGCCTGTTGGAGTGTGTATCGATCTGTCCAGGAATTAATGCAAATGATGAAAATAGTTCGCTCTACTTCAGGCGCGTGACGCCCGATGCGAAGCATGGGGCGCTACCGGTGGGCTTAGGGCCGCAGACCGAAACCAAAGAGCCCTCGGGCGTTGCGGCTTTTACGTGCACGCCGAAAGCACCGCCAGGGGCGGTCCATATTTCGCCAGATTTGAACATCGAGCCTTCGTTATTCGAACGATTGGCCGGCGGGACGTCTGCATCGACACTGAAAGCAGGGGGCGAAGCCTGAGTGTCGACTCGGTGGATAATTACCGCATCGCCTGCCAGGTTGCTTTCGTAGTCTCCGTCTTGTTTGCGCGCCTCGATCGTGTAATAGCGCGATGAAGGCTGGCCGGGCAGGGGCACGAGTACCATCTGGCTATTGCTAGATCCCGAAAGGCTGGCGCGGTCCAGCTCTATGTTCAGCCTATCGCTGCCCGCGGCAAGCGTAATCCTTCGCGCCGAGTCGGCCCAGGCCAATCTTGAGCGGCCATATGCGCTCAGGTGCTTGAGGAGTCGGCTCATAGGTCGAGTCGCTCAGGGCGTTGTACCAGGGGGCGCTCATGACGTCACAAGGATTGTCGTAAGGATCTCCGTCGCCGTCGGAATTGTTCGCGTGCGGAAGGCCGTATCCGCGTTCCATCTCATGAGCCAGCGGTGCCAGGTTGTTGAACGACCAGGGCGGGTTCCGGTTTGTACTCCAGCACCTATAGATTCCGTCCAGCGTCGCGCATTTGCCGCCTTCCCAAGCGTACCCGCCGAGATCGCTATTGAGCATCATGTTGATGCCCTGGACTCCACCGTGCAAGGTTCCTGTCGAGGCAGGCGCTATTTAGTCTGCGCAGCGGCCTGGGGGGCGAAATAGATCGACCAAGTGACGATATGCGTTCGCGTCCGCCTGTTCGCGTCACCATCGGCGCTTGGCAAGGCTAGGGCGGCTGCGAGGAATGGGTTTCATAGAGCGAATGCTCTAAGCGCGAAGGGCATACCGTATTAAACATATCGCTGTTCACGTCTCAAGGAACTGGGTCTGCCTATCGTTACTCCGTCGAGTAAATATAGCGCGCTCATACCAAGGAGGTGCATATGCTGTTAACAGGTTTCTCTCATTCAATTGGGCATGAGGTCGGCGTAGAGCAAGTACTGTCTATCCTGGCGAGTCGCGAAGGCATTCAGTTCTCGGCTGACACTGATGAAATTCCAGAAATATGGCGAGAACATATTCGTCAGGATATCGAATGCCCCTCTTGCTTTGTAAGGGGCGCAGAGATTGCCAAGGTTCCCGCCTCTTCTGTCGGAATATCGAGGCGGCGTTGGTGCTTTCAATTTTCCCGGGAGGGCTCGCTTACAAATCATTCCGTGGAGTGCGATTTCTTCGGTGGAAAAGCTGGAGGGCTGCCTGCGAACATGGTGCGGTTTGATACCGGTAGAACTATGATCAATAGAGGCGTTGGAGAGCTGGTTGCCAGGGCGATAAGGCTGAAGATAATTGATGATGGTTCTGCCCGAGGCCTGCGCGAGTGGATTTTCAATTTAAGGAAGGAGTCGAAATTCATCGTAACTCTGGATCCACGCGTGCCAATATGGATCCAGGGGCTGCACGGATCGCTAGAGGTAGACTACGAGGCGCTCCCGTATGAAGTCGAACTCACTAGAAAAATAGTCAATATTCCGGGCTTTGATTGGCGCACCGCAGCTACGGTTGTGTATAGGGGGCAGCATCGAGAGCTGTTTGAAATTCTCCGTCGCGAACGACTATGGCTGCACGAATCAGCTGGGCGGATAGCGGGCTTGGCAAGTACGTATCAAGGCCGATATGTATTAGATCGTGCATCAATTCGGGTTGAGTATGAAAAGGCATTGCGTTTGGCGACGTTCATATCGATACATTGTTCGCCAATCAATTGTGCGCCTGGAGCTAAGAGATCATCGCGTGAACCCGCATTGCTCGCATTCGCGACATTGCTGCTATTTGTCTCAGGGTGGGAATTCGGTGCGGCGATCGACCGATTGGCAGTTGTTATGAATGACCAGTCGAGGCGCTCGGGTGGAGAGGAGCTCTCAAATTTTACGAGTGTCAATCCTTTTGACGATTATGAGGCTTGGGATGAGTTGAAG
Source organism: Lysobacter antibioticus (assembly GCF_000731095.1). GTDB lineage: Bacteria > Pseudomonadota > Gammaproteobacteria > Xanthomonadales > Xanthomonadaceae > Lysobacter > Lysobacter antibioticus_B. The sequence goes on along the minus strand of NZ_JMTZ01000004.1, from coordinate 59,029 downwards.
CGTTTACAGGCATTGCCTGGCTTTCGTACTGGCAAGCTGAATATGAGGGTGGAGCTTTTGGAGATAGAGAGGCAGCTTCGAGCTGATTTTTCATAGAAGATGTCTTCAATCGGCAGGTTCTTGAAACTTGCTATATCCAATTTGCTCGTCAGGTCGAACCGCGCAGCGCGCATTGGATCTATCGGGCCTTATCAGTATGCGGAGGCTGACGGATGCCACGAGTCGGTACAAGAAATTGATTCGAAAGAGGCGTCCGGTCGGGAAGAATATAGTCCGCGAGGAAGGCCGGGTGTCTCGCGATTCCTTAGCAGCGTGCCCACGCCCTTACCAAGTTTGGCGTCGCTAAGCTCGAACGCGAACCGGCGCTGATTCAAGTTCGCCGGTGGTAACGACCGTCCAGAGGCTCGTCCCATTTGCCCTTCTGTGAGCCGTAGGTGTCGTGGTTGAGATCCTCATTGGTGGATGCAGCGTGTGTCAACGCGCCGCCTACTATGCTCTCAATCAGCAAGTCACTATTGTTCTGGATAGGGTCCTAACCGGTGCTCGGAACCACCGCATCTCTGTCGACTTCCGGCAGTATGCGCTTGCATCGATGTTCAAGTGCCAGCGGCCTGTTCGCTATTCGAACTACCAAGGCAACACGTCGCTGTTCAAGCGTGCTACGCCGTTCATCTCGGCAGATGTCGGAGGGCTTGATCGACCAGGTGCTATTTTCGTTAGTAAGATTGGGCGGTCGAAGCTAACCCTGCAGTGTCGACGTAATCGAAGCCGTCGTCGGGTAGATGGAAATCCTTAGCTTGATCAACAATCCAGCCGAGACCGTTCTTTGCTTCCAAATTAAAGCTTCCAATAGGTGTTTCGAAATTGCCTAGCACGTAGTCGTCGATCATGGTCTGACTGATCGAGAATCCGTTTTGAGTCGAGTTGAAGTCTTCAAACGTTCCCGACCACCGGATGATATCGCCGTTCACTTCGACGCTATCTATAGCGCCACGTAATGCTAGACCTGTACTAGGCAAGTAGACCGTAATCGCGTCGCCCACGTCCTTTGACTCGAGCACATACAGGTCGTAGACGACAAACTGGCGGCCATCATTGATTTGCTCCTCTGTAAGCTTCAATTTCCCGGCTATGACTGCTTTCGGGTCTGCTAGCTGTAGAATATCCGTGCGCAGTCGCGCTGCCTTTAGATGCGTCTCGTCCAGCAGGAATGTCGCTCTGCGCCGCGTGGCGAAGGCGTGAAGGCTGCTACTTGCGAGGATGTTTGGTGAGGGTGAGCCAGTAGTTGGTGTTGCCGTATTGAGCAACTTGTCTCGCGAAGCACTATATGTAAATCGTGGCAGTGGGTTGTGATGCAGTAGTGCCCAGGCGATGGAAATGCTTATCAGCACGAGCGTGAGTTCAACGGAGTGATCTCGTTTTTTCATGGAATGCTCTCAAGGCGGCAACGGTTCCACCGGTTGCTGGGAGCGAGTCCGGCAGAGCCCCCGATGAAGCGAGTTCAACCGGCTATAGCAAAATTGGCACTCGAGTTAAGCAGTTTGGCTGGTCTACGCCGGCCAAACTGCAGAGAAGGGCCTAGAAGTATTCGGATACGAGCTTAGATCGTTCATTCATTGCCCGAACCGAATCAGTCACGTTCGCTATGCCCATTGGCATATCGAGCGCTACATCCGAGGTTGCTGTATACAGGTTTGGATTCGAGTAATAAGGTATGGCGTTTCCGCCCATCACATCCCTGATTAAACTGTATCCCTTGGCGTAAGGGGCTGATCCCCCGACTGGAGAGTCGCCATGGTTTAAGCCCATGTTATGACCGAACTCATGACGCATGACATTCGTGCCGCATGCAAGTGAGCCGGTTCCGATCATGTAGTTCTTTCCGGCCGTGAGCCAAGCCAGGCCGCAACCCTCTTCGGTCCCTTCATAGTAGACGGCGTCAGCGGCCAGTTGCGAGCGTGTCGATATGACGACTGGGTCCTTGAGGGCGATACTGAGGACGTCACCTAATGTGTTGGCTACGAACTGGCGTTTGAGCAAGCCGACAGCTTTAACGTAGAAGTTGGCTTTGGAGTTTTCGAGGGCTTCGTTGGTTAGTCGTAATCCGTCCAGCAGTCGCATCTGAGCTGCGGTTTCCCCCAGATGCGCAGCGGCTTCTTCGCTATAGATCAACAGCATGGTAATAAGGCGGGTGTCGAGCGACCAAGCACCTGTTGCATTTCGAATGAAACGGATGGATTCGCCACGACGAACAAGAGTTGCTCCAAACGTAGTGTTCAGGCCAGTAACAGTGAAGTCGGATGCCGCATCGCTCTTGACGATAACTCGATCACCCGGCAGGGCCCCGATCGGAAGATGTACTAGTGGCATCCAGTTGCCATTCGATGAGGTATAGCGAGCGGTAGGCGATTTCATGTCCGGTAGCTGCGGATTGCCGATGCTATTCGCTGTGAATGTTAGAGTCGGGCTAGATTGCACAGCCCAGCGCGTGCGTTCCCTGATGTAGGTGAACTCATAGCGAGATCCATTAAAGATCTTCAGTGTAGAAGTAGTATCTACATTTGCGTTTGAGATGGTCGCGATACCGCTCGCATCAGAGCTAATGGTCACGCGGTCGCGGTCACCTGCAGATGCAGGAAGGCGGATTTCTTGAATTGAACTGCCATCGCTGAATTTGACTTGCGTGTTCGGCACGATAGGTGCCTGCATCTGAGGGCCTGCAGTCGCGGCATTCAGTGTCACGATCGGTGTCTTAATGCTGATCCAGCGTTGCAGGTTGGCGCGATAGGTGAAGGCGTATTGATCGCCGGTCCGTACGTTGAATGTGCTTGAGTATTTTATGTTCTGCGGGCTGATACGACTGGCTACCGAGGCGGTAGATGAAATGACAATCAAGCTGCCATCTGGGGCGGTCGCAGGAAGAGTAACTGTCTGCGCCCAGTCGCCGTTGGCTAATTTGAAGCGCAGAAAATTTCCGGCGGGGAACGAAGAAATGGTTCCGCTGCCGCCATTGGTGTTCGGACTAAGCGTAGGGCCATCGAAACTCCATTGCTGACGCGCAGCTTGATAGACAAAAGTTAGGTTATCGCCGGCGCGCACTCGCATCGAACTCAAAGGATAGTCTGTGTTCGTCGTAACTAGCTGACTGTCATAGGCGGCTACGGAATGAATTGATACCTTGTACTGATCACCGGCGGCGTTGGATAGGGTTAGCCTTGGTGCCCAGTCCCCGTTTCGGAGATGGAAGTCAATCGTGGGGTAGGTGCCTGGAATATTTCCTCCGCCGATTTGATTAGGACTCAGATCGATTGCCATCGCTTTCAATGAAACGAGTGTGAGAACAATGGTCATAAGTATCTTGATCACTGTATTCGTCTCCATAGTTTGAGTGGTGGGGAGCGTGGCCGGAGTTCTGGGATAGCGTTAGCTGGCTTCGATTGCTTGATATGGCGTGTTGTAATCTCAAGCGTAGGTAGGTGAAATGCGCAGAGGTGACTCGTTGAGTGAGCGAGGGTCTGAGACTGCGAATTACACTTCGTCGCTATCGTAATGATTGAGCGAAGGGCAACGTCGTGCTTTGTCACAACGTGAGCGTTGGTGAGCGCTCTGCTTGATTGTTGGCGATTTGATAATGCCGGAGTCTATTTCTTGAGGTAGGCATCATGGGCTCTGTGAAGAGGGTCAGATTCTATAGATCGGTATGAATGTAGAGCCTATGGAGATCACGGATCGAGCTCCGGTGAAGCCGCTTCGTCGCATAGGCTTTGGTGTCTGAAGGCTGCGCGCTGAGCTCAGGCGATCGATCTTCGAGCTGGACGTAAATGCGTTTTCGGCATAGGTCTTGCAGCTGTGTGCCAAGACATCAGCTGTCAACAGCGTTGTTGCTGATGTGAGCGGCAAGATGAACTAAGAGATAGCTGGTCGACTTAAGCAGTGTCGCAGCCGATTTCAAGGCTGAAACACGGCGGCGATGTTCGATTGGTCGCCTGATCGGCGGCGTTGCCACGAGCGGTAAGTTGGGCGACTCGCTCAAGGGATCATAGTTCGGCGCGCTAGAGATACAGTTCCGAACGCATCGCAGTTGCTCACTGGGGTGAACATTCGTCAAGCATTGCGACCTCCCCAGTGTCGAGAGCACCCGCCCGAGCGCTTGGTGCGCGATACGCGGATCGCCTCGAAGTGATCGGGGCGCAATCCATTCCTTCGTAGGGCAGATCTCGCTCCTTGACGCAGAATGGGCTAGTTGCGGAAGCGCCTAACGACAGCCTTTCGTGACGCGGATTTGATCGGAGGAAGGACGGTTTCCGCTGTCCGCTTTGGGCCGACTACGGGCGGCGACTGGCCGAAATCACTAAGGGCCAGTAAAATGCTTCGCTGGCCCAGGAGCCCCACTGGCCCGTCAAGAGGGGGTGAAGCGGGTTCCCGTGGCTCCACCAGTCCTCATTTGCCCCCAACAACCCCCAAACGCCCCCATTAGCCCGTCAAGAGGGTTTGAACCGGGTTCCGCTGGCTCCACCACTCCTTCCGGAAGGGCGTTTATCTCCCCCTCGGCACGTTGAGAGAGCCCCCTAAACAGAATGAATCGCGACCAGCTAAAAAAACTCGAAAACGACCTGTGGTCAGCAGCCGACAAGCTCCGGGCCAACTCCGACCTCAAGGCCAGCGAGTACAGCACGCCGGTTCTGGGCTTGATCTTCCTGAAGTTCGCCGACAACAAGTATCGCCAGCACGAAGCGGCTATCAAGCAGGAGTTCAAGAAGCTCCAAGGTACTCGCCGGGAGCGGAGCGAAGAGAAAATCGCCATCGAGAAGTGCGGTTTCTATCTGAAGCCCCAGGCCCGCTACGACTACCTGCTGAACCTGCCCGAGAAGGAAAACATCGCCAAAGCCATTCGTGCAGCGATGGCCAGCATCGAGAAGACCAAGCCCGAGCTGCTGGGCGTGCTGCCGCAGGAAGAGTACGACCGCTTTACCCGCAGCGACAAGAACAAGCATATCCCCAAGGACCTGCTCAAGCTCTTCTCCGACATTCCGGTGGATGCTACGGGCGACGTGTTCGGCCAGATCTACGAATACTTCCTGGCTAACTTCGCGCTGAGCGAGGGCCAGGGCGGCGGCGAGTTCTTCACGCCGCGCTCCGTCGTCAAGCTGATGACCGAGATCATCGAGCCACATGGCGGCAAGGTGTTCGACCCCGCCTGCGGCTCCGGCGGCATGTTTGTACAGTCGGCAGATTTCATTCTCCAGCACCAGGCCGACAAGGCCGCCGACCTGGACGTCTTCGTCTGCGGCACCGAGAAGACGCTGGAGACGGTCAAGCTCGCCAAAATGAACCTCGCGGTGAATAACCTGCGCGGCGACATCAAGCAGGCTAACACCTATTACGAAGACCCCTTCAACGCCTTTGGCGCCTTCGATTACGTGATGGCCAACCCGCCTTTCAACGTAGACGACGTGACGCTGGACGCCGTGGAGAAGGACCGTCGCTTCAACACCTACGGTGTGCCTCGCAACAAGACCAAGGCCAAGGCGTCGGGTGGTGGCAAGGGCGGCAAGGAAAAAGCTGTCGAGACCGTGCCCAACGGCAACTACCTTTGGATAAACCTCTTCGCCACGTCCCTTAAGCCCGGCGGCCGCGCCGCGTTGGTGATGGCCAATTCGGCCAGTGATGCCCGCCACTCCGAGGCGGACATCCGCCGCACGCTGATCGAGCAGAACCTTATCTACGGCATGCTCACGCTGCCGTCCAACCTGTTCTACACCGTCACCCTGCCGGCCACGCTGTGGTTCTTCGACAAGGGCAAGACCGATGAGAAGGTACTGTTCATCGACGCGCGCAACATCTTCACCCAGGTCGACCGCGCCCACCGCGAGCTGAGCGACGAGCAGATTCAGAACATCGCCCTCATTCCCCGCCTGCACAAGGGCCGCCGCCAGGAGTTCGTGGACCAGGTGGACCGCTACCTGCATCAAGGCATGGCTCAGCTCAAGGAGGCGGCCGAGCACCTGCCGGCCTTGAGCGAGCGCTTGCTGGCCGTGCTGGCCGAAGAGGCGGCCGATGCCGAAACCAGCCAGGCCGCGCACAACGCCATCACCGCGCTGCAGGCTCAGTGGGGCCAGCTCGCCGCGCTGCAGCAAGCCCAGGCCCAGCACGAACGCACCCGCGGCCAGAAGCACAGCGTGGATGACCGCAACGCCGCCCAGCATACGCTGCGCGCCCGGTTCACGCCCTTCTTCAGCGGCCTGCACGCCGCCGTGAAGGCGCTGGACAAGGCCATCCGCGAGATGGACAAGCGCAAGGTTGAAGCCGCCAAGGCAGACGGCAGGCGCGCCACCGCCAACCGCCAGACCAAGGGCGTGAAGGCGGCGGTACAGGCTCTGCACGACGAGCTAAAGGCCGCCGAGCTGTACTACCAGCACGTGAGCTGGCTGCAGGAGCGTTTCCCCAAGGCCACTTACGAAGATGTCACCGGACTGTGCAAGCTGGCCAGCCGTGAGGAGATTGCCGAGCAGGATTGGTCGCTCAATCCGGGTCGGTATGTCGGCGTGGTCATGGAGGAGGATGGGAAGACCGAGGAGGAGTTCTTGATGGAGCTCGCTGAAGCGGGTGATGAATTGGCGGAATTGCAGAGCGAGGCTCACAAGCTCGAAGCAGTGATCGCCAGGAATCTCGCAGCACTGACGGGGCTCTGAATGAAGCTCTTCCCCGATCACTGGAAAACCGATCCCGTCAGTGCGCTCTGCACCGACGTGGTGGACTGCGTGAACAAGACGGCGCCCATCGTTGACGGCCCCACTGAGTACAAGATGATTCGCACGACCAACGTGAAAGCTGGTCGAATCAATCTGGAAGATTGCCGGTACGTTGACGAGGCCACGTTTATCAAATGGACTCGACGTATCCAGCCGAAGCGCAATGACATAGTACTGACACGCGAGGCGCCTCTGGGCGAAGTGGGCCTACTGCGTAGCGATGAATCCGTCTTTCTGGGGCAACGGACGATGCTGTATCGAGCTAATCCCAAGAAGCTGGATCAGCGATTTCTGTATTACTCGATGCTCAGCACGTTGGTCCAAGGCCAGATCAGGTCCCAGGGCTCAGGCGCCACGGTCGAGCATCTGCGGGTGCCCGACGCCGAGTCCTTCCTGGTCGCCTATCCGCCGTTGGATGAGCAGTGCCGCATCGCCGCGCTACTCTCTGCTTACGATGACCTGATTGCCAACAACCAGCGCCGCATCGTCTTGCTGGAGTCCATGGCCGAAGAAATCTACCGCGAGTGGTTTGTGCGGATGCGCTTTCCTGGGGGTGGCGTGATTGCGGCTGACAGCTTGCATCCCCCCGGCTGGGAGCGCCGACCTATTGGCGAAATGACCTCCTTGATCAAGCGCGGTATTTCTCCGACCTATGATGATCAAGCAGAGTATCGTGTCATCAACCAGAAGTGCATCCGTAACGGGCGCCTGAGCATGAGCGAAGCGCGAACGCACTCGACAGCAACATCAGAAGACAAGTTGCTTCTTTCAGGCGACATCTTGGTCAACTCGACCGGCGCCGGCACACTTGGCCGAGCTGCAGTCTTCGATATTGATCTCCACGGAGTGAGCTGCGATAGCCATGTCACGATTATTCGACCTAAGGACATTGCCCTTTACGGCGAGTTCTTGGCCTACACGGTCCAGCTCCTTCAAAATTACTTTGAATCCATGGCATCGGGTTCAACAGGGCAGGCCGAACTGAGCCGAGAACTCATCAGCCGCACCAACGTACTAGTACCGCAGTCCGAAATACTCCTCCGATTCGCTGCAGCCGCCGGGCCGATTCGAAAGCAACGACGCGTGCTGCTCGAACAAAACGAGCGGCTTGCGAAACTGCGCGACGCCCTGCTCCCCCGCCTGATCTCCGGCAAACTCCGTGTCGATGCGTTAGACATCCAGTTCCCGCCCAGCATGTTGCCGACGCTCGAAGGGGCGGCAGAGCCGGCGACCCCGCTCAGTTAGCAAGTCTTCTTCCCCACAACCAGCAACACCAGGAAGGTGTCATGGCCGCCGCGAAGAACTTCATCAGCGAAGACGACATCGAGCAGGCCCTGCTGCAGCGGCTCCAGCACCTGTGCGGCTTCGATGCGCTGAATTGCTTCACGGCCCAGTCCGACGACCTGAACGACGGCTCCGGCCGCACCGACAAGCGCGAGGTGATCCTGGCCGACCGGCTGCGCGCCGCGCTGGAGCGACTGAATCCGCAGGCCCCGACCCACGCATTGGACCAAGCCCTGGCCGAGTTGCTGCTACCGCGCACCGCAATGAGCCTGGTAGCGGCCAACCGTGAGATGGATGCTTTGCTGCGCGATGGCGTGCCCGTGACCTACAAGCCCCAAGCTGGGCCCCAGGCGGGCCAGACGGTGACCGAGCGGCTGCGTGTGATTGACTTCGACGCGCCCGAGCCGCAGAACGGACGCAACCACTACTTGGTGGTGACGCAGCTCTGGGTGCGTGGCGAGCATGGCTACCGGCGGCCCGACATGCTGTTGTATGTGAACGGGCTGCCGCTGGTGTTCATCGAACTGAAGAACAGCAATGTCAAGTTGCGAGCAGCCTTTGAAGACAACCTCACTACCTACAAGGCCGAGATCCCACAGCTTTTCACCGCCAATGCCCTATGTTTGTTGAGCAACGGCATCGAGACCAAGCTGGGTAGCATTACCGCGCAGTGGGAGCACTTCTTCAACTGGCTTCGGGTGGACGACGAGAAAGAAGCGCTTGACCGTTCGGCCATTGCGGCGCAAGGCCTGAGCGTGGAACGGGTGGTGCTGGGGTTGCTGAAGCCAGAGAAGTTGCTCGACTACGTGGAAAACTTTTGTGTGTTCTACCGCGAGACACAGAAGGTGATCGCGCAGAATCACCAGTTTCTCGGCGTGAACAACGCCTTCGCGCAGTTCCAGCGCCGCCGCGAGCTAAAAGGCAGGCTGGGCGTGTTCTGGCACACCCAGGGCTCGGGCAAGAGTTTCTCGATGGTGTTCTACACACGCAAGATTTTCCGGAAGCTCACCGGCAACTTCACCTTCGTCGTCGTGACCGACCGCGACGACCTGGACGGACAGATCTACCGCAACTTCCTGCACACCGGTGTGGTGGCTCCGAAGGACGATGTTCGCCCACGCGATAGCGCCAAGCTGCGCGAGATGCTGGGCAAGAACAAGCGCGTGGTGTTCACTCTTATCCAGAAATTCCGCTACGACAAAGGCAGGGACTACCCGCTGCTGTCCGACCGGGACGACATCGTCGTCATCGTGGACGAGGCGCATCGCACGCAGTACGCCGGCCTGGCCGCGAACATGCGCGCCGGCCTGCCGCGCGCCAACTTCTTTGCCTTCACCGGCACGCCGCTGCTGGGCAAGGAGCGCAAGACAAACGCCTGGTTTGGCGATTATGTGTCGGAATACAACTTCCAACAGAGCGTGGAGGATGGCGCCACGGTGCCACTGTTTTACGAGAAGCGCGTGCCTGAGGTGTTGATCCAGAACGACGACCTGAGCGAGGAGTTCGCGGAGATCCTGGAGGAAGAGAACCTCGACGCCGAAGCGCAGGAGAGGCTGGAAAAGCGCTTTGCGCAGGAGATGGAGGTCGTCAAGCGCGAGGACCGGCTGGACACGATTGCGCGCGACATCGTCTACCACTTCCCGCGCCGCGGCTACCTGGGCAAAGGCATCGTCATCTCGGTGGACAAGTTCACCGCCGTGACCATGTTCCACAAGGTGCAGGCGCTCTGGAAGGCCGAGCTCAAGGTATTGAACGGCCGTATCGCGGCCACCAGTAACGATGTGGAACGCCAGCGCCTGAAGCAGCTCAAGGCCTGGATGGGTGCGGTGCAGATGGCGGTGATCGTCAGCGAAGAAGCCGGCGAGGAAGAGAAGTTCGCCAAGAAGAAGCTGGACATCAAGCCTCACCGGCGGCGCATGAGCGCGCTGGACGAACACGGCCACGACATCGAGTTTAACTTCAAGGAACCCGAGCACCCGCTGCAACTGGTGTTCGTCTGCGCAATGTGGCTAACAGGCTTCGATGCGCCGACGGTCAGCACGCTCTATCTGGACAAGCCGATGCAGGGTCACACGCTCATGCAGACCATCGCGCGGGCCAACCGCGTGAGCAGTCATGAAATTCTGGGTGTAGCCAAGCGGCACGGGGAGATCGTGGACTACTACAACGTCTTCCGCCGTATGAAAAAGGCGTTGAAAGACTATGCCGCCGGCCCCGAGGACGAAGAGCTGCCCGTGCAGGACAAGAGCCAGCTCTTCGCCCTGTTGGACGAGGCCATCGAGCAAGGTCTGGCGTACTGCCATAGCCAGGAGGTGCCGCTGCACGAGGCGCTGGACCGGGGCGACGTATTCACCAAACTGGGCCAGTTCAACGGCTTTGCCAACACGTTGCTGGCCTCCGAGGAACAGCGCAAATCTTTTAACGTCTACGAGAACACGGTCTCGTCGCTGTACGAGGCCTGCAAGCCCGAAGTGCTCCACCAGAAGAAGGGCCGCGTTGTGTCGGCCTTCCAGTACCTGCGCGGGGTAATGGATAGCATCGTGGAGCAGGCCGACATCGACAGCGCAGTGCAGCGCATCGAGGCGCTGCTGGATGCCAGCGTGGTCGTGGACAACACCGAGGCCTTCTCGGTCAAGGAATTCGAAGCGCAGTACAACATCGTGCAGCGTGGCAAGGCCTGGGACCTGAGCAAGGTGAACGTCGAGAAGCTGCGCGAGGAGTTCAAGAACGCGCCCTTCAAGAACATCGAGATCGCAGACCTCCAGGCCTTCTTGCAGCGCAAGCTGGCCGAGATGCTGGCGCAGAACACCACGCGCGGGGACTTCTTGCAGCGGCTGCAGAACGTGATTGACGCCTATAACTCGGGTGCCACCTCCACCGAGAATTACTACGAAGAGTTGACTGCCTATGCCCAGGAGCTCAAGGAAGAGGCTGAGCGCCATATCCGCGAGGGGCTAACCGAGGATGAATTGGAGCTTTTCGATCTTCTGAAGAAAGACGCCCTCACTCAGGACGAAACGCGGCGCGTGAAGCTTGCGGCCAAGCATTTGCTGCGGCGCTTAGTGGAAGAGCAACCTAAGGTGCTGGTGCAGAACTGGCACCAGAGTACGCAGACGCAGCAGCAGGTACGAGCTGAGATCGAACGCGTGCTCGATGCCGACCTGCCGGAAAGCTATGACCGTACCACCTTCAAGCAGAAGTGCGACAACGTCTACGACCTCGCCATCGAGTACGCGCTGCGCGGCAGGAAGTGGGCAGCATGAGCGCGGGTTAGCGACGGTTTGCAGGAGGAGTGGCCCATACCGCATGCCGTACCAGTCCATCATGCTCACCCCTCTAGGAAAGTTCTCGATAAGCCAGTGGCCGATGAACGTCTCGGGGTGTACGTGACGTGATCGAGTGCTGCGAACGCGGTCATCCGGTTGCTCTGAAAGAGAGTCTCGCGTTAGGCGACCGTTGCGTCGAGACCGGATTGCGGCGATATGCCTCCTGGCTTGCTGACGATGCGGCAAAGCCGCAGCCTCGCCAAGACGATCATCATGATCGTGGATTACTCTGGAGGAACCGTAGATGATCCTGGGTAATCAACAGAGTAGGAGTCCGGCTGCCCACGATCCACCAACATCGGTGGTCAATTCGTCCCCTCCCGCAAAAACGGCGCTTTTAGCCGTTTTCTGGCGGCTTGTGTATTTGATATATCTGCGTCGTCGCCCTAGTTACGGTCTGGCGCGCTCTGCGCTAAGCCCTCCGGATTTCCAGCCGACCTGCTGAAAACTAGCTCTGACCAGGTTATCTAAGAGGATCGAATGCAACCAGGAACCTGCTGCGGACAAGGCTATGAAGCCAGTGCGAGCGGATCACACTGGACAATCGATACTGGCACGCGGCCAGGGCGCCGACGCTCAATGCGCAGTGGACGAACTATGGAGATGTCTTTGCCTTAGCCGGCTACCGCCGAGATGCCGGGTGCGTGCAACTTCGAGGGCTGGTGAAGGCGGGGAGCGGGGACGCCGTTGTCTTCGTGCTTTCCGCAGGGTTCCGCCCCACCCGCGCAGCAGATCTATATGGCCGTGAGCGATTCGAGCACTCCGGCGCGCATTGATGTCAGAACCAGTGGAGAAAATCTGGTGTCGCAGCCGGGCGCGGGAGCGCTCGGCTGGCTATCCCTGGATGGCATCACGTTCTTTGCCGAATAGCAGGTGCGGGCGCCAGCAAATGACATTCACTGCTATGTATTTGGTTTGATGATGATGAAGCTCCTCATCCTGCCGTCGAGCATCCAATATGGACGGCCATTTCGGGGGGGGGATTTGCTAACGTCGCCACATGAACGAGGCACAGGAAGTCAGTATAGTGGCTAAGCGACACGATCAAACGGCTCTCGTTACAAGGAGGTTTCTATGAAAAGATCAATTTTCGTCCTGGCAGCCGCGACACTACTTTCTAGCGTCGCATTCGCTCAAACACGCCAGGAGCCTATTGCCAGCCACTACGCAGCGGAGCGCGGCGTTACCACAGCTGAGGCTTCTCGAAGGCTAAGCCACGTCGACGAAGCTTTAAAAGTGAAGGAAGCGGCCGAAGCTAAGTACCCCGATACATTCGGAGGGCTGTACATCCAACACGAGCCGACCTACCGAGTCATCGTGAAATTCAGTCGGGATGCCGAATCGAGCTTGCGGAGCTTGACGGCTGACGTGGCATTCGTACCTGTCAAGTCCGCGTATTCGATTCGGGATCTAGAGAAGAAGGCGACTCAAGTCGCAACCATACTTAAGGACAAGGGCATTCAATGCTCGACTAACGTCGATCCGAAAGAGTCGACTGTAGTCGTATGGCTCGATAAAGCGGACGTTGACAGCGCCCGGGCAAAGCTCGTCGGCGAAGGGCTTGACTTGACGGTGGTTCAATTCTTCCCATATGAGAAGGTCGAACTCACTAAGAACAATTGATTAGGTGGCACGCCCGGGGAGAATTCGACGCAGTCAGCGCGCTCGCCGACTGCGTCGTTGTTTCAATTGCTCGGTCAGGTCAGTTGGTCTTCAGCATGATCGACAATCCAGCTGCAGCAAACTGATCCGATGGCATAAAAAATAGCTCCTTCACAGTCGAAGTCCCGTCCCCTCCCCGACCATGGACCATGCCATAGGCGGCATACCCAATACCATCGTGCCAGGCATAAACTGGGCCGCCACTGTCGCCATGATCGGTCATCATGTCCCCGTTCTGGTTGTGAACTTGGATGTACGTTCCAAGTACTCTGTTATAGAGGTGGGTGTAATCAAGGCGGGCGATATCGCCGCACGTCAAAAACGTTCTGTGGCCGTATTTGCAGACATGCTGGCCGACGATCATCTGCGCTTTGGTGCGTATTGCTCGAATATCAGGGGTTGCGGACCCTGCCTGAATGCTAGGATCTAAATAGTAGATCGAGGAAGTGTATCGGTGCCATTGGATATCAAATGAGCCCGCGTTCTTCTCGCTGATCCTCGGAATAAGCAGTCCAGTGTTGTTCCATATTCTAATTTCGTCGTCGCAATGGCCAGCAGTGGTAACTACGGGTGTGCCATCGGCGAGTTTTGAGTGAAAACCAGAGGTGCAGTATTGTGTCGTGCCCCACAGGCGGTCGGCGCCCCGGTACGCAGCATATGGCGCGAACGTCGGCGTGACGAAGCCTTGCGCTGTTCTCCACTCATAGATGGAGTTGAGCCCCTTCGCATAGTTGGCCCCTATCCTGGGAGCATCCTCAGGCGCTACTTCGACTATTACCTTGGATTTACGTATGTCGATGCCCGCTGTGAATCGGACTGCACGACTGGAAAGATCCTCGGATATTGCGTCGAGTGCCTCACGGAGCTCGATCTCTGAGTAAGGTGCGGAATCCACCTGAAAGAAATCTCCGTGCATAAACTTCCGAGCCGAAGCTCCGGGCGCTTGTGTAAACCTGGCGACCACCTTGAACTTCGGTGTGTGCTCGATATGCATGCCCGCAAAGCTGTCAGGCGCAATATTTCGCAGCTTCGTCTGCGCCTCAATGGCCCGGTCCGTCGCCAGCATGCGACGCCGAGCTTCCACTGGGTCGATGCGATAGTAGTTTGCATACTCCGAAACAAATCCTAAGTGGTCCTTCGGCACTTCGGACATTGCCGGAAATGCTGCCGCTACTGCGCTCACGAATGCCGCAAATTTCCGTTGCTTCATCTGCTCTCTCCTTGTTGTAAATCGCTTCGTAGTCAGTTCTTCAGCGCACCAACAATTATCATGGTGAAACGGCGCACAAGCTGAGACGAGATTGCATTAGCGCGCCATGCTCGAACAGTGATCGAAAGTGGCCTGACGAGCAACGCGCGGATGGCGGTCTCTGCTCGCACAAGTAACGGTCCCTTGCTGGAAGATCAGAGTCCGATCTGCGCTGGCTACGGTTTCAGATCGGTGCGCAACAATCACTTTCGTGATGGCCAGCGACCGAACTCCCTCGTCTATCGGGAAACAAGATGCGGGGCTTCCTAAACATAGCGCGCTAGAATAACGCGCTGCTTCTGGCCGCCAGATAACGTACTCCCCATGTCCCCGATAACCGTTTGATAGCGCCTCGGCATCGTGTCGATTTCGTCGTGAATGCCGATCAGAGTCGTCGCCCTGATGACTTCTTGTCGCTGAGGGCGACTTGCCGCCGCTAAGCCAAGCCTAGTCGTGACATTGCTCGCCGGCCGCGCAAGCACGGCGCAGGATTATTTGCGACGCATCGGCGTGATCGCGGTCACGGCGAAAAACGCCGTGTCGCGGCAGCGGCTGGGCTCGAAGCCGCTGCCGCGCAGGCGTCGCCGCGGCGCTAGGGTCGTTCCTAGCTTGCGGGCGCCCGAGCCCCCATTAAGGTTTCCGGCAAACCCCACTCGCGCCCGCGTCCGTCCATGACCGACCCCACCCGTCCCGTCGCGCCTCCGCCGATCTTTCCGCTGCCCACCACCGGTTCCAGCTACGACGCTGCGGTGCTGGCCGAAGCCGATCGCATCGTCTCGACCCACCAGTACTGCGGTCGTACCGATGTGGAAGGCATGGCCTACGCGGTCGCCGGCTATGCGCGCCAGCATCCCGAGCAGGGCCAGCAGCTGCAGGACGCGATCGGCTCGCGCTTGCTGCCGATGGATCAGATCGCCTTGACTAATGCGGTGCAGACCGTGCAGCGCCTGGATCAGGCCAAGCCGATCGGCACCCAGCACGGCGTCGCCGTCGATGTCGCTCCCGGCGACAGCGAGCGCAGCGTGCTCGACAAGGGCTACCGGCAGATGGCCGCCGACGCCGGGCTGTCGCCGCAGGCCGCCGCCGAGTTCGCGCGCCGCGCGCCGGCGCTGGACGACGGCACGCTGCACGCGCCGTCGGGCGATCCGCAAAAGCAGGGCCCGGCCATCGACTTGTCGGCCGCACGCGACGGCAAAATCGAACTGGCGCCGACCTCGGCGCAGTCGGGCCTGCTGAAGCTGCTGGCCGCGCAGGACCGCTCCGGCCTGGATCCGAGCGCGCCGACCGGCGCCGCCGCCGGCATTCCGTTCATGCCCGACGGCAGCCGCGCCGGCGCGCCTGGCAACGGCGCGGTCACTCCGGAAATCGCCGCCGAAATGCTGCGCAACATCTCCGAGGGCAAGCCGCCGTTCCGTCCCGATCTCGGCAAAGTCGGCCCGGTGTCGTGGTTCGTCACCGAAGGCAATCCGCACGTCGGCGTCGGCAACGACAAGAGCGTGGTGGTGCCGGTGGAAGTCGCCAACACCAGCGGGAAGCCGCCGCTGCAGTTCGGCGAGCGCGAACTGCTGGAGATCTACGACCGCAAGTACGCCGCCGCTGCCGAAGCGGTGGAGCAGCAGGTGCGCGAGAAGGCCGGCAAGGGCCCCGACGAGCCCCTGTCCAAGCGCAACCAGAACACCATCGAACGCAGCGCCAGCAAGATGGCCGAGCGGCAGATGTGGACCGAGGTCGGCGAAACCGTGGCCAAGTCCGAAAGCGGCGTCGGCAAGGTCAGCCTGCAAGACAGCATGTTCTCGCGCTCGGCCAACGGCGAGTTCACCCTGACCAGCCGCCCCGAGAACGTACGCGTCCAGGGCGGCACGCAAGGCCTGCTCGACGTGATCAAGAACCACGGCGTGAAGGCCGATCCTGAAGTCCTCAAGTCGGCGAACGACCTGGCCGCGCGGGAAGGCTGGGCCGGCAAGGTCGAAGGCGCGTTCCGGGTCGGCGGACGGGTGCTGATCGTGGTCGGCGTGGCCGCCGACGCGTACCGGATCTACACCGCCGAGGACAAGGTCAAGACCGTGGTCGAAGTGGCCGGCGGCTGGGCCGGCGCGGCCGCCGCCGGCGGCGCGTTCGCTACCGTCGCCGCGCCCGTCAACACCACCGGCCCGTGGGGCTGGGCCGCGTACGGCGTCGGCACGCTCGCGACCGGCGCGTTCGGCTACATGGCCGGCTCGGAAATCACCAAGACCATCTACGAGCTGGTGGTGGAAGGCAAACCGATCGAGGTCGGCGGTTGACGGCATGGGCCGACAGCGGCCCGCCCCGATCCGATAGCGCCCCTATTCCGGCAAGATGCACGGCATGAACGCAGAACATCGATCGCACATCCTGCTGCGCGGCCCGGTCGGGCGCTGGCAATCGGCGCTCGGCACAGCCGCAGGCTTGATCGGCGACCGCATCGAATTCCACGACGGCGGCCGCGGCGTGCTGCACAGCTGGTCGCCGGCATTCGGTCAGGAAGCGCTGCCGTTCGAATGGCGGATGCAGGCGCCGGGGCATTTGTTGGTGCGCCAGATCTACGACGACGGCGACGACGAAGTCGAAGCCTGGACTGCACTGGAGCTGGAGTTCCGCGAACGCGCCAGCGACCTGGGCGCGCAGACGGTGCTGGCGGAAAAAGGCGCCGAAGGTTTCTGGCTGATGCTCGATCCGCTGGCCTGGGTCGGCCCGCCGCAGTGACGCGGCGGCGCGGGGCTCGGAAATCACAGGCTTTCCAGCGGCGCGGTGCCGTCGGTGGAGCGACCCTTGAAGTCCGCATCGAGGGTGTTCTACGACCAAGCGAGTCGCCACGCTCGCATTCACGACACTAGATAGCGGTGCCAGTCCTGGTTTGGGCTATCTGCGGCGGCAGGGGGGCACACAGTCGTCACGATCATTCCGCAGCCTTCAAACTTCACTCGCAGGAGCACGTATGAAGATGAATAAGTATCGCGCCGTCGGCACTGCCTTCCTGATGTCGATCGTGTTCAGCGGCGCCGCTCTTGCGGACCGGCATCACTACCAGGTTATCGGCGAGGGCTACGGCCACGACCGCGATCAAGCGTACGAAGCCGCATCGTACTACGCGAACCAAGCTTGTTACTTGGGATGGGGAGAATCCACTCAGGAGGAGACGATCCTCGTCGAAGAGTTTCAGCCGGCATCGGGCTACTGGTACGTCAAGCTGGCGCAAGGCTGCTTTTCGGACGACTAAGCCGAGTGCGGCCAGCGTAATTCAAGCGGCAAGCCGGGCAACGCCCGGCTTGCCGTCGGCGCCGAGTTGCGTGGCCTTGGGCTGGATGCCAGTAGACCCGCTCCTTCTTCCTTAGTAGAGCTCAGCGGCTAGCCCTTCTTCTTCAGGGCGCCCGCAAAGAATCCGCGCACCGAGCGCCGCTGCCATTCGGTCGTTGCCATCACTTGCGCGATGATCGCCCCCCTTCAGACGCAGCAGCAGGCCGGCCACTTGATGCAGCTCGCTCTGGACGCGTTTCCCGGGTGGGTTGGATCTACTGGCCCCGGTGCTGCCGGTGCTGCCGGCATCTATGCCCCGGCCCCAGGTCAGAACTGACTGTCGCATCGATCGCAGTGTTTTCGCCTGCGTCGTCGGCGGCGTTGCCGAGCTCATCGCCATCGGCGTGTTCGGGCTGTGCGAACGCCCCGATTTGGCTGCTGCACGCACGGAACTTCTCACTCGTTGGTTACTGATGCTTTTGCGAGCGAAGTCGCATTCGAACGAAATAGAAGCCGAATTTTGTGAGACGTATCAAGCATCGGTCAAAAAGATTGGCCGCGGCTTCCGCCTAACAGCGTAGTAGCTGGCGATGCGCTAAGACGCAGATGCTTGAACCTAAGGCGACGGTGCTTCCGTCGAATCACAGAAAGGCCATCCAGGAACCTTAAGACTACTTCGTCGCTTTTCGCCCTGTGTCGTTGACTAAGGAAAGTCGCTGCGCGAAGCGCCAGGTTCTGATTCAGGCCTGCGTGTTTTGACGGCAGTCGAGCTGGGCCGTGATGTGGGTATGGAACGAGGCTCCTCTGAATTGTGGAACTGTCGCCGGAACGGTAGCGCCCATTCGGAGTGTCCTTGCAATAGTTCTGCACCGCCATGCACGACGCTGTCGACGTGAGCCGGCGGAAGAAAACTCCGTGCTCCACAAACTGCTCGACGACACTGTTCCGGAAAGCAATGCCATGCGCATCGGTCCCGTGGAGCCAGCGGCATGACCGCCGATGAAGGCGGCAGCGGCGCCTCATCCAATCCTGGAAGCCAAACAAGATAAGGAGATTCCATTATGGCAGGCATCAAATGGTCGGACCCCCAATCCCTGGAGTACATCCCCGACGGCAAGCTGGTGACGTTCACGGCGATGCATCAGGCCGAATACACGCAGTACGTCCAGGTCGTCGACTCCGGCGGTAACCCCATCAGTTTCTATTGCCTGGATGGCACTCAGGAGACCTTCCCGATCTCGGGTAGCGGCGTCAACGTCGGCTTCCTCCAGAACGGAGCCGGCAGGTTCACCATGGCGCACGGGATGCAGGTCCAGTTCGGCAGCAGCGGGCCGTACGTTCCGAAGGTCTCGGCGGGCAATCCAGTCGTGTTCTTCATCAACAAAACACTCGGCGGGGGCAATTTATACGTGACGGAAGACGGTACCGATAACGATTACAACGATACCAACTTCGTGATCCAGTGGTACCAGTACGTGGGCTGATCCGCCTTCGCCCCCGTTCCCGACTGAGGTGGGGGCGGCACGATAACTCATGAATTCCCATGGCTGCCGCGATGGATCGCATGGATTCACCACGGGGCGCAACAATGACGGAGTGCAGCAATGAAGACCCGTATCATTATCTTCGGTGCGCTCGCCGGTACGCTGGCGATGACCGCATCATGTACGAGAACCGAGCCCACTGTCGCCGCTTCATCGATCTCCAAGGATCAAGAAACATCGTTTCCGGGCGGCGCACCGATCACGGCGGCTGACCTGACCGCGACTCCGGCGGCTCTGCCCGTCGCCCCGCCGGCGTACAACTACGACCCCTACAAGCCCAACATCACTCACGAGGAATACGCCCGCTTTGCCTGGCGGCAGTTCATCCACTTCAATTCCCCCGCGCAGAAAAACGGCGTCGATGCCGCCGGCAAGTCTCCGGTAGTGCGGGGGAGCATCGATCCGAGACGCAACTTCGCCGCCTCCGGCGCCAGCGACTTCCATCAAAGCGGCAGAACCGCCCGTTCCAACTTCAGCAGCAATCAGCTGCTCTGGGAAACCTTTGCTCACCGGTCCGAGCTGTTCCCCGTGGGATCGGCCCCCAGAGGGAACCTAGCTGCTTTGGATCCTGAGTACGCCTTCCAAAATGTCAATGTCGCCTCAACCGACGCCCGATTCAACAATCTCGACGAAAATACCCAGATCGGCCAGAACCAGATCTTCTTTCCGAAGAGCGGCAGCACGCCGTCGGCCAATCCCCAGGACGATCACATCATATTGTTTCAGGCCAGGGTGAACCCTGTTGAATATGATTATGTAAAGTCCATCTACAACGCCGAGAAGCCCCCGACTGCACTGGAATTGCCTCCCAACGGGACGAACCCGGGAGAATCCGTGGAGGTCAAGTCGGCATGGCGGGAAATGACTCCCGAGTTGATCGCGTCCGGCCGCTATCACACGGCCGAGGCCCTGTACTACTACAACGAGAATGGTCAGATCCAGGCTCGGGTGGCCACCTTCGGTCTGGTCGGCGTGCACATCCTGCGCAAGATGGAGAACTACCCGACGTTCGTCTACACCACCTTCGAACAGCTGGACAGCCTGACCACGCCAGACAGCAAAGACACCGGGTTGTATCTCGTCAACCTCTATGACCAACTGCAATACGATGCATCGGTACCGCCAGGGACGAGGCCGTCGGCCATCCTCAATACCGGATCCAACCGGACCCTGGTCCCGCTGCCCTTGGCGGGCGCGATAGACAGTGCCCACGGCTACGATGTCATTCCCGGCAAATTCACCGTGCCTAAGGGGTTTTCGGGGCCGATCAAGGTCCAGAATCCACCGGTAGGAACAAGCGCTGTCTATAACGTCAACACCGAAGTCCAGAAAGCCATGGCCAGCACGCCCGAGTTCAAGAATTCGGTGTGGCAGTATTATCGTCTCGTGGGGCTGCAGGTGTTGCCGACGAACGAGGACAGCTCCATCACGCCGAAGACGCCTGATCCGCTTACCCAGGACTATTACCTGGCGAATATCGTGATCGAGAGCAGCCAGCCTGGCATCCAGCTGTTCAAGGGCGGAGTCAAGGATCCCCACCCCGACCAGCAGGACTTCACCCTGCTTGCCAAGCGCGGGCTGCCAAGTATCCTGGGCGTGAAGGCGAAGGGGTTGCGTCCGAATACTCCGACCGACCAGCTGGTGATGGGTGGATGCATGGGGTGCCACGGCAACGCCCAATACCCCAGGGACAAAGTTTCCGGCAAGGGGCCGAGTATCTTCAGCTTCCTGATCGACGGGAACACCATGAGCGGAAAAGGCTTCAGTGCCGACGTGCGGAACGAATCGGCTGCGGAGTTGAGCGCGAAACGTCTGGAGTATCTGTCCTATTAGGTAAGGCGCGGGCCCGGAAGCGTTCGCGCTTCCGGGCGATGCGTGGTGGTCACGCGGTGCCTTCGAGCCTGGGGCAGGCTGCGGAAAGCAGGGGTGGCTCAACCTGATCCCATCGTTGTGCTCAGGAGTTCGGTACTTGGATGGAGTGGAGCCGGAGTACCCGGTGTTGCCCGCGTATCAACTCATTCTGGTAGTGCGCAAGGTCCGATTGATGCAGATCCGGGACGTGGCCGGCGGCGGGTATTCAGCGCGGGCTGCAGTTGGCTGTTCGCAATCTGAAGTATGCAATCCTCGCTGCGGTCTGCGCGCCGGGTAACTAACCTCCCGAGAGCGCACACTCCAATCGCCGAGGGCGACTGGGGTGTGCGCTCTTCCATCGCTGCTTGCGCCGGGACCTGGCCGGGGAGGCTCCGAATATTCACCTTGTGACGTGGCAATCTCCATCCGGACCTATGGGCGCTGGGAATCGGGGCGTAGTTCGCTCACGCCGCGTACTTCCGAGGAGCTGGTGGCGGGGATCGAGTGCACGATCACATGCGTGCTGCGCAATCTTTGCTGTTAGCATTCATTTACATATCGCACTACGACTCCGCCATGAGTGACCCCTACAATTCGAATGGCTTGCCTAATCCAGTTCGTCCGAATAGTTCGGCTCCTGCTAGGCCGATCAACCCGCGACGTCACCGAAAAGTGTCTGTAGGCGAGTTTTTTGAGCGATGGCTCATTGCCTGGAACGTGGTGGGTCTTGTGGTATGCATCGCGCTCACGTTCTTCGGCAGAAGCCAGGGCGGCTTTGGCGGCTTTCTATTCGTGGCATGGCCCTTCCTGTTGGCGCTGGCTGTACATTTTTGGGTTGCCAGCTCTTTAGCCTGCCAAGTTGCCCGTGGCCTTTCGGCATTTTGGGCTCTGCTCCTGTTCGGCCAGTTCTTTCGCTATTCTCAATTCGGGATTACCACCCCGAAGACAATTATGCTGCTAGCGATTGCCGTCCTGCTCGGGCTGAATGCTGTGTTTCTTAAGCCAGCTCAGCAGCGCGACTAAGCCTGGCGCCGTTTAGATGGCGATCTTCTGTCAACTCGCTTATAGACCCGGTGTGGCTGGCTAGCCGAGCTGGGCTGCCCGGTCGGCCTATCGCGAGCAGTGCCCTGGCCGCATCCTCCTTTTGAAGTATTCCAGGCATAAACCCCGACGAGCGGGAACACCGGCCAGCCGCCCACCGCCACGGCCCGAGCGCTTCCGTTGACTATTGGCCGCAAGCAGCATCGAGCGCCGTTGTCCCAGTAACCAGGGGAGGGAGCGCCATGGCTGGTAAACCGCATTTCGAGGTTTATCGGGAAGGCATGAAAGCCGGTGGGCAGCGCTCGTTGTCCAATGCGTTCTTGGCGGGATCTCCGACCGATGGACAGTGGCATTGGCGACTGGTCGGTGGAAATGGGGAGCCGATGGCCTATGGCGAGTCCTACCCAGACAAGGACTCGATGCTGCGGACCATTACCCTCATTGCGAACTTGGGAGGCGCTGAGATATTGGAAGTCAACGGCTAAGGAATTAGCAGCCCTTGTTCCTTCTGTGCGCTCGGCCAGTCTAAGGACGGAACCATTCATGAGGATTCACGTCAGCTATCACCCGTTTGCGCCGGCCGACGCGCACAGCTTTTGCTTCGACGATATGGGCCGCGATGCATGCATCGAGCGCTTGACCCAGCAGCTAGGGCTGGAGCCGGACGCCTCGGTCACGCTGAAAGCCGTCCTGTCGCACGGCGGTTGCGTTCGCCCCGAGGGGATGAGCCTTCGCCAAACGCATGCATACAACATGGCGAAGGTGTCGGACTTGCTATGCAACTGCTGGTATACGAGTAACTACCGCTTTTCCGCGTTGCTGGAGTTTCCCGATTTCGGCCGGTACGTGACCGATTGGCGGTGCCTCATGCCTGAGGGGAGTGTTCGCGAGCCTTCTGCCCATGAGAGGTTCGTGCCCCGCAACGACGTTGTTTTTCTAAGCTGCGAAGGGCTGAAGCGGTTGCGTGCCGATTACGCCGAACATGGGGCCGTGCGCTCGCAGTTGCATCGTGCGTTTCCACGCGGCTGGCTGCCGATTTTCTGGGCGGCGGCGGACTACGCCGTCGCTCGCGATCGTGGGCTGATTGAAGCGATAGACCTTGTACGCCCTGATGCCATCGCGCCGTCGTCGCTTATGGCGTAGTGAGAAATGGTGAGCGTCCGACGTTATGAGGATGGGTGCACAGAAGTGTCCAGCGTCCTGTCCTATAGCGTTGCCACACGTACCGCATCCGCAGCGCGGACCTGGCAGGGAAGGGGGATAGAGGGGGTTTGTAAAACGATCAGCGCAGCTGCTGCAAGCGGCTCGAACGGTTGCACTCGTTTCCCGGGGCTCCAGAAGTCGTCTCTCGCCGTGGCTACAGCGGCCGAGCGTTAAGTCCGCATGCCGAGCCCTCGGCGCGCCGGGGCCGTGCTTGAGTCGCCCTGAGATAGGCTAGGAGATTGCGCAATGATAGGCACTTTGCTCGACTTGGCGGCCGATGTGGCCCGTTGGCTGCATGTACTCGCTGCATTCGGTTGGTTGGGTGCCGGCCTTTGGATAAGGCGCCTGACGCTACGAGCCAAACCGCTCCTGGATCAGCGCTCCGAGCTGGAGGTCTGGGACACGCACAGTCTGTCGTTTTGGCGGACCTCAAAAGTCGCGGCGCCTACCGCAGAAGAGCTGGACGGCCTGGTTTGGTCGTTCAATCAGATTCGCTGGCTGGTCGGCTCTGGCATCGTGTTGTTTTGCCTAATCTACTATCGGCAACCCCTGGCGTATTTGGTCGACCCGAGCATCGCTCCGCTATCGGCTCGGGAAGCGATTGTGGCCTCGCTGCTTGGCCTGGTAGGCGCGCCTGCGATCAACGAGCTCGTCAATCGCATACCGCTGCATTTCAAAACTCTATACATGACCGCGACCATCGCCCATGTCCTCGGTTGGGTGGGGCTGTACGCGAACCTGTTCTCCCAGCACGGCGCCATGATCCAGATCGGCGCCATGCTGGGTGTAGTGATCGCGTCCAATGTTATCTGGTGGCTCTATCCCAGGATGCGTAAGGCGTATAACGCGGTGCTGAAGAGCGAGCAGCCGGATCCCATCGACAGGCTGTACTGGGATCGGCGGGGCCGCCATGCGTACATCACTTTAGCGATCGTCTTCCTGATGCTTTCCAGCCACATGGGAAGTCTCGTCCGGGCTAACGGCCACCCTTTCCTTACCATCACCGCCGTACTCGCTTTGAGCGTGGTGGCCCGATGGGTCCTCGACGCCACCCACCAGAACGGCGGGGTGACGCCGATAGAACCCCGCTGGATCGCTGCGACAGCAGTCCTGGCGCTCGGCCTGGGGATAACCTGGATGGCTTTGCCGCGGATTCCAGCCAAACAGGTCGGCACTCCCGCCAGTACCCAGGTCTCGGCAAGCATCGCTACGCACCCGGCCATGCACCGGCCTGAGCACCCGATAGCGAGTTCGATCGCGAGCTCCGCCGCCATGAGCGCCGTCCCATTGCGCGCCGATGCGATCGTTCAACGGCGCTGCGCGGTTTGCCACGCCGCGCAACCCAGCTACCCAGGCATGGCTTCGCCTCCGCGCGGAATCGTCTTCACGTCCGAAACCCTGCCGCTGTATGCAGGCCTCATCGCCGCTGTAGTGCAGAGCGAACGCATGCCGCCCGGCAACGCCACGGACATGCAGCCGGACGAGCGCAAGGCCGTGACTCAATGGGCGAGCGAGCATGCACGCTGAGCTGCTCCCCTATTGGTACCCGATAGCGCGCAGCGAAGACGTGCGCGAAGGTCCCGTCAGCGTATCTCTGTTGGAAACCGATCTCGTGCTGTATCGGTCCGGCCAAGACATCGTGGTGGCCGCCGATCGTTGCCCGCACCGCGGCATGCGGCTCAGCTTGGGACAGCATCGAGAGGGTGCCTTGATATGCCCCTATCACGGTTTGGCATTCGGGCAGCAGGGGCGCTGCGTCCATATACCGGCGCATCCGCACCTCACGCCATCGCAGCAGTTCCGGCTCTCCACATATCCTGCGGTGGAGCGCTATGGATTGGTCTGGACCTGTCTTGGCACTTCGCCTTCGCCGTTTCCGGAGCTGAGCTCCGATTGGGCCGATCCCGCATTTCGCAAGGTGACGCCCGATCCCGTACCGATCGCCGCCAGTGCGGGGCGACAGGTAGAGGGCTTCATAGACGTGGCGCATTTCGCACACGTGCACACCACGACGTTTGCCGATCCCGCCAACACCGCGGTGCCTGCCTACGCGGTCCAGGTCGACGAAGATGGGTTGCGTTTCGATTACTGCAGCACGGTCTCGAACTACGCCGTCGGCAGTGGGATGACTGCGGAGGGCTTCGTGTGGCGTCGAAGCTTCGATGTTCGCCTTCCATACCTGGCTCACCTGACCGTGCATTTCCCAAACGGGCGCCTGAATATTTTGAACGGCGCCAGCCCGGTGGCGAGCGATCGTAGCGTGCTGTTCTCGCCGGTGTGTTTCGATTTCGAGATCGGCACCGACGAAGCGGTCAAGGATTTCAACGCCCGCATCTTCGCCGAGGACCGTCTGATGGTCGAAAACCAGCAGCCGCGCCATCTTCCGTTGGACGCCGCCGAAGCCTCCTTCGCCGCGGACCTCGCATCGGTTTATTACAGGCGCCTGTTACGACAAATGGGGTTGTCCACCGCATGAGCAGCACCTCTCCACTTCGGTCGAATTCTTAGTGCCGACGGAAGTGGGGTGGCACCAACGCAGCAGGATAGAACGCCTGCCGGATTACCCGGAGGAGGCCATCACGATGGATGCTTTGATCGATTTCATGACCGACATCGTGCGCTGGCTGCATGTCATTGCCGCGATCGCCTGGATGGGCTTCGTGCTGTGGCTGCGCAGGCTGGTGATGAGGGCCCGTCCATTCGCCAGCCCGCCGACGGATCTCGAGGTCTGGGACACGCATAGCCTCGGGTTCTGGAAAACGGAAAGAATCGCTCATCCCACAGCACCCGATCTCGAAGGACTTATCTTGTCTTTCAATCTGATCCGTTGGCTGTTCGCTACCGGCCTGGTTCTTTTCGCGCTGATCTATTACCGGCAACCCCAGATCTACCTGCTCGACCCCAGCGCCCCGTCGCTGTCGTCTCGCGCGGCAATCGCCCTTTCGTTGGTCGGATTCATTGGCGCTCCGCTGATCAATGAGGCGATCAATCGTATCTCCCTGCAGCGCAAGGCCCTCTATTACTTCGCATGCGCCGTTCATCTTCTGGCCTGGACCTCGCTCTACGCGAATTTGTTAGCGCAGCAGGGTGCGATGATTCAGATAGGGGCGATGCTTGGAATAACCGTATCGGTCAACATACTGGGTAATCTTTATCCGGCGACGCGTGAGGCGATGGCCGCGGCGATACGGGGCGAGCGAACCGATCCGGCCAAGAAGCAGTACTGGGATCGACGCAACCAGCATTCATTTCTGCTGCCCGCTATCGTCTTCCTGATGCTTTCCAGCCACATGGGCAGTGCCATAAAGGCCAATGGCCATGCGTTCTTGACCATCGTCACCGTACTGGCCCTCAGCCTGGCTTCGCGCCATGTGCTGGAGATAATCCATCGCAACGGTGGCACGTTGCCGACGCGACTTCGCTGGGTGGCTGCCTCCGCCGCGGTCGTTCTGGCGATGGCAGTGGCGTGGTTGCTAAGCATCGAGCACAAGGCCGATCCCCAAGCCAGGATATACGCCCCTTCCGGCGTTGCCGAAGCCAGCACACCTTCCGCAAGGACGGTCCCGCGCAGATCCGCTTTATGAGCCCCCCGCGCGTATCGCGACGAGTGTGGTCTATCGGTCTGGTGTCCGGGATGGGCGGCATGCTGGTGATGCTGGACGCCACCCTCGCCGCACTCGCTCTTATCGCTGTCCAGGCGGATCTGAACGCACCTCTCGAAGACGCGCAGTGGGTCGTTTCCAGCTATCTGATATCCATGGCCGTTTCGCTGCCGACCTCGACATGGTTCGGCAACCGGTTCGGGCACGGCCGCATCTGGGGCGCCGCGCTGGCCGTCTTCATTGCGGCGTCGATAGGCTGTGCGTTTGCGGCCAGTCTCGAAACACTGATTGCCGCTCGTATCGCCCAAGGGCTGGCTGCCGGCATCTTGCTGCCGACCGGGCATGCCATCCTGATAGCAGGCGCTCAGCGCGACCAAATAGGCCGTGTCTTAGGCGTTGTCGGCACCTTGATCAGCCTGGCCGCTGCGATCGGGCCTGGCATAGGCGGTTGGTTGGTCGACGTCGCCTCATGGCGCTGGCTGTTCTGGATCAACGTGCCGTTAGGAGCGATCGCCGCGGTGTGGGCGGCGAAGGTGATGCCGGGCGGCGTCGCCCAGCACGGCCTTAAACTTCCTCTAGGGCAGCTCTTCCTCATCGTGACCGGGCTGCCTTTGGCTCTGTACGGCGCGTCGGAGATCGCCTCCCGCTATCC
Source organism: Lysobacter antibioticus (assembly GCF_000731095.1). Taxonomy (GTDB): domain Bacteria; phylum Pseudomonadota; class Gammaproteobacteria; order Xanthomonadales; family Xanthomonadaceae; genus Lysobacter; species Lysobacter antibioticus_B. Next base: position 31,608 of record NZ_JMTZ01000004.1, on the reverse strand, counting down.
AACCGGAAACGGTTGGCTGTCTATCGGCGGCGGCGCCATGTTGCTGATGCTCTTCATCGCGGTTGCCCGTACGAGCAAATCGTCGCTGCTGGCGCTCGAGCTGATGCGGAATCCCCAGTTCCGCGCGTCGTCGCTGCTGGCCGTGGGAAACAGCGCAAACCTGTTCGGAGGGCTGCTGCTGTTCCCGCTGTACTTTCATGCCAAGGGGATGAGCCACTCGCAGATCGGTGTGATGCTGCTATTCATGGGGGCCGGAACGTCCTGTGCGCTGTATCTCGCCGGCCACTTTGTGGATCGCTTCGGCCCCCGGCCGGTGGTCCTGGCCGGAGCCGCCATGCTGGCGGTATCTGCGGCGCCCTTTGCCCTGGTATCCGTGCCATCCGACATCGCTGCGGTGTTCATGTTCGTCCGCGGCATCGGGCTGGCCTGGACTACGAACCCGACCACCGCGGCCGCCTATGCCGCGGTGGACCGAAAGGACATCGGCGGTGCGGCCACGCTGGTCAACATCGTGCAACGCGTCAGCGGCGCGCTGGGCGCGGTAGCGGTAGTCGCAATTATCGGATGGCTGGACGGAGGCGGGGGGCATGGCGAAGTCCGTGCGATGGGACTCATGGTCGTCCTGCCTCTGCTGCAGGCCTGGTGGGGAACCTATCTGACCGGATATCGCGCCATGCGCGAACCGGGTTAACCCTTCCTCGCGTCAAGCCGCACGCTGTCGAGGCGTTACCGACAGAGCGGTCGGAGGCTTTATGAGCTACTCGCAGAAACTCATGGATTACTATTACCCGGTTGCCAGACTGCAGGATCTCGAGGCAGCCACGATAGAGGGTAAGCCGCTGGCGGCCGTGCTGCTCGGCAAGCCCCTGGTGATCTATAAAATTCAAGGCGAAGTGGTGGTTGCAGATGACCGCTGCCCGCATCGCGGCGAAATGCTCTCTGCAGGAGCCGTGAGCGAAGCAGGGTTGCAGTGCCCTTACCACGGCTTGCAATTCGCCCATCTGGGGGCATGCGCAAGAATTCCAGCGCATCCCCAAGTGCAAAATTTGAAGCGGTTCGATCTCTGCTCCTATCCGGCCGTGGAGTCTCACGGGCTGCTGTGGACCAGTCTTGGAGCAGGCGCATTCTATGAGCTTGGGCTTGGGCTTGGGCGCGAGAGCGAAAGCCAGCGGCTGGTCGTGGCGCCACCGGTAAACGTCAATGCTTCCGCTGGCCGACAGGTCGAAGGCTTCATGGATATTTCGCACCTGCCATTCGTACATCGCACAACATTCAGCGAATGCACTGCAGAGGCTATGCCGGCGTATAAGGTCGAATCGTTCGGTCGGGGTTTTAGTTTCGAATACAGTAGCTCGCTTGGAAATTATCCGTTTGAGCATGCGTCGCCAAAGGATTTCACCTGGCGCCGCGCCTATCGAATACACGCGCCTTTCATCGCCATTCTGGATATCTATTTTCCGGACGGGCTATTTACCATCTTCAACTGCGCATCCCCCGTCAGCGAGGAGCAGTGCGTCTGGTTCTATCCCATCCAATTCGATGAATCGTTGGGGTTGGGCTCGGATGCGGAGGTCAATGCATTCTCGCAAAAGGTGCAGACGGACGATCTTACTGTCGTGGAAAGGCAACGCCCCAGATACATCGATCTGACCAGCGACTCCGAGCAATCCTTCGGCGCAGATTTGGCATCCACTGCCTATAGGAAAATGTTGCGAAACCTTGGGCTGGTCAAAGCCTGAGCTTCTGCGGCGTTGCCGGATTATTCAGATCAACGGGCACAGCTAAAGCTCCGTGATTTTGACGGTTCACAGCGTTGCTGGGTTGGCACATCGACTGAGCGGCGATCGCGGCGCGCCTGTCGATGCATAAGAGACCGAATGGATCCCGCGTGAGCTTCCTCGCGCATCAAGAATTCTGCGTCAACCCTGCTTGATGAGCGTTCGTTGGCCTATTGGACTGTTCTTACGGGCGGTGGGCTTTGCCAGGCCGGGAATCAGGAAGTCAGTGACGCTCCGGCCATACTTCGTCTTCTGGGCCAACCACACCGGCATCCGGCCACGGCCCGACCAAGTGTTGCGCTTGTTATCCGGGTCGCGGTACTTGGCAGCCACCTTGCCCGTCTTTCGCCGCGGCGCCCGCTTCTTGCCGGCAATCTCGGTTACCGGCCGATCCCCATAGAGTTCCTCGATCGTGTAACCGTGCTGGGCGACCAGTGCGATCACGTTTCGACGCACCAAGGCAATGGGCCGGCGGCTGGATATCAACTGCCTCCGCCGCTCCGCGGCGGTCAGAAGGGACGTCAGTTCCGACAGGCTGAGCTTTTCGATATCGATATTCATAGCGCGCAGGGTCCAGCTCTACCCGGCAACCTGTCAAGCAGCAGCGCCGATGGCCCGGGAGAATGCGTTTCGGCCGGAAGCCGCAGCCGGCCGGAGCTGGGTTGCGCAAGAGGGGCGCAAGTGTCGGTACCGAGCCGCCTGATGCGATCCCTTTTGGCGAGCAAAAGCTCTGAATTCAGGGCCTTACGAATCAATGGGTTAGCCGTGGACTTTCCTGCGAGTTTTCCGGCGATCAGTATGTCTGCCAAGATGAGAGCTCGGCACTACGGTCCCGACCCGTCAACACCTTTCAAGGAAAGATTCGGTGTTCAGCGCATTCCATACGTCAGCATCTTTGCGGCTCCGCTGTGCTCTCGGCTTGGCTTGGCCTTTGGCAATAATCGCTTTGTACCTGGCGATCGCTTGGTTCCCGTCTGACCCGTACTCCGCAGCTGGGGATCTGTCCTGGGTGACCCCCACCAGCGCCACCATCGCGGCGATGGTGGGTTCGACTCATGCGCTTCTGATAGCGGCGCCGCTCTTTGGGCGACTTTCTCGCAAATGGCGTTTGGCAGCCACGTTGCCGATGGCCGTGGCCTTAGTCTCGGCGCTAACTACGTACGTTCGCGCCTGATGAGCCGTTCGCGTCGAGGCCGCTTCGCGGTCTGGCTTAATTCCGGCAGAAGGCAGCTATGAAACTCTCTCGCGTTTTGTTCCATCTAGGCCTTGTCTTCCTCCTGGCCGGCTGTGGATGCGGCGGAAACGAAGACGCAATTCGCGCAATGCGTGCGTTGCCGAAAGAGCGGCTTGCTGAGCTCTATCAATATATTCAGTCTGTTGATGCCAGGCGGAAAAACTTAGATCCAATCATCATGGACTTCCCAAGGAATCCGGTTCCAAGAAAGATTTCTGACCTGAATCCAAAATTCCTTCGCGTCTGGGACGGTAAGGCGTACATACATATTTCAGGCTGTTTCGACGACAAAATTGATCTGCATTTCCAAGGGCTTAACTCCCCAGGCAGAAAAAAGAAGATCTCCCTTACTCTAGGCGATCATAAGGGGTCAGAGACACTGTGGGAGCAGTAGAGCCGCCAGCGAACAATTCATTCGAGCCGAGCGCGTTTCGCGACTCGGCGTAGCTCAGGCGTCAGACGGCAGGGAGAGATCAATGAAGCCTGATCCAGCGAAAGCGACGAAGGGCGGTACGTCGGGCCGCAAGCTCTGGATAGCGGCTTTCTGCGGTGGCGCCGTCACTCTAATCTGCTGCTTGGCAGCGATCGTGATTCATCCAGTCGTCGCGTCCTCGGCGAAATAGATCTTTTGGCTGGCGCTCGGATCCGCAGCCCTGTGTACGGCGGCTGCAGTGCAATTGAGGAGTCCAGGCAGGTTGGACGCGGCAGATGAGGCTGCTTGGCTCGCGCGGCTCAAAGGATGCATGGGATGATTTGGACGGCATTGACGACTAATGGCTAATCCCGCCGTAGCCTTGCATGCGAGTAAGCAGGAGCGGCCGTCTAACAATTCGTTCAGGCCGAATCCGCTTCGCGGCCCGGTGGTATATCCATCAATCGGTGCGGATCCCTAAATCCAGCCACAACAGAGACTGACCGCTCAGTCACATCATTGCGCGATTGAAGTAGGTCGCCTGCTCGAACTCGGCGATGTTCGTGGCAATACGAGGAAGCTGGGGGAACATCTCGGCCAGCTCGCTGACGATAGCCTTCGACAGGGCAGCGCGTTGCTCGACACTGCGTCCCTGCATGATCCAGGCGAAGGTGTGAATGAAATCTTCCCGCCCGCCACCGACGGCATGAATTCCGAAAGGGCGTACGCGGACCTTGATGTCCGCTTCCTCGAACAATCCCGAAGAGCTCGCCACTCGATGCAGCCGAGCGATGATCGATTCTTCGTCGTGGATCTGAAGTATTCCCTGAGAACAATCGACTACGAAGTGCGGCATGAGGGTTCCATCGGCTAAAGGGTGAATCGAGGGCGCGATCGCCTCAGAACGAGGCGGGCAGGGCTTAATCGAGCCGGCGCCACACCGACACCGGGATACTCCCATCCGCCCGCGGCGGCACCTTGTAACGCAGTTCCGCGCCGTCCAACTTGTATTGGCGCTTCTGCGTCGTGCCTTCCCAGTTGGGGAAGGACGAGCCTTCGATCGAGAACGCCAGCAACCCCGCCCGATCGTCGATCGCCATCGTGCCGTAATGAGTGCTGCTGCCCATGACCGCGGACTTGAATTCGTCGACGCTGCCGTCGGCCTTGCTGTCGCTGGCGAAATGCAGGCGTTCGGACTTGAAGATCTGCAGCGAATACCGCCCCTTGGTATCGACGACGAGCCTGCCCTTGGGGCTCTCGCCGTAGTCCCGCGTCGTCTTCCCATCCGGCAACAGCTTGTCCGCGGCGACCAGTGTCCAGGTGCCTTGCAATGGGAAGACGTTCGTCGGCATTGGCGCGTCGCGCGCGGCCAGCCCCGCCAGCATTGCGAGGAATGCGCCGGTCAATGGTTTCATCGCGATAAGTCCTTATGGGTTGAGATCGACCGGCCCATCCTAAGCCGCTTGATCGATATGAAAAATGCATTTACAAAGATATCTGGCATTTCAAAATCGAATCCTTACAGATGAAAGCGATGGACGTGGACGCGGTCAGGGCTTTCCTGCTGGCGGCCGACTTGCAGAGCTTCACCCGCGCGGCCGACGTGCTGGGCACCACCCAGTCCGCGGTCAGCCTCAAGCTGCAGCGTTTGGAAGGGCAACTCGGCCGCCGCTTATTGGAACGCACGCCGCGGCACGTTCGCCTGTCGGTCGAGGGTCTGGCCTTTCTCGGTGTGGCGCGCGAACTGGTGTCGTCACACGACCGCGCGGCCGCCGCCTTCGAGACCGAGCAGCGTCGGTTGGCGATCGGCATCAACCAGCAACTGGTCGGCAGCGAACTCCCGTTTCTGCTGCGGCAGATACGCGACCACGATCCGAACCTGCTGGTCGAGATGCGCATCGGCGGCACCAAAGAACTCATGCAAGGCCAGGAGCGCGGGGAACTGGACGCCGTGTTGGTGCTGCGCCCCGAGGATCGCGGCAAGCGCGGCAAGATCGTTTTCGCGGAGCCCTTTTCGTGGTTCGCGGCGGCCGGCTGGGAGCCGCGCGCCGGTCAGCCATTGCCGCTGGCGACGCAAGGCGAGTCGTGCCGCATCCGCATCGAGGCGGTGCGTGCGCTCGACCGGGCCGGCGTTGCATGGCGCGAAGTCTTCGTCGGCAAGGGCGCCGCGATCCTGGGGGCCGCCGCCGTCGCCGGCCTTGCGGTGGCGCTGCTGGCGCGGCGCGCCGCGCCGCCGGGCACGGTCGACGTCGGCGGACTCCTGTCGCTGCCGCCGATTCGCTCGCAGGACGTGATGCTCTATAGCAACCTCAGCGACCGGCGAACGCGCGATGCATTGCGAGTCCTTACGTTGGCGTTTCAGTGAAGGATTTGGGTCGCGGCGCAGGGGTTGTGTCAGCAGCGACTCGTCGCCCATATGGAACGGCAATGACAGTGAATCTGTGCTGGCTGTCCGGACCGACTAAGGTGTTCCGTCGCATGGCTACGCCTTCACCTTCGAACTTTTCAAAAAGAAACCCCGGCCGAAGCCGGGGTCCTTTACCTCATCTGCAAGCGCAGTGATGGAATCGCTTCACGATTCCTGTCGGCTGCCTTCATCAGAACTTGATGCTCCAGCTTTCGAGCGTGCCGATGTCGTTGGTCGCGTTGTCCTGCACGCGCAGCTTCCAGGTGCCGTTCAAGCCTTCGGTGGTCAGGCTGAACGTCTTGGTGCCGCGAACATCGTCGGCGCTGTCGTTGGCATTGAAGCCCTTGATGGAATAGAGCGAGCCGTCCGGCGCGACCAGGTCGACGCGCAGGTCGCCGCGGAAGCTGTGGTCGATCGCCACCGTAACCAGCGCGTTGCTGGGGGCGTTGCCCGTGCGTCCGGCCACCGTGATCGGGCTTTCGATCGTGGTGTTGTCCTTGATCGCATAGTCGGCGTCGTTGGTGTAGGTCTGCACGCCGCCGCCCGGGGCCGCCACCGTGACCGAGGCGGTCTTGGTGTGAGTGGCGCCGGCGTTGTCGGTGACGGTCAGGCTGACGTTATAAGTGCCGGCTGCCGTATACGTGTGGCTGGGATTGGTGGCGGTGGAGGCCGCGGTGCCGTCGCCGAAGTTCCAGCTGCGCGAGGCGATGCTGCCGTCGCTGTCGGTCGAGCTGTCGGTGAAGGTCGCCGTCAGGCCGCTGACGGCGGAGCTGAAGTTCGCCACAGGCGCCTGGTTGCCCGGGCTGCCGCCGATCAAAGCGTCCACCGCTTCGAACGCGCGCACCATGCCGAAGCCGTACTCGTTGTCGCGGCCGGCCGTGCCGAGGTCGAGTGCGCTGCTCGTCAGCGCATTGCGCACTTCCGTGGCGGTCGCGCTGGGCTTGGCGCTGAACAACAACGCAGCAACGCCTGCGACGTGCGGGCTCGCCATCGAGGTGCCGCTCAGCACGGCATAGGCGTTGACGTCGAAGGTGTAGCTGGGGGTGATGGAGGCGGTCTGGCCGACCAAGCCGCGCAGCGCTTGCCCGCTGCCCTGACTGACGGCGACGGCGCTGAGGGTGGTGGTGGCCCCACCGGGAAGGCCGGTGTTGTAGGGGAAGGGGTCGGAGACGTTGTTGTACAGAATGATGCCGCGACCGCCGCCGCTCTTGACGAAGTTCACCTTGTCGGACGTCGTGTTGTCGCCACGCTCGCACAACACGATCTTTCCGCTCCAGGCGCCGGCCGCGGCGCAACGTCCGCCATCGATCAGGGCGCCGCTTGCGGCCGCCGAGGCCGAACCCACCATCGGCAGGCTGTCGAAGCTTTGGCTGCCGACGGTGACGGGCTGGCCGATCTTGGGATAGGTGCTCGAAATATCGGAGCCCGGCGCGGCGATATCCACCGCATCGTTGTACTGCGAGAACGAGGCCTTGGCCTTGTTGGCGTCGATCGCCGCGACCGAGATTACATCGGGATAGGAGGCCGGATAGCTCTTGGTGGTGTTGCCGGAGTTACCGGCGGCGGCTACCGACACGATGCCCTGGTTGAACAGATTGGTGAACGCCGTGCTCTCGTTGCTGCTGGGCAGGCCGCCGCCCAGGCTCATGTTGATGACCTTGGCGCCGGCCTGGGCGCAGCGGTTGGCCGCGTTGACCAGGTCGGAGGCGTAGCTGAAACCGCAGCTGGGGCCGTCGAAGTACTTGACGATGTGCAGGGAGACTTTGCCCGGGCTGACGCCGATCACGCCTTTGCCGTTGTTGCCGACCGCGGCGATGGTGCCGGCCACATGGGTGCCGTGGCCGCAGGTGTCGGTGTTCCAGGTCTGGCCCGTGCTGGCATATCCACTGACGGTAATGCCGGCGAAGTCCTCGTGGCTGGCGCGCAAGCCGGAGTCGATCACGCAGACTTTGACGCCGTTGCCGTCGGCGCCGCTGGCGACAGTATCGGGCGCCTGCACTTGCGGAATGCCGTAGGGCAGGTACTCCGCCATCGGGTATCGCGGTACGTCGCGCTCCACCACCAGGTTCGGGTTGCTGCGCAGCTTGCGCAGAACCTGCTCGGGCAGCGACACCACCATCGCGTTGAGATGGTCGAATTCGTAATGCGTCTTGCCGTTGGAAATGCTCGGCGCGGCCGCGCCAGCGGCTCGCGCCATGCTGGCCGTCTCCGCGCGCACCGCGCTCACGGTCTGCTGGATCTGCGTCTTGACCTGGGCCTTCTGGCCCGGTTGGAAGCGGACCCACACACGGTTGGGATCTCCTCCTTCCGGCCGGTTTTCCGGCAGCTGCGCGCCGGCGATGCCGGAGACGCACAGCGCTACCGCCGCCGAAAGCGCGCAAATGCGCGGATGTCGCTTGAATGCACTATTCATATTCACTCCCCTAGAGTTTGTTTTATGTAGTTAGTAACGCGGCGATTGGATTGGCCGCGCAGTGCTGGAAAGATCGGGTGGCACGATCTGAATCCATACTTCGGGAGGGTGTGCGCGAATAGAAGACCAAGACACCGATGACAATCACAGATAAACGCGGGATCAATCACACTTGCGGAAGGAGATGTTTCGCGTGCGAACGCTCGTCTTCTCGATTGCGATTGCGGCCATGAAGCAATCTGTGCAAAGACTTGCACATGAGCGGCGAGGGCGACCGGTGATTGCACTCGCGGTTACATCCGATCCTGCAGCGGAGGATCAAGCGGGGCTATGGGTCAATGATCAGACGCCGATATATGTGTGTGGGTGAGATCCGGCGAACGCCTGAGAACAATCGCCGCTGCACCGCATCGGATTTCATTGGCGATAAGTATCTCAACTTGCCAGGTGGCCGACCCAATCCAGGCAACCGATTCTTGGCCAAAGTTCAAGGCACCTGTGCGGATGCTTTAAATGGCGATTCTGTGCGACGACCCCATTTGTAGGGGGTAGCGAGAATGCGTGCAGTGAGAGTGCGTGAGTGAAACGCCGCGCTGTTCGGCAGTAGCGTTTTGCAGCGATAGGAGCAGGGACCAGGAAGCGCTCGATTATCGAGACAGGGTTGAAGGAGATCTCGTGATGGTGGACGCCTTGCTCGATTTCGCTGCCGACATAGCCCGCTGGTTGCATGTGCTTGCTGCGGTGGCATGGATGGGGTTCGGCTTGTGGCTTAGGCGCCTGGCATTCCGGGCTCGTCCACTGATCGGTCCGCAAGCCGAGTTGGAGGTTTGGGATACTCACAGCCTGGGTTTTTGGCGGACCGCGAAAGTGGCCGCGCCGACGGCTTCGGAGCTCGAAGGCCTGGTCTGGTCGTTCAATCAGATCCGCTGGCTGTTCATGACGGGCCTGGTGTTACTCGGCCTCATCTATTACCGCCAGCCGCAAGTCTATCTGATCGATCCCGGTGTTCTTTCCATGTCGGGGCGAGCGGCCGTCGCTTTCTCGTTGTTGGGGTTGTTGGGCGCCCCGTTGATCAACGAGGCCATCAACCGCATTCCCCTTCGTTATCGGCGCACCTACATTCTTTCTTGCGCGATCCATGTCCTGGCCTGGGTCTACGCATACGCCAGTTTGTTCTCGCAGCAGGGCGCCATGATCCAGGTCGGCGCGATGTTGGGTGTGACCATCACCGCCAATATTCTGTGGTACCTCCACCCGGCGACGCGCGAAGCTGTGGACGCCCTGATCAGGGGCGAGCGTCCCGATCCGGTAAAGAAGCAACTCTGGGATCGGCGTAATTATCATTCGTTCCTCCTGCCGGCGGTGGTTTTCCTGATGCTGTCCAGCCATATGGGGGCCATCGTGCGGGCCAATGGCCACGCATTTCTCACGATCGCCACGGTCCTCGTCCTCAGCGTGATCTCGCGTCGGATACTGGAAGCGACGCACAAGAACGGCGGCGTGATGCCGGCGCGATTTCGCTGGATCACCGCTGGTGCGGTGCTGACCCTGGGCTTGGGAGTTGGCTGGCTTGCATCGGCCCGGCACGGGTTCGATCGAGTTCGCGTCGAGGCCCGTGCGCATAGTGCCGCAACCGATAAGCGCCCATTGCACGCAGAAGAGATCGTTCTGCGCCGGTACGCGGCCTGCCACGCTGCGCAACCCAGTTTTCCGGGCATGGCCTCGCCGCCTCGCGGGATCGTCTTTACTCCCGATAACTTGCCTCGTTACGCCGGTCAGATCGCGATAGCGGTGGGAAGCGAGCGCATGCCGCCCGGGAATGCCACGGACATGCTGCCGAGCGAGCGTAGGGCGCTGACAGAATGGGCGATCCGTCATGGGCAATGAGCTCTCGCACTACGGCCCGCGCGGCGTCGGGCTCCGCGTGGCCGGATAGGCCACGTCAACCGTTCGCTTGGTGGCGCGTTGGATGCGACGTCGGCCGCGTCCCGCGCGCCGGCGATCAATCATGGAGCGAAACGATGATTCTGGAAAAGGAAGCAACGAGGCGTAATACGAAGTCGCGCCTGTGGGCGGGCCTGGTGTGCGCCGGGGCGGCGTTGGCCTTATTTGCCACCGGTGCCAGCGCGTGCGTACCGACGAAATTACCGATGGGCGCGAAGGGACCGGGGCTTTGCTACGGGGCGGAGGTCTGGACGGAGCCGACGCTGGGAGGGCGAGCGCTGGAGCAGGAGTTCGACTTCTACCGGACGCCCTCGACAACGCCGACACCGTTGATCGTCTGGGCGCATCCGAACGGGATGAGCAAGGCGCTGGCGGAAGACTCGCCGATGTATCAGGCGCTGATCGTCCCGGCGCTGCGGGCGGGCTTCTCGTTCGCGTCTGTCGAGTTCCGGCATCCGGTGACCAACGATGCGCTGCCGAACAGCGATACCGATCCGCGCGTTCCGCATTACGATCTCGCCTATGCGCTGCAGTTCATTCGCGCCAACGCCGATGCGTTGAATATCGACAAACGCAACGTGTTCTTCGTCGGGCAGTCGCGTGGGAGCTTGGCGGTGTGGACGGCGCTGCAGGACGACATGCGCGATCCCGACAGCCCGGACCCGGTCGCGCGTCAATCCACGCGAGTGAACGCGGTCTATGCGGTGAACGCGCAGACGACATATTCTGGTGCGGAATTCGCCAATCGGTTCTTGATTGCAGGCGATCGGGCCAAGTTCATCGCCGCGTTCAATCAGCAGCACCCGAAGCACGTCCAATTCGGCAGCGCGATAGGCAGCGTCAACGCAGGCGTCAAGGCGGATCCTCCGGTCCGCTTGATCTACGACAGTCCGGAGGTGGGGCGGCTGTTGTCGCTGGAGGAAATGAGCAAGCGCGATCCGATCCACTACCCGGATTTCGGACCAGCGCTTTGTCGCGCGTACGCGAAAGCGTTCGGCAGCAGCGCCCACTGCACCTACGATGCGGACACACGCTATGAAGGCGACCCGATAGCGGCATACGCCGGCTATGTCGACTTCTTCAAGAGGTATATCCGCCCCGGCGCGTCCAGCCCTTAAGGCGTCCGTGGCCCAGCCTGGGGCCGGAACGTTGAGTCATTGCACCGAATAGCTGGGCGCAGGCTGGGGGCAACCGAGTCACGCTCCCTGTGTCCCCCAGGACGCCTTTAGGTTCCGGCCCCCCGGGCCAGCGCAGCTATGGCGCTGGCCCGGGGTGTCGGTCGCATCGAACCGACTAGGGTGCTTGCGTGTCCTAGCCGAGGTACCGGAGCGTGAAATCCATCTCGGCGTTATTGCCGTCGATCGAGCCCGGCATGTCGAGTTTGTACCGGTTGTTATCGCTGACGCCGCCGCCATCGGAATTTCTGCCGTTATAGGGATCATCCCAACTCACCGATACCGAGTTCCGCGACTGGTCGAGGATGTAGTAGCTCACCGATCCATACGTCCCGGTCCCGAAGCGGTCGGACTCGGACTTCCACTCGCCTCTTTCTCCGGACCTGATGACCGTCGGAGGATAGTCGTCCCATTTCCCGTCCGGCAGGCTCTCCGAATTGCTGTTGAGTTCCAGGTCGTAAGGCGTGTTGTTCTGCAGGGTCACGACTACCGAGCGTGCGGCGTCCTTGGACTGCTTGCGAGAGGTTAAGTCCGACATGGCGGCTGTCTCCTTCTTTGGGGGCGAGGGTGCGATCTCTCTCTCGGCATCGGCGAGCGCCGACCGGTCGCGTCGCGATCGTTGCCTGGCAGGATGGAAGCACTGGCCGGCCGTAATGTTGCTCACGAATCTTCATTCTGTGATCGCGTGAGCTGGATTCAGATTGCGTCCTCCTCGTGTAGCGGCCATCGCAGGGTCTTCCAACGGGTGCCTTGTGCCGCGTCTGCAAGGAGGGCCACCCCGCAGCGATCGCCTGGTCGCGACTTGTGCGCTGGGCTCGCAATCGACTGTGACCTCGGCCCTAGAACCGAATACCCGTGTCGTCGGAGGTAGGGGATCCGTTAGTTCGAGTTCGTCTGTATAGGCGATGTGGATCTCCACGTCCGGCGCCACACCGACTCCGCGTGCAGTTCTTGAACCGGGCCGCTCGCAGGCCCGGAAAATAATTGTCGTCGCAAGCTTGTTCCGCGGATTCCGGCGTCCGACCTACGTCACGAAGAACGGAGCCGTCGCACCTCCAGTGCGGTCTATTGCTCGCTGTTCTTAATCACATGGAGCGTAACTATGAACATCACGAAGATCGCTTTTGCTGGCGCGCTCGCTATCTCAACACTGCTGGGCGCGAACAACGCAGCGGCGGCAACGCCGTATCCCACGGCGACAGTGCCGACCTCGGCGAAGGTAGCCCCATCCCCCGAATCGGTCGAGTTCTTCCGGCAACTGTGGGATAACGCGATGCTTTTTGCATACCGCGGATACGGGAACTTCGCGCAGTCCACCTGCGATATCTATCGGTCGCAGGTTTGGCCGGACCCCGGCGCCAATGAGGTCGTACCGCTCCTGCATCATCAATGCCGGATCAGCGTTGTCAACATTTACATCCACCACACCAATCCGCTGCCGTTCCCCCTGTGAACCGCGCCAGTCGCCCAAACGCTGATGTGGCGGCATCGAGGGCGACAGTCCGATGGCACCGATCGGATCGAAGGGCGAGGACGGCCACCGTTCTCGCCCTTCGCCCTATCGCGAACCCGCGCCGCTCAACCGGGCGATGTTCTTCATGCCTGGTTGGAGCGTTAACCTGGGCCAGCACCTTGCCGACAGTTCTGGCGTCGCTGGCAACCCTCCCGGTCGGCGCGTTTCGGGCGATCTTCCCGGCGCCTTGACCGCCTGTGTGGCGATGCGCCGGTTGCGACTGCCCTTTCACAGGCGTTGAGATTCATGCTAATCATGGCAGCCTTCCGTGATTGGTTGCGCGCCCAAGGATCGAGCGTATGTCGAAGGTAGTGCAGGTGCTTGCAATCGCGCTGGTGTGTTCGATCTCGGGTTGCGCCCCTGTTCGCTACTATCAGGCGCTCTCCGGAAAATCCGTCGCGGAGCCGGAGCCGCCGAAGATCGTGGAGCGCGGACAGCGCGCGCCGTCGCACGAGAAAGTGTCGGCGATGAGCGACGGTTTGTATCTTGCGCGGATTCGTAAACACGGCGAGCAGCGGTTCGGTGTGGTCGACCGCTCCGGGCGCGTAGTGATCCCGATCGGCTACCAGTACCTGACCGATCTCGGCGGCAAGGGCTTCAAGGCCATCGGGTTGCAGAGCCTGCGCGGTTTCGACCGGCAAGGCAACGAAGTGTCGACGATGCTGTTCGAGCGCGAGCTGCATTTCGAAAACGGCCAGGCGGTGGCCGTGGTCAAGTCGGCAGCGGGCGATTCGGCCGAAGAGCGTTACGGCGTCATCGACGCCCGTGGAGACACGGTGATCCCGTTCGAGTACAGCGGCATCTTCGAAAGCGCCACGGATGCGAACCCTGCCGTGTCGTGGTATCGGGTCCGGCGGGATATCGCCGGCCCGGGCGAGCCCAGGAAGATTCGCGATGGCCTGCTCGATGCCAAGGGGCGGTCCGTTCTGCCGATCGCGTACTACGACATCTCCCCAGGCATCGATCGCCAAGGCCTCGATCAAGGCTGGGCGATGGTGTTCGAGCAGGAATACCAAGGCGTGGCGGTCAACTTCGTCACCGGTTTGCGCATGCCGCGCAGCGGCGGCAGCTTCTATGGGCGGACCGTCGCTTACCGCGCCTTGCTCAATCCGCCGCCGGAAGCGCTCAATCCGTACGAGAGGATGCAGTACCGGAAAGCGCATGAAGAACGGTATCGGCTGGAGTTGTTCGATACCCACGGCAAGCTGGTGTACGACCAGAGCGACATCGGCGCGACTTGGGACCTGCACGGGCTCATCGCGGTGTCCAGGATGAAGAAGTTCGCCTTGCTCGATGCGGACGGGCGGCCACTGACGCCGTTCAAATACGACGAAGTGAAGGATTACGGTGGCGGCCAGGCGTTGATGATCGTCGCCGGGAAGGTGGTATGCATCGATGCCGCCCTGGCGCCGGGCACGGAACGGTCCGCGCGCGAATGCACCAGGGCGACGACCAAAAAGGTAGGCGGGGAACGAAAGCGCCGACAGCGCGATCCCATCGCGGTTCCCGCGGTCTACCCGCGTTACGGTGGTTGAAACCCTGTGCTAGGGAGCATGTGAATGCCACTGCAGATTAGGGCCGGAGCCGTCGTCTACGATACCTGTTCATGAAACGCAGGCTCACGCCTGCTCGATGGGCTCGATGTAGGCCAGGAACATGTCGGATTTGGCCACCGCATAGGCCTTGATCTCCGGGGCGGTTCGCGGCGATTCCGAGAATCGTTTCCCCCCGGTGCCGAGGGGCGCGATGATGAGGTCGCCCGCGCGTCCGCGAGCCGCTCTCGAGGTGTTCGGCAGCACCTCTCGCATGAAGGCCTGGAGCGTGTGTTCGTCCGTAGCGCGTGCTGGTGGAAGCTCGCTTGCGGGCGGGCGCGCTGATCGTGGCCGACAATTCCGATTACAGCCCGGAGTACCTGGCGCATGTGCGTTCGCTGGCGTCCGGCTATCTCTCCATTCCCTTCTCCGGCGACGTCGAGCTTTAGATGTGGGTTGGATAGGTTGGTGCAGATCTTAACGGTGCGGTCGATGCGGATCCGCTGGTGCGGTCGATGCAGGCAGCTATGGGTAGATCGAACAGGAACGGCACAGAGCCCTTATTTGATCGGAAGACGGCCCGTCGAACAGTGACTGTTCGACGGGCCTCTTTGTGTGCAGGGTCTCGCGGTTCCGTTTTTCCATGGCGAGTCGCACGTTGGCCGGTATAAGCGCGCATGCGGGGCTGCACAGCGAGCCGATGAGTTACAAGAACGAATGGCGCCTTGCTGAGCGTCCGCTCTCGTGCGGCTCGACGCCGCGGAAGCGCAGTTCATCGGAGGGGTGCGAATAGCCTCGACGCCAGAGCCGTACGAGTCCCCAGGTGGCTGGAGCGACTGCCGATACGATCCAAGTTTCGCGGCGACTTATCGTGCCCCGCGTGCTGCGATGTCGCGCCTGAATCCAGACTGAGTAGAGCGTCGATGATCAGTATGTGTGTTGCTCGCATAGATCTGCGATCGGCATCGGTCGGGCGGCAATCACAGAATGGTCTTGCCTCCGTTTCCGAGTGCTTTCATGAAAGGTGGCGAGGATCGAGCGCGGTTGTCCGAATGGGAACGCGGGGTTCGTGTTTTGGATTCTAGGCGGGGCGGCTGGTCGTTGTTAGAAAGAATTGCCGATAAATCCGAAGCCCTGAATCTTTGTCGGCATTTTTTCTCCTCATTGGTTAGGGAATTCAGTTCTCAACGACAAAGGAATACAGCAAGCCATGACCTCTCGAAGCAACACTCTAATGCGGCCCTTACTCACGTTAGGTGCGCTCACTCTTTGCGCGTCCGCGTATGCGGGCGAGCCGTTATTCGTAGGTGAAATCGAACCATCTCCATCGGGTTTGCGCGCTGCCGCCGCTGCGTTGCCGGGCGCTTCGAGTCGCCACATCGTGCGAGTCAATGCGGCTGCGGTGTCGGAGAAGGTCTCCGAGATCGAAGCCGACCTGGATGGTCGTCGGGTGACGTTGGTACTGGAGAACGCACGCAGTACCGACAGCGGCAGCCTGGTATGGATCGGCCACGTGCGCGAGACGTCCAAGACGCGCAGGATGACCGGGCGCGAGGTGGCCCACGACTCGCTCAACTCCGTGGTCCTGGTGCGGCGTGGGAACACCGTGACCGGCACGATGAGCATGGACGGCCGCTCTTTCGGTATTCGCCCGCTGCCGAACGGTGAGCATGCGCTGGCGGAAATGGAAGAATCGCCTCCTATGCAGGACGATGTGCTCATCCCCTCGGCGCCCTCGCCCAGGCCATCGGGGCAAAGCTCGGGGATTCGTCCTGCACAAAGCTCAGTGAATCCTCAATCGTCGGGATATGCCGGGCCGGGACCCGCTGCGCTTAATGCGGGCGAGGACGTTACCGTCCGGGTCATGGTCGTTGTCACGAAGGATGCCAAGGAAGCCATCGCCGCAGCGGGCGGAGATATCCGTTCGGATGTGGAAGCGGGTATCGCCAACGCCAATCTTGCCTATGTCAACTCCAAGGTAGGGATGACGCTCGATCTGGCGCATATCCTGGAGGTGAACTACCCGACGGAAAATCCGTTTCTCGATCTGGATCGTGCAATCAAGCGCGGCGATGGATACATGGACGAAATCCACGCCGCCCGGGATGCGAATGCCGCGGATATCGTCTTGTTGATCAACAACTCGAATGGAACAGCTGGCTTTGTCACTAAACTTCGCCCCGACGAATCGGAGGCGTTCGCTTTCATCGGCAAGTCGAACATACTTAGTATGAGTACGATTGCTCATGAAATCGGCCATTTGCTGGGTGCGGCTCATGATGAGTTCACGGCTAACAATGGTAAGTACTACAGTTATGGACAGGGCTATTGCACCCCGGACAACAGGTTCTACACGATCATGTCGTACGGATTATGTTCGGCCCCGAATGGCCAACGCCGGCAGCTGAGGTATTTTTCCAGTCCGGAGCTGACGTTCGGCGGCACGACCTTGGGTACCGCGGATCTTAACGATAATCGGCGAGTGCTGATCGAGAACAAGAGGCGTGTTGCTGCATTTCGTGGAGACCCGGCCACGGCGAACTTGCGCCCGGTGGCCGATTTTTCGTTTGCGAGAGATGTCTCCGGCGGCTATGCAAATAGATTGCATTTCACCGATAACTCGACCGACCCGGACGGAAGCATCGTTTCACGCTATTGGGGCTTCGGCGATTACGCAACGTCCGCGGAGGCGAATCCTGCGCACAATTTCCTCGACGGCACCTGGAATGTCACCCTGGTCGTTACCGATAATAAGGGCGCCATCTCCACCGTTACCAAGACGGTAACGGTCCCGGATCCCGGGTCGGCGAATTCGCCGCCGACCGCGGATTTCTCGATTTCGAGCAACGGCCTGACGGCCGCGTTCTCCGATCGTTCGGTCGACCGCGACGGCAGCATCGCATCGCGCAGTTGGAGTTTCGGCGATGGCGCCACGGCGACCGGGTCCAGTGCCAGCCATACTTATGCCAAGGCCGGTACCTACAGCGTGGCCTTGACCGTGACCGACGATAAGGGAGCCAAGCATACCGTCGCCAAATCGATTGCCGTCGCCGCTCCGGTGTCGCCCACGGGCACGCTGAGCAACGGAATTCCCGTCGATAGCATTTCGGGGGCCGCGGGCAGCTATCGATACTGGACCTTGGTCGTTCCGCCGGGAGCGTCGAAGCTGAGATTCGCGACCAGCGGATATGGCGGCGATGCCGATCTGTACGTCAAGTACGGCGCTGCGCCGAGCACGAGCAGCTACGACTGTCGCGCGAATCTTGGCAACGGCGCGGAGACGTGCGACATCCCGACCGCACAAGCGGGAACCTACCACGTGATGGTGAACGGCTGGTCCGCGTTCTCCGGAATGCGCCTGGTCGGCAGCTACCAAGAGGGCGGGGCCGACAGCTTGGCCAACGGTGTCGCGAAGACCGGCATTTCCGGCGCGGCAGGCAGCTATCGGTTCTGGACGATGCAGGTTCCCTCGGGAGCGACCGAGCTGCAGTTCGCCACGAGCGAGTACAGCGGCGACGCCGATCTGTACGTCAAGTACGGTTCCGCACCGACGTCCACTAACTACGACTGCCGAGCGAATCTGGGCAGCACGTCGGAAACCTGCCGTATAGCCGAGGCCAAGGCCGGCACCTACCACGTGATGGTGAACGGTTGGTCCGCCTACTCCGGAATGCGTCTGCTGGGCAGCTACCGGGCGGGCAGTGGGGGCGGTGGTTCCTTCGGAGATATCGGTACGGGAGTCGGCATCCTGAGCAATGGCGTTTCGGTAGGCGGCATTTCCGGTTCGACCGGCAGCTATCAATACTGGGCCTTGAGCGTGCCGCTCGGCGCTTCGGATCTGGAGTTCATCGCCAGCGGGTACGGGGGCGATGCGGATCTGTACGTCAAGTACGGCTCATCGCCGACGACGACCAATTACGACTGCCGTGCAAATCTGGGCAGCGCCATGGAAGTCTGTCGCATCGCCAACGTCCAAGCCGGGACGTACTACGTCATGGTCAACGGCTGGTCGGCCTTTTCCGGAATGAACCTGATCGGCACCTATCGTTCCCGGTAATGGCGGCAATCGGACTAAGAGACTTCCGATCCGGATGATCTGTCCGGGTACCGCGCAGCGGCTGCTGCGCGGTGCTTGCCGGTTGCCGGTGGCGAGGCAGCAGGGTTCTTGAATGGCCCCGGCCCACGAGGGGCCAGGGCGTCTCCCTGAAAAATTCGATTCGCCCGTGGGCTTACACTCGTTCGTTCGCGATCGACATGCCCGTCGGGCTAGGGTTGAGAATCGCCGACGGGGGGCTTGCTTGCGTATGCGTGGATCTACTTCGTACCGCCGGCAGCGCTCACTTCGACGAGCAAGGCTCCATCCCATCGAAACTCTTTGGAAGCCATGTTCATCGGGTCGTCCGCAGTCGGCTCCCCGGCCTGCCTTTCGCCATAGCTGATCCAGAATTGCGACGGCCTCTCGGGGTCGGCCTTGAAGTCTTGAACGGTAATTCTGTCGCCGATGAACACCGCATTCGTGCCTTGGTAGCCTTGCGGGGTCTTCAGCGCCGCAGCGGCGTAGTAGAAGGTGCCGCTGCCGCCGCTGTCCTGGGTCAACAGGACAACTTGGTCTTTCTGGCCGTCGTCGTTGAGATCCATCTCGAACGCATGCTCGGTATAGCGCGTCACTTGCTTGGAAGCCGAGCCGGGCACGATGGTTTTCTCCTCGACACCGTCGACCAGCGTGGCCGGCTCCCCGTCGATCATATAGGTCGCATTCTTGGCGTCTTTACCGGGTCGGACGGCGGATGCGGCAGGCGCGGCCTTCGGCGCCGAGTCGGGGGGGACATTAGCCGCAGTGGGCTGTTCCGGCGCGCACCCGGTGATGGCGACCAAAAGAATCAACGGCGAAGCATTTTTGAGTCTGGACAAGGTCAGCGGCCTCGAATCGTCGTGGCTGAATTGTGGCAGGGCAGGCCCGATACTGGGTTAACGAAGGGCGACCGCGCGGGGCGAGGGCGTGGCGAGTCGTGCCGCGCAACTTGATTCATCGCCGCTCTGGATCGCGTTCGACGATGGTCCCCGGCGGGAGATTGGGGCGACTCGGACCATCGTCCGTTATCAGCCAATATCTGCCGTCGCTTTGTTTTTCGATCCGGGCCGTGGGGATGTTGTAGCGAGCGCTTTCGCTCGGGGTGGGCGCAATCCTGGGGCCGAACCGCTCGCGGGCCAGATACGCCATCCGCTCGGCCTCCGGCAGTTTTTCCAGGTCCTCCGGCACGACGCTCGCTTCGGCAGGCGCGGACAAGGCGGCGCCCGGGTCTTGGTCGGCCAAATGCCTGGTGAGCAACTCCTCGTCTCGCACAGTAAGCCCGACGGCCTGCTTGCGCGCGTTGTCGGTGCGGTGCTCATCGGTTGCGGATGGAGATGTCGATCGGCTCGCGTCCTGCTCGAAGAACCCTGTAAGCGTTCGCTGCAACGGATCGGAAACGGCCACGAACACCGACCCGACCAGCGCCGCTAGAACGACGAGCCATAACCACTTTGCCTGCATCATTCGTCAACCTCATCGGTAGGCAGCGCCTCGTCTCCGAGGCGCTGCTTGGGTCCGGCATCACTCCACGAGCTTGCCCGGGTTCTCTCGTACGTACTGATCCTTGGCGTTGCGCATGTTCTGCGAGAACGCTGCTTCGTAGCTATCCCGCAAGCCGCCTGCGTAGTAGTCGTTCGCGGCGGAGTAGCGTCCGGACCGCTTGAGGTCGTTGATGTAGTCGAGCTGGGCGGGGTCCTTATCGATCAGATGCTTGTAGATGCTGGTATTGATGTCGTAGACGCAGCCGCCGCGGTTCTTGCAAAAGGCGGGGTCGTCATAGCGCGCGCCCGCCAGCCAGATGTCGGATGTCGACTTCGCGGCGACCGTGCCTTGGGCGGCATGCACCAGGAAAGAAACCGGACGGCCGGCGGTCTTGGTGGTCAGGTATCTGCTGTCGGCCAGGCGGTCCAGCTCTTCGCTCAGATAGGTTTGCACCACTTCCGCCAGGCCTTCGGTGATCGAGTCCCTCGGCCAACCGGTGTACGAGGCCACATTGGTGTCGTTCGAGTGCTTCAGGAACAAGCTCTTGCGATCCAGTTCGTGCGCGGCCTCGTGGCCGAGCTCCCAGGGAACGTAGTTGCCGGCGCGGTAGGACGGATTATCGGCATACGCATAGATCCAGAAGCCGCGATCCAATGCCGCTTCCGAGCGGTCGGAGAACTGGCCGTACGAGGTGCCGCCCGCGAAGGTGTTGTTCTGGTGATACTCGTTGAAGTCGAAGATACCTTCCACGAACGGCTCGAAGGTGGTTTGCCAGTTGTATGCGTTCGCATTGATGTAGAAATCGCCGGCGCGATAGCTATGGCCGTTCTTCTCCGATTCGCTCCAGCGGTTGTTCAACACCTTCTTGTAGAAGTACTCGTGCGCCAGATCGAGCTCCTTGGTGATCCGCTCCTGAATGTAAGCATTGGAGACCGTAACCAGGTCGCTCGGCTTCTGTGCCCAGATGCGCCAGAGATAACCGCCGCGGTTGTATGGGAACTTGACATCGTAGTAGTAGTCGTCGGCGCTGCTTCTGTCGCGGTAGGGGCGGCACATGCTGTAGTGCTCGCAGTTGCCGAGCAGGCCGGTATAGCTCAGGACGTAGCTCAGAGCCATCACCATGCCCTTGTGCCGGGTACGCCCGGCAACGAGTTCGTCGCTGACGGCCTGGGTTATCGGCTTGATCCGGCCCTTCCACCACTCCAGCACCCCGGTGTCCTGGATGGCGGTCTGGTAGCGCGAGGAGAACTGGTACGTTCCATAGGCCTCCATCAGTTCACGCATCAACGCGGCCTGCGCTCCGCCGGATTGATACGGATTGTCGGAAAGGATGGCGCTACGTGCGGTGTCGAAGGCCGCGTTGTAGGTGTCGAAGAACGCGCTGCGCAATGTGGGTTCGTTTCTGATCCGAGCGGCCGCGACCTGTCCCTTCGTCGTCCGGCAGTCATACCTGAACTTGCCGACGCTGACTTCGGACTGGTTGTAAGCGCCGCGGCTGTCCGTAGCCAGCAAGGTTCCGTCACTGTTCCTGTATACCGGCGAGCCCGGCAGCAGTTGGATGTCGAAGGTGCTCAGGGGATACTCGACGGCGTCGATGCCGCTGCCGGCATTGAGCTTGAACGTCGCCGAATAGTAGAACTTCCCGTCATGGCCGTCCGATGCCTGCAGATAGACCTGCTTCGGCAAGCCGCCCGGGCTGGTCCCGTAGGACAGATTGGTATCGATCTGCTTCTTGTCCTTGGCGTCGTAGTACCCCGCCGATCGGACATTCAAGGTCAGAGGGAAGTAGAGGGGGTTGTCGCCAGCGGATTTCGGTGCGTAGTTAGGCTTGTACACCAGCTCGAAGTGCACGGTGTCGCAATGCGGCGCTACCGCGTTCACCTCGACGTTCGGATTCTGATAGCTCTGATCGTAAGCGCGGTTCGACAGGTTGAAGTATGCCCAATCGCGTGTCGGCAACACCTGGCGGTAACCTTTGTCCGTACCGGTGGAGAACGGAACGTCGACGCGATCGTCGACGCTGGGAAGCGGGCCTGTACCGTTCATGCGCTTCGGATAGCGCACCTCGGTGGTGAATGCCTGGGCATTGTTCGCCAGCTTGGTCGAGAGCAGGCTTTGCCGAAGCGTCCTCATCAGGTACCCGGGAAGCCGGTTCATGAAGGCGTTCGCATTGAGGTACTCATGCGCCCTGTGTCCCGGCGCGTTGGCCGGGACGAACAGGGACACGTAGTTGTTCATGTACTTCAAACGCTCGATGACCGCCTTGGTGGTGGTGATCAGATAGTCCTTGCGCGCATTGTCGTAAGGCAGGGTGTCGGCGCCGTCGGCGAACAGCAGCGCGATGTTGCGGACCAGTTCGCTATTGGTCGCGGTTGGGAAGTTCGCGGGAGTGTCGCTGTTGAACGCATAGATGTACTTGTTCGGCTCGCCCGAGCCGTAGACCAATGCGTCCATGGCGAGCTGAATCTTCTCGATCAGCCAACTCGGCTGACTGGAGATCGGTCGGTCGATCGGTTGATTGACCAAACCCATGCGCAGGAACGCGACCAGACTGTTCAGTTCGTTGAGTTTCGAGTTGAACGCATCGGCGTCGCTCCTCAGGCCCGGCAGTTCCCTTGCCTTGACGGCGATGGCGTCCGCGACCCAGTACATGTGATCGGCGGTATAGACGTCGCTCGCCGAAACCTGGCCCGCGGCCATGCCCACGTTCGCGTTGATGCAGACGATCCCGCCGCTGAAGTTCATCTGCGCCACTTTGGCGGCGAAGTTGGAATCGTTCCAGAACTTGGATACGTTGTTCTCCGGGCGACTGCAACTGTCGTCGCGCGGATTGCTTATCGGTGCCGCCGTCGATACCGCCGGCACGGCGCTCACTGCCATCAGCAGCAGCGCCAATGAACCATTTTTCGCTCGCATGATCGAACCCCTGTTGTTGAGATCCGCCCGGAACAGGCCGATCTCGGATACGTTTAGAAACGTTCTGTGGGCACATGCAGTTGCCGGATTACCCCGTTTCGGAGATGCCCCGAAAGGGGTGTCCCAGCCGGTTCCGATGCCGCGACGACGCATCCCACGCGCACACAAGCCTCGGCCGGCGGATGCGGCCCGGTTTTCAAGGCTTGGTTACGCACTCAGGCGTTATTCGTAGGCGCAGTCCATCGATTCTCCGTTCCCGGGAGCGGCGCTCTGCTCCCGGGCCTTTGAGCCCGATGCATTAGGACAGACTGTCGTCCAAAATCGTATACGGAATACTCTTAGCTGCACTGCAGCAGGGGCGGCCTTGCCGATCGCGCTAGCGACGGATTCGAGGCGGCGTTCGCCCGGTGCTGCCTGCGAAGAAAGCCCAGGACGCAGTACCGGCCGGTGTTTGCTCTGTTGATCGAGCAACAGCCGAGAGTGATTCGTCTCGCCCGTCGATCAGGCGATGTACGTCTGGCGCCGTCGGGGCGCGCGAGCGAATGCATCGGCCCCGCGTTTTGGTCGGGGCCAAACCCACAAACGTTCTCTGCGGGCATCGCGAAGCAAGGGTTCCCAACTCCATGCATCCACCGGCGCCAAGTATCGCCAGGACGCTCCCGGTCGTGCCGATACGTACCCCGACAAGCGTGGGGCTACAGCACGACCCGCTTGAGGCCGGCCTGCGCAGAGATCAGTGCCGACGTGGGGCTGGAGCCGAGGCGGGAGAGGATTCCTGTACGGAATCGAACATCTGCCGCAACGCGCTGACGGATGGCTGCGGCGCGCCAGGTTCGGGTGCGGCGCGTTGCGTTGGAGCGGGTTGCGGGTTGGTCGGAGGTGCAGCGGGAAGTGCGGCAGGCTTGTCCAACAGTGCGTGCCTGCTGGCCGGGTCGTTTTGCGTGCCCTGTATCGCGAACAGGCCACCGCTCTTTCCCAGAGCGACCGAGTCGATCCGCTCCAACGGCGGCGACGCCAGCCGGGCTACGTCGACCAACAAGGCTGCGTTCTGTCTTCGGTCCGATGGCGATAGATTCGCGATGGCGGGGAGTGTGTCGATGGCGCCCAGGGCCTGCTGGTACAGGGCGTTGAAGCCATGGGTGGGATTCGCATACGGATGAGTGTCTGCGACTCTGCGCTCCGGCATGCTGTCGTGCGCGGCCGCGGCGGCCGGGGAAGTGCTCGACGAATGCCCGGGTTGAAGAGGCGCGGCTTGCATGGCTGGACCAGTTGCCGCTTGTGCCACTGCCTGTGGCATGGCTTGCCAGGGGCTGCTGTGTTCGAGGCTCCGCGATTGGCCGATCCATTCCTTAGGGATACCCGTCAGGAACGCGACTTCGCCGTCTCCGCTCGGGCTGGAGATGGCGATGATTCGGGACGCGTCGATCGTAGGCGCATCGGTCAGCAACACCGGCTTGCTTGAGGCAATTCCAGTCTGGGGATCGCGGGCGGGACGGGTTTGATCGAGGTCGGATATCGCCCTTGGCTTTGCGACGATGCTATTTTTTCGCGAAGGATCGATCTCCCACGCGTACATGTGTTCGACAGGGAGCTCGATCCGGTACATGTTTTTGCGGTGCTCGAAGCCGCCGACCCCCGTGCTGGGCGATGTGGATACATGCATGGTCGTGCCGCTGGTCTCTTTGCGGATCTGGTCGTAAAGAGCAGGCAGGCCGACTAGCGCGGGTCGCTCCTTCGTCGCATCGAAGTACTCGGCAATCGTGTTCCCGCGCGCTTTGGGGAGTTGCACAGGGGCGTTCGCATCGACCAGTGAGCGGTTGATCAATTGGCGCGCCGTTGCCTCATCCAGCGGCACTCGGGCTTGAAATCCCGTGGCGGCGATCTGCTCGGGGTCTCGATTGTCTGCGCGATAGACTGCAAAGGGCATGGGGCGTTTCCGGTTGCGTGTTGGTTTTATGCATGCCGTCCAGGCGTTGAAGCGAGCGCTTCAATCACCGTCGAACAATAGTGGATTCACATGCTGCCGGGCCTGTTTGAGCGCCGAGCGATGCCGATCGAGCGATGCGCGAGTCTGACCCTGAAGCGCTCGTGCACGCGGCTGGCTGATGCACAGCGCGCTTCGGCTGCTTCTGTGAGTGATCGGCACGAAGTCTTCAGCTATGGCCGCCTGGGCCCGGAGTAAAGACCTCCGTAGATCGATGCGGCCGCGAGTCCATCCGTCCGGCATCTAGAGGGGAGGTGGCTCGGATTGTCGATCAAGGCGGCTGTCGGCGACATAGGGAAAAATCTTAGCTGCCCGATCCCGCCTGGACGCAGCGATACTCGGCTTGCTGTAATCGTCCCGGCTAGCCGGGCGAATACTGCGGGCGCAGCCGGCCGGACGTGT
The DNA here is from genome assembly GCF_000731095.1 of Lysobacter antibioticus. GTDB lineage: Bacteria > Pseudomonadota > Gammaproteobacteria > Xanthomonadales > Xanthomonadaceae > Lysobacter > Lysobacter antibioticus_B. The sequence goes on along the minus strand of NZ_JMTZ01000004.1, from coordinate 6,344 downwards.
GTTGCGCATGTGGAATCGATTGCGCCAGCGATCGCGCGGGCCGGCTGCGTCGTGAGCGCCAGCTGGGAACGTGGAAGTGGCTCGCCACTTGGCCGGCCATCCACGGGTCTGATGCGATCCCTGCGGTGTCTCGGTTATCGATGGCTGCGATTGATTGCCGATAGCCTGCCAGGCCGATCGCCCGCCGACAGCAGCGCGCACGTTGCCATCGACGTCGTTGGCATGGGCGATGCCCGGGCCTGTCGGGCGTTCCGTCAACGAATCTGTCGTTTCATAAAGGAGGCTTCATGCATAGCGATCTCATTGCCGCGAAGGCGCTCGTCTACGACCCGGGTCAGTACGAACTGAGCGAGTTTCGCCTGGAAGCCGAGAGTTCGGAGTATGCAGCTTGTACGTTCCGGCTCGACGGGGCTTCGATTTGCTTTCGCGCTGCGAAGACGACGCCGGTGAAGGTCGGGCAATTCGTGACGCTATGGAAGCGCATCGGCGCCGGTCCGATTCGGCCGTTCGACTCATCGGACGATGTCGACTTCTATGTCGTCAGTGCGCGCTGTCGTTCCGGCTTCGGCCAGTTCGTGTTTCCGAAGCGGGTGTTGAGCGAGCGAGGCGTTCTGTCGAGTAGCGGCAAGGGCGGCAAGCGAGCGATACGCGTGTACCCGCCTTGGGCCATGACGAAGAGCGGGCAGGCCCGGGCTACACAGGATTGGCAGTTGCGCTACTTCCTGGAAATAGGCGGAGACGTTCGGTTCGATCGCGATCGTTGTCGAATGCTCTATACGCCAGGAAAGTAGCCGGCGAACCTCTCCAAATAGATAGATCCCGAGCGGTCGTTCGCGGGGAACTTCAGCAATGCCGTGGTCCGCGCGGACCTGTGTGTTCTCCTGTCCCAGCTAAGTAATCGGCTCGCAGGTGCGTGCCGATTCCGAAAGTCAGCGCTTCGTGCCCGCTCTCATCGAAGCTGTTGAAGATGTGCAGGCATCGACCTGGCGCAACGACTCATTCGTGCGTTGCCGCCGATCGCTGCGTCGGTCGGATAGGCGGCGACCGCGTCATTCATCGCCTGCTTGAGACGAGCGGCACGCGAGCGATCGACGCGACTCCAAGCCTGCAGTCGATATGCCCGGCGAGCGGGCAAGGCGCTTTGGCAATACCGCGAAAAGGGCCGGCCCAATGCCGTCGGCACGCGCCGGGAGGCACCGGTATCGACGATGCCCCCGAGGGGGCGTCTAAGACTTTTCTTAGTCCCTCCAACTGGCACTAAGACATTTCCCTATATCAATGCCGCCGGATCTGGCGAAAATGTGCCGCCATGAGACTAATGTCACATTATTTTTGGACTTAATTGGCATTGGCCTCACGGCATGGTGAGCCGAACTGGGGACCTGCAGCCGGCGCATCGGCCAGCTGCAGGTATTTGGGACTGAGGGCAGTGAGGGTGGTGAGAGCTGGCGCCGATTGGCGCGCAGTTCGTCTCCGTCCCGACTGCACACCATGACTTCCACGCTCGATGTGGGCGCTCCTGCCAACTCAGGGGGCGCGCGCTCGTCCGAGGTGTGGGCGAAGTTCCGATCAGGAATCTCTTGACTGCGTGCGCGCAGTCGGGAGGTGAGGCGGTATCTGTTTTCCGGATGACGAATACGCGCTGTGCCGGCAGCTGAATAATCAAATGGGCGGCGAGAAATGAATATCTCTGGGCTAAGAGTGGTTGGAGCTGTTAACAGGTGGGGAGGCATGCTGTGCGCGCCTCTTAGGTCGCTGTTGCGGCAACGCGTGGCTGCTTCGCAGCGAAGCTGGCGACAAGGGCTCGTATGGAGCGTCTTGTTGCTGGCGCAGTTCGCGGCTGGCCAAGCGCTGGCCCAGGAAAATTTCTGCGCCGTAGTCGGTGGGGAGCAAGCGATTTATTCGCTGCAGGAAGCCAACGCTGGCCAGGCCCTTACCATCAGAAAGTTCTTTCCGAATGGCACCGAAACGACCGTTTTTTCGCTGCCAGACCCTCTCGGTCCGGGAACTGCCAACGGGTTGATGATCGACACGGAGGCTAACTCTAACCAGGGGCGCCTGCTTTTCGTCACGAAGTCCTCGGGGTCTGTCCAGTTGAAGGGTGTGAACCCTGATGGCGTCATGTACGACGCGGCTCTGCCGTTCCCCATCAACGGAGATATCGTCCGCGGGGCCTGGGCGAAGGGTACTCCTGGCTCCGGATATATTGCCTCCGGCAATAACCCGATGAGGCTGTATACCTTTACCGCCAGCAGTCCCACGCAATATACGTTTAGTACGACGCCCATCACTCTGACTCCCGACTTTCCGCCCGAAGGGGGCGGTACGGGCGACCTGATATTTTCCGGCCCTGATTCGGGCATGGTGGCGATCGGCAAAGACTTCTATTCCTTCGACATCGGTGATGGCACTTTGACGCGCCTCACCCGGCCGTTGTTGGCCGACGGTTCGCCGAACCTGCTCGAGTGGTTTTCTCTGGCGGCGACCAGCAACTCCGTCTATGCGTCCAACAACAGCGGCCACTATTTCTATAACCGCACCACTGGTCGGTACAGCCCGGTGATTACGGGCGGGACGACCAACGACACGGCGTCCTGCGCCGTGCCGCTCAATTTCCCGCTGAGGCCGAATATCTCCGGCCTGGAGAAGACGCTCGCTCTGGTCAACGACGTGGCCTATGTGGTGGGTCAGCCGATCAAAGCCGGGGACAAGCTGACGTACAAGCTTATGTTTCGCAATACCGGCGATGACGCGGGTACGGTGTATGCCAATAACGTGACCGAGACCATTCCGCCTAATACCACGGTGGAAACCGGCGATGCGGAGCAGGACTTCGGCAACTGCAACAGCACTAGCTGTTCGAACATCAATACCGCCACAGTACCGGCGCGCGGCACGGCCGATTTGATGTTCGTCGTCCGGGTCAATAGCCCGCTGCCGAGCAGTGCCGTGGAGATCAACAATGTCGTGGCGGCCACCATCGGTCGGCGCCCTGACGGTACTGGCGGTACGCCCATCGATTGCACCCCGGGCAGGGGCAACGACTGCACCGAGGTGACGCCGATCGTCAGGGTCGTGAAGACGCTGCAGACCGGCGGCCCGACGGCTGCGGCCGGCGAAACGCTCGTCTATCAGATCCAACTGATCAACGACGGCACGACCTCAGCCACCATTCCGGCTGGCCGCATAACCGAGACAGTGCCGACCGGGACCACCGCTGCAGCGGGCGACAGCTTCAACTGTGCAGTCAGTGCGCCGGCAGCCACCGTGTGCGCCAACACGGCGGAAGTGACGGTGGCCGCGGGCGGCACGCAGAATCTGACCTTCCGGGTGGCGGTGGACAATCCGCTCGCCGCGGGCACTGCGAACATTCTCAATACGGTCGCTATCCCGCAGTTCGTCGATTGCGCATCGCCGGGCAACGACTGTGCGGAAACCACTCCGACCTCGCGGGCGACGCTGACCCTGGTCAAGACGGTGACCAACAACAACGGCGGCACCGCGACGGTCGCCAACTTCCGGTTGACCGCGGAAGGCCCGAGCACGATCAACGGTTTCAGCGGCGACGCGACGGTGACGAACGCGTCGGTCGCACCGGGCGTGTATGTCTTGAGCGAAGCGGAGATGGCCGGCTATGACGCCGGCCCCTGGAGCTGCGTCGGCGGCGCGCTGTCGGGCAGTGATCTGACCTTGGCCGATGGCGATACCGCAACCTGCACGATCAACAATAACGACCGGGCCGCGACCCTGACCCTGGTCAAGACGGTGACCAACGACAACGGCGGTACCGCGGTTGCGACGGCCTGGACGCTGCAAGCGAACGGCCCGACCAGCATCAGCGGTGCCACCGGCGCCACGGCGGTCACCAATGCCTCGGTCAGCGCGGGCAACTACACGCTCTCCGAAACCGGCGGCCCGGGCGGCTATACCGCCAGCACCTACAGCTGCGTAGTCAATAACGGCGGCGCGGTCGTTTCCAACAGCCTGACGCTCGCCGTCGGCGATACCGCGACCTGCACGATCAACAATAACGACCAGGCCGCGACCTTGACCCTGGTCAAGACGGTGATCAACGACAACGGCGGCACCGCGACGATCAACAACTTCCCGTTGACCGCGACCGGTCCAACCCCGATCACCGGCGTCAGCGGTACCGCGGCGGTGACCAATGTGTCGGTCAGTGCCGGCGTGTACACCTTGAGCGAAGTCAACGTCACCGGTTATACCGCCGGCACGTGGAGCTGCATCGGCGGCTCCCTGTCGGGTCGCAGCCTGACCCTGGCCAGCGGCGTTTCGGCGACCTGTACCATCGTCAACGACGACGTTCCTCCGCCGACCCAGACGATCGTCAAGGCGGTGACCGGCAACGCCGATCAAGACGGCACGGGCACGGTGACCTTGGGCGACACGCTGACCTACACGGTGACGGTCACCAACACCAGCACGACCACGAATCTCGACAATGTAGTCATCACCGACTCTAGGATCACCCCGACGGGCGGCACGACGCCGTGCGCGAGTGTGGCGCCGGGCGGCATCTGCACCCTGATCGGCACCTATACGGTGGTCGCAGCGGACGTGACTGCGGGCAACATCGTCAATACCGCGAGTTCGACCAGTTCGATCTGCCCGCCGGGCAGTACCGATCCGACTTGCACCACGACGTTGACCACGCCGGTCTCGTCGCTGAGCCAGGGTCTGGCCAAGACGGTGACCGCGAATGCCGACGAGGACGGTTCGGGCACGGTGTCGGTGGGCGATACGCTGACCTATGCGGTCACGATGACCAACACCAGCACCACTTCGACCCTGCGTAACGTGGTGGTGAGCGACAACAAGATCACCCCGAGCAGCATCACCTGCGCCACGGTGGCGCCGGGTACGACCTGCGTGCTGAGCGGCACCTACGTGGTGACCGCGACCGATGCGAGCGCGGGTTCGATCGTCAACACCGCGACCGTGACCAGCCCGGTCTGCCCGACGGGCAGCATCGATCCAGGCTGCACCACGACGGTCACCACGCCGGTGCCGCCGCGTAGCCAGACTCTGTTCAAGGCGCTGACCGGCAATGCCGACGAAGACGGTTCGGGCACGGTGTCGGTGGGCGACACGCTGACTTACACGGTCACGATGACCAACACCAGCGCCAGCGGCAACCTGAGCAACGTGGTGGTGAGCGATAGCAAGATCACCCCGAGCACGATCACCTGCGCCACGGTGGCGCCGGGTGCGACCTGCGTGTTGACCGGCACCTATGTGGTGACGGCGGCGGATGCGACCGCAGGCAGCATCGTCAACATCGCAACCTCGACCAGCCCGGTCTGCCCGGTGGGCAGCACCGACCCGGCCTGCACCACGACGGTGACCACCCCGGTGGCGTCGCTGAGCCAGACTCTGGTCAAGGCGCTGACCGCCAATGCCGACGAGGACCGCTCGGGCACGGTGTCGCTGGGCGACACGCTGACCTATACGGTGACGGTGACCAACACCAGCACCGGCGGCAATCTGACCAATGTGGTGGTGAACGACAACAAGATCACCCCGAACAGCATCACCTGCGCCACGATGGCGCCGGGCGCGACCTGCGTGCTGACCGGCACCTATGTGGTGACGGCGGCCGATGTGACCGCCGGCAACATCGTCAACACCGCGACCTCGACCAGCCCGGTTTGTCCGGTGGGCAGTACCGGTCCGGCTTGCACGACCACGGTCAACACGCCGGTGATACCTGCCTCGGTGCGTTACGCGAAGGCGGCGAACACCGCCGGCCCGGTGGTCGTGGGCGACACGATCACCTACACCCTGACCACCACGATCAGCGGCGGCAAGACCCTGGGCGTGACCACGCTGACCGATACCCTCGGCACCGGCCTGGATTTCGTCGCGGTAACCAACGCCGCCGGCTACAACTGCAACGCAGCCAACCCGCTGGTGTGCACCTTGCCGGCCGGTACGGTGCCGGGCACCTACACGGTGAGCTATACCGCGAAGGTCAACGAACAGGCGTCGGAAACGGTCAACAACACCGTGCTCGGCGCCGGTACGGACAACCCGGCGTGCCAAGGCAGCTGCGCCACCAGCACTCCGGTGACGCTGACGCAGAGCCTGCGGGTGATCAAGCAAGCCTCGCCGCGCGACGTGAAGATCGGCGACCTGGTCCGCTACACGGTCACGGTCGAGAACACCGGCACCGGCGACACGATCGACGCGACCCTGGTCGACACGCCGCCTGCGGGCTTCACCTTCGTCGACGGTTCGCTATCGGTCGCGGATCGCGACGGCGTCGGCCGCCTGGTCGGTACCTATCCGATCCAGGTCGACCAGGTCGACATCGCCGCCGGTGA
>NZ_JMTZ01000003.1 GCF_000731095.1 Lysobacter antibioticus | reverse complement strand
GGCAAGGTGTTGATGAACAAACCGACCATCTGCTCGACGCCGGCCAGCTCCGGCGGGCGGCCCGAAACCGTGGTGCCGAAGGCGACGTCGCGGCGATGCGTAAGCCGGCCGAGCAACAGCCCCCACGCCGCCTGCACTACGGTGTTGAGGGTCACACCGAGGCCACGCGTAAGTCGGGTCAACGATTGCACCAGCGCATCGGGCAGGTCGATGCGCAAGGTGTCGGGTACCGCCGCTGCAGTCGTGGCCGCTGCGATCCGGCTCGGCTCCTCGAAGCCGGCGAAGGCGTCGCGCCAGGCGCTGCGCGCCGCGGCCGCATCGCGCGAGGTCAGCCAACGCATGTAGTCGCGGTAGGGCGTGACCCGCGGCAGCGCCTGCGCGTCGGCGCCGTTGCGGTACAGCGCGAACAACTCTTGCAGCAGGATCGGCGAAGACCAGCCGTCGAGCAGGATGTGATGGCTGGTGAACACCAGGTAATGCCGGGTCGCCGACTCGCGCACCAGCACGAAGCGCAGCAGCGGGGCACGGGTCAGTTCGAAGCGTTGCTGTTGGTCGTCGGCGATCGTCTGGGTTAGCGCATCGGCACGCTCATCCGCGGGCAAACCACTGATATCGATCTCGCGCCAGGGCAGCTCGACCTCGCGCTGGATGACCTGCACCGGCTCCTTGATCTTGTGGTGGACGAAGGCCGCGCGCAGGCTGGCATGGCGCCGCAACAGCGCTTGCGCTGCCGCTTGTTAGAGGGCGTGGAACAGGAAGCCGTGCTGCAACGGCGACAGCGGCAGCAGGTCTTCAATCTGAGAGTTGCGCATAAATCGATTCCAGAAGTTCGATGTCGGACTGGTCGAGCGCGACCATGGGGACGTCCGAAGGGGTCAGGGTCGACGTGTCGGCGGCCGCGGCGAAGTCGGCGATGCGGGTGAGCGCGTCGAACCAGGCCTCGGCAAAGGCACGCACCTCGCTTTCGTCGAGCAGTTCGCCGGCCCAGCTCCAGTTCGCGCACAGGCGCGGACCGTCGGGGCCGTCCTGGACCAGGGCGTTGAGGTCGATCGCGTGCGGCAAGGGCTGGGCCTCGTCGCTGCCGCCGCCGAAGGCGCCGGGGTCGTCGGCCACGCTCCATACCGCGGCGTCGTCGGAAGCGCCGACCGCGAAGCGGCCGAGGTAGTTGAAACCGATGCTCGGCGCCGCGAACGCGGCGAGTTCGCGCCCGGCCTCGTCGTGCAGATGCCGCAACAGGCCATAGCCGATACCCTGGTCGGGCACTTGCCGCAGTTGTTCCTTGACCGACTTGAGCGCGCGTTCCATGGCCTTGCCGCCGGTCATCGCCTCGACCGGGTCGAACTGCGAGGCATCCAGGCGCACCGGGAACAGGCTGGTGAACCAACCGACGGTGCGCGACAGGTCGGCGCGGTCGATCAGGCCGTCGACGATCGCGGTCTCGCGGCCGTGGCCTTCGAGGTCGAAGCGCAGGCTATCCGCATCGGGCGCGTTGCCGCGCTGGCGCCGCCAGGCGAACGCGGCCAGCGCGAACCCGGTCAGCAGGACGTCGTTGACGCGGCCGTTGATGCGCTCCGGCGCCTGGATCAGCAAGCGCTCGGTGGTGGCGACGTCGAGGCTCAGGCTGAGGCTGCGCAGGCTGGCATGGGTGTCGCGCTGCGGATCGAGCGGGCGCGCGAACCACGACGGCGAGGCGTCTTCGAGCATCGAACGCCAGAACGGCAGTTCCGCGCTGCGCCGCTGCGCCGCCTCGGGCAGGGCCAGCGCCCATTCGCGCAACGAGGTCGGCACCGGCTCGAGCACGATCGCCTCGACGTCGCCGGCGGCCTGTTGGTAGGCGGATTGCAGGTCGGGCACGAGGATGCGCCAGGACACGCCGTCGACCACCAGATGGTGCAGGACCAGCAGCAGGCGCGAGCGTTCGCCGTGGTCGAACCAGACCGCTTGCAGCAGGCGTCCGGCTTGCGGGTCGAGGCGTTCCTGCGCGGCCTGGGCCTGGGCGGCGATCTCGGCTTCGCGTGCGGCCGCATCGAGCCCGTGCAGCGACACCGCGAGCACGCAGTCGTCGGCGCGGATGCGGCCGGGCTCGGCGATCTCCAGCTCATGGGTCGGCGACACGCTCATGCGCAGCGCATCGTGGTGGTCGAGCAGGGCCTGGATTGCGTGCAACAAGGGCGCGGCGTCGAGCGCAGGCACCCGCAGCAGCATCGACTGTTGATACTGCTTGAACGGCCCCGGTTGTTCGAACAAGTCGCGCAGGATCGGCGTCGCCGGCAACGGCCCGGTCGACGCCACCGCCGGCAGTCGAACGGCTTGTTCGAGCGCAGTGGCGACAGTGGCGAGTGCACGCACGGTCTGGTGCTGGAACACCTCGCGCGCGCTCAGGCGCAGGCCGGCCTGGCGGGCGCGGCTGACCAACTGGATCGAACTGATGCTGTCGCCGCCGAGGGCGAAGAAGCCGTCGTCGATACCGACCGCGGTCAACCCCAGGACTTCGGCGAACAACAGCGACAAGCGCTGTTCGAGCTCGCTGCCGGGCGCGGCCGAGACGTCGACCTGCACTTGCGGCGCCGGCAGCGCCTTGCGGTCGAGCTTGCCGTTGGCGGTCAACGGCAGGGCGGGAACGGCGACGAAGGCCGCCGGCAGCATGTACTCGGGCAAGCGTTCGGCGAGTTCGCGCCGCAGCTGCGCGGCATCGATCTGCGGCGCCACGACATACGCGACCAACTGGCGCTGGCCGGGCCGGTCTTCGCGTGCGATCACCGTATTGGCGGCATAACCGACTGCCGCCAGGGCGGTTTCGATCTCGTCCGGTTCGATGCGGAAACCGCGGATCTTGAGCTGGTGATCGGCGCGGCCGAGGTGTTCGAGGCGGCCGTCGCGACGCCAGCGCACCAGGTCGCCGGAGCGGTACATGCGTTCGCCGACGAGGTAAGGATCGGCGACGAAGCGCTCGGCGCTGAGGTCGGGACGGCCGAGATAGCCGCGGGCCAGGCCGGCGCCACCGATATACAGCTCGCCGGCCACGCCGACCGGCACCGGCCGCAGGCGCGCATCGAGCACGTACAAACGGGTGTTGCGCAGCGCCGTGCCGATGCTGGGTCGGTCGCCTTCTTCGATCTCGTCGATGGCGACGTAACTGGAGTCGACCGTGCATTCGGTCGGGCCGTAACAGTTGTAGCCGCGCACCGGATGCTCGCGCAGCGTCTTCCACTGCGATTCGCCGACGGTTTCGCCGCCGAGTACGACCGTGCTCGGGTGAGTGCGGCCTTCGTCGAGCAGGCCGATAGCGCGCAACTGCTCGAAATGCGCCGGGGTCAGGTCGACCGCGTCGATACGCCGGTTGGCGATGTAGTCGAGCAGGGCCTCGCCTTCGCGGCGGGTGTCGTCGTCGATCAGGTGCAGTTCCTGGCCGGCGCACAACCACAACAGACCTTCCAGCGAGGTGTCGAAGGCGAAGGTCGCGGTCAGGGCGAAGCGGATGCGCGCCTCGCCGGAATGGCGCACGACATCGGCGAACAGGCGCTCGCGATGTTCCTCGAACAGGTTGGCGACGCCGGCATGGGTCACGACCACGCCCTTGGGTTTGCCGGTCGAGCCCGAGGTGTGGATGACGTAGGCCGGATGCAGCGGGTGCAGCGGCACTGAGCGGTCTGCGTCGGTCGGGTCGTAGTCCGGCGCGTCGGACAGGCGTTGCAAGCCCTCGACGTCGTCCAGGCGCCAGACCGGCATGTCGACCGCGAGCGGGGCATCGTCGATAAGCGCATCGGCGATGGCGCCGTGAGCGAGCAGCAGGCGCGGCGCGGCTTCGGCGAGCAGTTCGCGCAGACGCGGGCCGAGGTGCTCGGTGTCCATCGGCAAATAGGCCGCACCGGCCTTGAGCACGCCGAGCATGGCGACGACGGTGTCGAGCGAACGCGGCAAGGCCAGGGCGATCCGGTCCTCGGCGCCGATGCCGGCGGCGATCAGGCCGTGGGCGATGCGATTGGCGCGGCGGTTGAGTTCGGCATAGCTCAGCGAGAGTTCGCCGCAGACCGCGGCGATCGCGTCGGGCGTCGCCGCGACCTGATGCTCGAACCACTGCGGTAACGAGCGCCCGGACGCTGTGGTGCGGGCGCCGTTCCAGCCGACCAGCAGGCATTCGCGTTCGTCGGCATCGAGCAGCTCGATATCGCCGATGGCGCGGCCGGCGTCGGCGGCGACCGCACGCAGCATGCGTTCCAGGTAGACGCCGATGCGGCGGGCGGTGTCGGCGTCGAACAGGTCGACGGCATACTCGATCATGCCGTGCAGGCCGGCCGCAGCGCCGCGTTCGTCGTGCAGTTCGGTGAAGTCGAAGCTGAGGTCGAACTGGGCGATGTCGAGGTCGAACTCGGCGCTGCGGCTGCGCAGGCCGGGCAATTCCAGCTCGGCCTGGGCGTGGTTCTGCAGCGACAGCATCACCTGGAACAGCGGGTGATGGGCCATCGAGCGGGTGGGCTTGAGCGCATCGACCAGACGCTCGAACGGCAGGTCCTGGTGCTCGTAGGCGGCCAGGTCGGTCTCGCGCACGCGGCCGAGCAGTGCGGCGAAGCTCGGGTTGCCCGAGGTGTCGTTGCGCAGCACCAGGGTGTTGAGGAACACGCCGACCAGATCGTCGAGCGCGGCGTCGGAGCGGCCGGCGATCGGCGTCCCGAGGGCGATGTCGTCGCCCGCGCCGAGCCGGCTCAAGGTGGCGGCGAGCGCGGCCTGCAGGACCATGAACACAGTCGCTCCGTGGCGCCCGGCAAGCGCGGCCAGGCGCGCATGCAGGGCGGCGTCGAGCGGCAGCGACAGGTGACCGCCGCGGTAGCTCGAGGTCGGCGGCCGCGGCCGGTCGCTCGGCAGCGAGATCAGTTCCGGCAGATCGGCGAGGGTGCGCTTCCAGTACTCGGCTTGTTGCGCGAGCAGGCTGGCGGCGTCGCCCTCGTCGCCGAGCACTTGGCGTTGCCAGAGGCTGAAATCGGCGTACTGCACCGGCAGCGGCGACCAGTCCGGGGCACGGCCGCGCAGGCGCGCGGCATAGGCCTGGGCGAGGTCGCGCGACAGCGGCGCCAGCGAGGCGCCGTCGCCGGCGATGTGGTGCAGCAGCAACAACAGCACGTGGCGCTGCGCGTCGAGCGCGAACAGATGCGCGCGCAAAGGCAATTCGCGGCTGAGATCGAAAGCGTAGGCGGCCGTCTGCGACAGGTCGGCGCGCAGGCGTTCGTCGTCCGTGTTCGCGATCGACAGCGGAGCCTCGGCCTGGGCCAGTACGCATTGGCTCGGCGCTTCGCCCGCGACGGTGGTCGCGGGGAACACCGTGCGCAGGCTTTCGTGGCGCGCGACCAAGTCGGCGAGCGCGGCGCGCAGGGCATCGCGGTCGAGTTCGCCGTCCAGATGCAGGGCCAGCGGGATGTTGTAGGTCGCGCTGGGCCCCTCGAACTGATGCAGGAACCACAGGCGTTGCTGAGCGAACGACAACGGCAGACGCTGCGGCCGCGGTTGCGCGATCAGCGGCGCACGCCGGCCGCCGCCCGAGGGCAAGGCCCGCGCCAGTGCTTCCACGGTCGGTGCATCGAACAGAGTGCGGATCGACAGTTCGACGTCGAAGGTCGCGCGGATGCGGCCGATCAGACGGGTGGCGAGCAGCGAATGGCCGCCGAGGGCGAAGAAGCTGTCGCCGACGCCGACCCGTTCCAGGCCGAGCACTTCCGCATACAAGGCGCACAGGAGCGCCTCGGCGGCGTTGCGCGGGCCGCGCGAGGCCGGCTGCGCGGCGAACTCCGGCGCCGGCAAGGCCTTGCGGTCGAGCTTGCTGCCGTTGGCGGTCAGCGGCAGCGCGGGCAGGGCGACGAAAGCCGACGGCACCATGTACTCGGGCAGGCGTTCGCCGAGGCGCCGGCGCAGGCCGTCCTCGTCGATGGCTTCGTGGGTGACCAGATAAGCGACCAGCAGCGGATGGCCGGGCCGGTCCTCGCGCACGATCACCGCGTTGCCGGCATGGCCGCATTGCGCCAGCGCGGCTTCGATCTCGCCCAGCTCGATGCGGAAACCGCGCAGCTTGATCTGCTGGTCGGCGCGGCCGAGGTAGTCGAGCTGGCCGTCCTCGCGCCAACGGGCGCGGTCGCCGCTGCGGTACATGCGCTCGCCGATCACGAACGGGTCGGCGACGAAACGTTCCGCGCTCAGGCCCGGGCGGTCGAGATAACCGCGGGCCAGGCCGGCGCCGGCGATGTACAACTCGCCGGCCACGCCCGCCGGCACCGGACGCAGCATGGCGTCGAGCACGTACAAGCGGGTGTTGGCGATCGGCGTACCGAGCGGCGGCGCCGCGCCGGCCAGCGAGGCCGGCGACAACACCCCGCTCATCGCCGCGCAGACGGTGATTTCGGTCGGGCCGTAGGCATTGACCAGGCGCCGGCCGGCCGACCAGGCCGCGGCGACGTGCGGCGGGCAGGCTTCGCCGCCGACGATCAGGGTGCTCGGCCAGGTCTGCACACTCGGGTCGAGGCTGCTGAGCGCGCTCGGCGGAATCAGGGTGTGGCTGATGCGTTGTTCGTCGAGGGTGCGGGCGAGCGCGTCGCCGAGTAGCAGACCCGGCGGCGGCAACACCAAGGTCGCGCCGGCGGCGAAACACATCAGCATCTCCATCGCCGCCGCGTCGAAGCTCATCGAGGCGAACTGCAGCACGCGGCTGTCGGCGTCGAGGCCGAAGCGTTCGATCTGGCTGTGGGTCAGGCTGGGGATGCCAGCGTGAGTGACGACCACGCCCTTCGGCCGCCCGGTCGAACCGGAGGTGTAGATGACGTAGGCAGGATGGCGCGGATCGAGCGCGCGCATGCGTTCGCGGTCGTCCGGGTCGTGGCTCGGCGCGTGCACCAGTTCGGCACCGAAGCCGTGGGCGTCGTCGATCAACAGCAACTCGGCGTCGGCGGGCAGGCGCGCCGCGCTGGCGCGGGTGGCGATCACTTTGCGCGGGCGCGCATCGGCGAGGGTCCAGGCCAGGCGCTCGGCCGGGTGGTCGGCGTCGAGCGGCAGGTAGGCCGCGCCGGCCTTGAGAATCCCGAGCACGGCGACCACGGTGTCGAGCGAGCGCGGCACGGCGATGGCGATGCGGTCCTCGGGGCCGACGCCGTGCGCGATCAGCGCATGCGCGCAGCGGTTGGCGCGGCGGTTGAGTTCGGCATAGCTGTACTCGTGGCCGGCGCAGACCGCGGCGACCGCCTCGGGCGCGGCGGCGACACGTTGCTGGAACCATTGCGGCACGGTCTGCACGGGCAGCTCGACTTCGTTGCCGTTCCAGTCGTAGAGCACGCGGCGGCGTTCGCGGTCGTCGAGCAGGTCGAACTGTTCGAGGGCGCGCTGCGGATGCGCAGCGATCGCGTCGAGCAGACGCGACAGACGCTCGGCCAGGCGCTCGATGCTGAGCGCGTCGAACCGCGCCGGGTCGTAGTTGAAACGGAACGACAGGCGCGCGCCCGGCGTGACCAGCAGGCTCAGCGGATAGTGGGTGGCGTCGCTGCTGTGGAAGCCGCTGATGCGCAGCTCGCCGAGCGCCGACTCCAGGCCGTCGTGATCGATCGGGTAGTTCTCGAACACGTACAGGCTGTCGAACAGACGCTCGAAACCGGCCAGGCGTTGCAGCTCGGACAGATTCAGGTGCTGGTGTTCGATCAGCCCGGCCTGCTGCGCCTGCAGGTGCAGCAGCAGGTCGATGAAGCTCTGGCCGGCCTGCAGGCGCACGCGCGAGGGCACGGTGTTGATGAACAGGCCGATCATCTGGGCGACGTCGCGTAGCTCCGGCGGACGAGCCGAGACCGTGGTGCCGAGGACGATGTCGTCGCGGCCGAGCATGCGCCCGAGCAACAACGCCCAGGCGCCCTGCACCAGGGTGTTCAGGGTCAGGCCGTGGCGGCGCGCCAACTGGGCCAGGGTGCGCGACAACGGCTCGGGCAGATCGAGGGCGTGATGCGATTGCTCGCCCGACGCCGCTGGACGCGACGGCAGCAACAAGGTCGGCTCTTCGATGTCGGCGAGCACTTCGCGCCAGGCCTGTTCGGCCGCGGCCGGATCGCGCTGGCCCAGCCACGCCAGGTAGTCGCGGTACGGCGTGGCACGCGCCAGCTCGGCGCCGCCATACAGCGCGAACAACTCCTGCACCAGCACCGGCAGCGACCAGCCGTCGAGCAGGATGTGATGGTTGGTGATCAGCAGACGGTGGTGCGCATCGGCGAGGCGTACCAAGGTGAAACGCAGCAAGGGCGCACGATCGAGCTCGAAGCGGCGCAGGTGCTCGGTCTCGGCGACCCGTGCTGCTTCGGCTTCGCGTTGCGCGGCCGGCACCGTGTCGAGATCGACCCGTCGCCAGTCCAGCGGCACTTCGCGCGGAATCAGCTGCACCGGCGTTTCCAGCCCGCGATGGACGAAGGCCGCGCCGAGGTGCGGATGGCGCTGCATCAGCCGGCGTGCGGCGTCGCGCAGGCGCGCTTCGTCGAGCGGGCCGTTGAGATCGAAATGCACCTGCACCACATAGGGGTCCGGCCCTTCGTGGTCGTATAGGGCGTGGAACAGCAGGCCTTGCTGCAACGGCGTCAGCGGCAGGATGTCGGCGACCGCATGGGCGCCGCCGTGTTCGCGTTCTAGGGTTTCGATGGTGGTCTGGTCGAGCGCGACCAGCGGCAGGTCGGACGGGGTCAGACCACCGGCGTCGTCGCGTTCGAGCAGCGACGCCAGCGCACCGAGGGCGCGCGCATAGGTTTCGGCCAGGTCGACGATCTGGGCGCGGTCGAACAAGGCCCGCGGCCACGACCAGGTGGCGACGAACTCGGGGCCGTCGGCGCGGTCCTGGGTGAGGGCGTTGAGTTCGATCGCGTGGGCGATCGGCATCGCATCGCCGCCGGCATTGGCGACCTCTTCCTCGGCCTGTTCCCAATCGCGGGTTTCCGAGACGCCGAAGCGGCCGAGGTAGTTGAAGCTGATCTGCGCGGCCGGCTGCGCGGCGAGCAGCGCGCCGGTATCGGCGTTGAGATGACGCAGCAGACCGTAGCCGAGGCCGTGGTCGGGCACCGCGCGCAATTGCTCCTTGACCCGCTTGAGCAAGCGTTCGAGCTCGCCGTCGCCGGCGAAGGCGCGCTCCAGGTCGATCTCGTCCAGCGACAGGCGCAGCGGATACAGGCTGGTGAACCAGCCGACCGTGCGCGACAGGTCGAGCCCGTTGCGATCGCTCTCGCGGCCGTGGCCTTCCAGGTCGAGCAGCAGTGCATCGACCGCGGCGCCGGTGTGGCGGCGGCGCCAGTCGCTCACGGCGAGGGCGAAGCCGCTCAGCAGCACGTCGTTGATTCGGGCGTGGAAGCGCGCCGGCAACGCCGTCAGCAGGGCCGCGGTGACTTCGCTCGGCAGGCTGAGGCTGAAGTGCTCGCTGTTGGCGCCAGTGTCGCGTGCGGGATCGAGCGCGACCGGCGACAGCGGCGGGTCGGACCCATCGGTCGTCGCCGACCAATGCGCCAGCTCGGCCAGGCGCTGCGGCGAATGCGCGTCGTCGGACAACTGTTGCGACCAGGTGCGCAGCGAATGGCTGCGCGGCGCGAACGCCGGCGCACGGCCGGCACGGATCGCCTCGACCGCGTCGCGCAGGTCCGGGATCAGGATGCGCCAGGACACGCCGTCGACGGCGAGGTGGTGAATCGTCAACAACAGGCGGCCGCCGTGCTCGCCGGCGTCGAACCAGACCGCACGCAGCAAATCGCCGCGCTCGCAGGACAAGGCCTGCGCCGATTCGGCGGCAGCCGCGTCGATGCGGGCCTTCAGCGCCGTGCCATCGAGACCGGCGACGTCGATGCGCCGCAGGCAGGCTGCGGCGCCGAGGCTGCCTGGTTCGGGCACATGCAGGCGCCAGGCCTGGGCGTCGTCGCGGCCCAGGCGCAGGCGCAGGGCGTCGTGGTGATCGAGCAGGGCGGCGAGCGCATCGCGCAGCTCGGCTTCGGCGAGGCTGGCCGGCACCCGCAGCAGCACCGATTGGTTGAAACCGTCGAGGGCGACCTCGCGCTCGAGGAACCAACGCAGGATCGGCAGCGCCGGCAGTTCGCCGAGCGGTTCGTCGAGCAGGGCCGGTGCGGCCTCGTCGGCATCGCGGGCGACCAAGGCCAGCGCAGCGACGCTCTGGTGCTGGAACACGTCGCGCGGGGTGATCAGCAGACCGGCCTTGCGCGCCTGGCTGACCAGTTGGATGGAGATGATGCTGTCGCCGCCGAGATCGAAGAAGCTGTCGTCGATGCTGACCCGCGGCAGACCGAGCACTTGCGCATACAGCTCGGCGAGGATCTGCTCGCGGTCGTTGCGCGCGGCGCGGTGGTGGGCCGGGGTGAAATCGGGAGCCGGCAGCGCCTTGCGGTCGATCTTGCCGTTCGGGGTCAGCGGCATCGACGGCAGCAACACCATCACCGGCTGCATGTAGTCCGGCAGTTGCGCGGCGACATGGCGGCGCAGGTCGCTGAACTGGTCGAAGCTGGCCGGGTTGTTGGTGCAGACGGCGAGCTCGCGCGGTGCGTTCGCCAGGTACAGATCGGTCCACACCGCCGGCGCGGCGGCGTCTTCAGCGCGCACGAACAGCAGGTCGAGCCCGTCGCCGATGGCGCCGCCGGACCAGGTCGTCGCGACCCGGTAACCGAGGCGGCGGCCGAGTTGCACCAGCGCTTCGCTGGCCGCCTCGATGGCGCTGCCCGCGGCGATCAGCTGCGCACGCACCTCGGCGATGGCGATGCCGGAGGCCAGGGCCTGCAGCGCGTCCAGCTCGGGTTGCAGATGCGCATTGGGCACGCCGCGCAGGCGCAGGCCGGCGGGCTGGTGGTCGAGCAGATGGGTGGCGACGGCATCGAAGCCGTCGAAATCCGCGCCCCAGGCGCGCACCGGCAAGGACGCCAGCGAGCGCAGCGGCAGCGGGCCCTTGCGCAGCACCACCTCGTAGCGGTGGCGGCTAAGTTCGTTGCCGTAGGCGCTGCGCTTGGTCTGGATGTCGACCGCGGCGATGCCGTCGAGGCGCTGCGGCAGTTGGCTGAAGAACTCCGGTGCGACCAGCAGTTCCTTCTCGGCCAGCAGGATCTGCTCGATGCGCCGCTGCAGGGCCGCCGCGTCGGTGTCGGCATCGGCCTGGTGCAACTGGATCGCGGTGGCGAAGCTGCGTTGCAGGTGCAGGTTGCGCACGTCGCCGAGGAACAGCGAGCCGCCCGGCGTCAGCAAGTCCATCGCCTGGCGGATCACTTCCAGCAGATAGTCGCCGTTCGGGAAGTACTGCAGCACCGAGTTGATGACGATGGTGTCGAAGCGGCCGTCCTGGCCGTCGCTCGCCAGGCTGTCGCCGAGGCCGTGCATCTCGTGCGCCGGCCGCGCATGCAGTTCGATCTTGCCGGCCAGTTGCGGTTGCCGTTCGATCTCGCCGCGCAGGCGTTCGATGGTCGCCGCCGACAGATCGGTGCCGTGGTAGGCCTCGACGTGCGGCGCCACCTGCGACAGGATCAGGCCGCTGCCGACGCCGATTTCGAGCACGCGCCGCGGCTGCAGTTCGAGGATGCGTTCGACCGTGGCCGCACGCCACTCGCGCATCTGTTCGAGAGCGATCTCGGAGCCGTCGTAGCTGCTGTTCCAGCCGTGGAAGTTTTCGCCGAACTCGACCGCTTGCGGCGGTTCTTCGCCGTACAGGGTCTCGTAGATGGTTTCCCACTCGCCGATCAGGCGCGATTCCTGGCCCTGGTCGCGGTCGGCGTCGCGTTCGTGTTCGAGCACGACATAGGCGACCAGTTGCTTATGGCCCGGCACGTCTTCGCGTGCGACCACGATCGATTGCGCGACCGCGGCGTGGCGCTGCAGCACGTCCTCGATCTCGCCGAGTTCGATGCGGAAGCCGCGCAGCTTGACCTGATGATCGACCCGGCCGATGAATTCGAGTTGGCCGTCGTCGCGCCAGCGCGCCAGGTCGCCGCTGCGGTACATGCGCTCGCCGGCGAGGTAAGGATCGGCGACGAAGCGCTCGGCGCTCAGTGCGGGGCGATGCAGATAGCCGCGCGCCAGGCCCTTGCCGGCCAGGTACAACTCGCCCGGTACGCCGACCGGCACCGGCTGCAGGCCGGCGTCGAGCAGGTAGACGCGGCTGCCGAGGATCGGCGTGCCGATCGGCGGCACCGAGGCGCCCGCCAGCGGCGCGCTCATGGTCGCGCACACCGTAGTTTCGGTGGGACCGTAGGCATTGGTCATGCGCCGGCCCTGCGACCAGGTCTTGACCAACTGCGGCGCGGTGGCCTCGCCGGCGACGATCAGGTCGCTGCAGGTCGCGAGCGCATCGGCGCCAAGCACCGACAACGCGGCCGGCGGCAAGGTCGCATGGGTGATGCGGTGGCGTTGCATGGTCTCGACCAGGGCCTCGCCCGGCAACAGCCGGTCGGCCTCGGCGACGACCAGGGCCGCGCCCGACAGCAGCGCCATGCACAGTTCCCAGAACGCCGCGTCGAAGCTCAACGAGGCGAACTGCAGCACGCGCGAACCCGGGCCGACCTCGAAGGCGGCGATCTGGCTGGCGAGCAGGCTCGGTACGCCGGCATGGGTGACGACCACGCCCTTGGGGCGCCCGGTCGAACCGGAGGTGTAGATGACGTAGGCGGCATCGGCCGGCGACGCGGCGGCGAGCTGCGGCGCGTCGGTCGCTTGCGCGGCGAGGGTCTGCAAGGTTTCCGGCAGATCCAGCAGCCAGGTCGGCACGCCGTGTTCGGGCAGGCGCGCTTCGATCTCGCGCCGGCTGATCAATCGCGCCGGTTTCGCGTCGGCGAGCATGTAGGCCAGGCGTTCCGGCGGGTAGTCCGGGTCCAGCGGCAGATAGGCCGCGCCGGCTTTGAGGATGCCGAGCACGGCGACGACCATCTCGGGCGAACGCGGCAAGGCGATGGCGACGCGGTCTTCGCGGCCGATGCCCAGGGCGATCAGCGCGTGCGCATAACGGTTGGCGCGGCGGTCGAGTTCGCCGTAGCTGATACAGGCGTCGCCGAACAGCAAGGCCGGCGCTTCCGGATCGCGCGCGACCTGGCGCTCGAACAGGGCCGGAATGGTGGCGTCGGCGATGGCGCCGTGCGCGTCGCCGAGCACAGTGCGGTTCGCGTCGCCGAGCAAGCGCTGGCGTTCGTCGCTATCGAGCAGGTCGATGGCGGCGATGCTGCGCCGCGGGTCGCGGGCGGCGGCATCGAGCAGGCGCAGCAAACGCTGCCACAGGCGTTCGATCGAGGCTTCGTCGAACAGATCGGTGGCGTACTCGATGACGCCGTCGAGGCCGGCCGGCACGCCGTCGGCGGCGAGGCGTTCGCCGAGGTTGAAGAACAGATCGAACTTGGCGCTGCGGAAGTCGGCGCTATGCATCGACACGGTCAGGCCGGGCAGGCGCAGCTCGGCTTCGCTGACGTTCTGCAGGACCATGCCGACCTGGAACAGCGCATGGTGCGAAGTCGAGCGGGTCGGGTTGAGCAGTTCCACCAGGCGCTCGAACGGCGCGTCCTGGTGGGTGTAGGCCGCGAGCGCAGTGGCGCGGACCCGGCCGAGCAAGGTCTCGAAGCTCGGCTGCCCGGACAGATCGGCGCGCAGCACCAGGGTGTTGACGAAGAAGCCGACCAGATCGTCGAGGGCCTGATCGTTGCGCCCGGCGATGGCGCTGCCGATAGCGATGTCGTCGCCGGCGCCGAGGCGGTGCAGCAGCGCGGCGAGGCCGGCTTGCAACACCATGAACAAGCTGGCTTCGTGGCGATGAGCGAGGTCGAGCAGGCGCGCGTGCAGTTCGGGATCTATGCTCAGCGCCCATTGCCGGCCGCGATAGCTCGCGACCAGCGGACGCGGCCGGTCGGTCGGCAACTCGATGCGTTCGGGCAGGTCGGCCAGTTGCGCCTTCCAGTAACCGAACTGCTGCGAGATCAGGCTGTCCGGGTCCTGCTCGCTGCCGAGCAGGCGTTGCTGCCACAGGGTGTAATCGGCGTACTGCACCGGCAGCGGCGCCCAGGTCGGCGAATGTCCCTGCAGACGCGCGGCATAGGCCTGGCCGAGGTCGCGCGCCAGCGGCGCCAGCGAGGAACCGTCGCCGGCGATGTGATGCAGCACCACCAGCAGCACGTGCTCCTGCTCGCGAAGACGGAACAGGCTGCTGCGCAGCGGCGTCTCGTGGGCGAGATCGAACACGTGCATGGCGTCGGCATGCAGCAGCTCGGCCAGGGTGTCGGCGTCGGCTTCGACCAGCGACCACTGCGGAGCGCTCTCGGCGATCGACAGCACCTGCTGGTAAGGCGTGCCATCGGCTTCGGGGAAGATCGTGCGCAGGCTTTCGTGACGCGCGACCACATCGCTCAGCGCGGCGCGCAAGGCGTCCAGATCCAGCCGCCCCGACAGGCGCAGCGGCATCGGGATGTTGTAGGCGGCGCCACTGTCGCCCGTGCCCGCGTGTTGTTCGAACTTCTGGATGAACCACAGACGACGCTGCGCGTACGACAGCGGCAGCAGCGCCGGACGCGCTTGCGGACGCAGCGCCGGGCGGGCCAACTCGGCCTGCGGCAAACGCGCGGCGAGGCTCGCCACGGTCGGCGCCTCGAACAGGGCGCGCAAGGGCAGTTCGATGCCGAGTGCGGCGCGGATCCGGCTGACCAGACGGGTGGCCAGCAGCGAGTGGCCGCCGAGGGTGAAGAAGTGATCGTCGAGGCCGACCCGTTCGACCCCGAGCACCTCGCCGAACAGCTCGCACAGCAGGCTTTGCTGCGGCGTCTGCGGAGCGCGATAGGTTTCCGCGGCGCGATCGCCCTCGCCGGGTTCCGGCAGGGCCTTGCGGTCGATCTTGCCGTTCGGCGTCAGCGGCAGCGCGTCCAGGGCAACGAAGGCCGAGGGCAGCATGTACTCGGGCAGGCGCTCGCCCAACGCCTGACGCAGGGCGCCGCCGTCGAGGCCATCGGCGACGACATAGGCGACCAAGCGCTTGAGGCCTTCGCGGTCCTCGCGCGCGACCACGACGTTACGGGCGTGACCGAGCTGGGCCAGGGCCGCTTCGATTTCGCCGAGTTCGATGCGGAAGCCGCGGATCTTGACCTGATGGTCGAGGCGGCCGAGGAAGTCCAGACGGCCATCGAAGCCCCAGCGTGCCAGGTCGCCGGTGCGGTACATGCGCCGTCCGTTCTGGAACGGGTCGGCGACGAAACGTTCGGCGCTCAGCGAGGGCCGGCGGAAGTAGCCGCGCGCCAGACCGTCTCCGGCCAGGTACAACTCGCCGGCGACGCCGCTCGGTACCGGCCGCAGCGCGGCATCGAGGACATAGACGCGGGTGTTGTCGATCGGCGCGCCGATGCGCACCGCCTCGCCGGCGGCGACGCGGCTGGCGAGCGACCAGACCGTGGTTTCGGTGGGGCCGTACAGATTCCACAGCGCCGCGGCATCGGCGGCGAGGAAGTCGGCGAGTTCCGCCGGCAGCGCTTCGCCGCCGCACAGCACGCGCAGGTTGGCGGGCGGCGCCCAGCCGGCGGCGCGCAGCATCTGCCAGGTGGCCGGGGTGGCCTGGATCGTGCTCGGCGCGATCGCGGCGATGTGCTCGCGCAGGCGCTCGCCGTCGGTCGCGACCTCGCGCGGCGCGATGTGCAGTTCGGCGCCGCACAGCAAGGGCAGGTACAACTCGAGCCCGGCGATGTCGAACGAGATCGGGGTCAGCGCCAGCAGGCGGTCGCCGGCGTCGAGGCCGGGCTCGCGCTGCATTGCGCATAGGAAGTTCTCGAGCGCGCGGTGTTCGATCGCCACGCCCTTGGGACGGCCGGTCGAGCCGGAGGTGTAGATCACGTAGGCCGGGTGGCGCGGATGCAGGGCGCGTACACGTTCGTGCTGGCGCGGGCCGTGCGCCGGGGCGCCGGCGAGACGCTCGCGCAGGTCGGCCGCGTCGAGCGACCAGCGTAAGGCGACCTCGGCCTCGGCGAGCAACGAGAGCGTGTCGTCGTCGCCGATCAGACAGGCCGGGCCGGCGTCTTCGACCATATAGGCCAGGCGTTCGGCCGGATAGTCCGGGTCCAGCGGCAAATAAGCGGCGCCGGCCTTCAGTGTGGCCAGCAAGGCCACCAGCATGTCGAGCGAACGCGGCAGGGCGATCGCCACGATGTCCTCCGGGCCGATGCCTTGCGCGATCAACAGGTGGGCGAGGCGATTGGCGCGCGCGTCGAGTTCGGCGTAACTCAGGCGGGCCTCGGCGCAAACCGCGGCGGTCGCATCCGGGGTGCGTTCGACCTGGGCCTCGAACAGCGCCGGCAGGGTCAGACCCGGCTGCGCGCGTGCGGTGGCGTTGGCCTCGACCAGCAAGCGCCGATGCTCGGCGGTATCGAGCAGCTCGATGCGGTCCAAGGGCAGCGACGGATCGGCCGCGACCGCGGCCAACACGCGCAGCAGGCGCTGCGCCAGCGCTTGCGCGCCGTCCTCGTCGAACAGATCGAGGGCGTATTCGAGGGTGCCGTCGATGCCGGCGGGGGCGCCGTCGCCATCGAAGCATTCGTTGAAATCGAAGCTCAGGTCGAACTTCGACGAGGCCAGCGCCATCGGCTGCGGCGTGCAACGCAGGCCGGCCAGCGCCGCTTGCGGCGGCGGGTTGTTCTGCAGCACCAGCATCACCTGGAACAGCGGGTGATGGGCCAGCGAGCGCACCGGGTTCAGCGCTTCGACCAGTTGCTCGAACGGCAGGTCCTGGTGTTCGTAGGCGGCCAGGTCGGCGTCGCGCACGCGTTCGAGCAACTGCTCGAAGGCCGGGTTGCCGGAGGTGTCGGTGCGCAGCACCAGGGTGTTGAGGAACAGCCCGACCAGGTCGTCGAGCGCGGCATCGGTACGGCCCGCGACCGGGCTGCCGATCGGGATGTCGGTGCCGGCGCCGAGGCAGGTCAACATCGTAGCCAGCGCCGATTGCAGCACCATGAACAAGGTCGCGCCGCGGCGCTGGGCGAGTGTGGCCAGGCTGCGATGCAGATCGACCGGGATCGCGAGGGACAGCGATGCGCCGCGGTAGCTCGCGACCTGCGGACGCGGGCGCTCGCTTGGCAGACTCAGCTGATCGGGCAGGGCGGCGAGACGACGGGTCCACCAGGCCAGCTGGCGCGCGTACACGCTGTCGTCGTCGGTGGCGCCCGAGGCCGGGCCGGCGCCGAGCACGCGCCGTTGCCACAGGCTGTAGTCGGCGTACTGCACCGGCAGCGGCGCCCAGGCCGGCGTCAGCCCTTGCAGACGTGCAGCGTAGGCTTCGGCCAGGTCCTCGCTCAGCGGCACCAGCGAGGCGCCGTCGGCGGCGATGTGGTGCAGCAACAGCAGCAGCACGTGATCCTGCGTGCCCAGTTTGAACAGGCTCGCGCGCAACGGAATCTCGCGTTCGAGATCGAAGGCATGGGCCGCGGCCGCGCTCAGACGTTCGGGCAAGTCGCTTTCGCTGCAGTCGAACGCATGCAGTTCGACTGCGACCTTCGTCAACACCTGTTGCTGCGGCGTGTCGCCGCCGGGGAACACGGTGCGCAGGCTTTCGTGGCGTTCAACCAAGTCGGCGATAGCGGTGTGCAACGCAGTGGCGTCCAACTCGCCTTGCAGGCGCAACGCCAGCGGCAGGTTGTAGAGGGCGCTGGCGCCTTCGTACTGATGCAGGAACCAGAGGCGCTGCTGGGCGAACGACAGCGGCAGCGGTTGCGGACGCTCCTGCACCGACAGCGGCAGGCGCGCACGCCCGCCCTCGCCGAGGCGGCGGGCGAAGGCTTCCACGCTCGGCGCCTCGAACAAGGCGCGGATCGGCAGTTCGACGTCGAAGGTGGCGCGGACCCGGCCGATCAGGCGCGTGGCCAGCAGCGAATGCCCGCCGAGGGCGAAGAAACTGTCGTCGATGCCGACGCGCTCGCGTCCCAACACTTGTGCGAACAGCGCGCACAGCAGGGCTTCGGTGGCGTCGCGCGGCCCGCGAGAATGCGCATGCGGGGCATAGTCCGGCGCCGGCAGCGCCTTGCGGTCGAGCTTGCCGTTCGGCGACAGTGGCAGGGTGTCCAGGCGCACGAAGGCGCTCGGCAGCATGTACTCGGGTAGGCGCGCAGCCAGGCCTTGGCGCAACGCTTCGACGTCGATCGACTCGGCCGCGACATAGGCGACCAATTGCCTGTCGCCGGGCCGGTCCTCGCGCGCGATCACCGCGTGCTGGGCATAGCCGAGTTGGGCCAGCGCCGCTTCGATCTCGCCGAGTTCGATGCGCAGGCCGCGCAGCTTGACCTGATGGTCGACGCGGCCGAGGTACTCGACCTGGCCGTCCGCGCGCCAGCGCGCCAGATCGCCGGTGCGGTACAGGCGCGAACCGTCGGCCGCATGCGGATCGGCGACGAAGCGTTCGGCGGTGAGCGCCGGATTGGCCAGATAACCGCGGGCGAGGCCGACGCCGGCCAGGTACAGCTCGCCGGCGACGCCGACCGGCACCGGCCGCAGCGCGGCATCGAGCACGTACAGCCGGGTGTTCCAGATCGGCGCGCCGATCGGCACCTGCGCGCCGGTCTCGTCGTCGCGGCAGGCCCAGGCGCTGACGTCGACCGCAGCTTCGGTCGGGCCGTAGAGGTTGTGCAGCGGCCGCGCCAGTTGCTCGCGCACGCGGTTGCGCAGCTCGCCCGACAAGGCTTCGCCGCTGCACAGGATGCGGCGCAAGCCGGCGCAGCCGGCCGCACCATCGGCGCCGCGCATGGCCAGTTCCGACAGGAACACGTCGAGCATCGACGGCACGAAGTGCACGGTGGTGATGGCTTCGCGCTCGATCAGTTCGGCCAGGTAGGCCGGGTCGCGATGGCCGTCGGGTCGGGCGACCACCAGGCGCGCGCCTTCCAGCAGCGGCCAGAAGAACTCCCATACCGACACGTCGAAGCTCGACGGGGTCTTCTGCAGCACCGCATCGTCGCCGCGCAAGCCGTACTCGGCCTGCATCCAGGCCAGGCGGTTGACGATGCCGCGGTGCGAGTTGACCACGCCCTTGGGGCGTCCGGTCGAGCCGGAGGTGTAGATCACGTAGGCCGGGTGATCGAGTTCGAGCGGGCGGACCCGTTCGGCATCGGTCGGCGCGCGGTCGCTGGTCTGCGCGAGGGCGGCGAGCAGCGCGGCATCGTCGAGCGATAACAGCGCGGCCTGCGCCGGCAGTTTCGCGGCGACGTCCGAACGCGTCAGCACGCGCACCGGTGCGGCGTGGCCGATCATGTAGGCCAGGCGCTCGGCCGGATAATCGGTATCCAGGGGCAGATAGGCCGCGCCGGCCTTGCTGACCGCGTACAGGGCGACGATCAGCTCGACCGAACGCGGCAGGGCCACGCCGACGATGCTCTCCGGGCCGATGCCGTCGGCGATCAGGCGGTGGGCGAGGCGGTTGGCGCGGGCATCGAGTTCGGCATAGCTCAGGCGCTCGCCCTCGAACACCACGGCGACAGCGTCGGGCGTACGCGCGACCTGTCGCTCGAATAGGGCCGGCAGCGGCAGTGCCGGGAAGGCATGGGCGGTGTCGTTCCACTGCTGCAGGACTTGCCGGCGTTCCTCGCTCGGCAACAGCTCGATGGCGCCGACCCGCGCCTGCGGATCGCCGGCCAGCGCGTCGAGCGCGAGCAGGCAACGCGAAGCGATGCGGTCGATGGTCGCGGCGTCGAACAGATCCGGGCGATAGCTCAGTTTGAGCGCGAGTTCGCGCCCGGGCACGGCGACCAGGCCGAGCGGGTAATGCGAAGCATCGCCGCCCCGGTGGCCGTGGAAACGCGCACTCAATTGCGGGCCGACTTCGAGCGTGCCGGTGGCGTCGGCGCCGATCGGGAAGTTCTCGAACACCACCAGGGTGTCGAACAATTCGGCATGACCGGCCGACTGTTGGATCTCGGTCAGGCTGAGGTGTTGGTGGTCGAGCAGCGCCGATTGTTCCCGCTGCAGGCGCTGCAACAAGGCGCCGACGGTTTCGTCGCGCTGCAGTCGCAAGCGCAGCGGCAGGGTATTGATGAACAGACCGATCATGTCCTCGACGCCGGCCAGCTCGGGCGGGCGTCCGGACACGGTGGCGCCGAACACGATGTCGTCGCGATGGGCGAGCTGCGCCAGCACCAGGCCCCAGGCGGCCTGGACGAAGCTGGCCAGGGTCACGCCGAGCTTGCGGGACTGCGTTTCCAGGCGCGCGGTGAGCGCGGCATCGGCGAAGTAGCGGCGCACTTCCGGCGCGGTCGCTGTGGCAGTCGTGGCCGCGGCGATGCGGGTGGGTTCCTCGAAGCCGGCGAATGCCGTGCGCCAGGCTTCGTGGGCGCCGGCGGCATCGCGGCCGGCGAGCCAGCGCAGGTAGTCGCGATAAGGCGTGACCCGAGGCAGCGCGGCCTCGGCACCGTCGCGATACAGCGCGAACAGCTCGCGCATCAGGATCGGCGAGGACCAGCCGTCGAGCAGCAGGTGGTGGCTGGTGAACGCCAACAGGTGGCGGTCGCGGGCGCAGCGCAGCAGGGTGAAGCGCAGCAGCGGCGACTGCGCCGGGTCGAAATTGCGCTGGGCGTCGTCGGCGAGCAGCCGTTCGAGTTCGCTGTCGCGGCGTTCCGCGGTCAGCGGGGTCAGGTCGATCACTTCCCACGGCAGCAGGCTGTCGCATGGGATCAGCTGCAAGGGCTGGTCGAGGCCGTCGTGGACGAAGGCCGCACGCAGATGCGGATGGCGGGCGAGCAGGTCGCGTGCGGCGCGTTCCAGGCGATCGCCGTCGAGGGTGCCGTCGAGCTCGAACACCATCTGGGTCAGATAGGCGTCGGGCGCGGAGCGGTCGTACAAGGTGTGGAACAGCAGGCCCTGTTGCAGCGGCGACAGCGGCAGCACCTCGGCCAGGGCCTGGCTCGACTCCAGGCGTTCGATCGTGTCCTGGTCGAGCGCGACCAGCTCCAGGTCCGACGGCGTCAGCCGGCGCATGTCGCTGGCGGCGGCATGGACGGCGATCGCGCGCAGCGCCGCGAACCAATGCTCCGCCAAGGCTTCGACTTCGTCTTGCCGCAGCAGTTCGCCGGCCCAGCTCCAGTTCGCGCACAGCTCCGGGCCGTGGTCGCCGGCCAGGGTCAGGGCATTGAGTTCGAGCGCATGCGCGAGCGGCATTGCCGCATCGCCGCCGCTGCCGAGCGCGAGGCTCGGCTCGGCGGCGCTCCACAGAGCGTCGCTGCCGGCGTCGAGATCGAAGCGGCCCAGATAGTTGAAGCCGACCTGCGGCGACGGCCAACCGGCCAGTGCGTAGCGGCCCTCGTCGTCCAGATGGCGCAACAGGCCGTAGCCGATGCCGTTGTCCGGCAGCGCACGCAGTTGCTCCTTGATCGACTTGAGTGCGCGTTCCAGCGGCTTGCCGCCGCGCAGCGCGGCCTGCGCACCGCTTTCGGGCAGGTGCAGGCGCAGCGGGAACAGGCTGGTGAACCAGCCGACCGTGCGCGACAGATCGGCGCCGTCGAGCAGGCCGGCTTCGCGACCGTGGCCTTCGAGGTCGAACAGCACCGAAGCCTCGCCGCCGTTGCCGTGGCTCGCACCGCGCCAAGCCGACAGGGCCAGCGCGAACGCGGTCAGCAGGACGTCGTTGATGCGGCCATGGATCAGCTCGGGCGCGCGGGTCAACAACAAGCGCGTGCTCTCGCTGTCCAGGCGCAGGCTCAGGCCGCGCTGGCCGGCGAGGGTGTCGCGTTGCGGGTCGAGCGGACGCGCGGCGACCGCGCCGGCATCGCCGTCGAGCATCGCGCGCCAGAACGGCAGCTCCGCGCGGCGGCGTTCGGCGGCGGCCGGCAAGGCCAGCGTCCATTGCCGCAACGAGGTCGGCACCGGCGCCAGCGACGTGGGACGGTCCCCGGCGCAGGCCTCCCAGGCCGCACGCAGGTCGGGCACCAGGATGCGCCAGGACACGCCGTCGACGGCGAGGTGGTGGATAGTCAACAGCAGACGCGAATCGTCGCCGCCGTCGAACCAGACTGCCTGCAGGATGCGGCCGTCGCGAGGATCGAGCCGGGCTTGCGCAGCCTGGGCCTCGGTTTCGATGAGCCGCTTGCGCGCGGCGGCATCGAACCCGTCGATATCGATGTCGATGCGCCGCAGCAACTCGCGCGCCTGGACACTGCCGGCGGCGCCGACGTGCAAGGTTAAGCCGGGATCGAGGCGCAGACGCAGCGCATCGTGATGATCGATCAGGCACTGCAGCGCGCTCAGCAAGGGCGCCTCGCGCAGGGCCGGCACGCGCAGCAGCATCGACTGCTGGAACTGCCCGAACGGGCCGTCCTGCTCGAACAGGTCGCGCACGATCGGGGTGGCCGGCAGCTCGCCGACCGGGTCGACCGTCGGCTGCGCCGGCGTCGCCGCCGGGTCGAGCGGCGTCGCGACCGCGGCCAGCGAGCGCACGCTCTGGTGCTGGAACACGTCGCGGGCGCTCAGGCGCAGCCCGGCCTGACGGGCACGGCCGACCAACTGGATCGAACTGATGCTGTCGCCACCGAGCGCGAAGAAGCCGTCGTCGACACCGACCTCGGCCAGACCGAGCACCTGCGCGAACAGGCGAGCGAGCAAACGCTCCTGCGCCGATTCCGGCGCCGCGCCGCGCACTGTCTCGATGCTCGGCGCCGGCAAGGCGCGGCGATCGAGTTTGCCGTTGCGGGTGAGCGGCAGGGCGTCGAGGGCGACCACTGCGGCTGGGCGCAGATAGTCGGGCAGACGCTCGCCCAGTTGCCGCAGCACGGCCTGGGTATCGATGGCGTCGCCGACCACATAGGCGACCAGGCGCTTATGGCCGGGGGTGTCCTCGCGTGCGATCACCGCGTTGCCGGCGTAGCCGAGTTCGGCGAGCGCGGCCTGCACTTCGCCGAGTTCGATGCGGAAGCCGCGGATCTTGACTTGATCGTCGGCGCGGCCGAGCACTTCCAGGCGGCCATCGCGACGGCGCCGTGCGCGGTCGCCGCTGCGGTACATGCGTTCGCCGGCATGGAAGGGGTCGGCGACGAAGCGTTCGGCGGTGAGTGCGGCGCGCTCGCGATAGCCGCGCGCCAGGCCGGGGCCGGCCAGGTACAACTCGCCGGCCACGCCCTCGGGCGCCGGCTGCAGCCAGGCATCCAGCACGTAGGCGCGGGTGTTCCAGATCGCACGGCCGACCGAGGGCGCCGTGGCCTCGCGCGAGATCGCGGTGAATGCGGCATCGACGCCGTACTCGGTGGGGCCGTAGGCGTTGTAGCCGCGCACGTCGTCGCGTTCGGCAAAGGCCTGCCATTGCGCCGGGGCGATGGCTTCGCCGCCGAGGATCACGCTGCGCGGGTGCCAATGCGCGGCATCGAGCAGGCCGCGCTGGCGCAGCGGTTCGAAGTGCGACGGGGTCAGGTCGACGGCATGGATGCGGCGCTCGCGCAGGCGCGCGATCAGCAGTTCGCCGTCGCGGCGGGTGTCGTCGTCGATCAGTTCCAACTGATGGCCGGCGCACAGCCACAGCAGGCCTTCGACGGCGGTGTCGAAGGCGAAGGTCGCGGTCAGGGCGAAGCGCACCCGCGTGGTGTCGTTGTCGCCCGCGACCGCGCTGTAGAGGGTGCTGCGTTGGTGCTGGAACAGATGCGACAACGTAGCGTGGGCCACCAGCACGCCCTTGGGCTTGCCGGTCGAGCCCGAGGTGTAGATCAGATAGGCCGGGTGTTGCGGATGCAGCGGCCGCACCCGTTCGAGATCGGTCGGTGCCTGCGTGGGCATGGACTGCAGGCGCGCCTCGAACGCGGCCTCGTCGAGCACCAGCAGCGGCAGGTCGGAGCCGAGGCGGGCGGCGATGTCAGCATGGGCGAGCACCCGCGTCGGCGCCGCATCCAGCAGCATCTCGCGCTGGCGCGGGCCGAGATGTTCGAGGTCGAGCGGCAGATAGGCGGCACCGGCCTTGAGCACGGCCAGCATCGCCACGACGCTGTCGGCGGAACGGTTCAGGGCCAGGGCGACGATGTTTTCGGCGCCGACGCCTTCGCCGATCAGCAGATGGGCGAGACGGTTCGCGCGCCGTTCGAGGGTGGCGTAGTCGAGTTCGTCGTCGCCGCAGACCAGGGCGATCGCGTCCGGCGTGGCCGCGGCCTGACGTTCGAACCACTGCGGCAAGGCGGTCGCTTCCACTTCGACGCTGTCGCCGCGCGAGGCTTCGAGCAGGCGCTGGCGTTGCGCGGCATCGAACAGGCCCGCGTCGCCGATGCGCTGTTGCGGATCGGCGGCCATCGCCGCGAGAACCTGGATCAGGCCGTCGCCGATCGATCGCGCCGTGGCTTCGTCGAACAGGTCGGTTGCGTATTCCAGCAGGCCGCTCAGGCGCGAGGCGCCGTCGGCGTGGTGCTCGGTGAAATCGAAGCTGAGATCGAACTTGGCGACCGGCGCGTCGAAAGCCAGCAGTTCGCTGCGCAGGCCGGGCAGGGCCGGCAACGCGGGTGCGGCCGTTTGCAGCGACAACATCACCTGGAACAGCGGATGACGGCCGAGGCTGCGGACCGGGTTGAGAGCATCGACCAATTGCTCGAACGGCAGGTCCTGCTGTGCGTAGGCGGCCAGGTCGAAGCGGCGCACGCGCTCGATCAACTCGGCGAAACTCGGGTTGCCGGAGGTGTCGGTGCGCAGCACTAGGGTGTTGACGAACATGCCGACCAGGCGCTCCAGCGCCGGATCGTCGCGGCCGATCGCCGGGGTGCCGATGGCGATGTCGCTGCCGGCGCCGAGCCGGCTCAGGGTCGCGGCGAGCGCGCTCTGCAACAGCATGAACAAGCTGACGCCGTGGCGCCGGGCCAAGGCCTGCAGGGCCGCGCAGGTTTCGTCATCGATGGCGAAACGCAGGCTGTGGCCGTGGTGGCTTGGGGTCTGCGGCGGTTGCCGGTCGGTCGGCAGTTCGATGCGTTCGGGCAGCTCGACCAGGGCCTCGGTCCAGTGAGCGAGTTGGCGTGCGGCGAGGCTCGCGGCATCGTCCAGGTCGCCGAGCAGTCGGCGCTGCCACAAGCTGTAATCGGCGTA
Organism: Lysobacter antibioticus; assembly: GCF_000731095.1. Classification (GTDB taxonomy): domain Bacteria; phylum Pseudomonadota; class Gammaproteobacteria; order Xanthomonadales; family Xanthomonadaceae; genus Lysobacter; species Lysobacter antibioticus_B. The sequence goes on along the minus strand of NZ_JMTZ01000003.1, from coordinate 84,008 downwards.
CTGCACCGGGAGCGGCAACCAAGTCGGCGCGCGGCCCTCGCAACGGGCGGTATAGGCCTGAGCGAGGTCGTCGGCCAGCGGCGCCAGCGAAGCGCCGTCGGCGGCGATGTGATGCATCAGCAACAACACGGCCTGACGTTGCGGCCCAATTTGGAACAGGCTCGCGCGCAAGGGAATTTCGCGGCTCAGGTCGAAGCCGTGACTCGCCGCACGGGCGAGCGCCTCGTCGAGCTCGGCCTCGTCGCAGTCGACGACCTCGAACGGCGCTACCGCCGCATCGAGCACGCGCTGTTGCGGCGTGTCGCCGTCCGGGAACACGGTGCGCAGGCTCTCGTGGCGTTCGAGCAGATCGGCGATCGCCAGGCGCAAGGCTCCGCGGTCGAGCTCGCCGTCCAGGCGCAGGGCCAGCGGAATGTTGTAGGTTGGGCTCGGCCCCTCGATTTGGTGCAGGAACCACAGGCGCTGTTGGGCGAACGACAGCGGCAACTGCAGCGGACGCGTCCGCCGGGTCAGTGCCGGTCGCGCCGGTGCGCTTTCGTTCAAGCGACGGGCCAGGGCTTCGACCGTCGGCGCCTCGAACACCATGCGCAGACTGAGCTCGACCTCGAGCGCGGCGCGGACCCGGCCGATCAGCCGGGTCGCGAGCAGCGAATGCCCGCCGAGAGCGAAGAAATGATCGTCGATACCGACGCGTTCCACCCCCAGCACCTGCGCGAACAACTCGCACAGCACGCGCTCGCGCTCATCGCGCGGTTCGCGATGGCTGCGACCTTCGATTTCCGGCGCGGGCAAGGCCTTGCGATCGAGCTTGCCGTTGCCGGTCAGCGGCAAGGCCGGCACGGCGACGAAGGCGCTCGGCAGCATGTACTCGGGCAGGCGGGCGGCGAGGGCGCCGCGCAGCGCGACGCCGTCGACGGCGTCGCCGACCACGTAGGCGACCAGTTGCGGTTGGCCGGACCGGTCCTCGCGCAGGATCGCCGCGCTCTGCGCATGGCCGGCGCGGGCCAGGGCGGCTTCGATCTCGCCCAGCTCGATGCGGAAGCCGCGCAGTTTGATCTGCTGGTCGGCGCGGCCGAGGTAATCGATGCGGCCGTCGCCGCGCCAACGCACCCGGTCGCCGGAACGGTACATGCGGCCGCCGTGCTCGAACGGGTTGGCGACGAAGCGCTCGGCGCTCAGGGCAGGTCGCTTGAGATAGCCGCGGGCGACGCCGGCGCCGGCGATATACAGCTCGCCCGGTACGCCCACCGGCACCGGCCGCAACGAGGCGTCGAGCACGTACACGCGCATATTGTCGAGCGGTACGCCGATCGGCACGCGTTCGGCGTCGGCCGCCAACGCCGGTACTTCGCAGGTCAGGGCAAAGGTCGTCGTTTCGGTCGGGCCATAGCCGTTGACGATGCGCAGCCGCGGATGGCGCGCCTGCAAGCGACGGATCGCATCGGCCGACAGCACGTCGCCGCCGGCCCAGACTTGCCGCAGCGAGGCGAACAGTTCCGGCGCCGACTCGGCGAATTCATGGAACAGGCCCGCGGTCAGCCACAGGCTGCGCACCGCGAAGCGCTCGATCAGGCGTTGGAAATCGCGGCCGTCGGCGGCCTCGGTCGGCGCCACGACGATGCGCCCGCCGTTCAACAACGGCACCCACAACTCGTAGGTCGATGCATCGAAGGCGTGGGTCGAATGCAGCAACACGACCTCGTGGCCGTCGCCGAAACGACGGTCGCGGGCGAACTCGACGATGTCGCGTTGGCGCACGGCGACACCCTTGGGCACGCCGGTCGAGCCCGAGGTGAACATCGTGTAGGCGAGCTGTTCGGGATGGATCTCGGTCTTGATCAGGCGGCGATCGATGCGCTCGGCGCGTTCGACGGAATCGAAACGATCCAGCCCCATTAGGTCCGGCCCCATCAGGTCCGGCTCCATCAGATCCAGCCGCAGCAGGTTCGGATGCGACAGGGCGCGCGCATCGAGGCTGGCATCGGCGATCAGTATCGTCGCGTCGGTCTCGGCCAGCACCTGGGCCAGGCGCTCATCGGGATGCTGCTCGTGCAGCGGCACGTAATACGCGCCGGTCTTGAGCACGGCGAGCACCGCGACGACCAGGTCGGGCGAACGGCGCAGCAACAGGCCGATGCCGCGCTCGGCCACGGCGCCGCGTTGCAGCAGTTCGTGGGCGAGCGCGTCGGCGCGGCGGTCGAGTTCGGCATAGCTGAGCGCGCCGTGCTCGCCGACCACGGCGATGGCATCCGGCGTCGCCAGGGCCTGGCGCTCGAATGCGGCTGCGACCGATTCGGGCTCGACCTCATGCGCGGTGTCGTTCCAGTCCAGCAGCAGGCGCTGGTGCTCGGCCGCATCGAGCAACTCGATCGCGGCGAGCGGCCGCTGCGGGTCGGCCGCGGCGGCGGCGACGAAGGCCAGCAGGCGCTGCAGATGCGCGGCGATCTCGTCCTCGTCGTAGCTCTCGGCATTGCCGTCGAAATGCAGCAGGCAACCGTCGCGGCCGATTTGGCCTTCCAGGTTCACCGCGACATCGTTGACCACGCCGTTGGCCAGCGAATGCAGGATGCCGGTCTGGCCGTCGAAATCGAAGGCGTAGTCGAAGGGGATGATGTTGATGCGCGGCCCGAAGCAGCGCTGTTGGCCGCCGTCGGCGAGCGACTGCAGGATGTCCTTGCCGCGGTAGTTCTGGTGGCGCAGGCTCTTGCCGATTTCGCGGCCGGTCGCGCTCGCCAGTTCCTGCAAGGTGGTGGTCTTGGCGAACGACAGGCGCAGCGGCAGGACGTTGGCGACGGTCCCGGGAATTCCGCGAGCGGCCTTGGAACGTCCCGCCACCGGGAAATCGAACAGCATCTCGTCGCGGCCGGCGATCCGCTGCAGATACGCGGCGACCGCCGCGGTCATCAACTGCGGCCATTTGACCCCGGTGCGTTGCTCGGCTTCGAACAAGCGGTCGACCAAGGCTTGCGGGATCGGCGCGCTGCGGCGATGGAAGCGTGCCGACGGCCGCGGCGTGCGGCCGTCCAGGCCGACCCGCTCCGGGGCGTCGAGCAGATAGTCCTGCCAGTGCTGTGCGTCCTTGGCGTGACGTTCGGATTGCCGATAGCGCAGGTCGTCGTCGACCAGCTCCATGACGCTGGCGAGTTCGCCGGCCGGTTCGAGGCCCTGGCGCAGGGCGTTGTAGCGCTCGCAGATGCGCGCGGTCGCCAGCGAATAGCCGTAGCCGTCCATGACGATGTGGTGATAACGCTGGTACCACTGGTGATGCGCCGGGCCCAGCTTGAACAGGATTTGGGTGAACAGGATCTGCTTGAACGGTGTCGCGGCGAGGTCGTAGACCTGGCCGGCGTCCGCGAGCATCCGCGTATGCGCCTCGGCAATCGGGTCGGCGTGCATCGACAGGTCGACGATCTGCAGGATCGACGCTCGGCTCTCGCCGAGGCATTGCACCGGTCCGTCGACACCGTGCTCGAAACGCAGGCGCAAGGTGTCGGCCTCGGCGGCGAAGGCGTCTACCGCGCGGCTCAAGGCCTCGACGTCGAGCGGACCGCGAATGTCGACGTAACCGCGCGTGTCGTAGTACGCGTTGTCCGGGTCGAACGCCTGAGCGAACCACATTTCCGACTGCGGTGCCGACAGGGGGCGCGGATTTGCCTTGCTCATGAACTCACCGATGGGCTGAAGATGGAGCGCTGGATGTCGTTTCGTTCGGTGCGCCGCACCGGCGGGCCGGGCGCGGCATAGCCGCACGGCGCGAGGGCCGTCGGCGGAGTCGTACGGCTCGGGTCAGTCGGCTTCGAGCAAGGCCGGCTCCGGCGCCCGCTGGAACTGGCGCTCGACCAGGCGGGCGTAATAGGGGTGGGTGGCGATCAGTTCGCCGTGGCTGCCGACGCCGGAGATCCGGCCGCTGTCGAGGAAGCAGATGCGGTCGGCGTGCATGACCGTGGACAGGCGATGGGCGACGATGATGTTGGTGCGCCCCTGCATCAGCGATTCCAGGGCCAACTTGACCTGGTGTTCGGTTTCGCTGTCGAGGTTGGAGGTGGCCTCGTCGAGAATCAGCAAGTCCGGGTCGCGCAGGAACATGCGTGCGATGGCGATGCGCTGGCGTTGACCGCCGGACAGGTTGTTGCCCTGTTCGATCAACACGGTGTCGAAGCCCTGCGGCATGCGTTCGATGAAGTCGAGCGCACCGGCGCGCTCGGCGGCCGAACGCATGGCTTCGTCGGAGAATTCGCCGGCCAGGCCGTAGGCGATGTTGTCGCGCACGCTGCCGGGCATGATCGGCGCGTTCTGGGCGACGTAGCCGATGCTGCCGCGCCAGTCGACCAGCGGGAAGCCGGAGATCGGCTGGCCGTCGTAGAGGATCTCGCCGCCGCTGGGCTCGTAGAAGCGTTCGATCAGCGACAGGATCGTGGTCTTGCCGCTGCCGCTGGTACCGACCAGGGCGGTGGTGGTGCCCGGCGCGAACTGCAGGTCGATGCCGTGCAGCACGGTGGTGTCGCGGCCGGCGTAGCCGAAAGAGACGTTGCGGAATTCCAGCATGCCGCCGCTGCGGCGCTCGGCGCGGCCGGGGTGGGGTTCTTCCTCGGGCTCGGCGAGGATCGCGCTGATCCGCCCCGACGCGCCTTTCGCCTTCTGCAGCTCGGCGGTGAAGTTGGTCAGTTGGACCAGCGGGTTGGCGACGTTGAAGATGTATAGGATGAAGGCGGTCAGCGTGCCCATGGTGATCTCGCCGGCGGCGACGCGCGAAGCGCCGTAGACCAGGATCACGATGATCGCCAGGGTCATCGCCAGGCTCATCAGCGGTTCCAGCGCGGCGTTGACCCGCGCCACGCGCCAGCCGAGTTGCTTGAGGCCTTCGATCTCTTCTTCGCTGCGCTCGCGTTCGCGCGGTTCGGCGGTGAAGGCCTTGACCAGGCGGATCTCCTGGAACACGTGGGTGAGGATGCCGCTGAGCCGCGCGGTGCGGTCCTGGATGCGGCGCGACAGGCCGTCGAGCAGGAAGGCGATCGGGATCATCACCACGAAGGCCGCGCCGATCGAGCCGAGCAAGGTCAGGGTGAGGCGCACGTCGAGCAGCAGCAGGACCACGATGGAGCCGCCGAGCAGCAGCACGCCGGTCAGCAGATTGATCGCCTGGCGCGTGGTCAGCTCGGAGATCGACTCGCAATCGCGGACCACCCGGCTGACCCGCTCGCCGCTGCTTTCGCTGTCGAAGGACGCGATCGGCAGCCTCAGCAGTTTGTCGACCAACGATGCGCGCAGGCGCGCGACGAGTTGGTACCCGACCCGCGCCAGCAGATAGGCGGAAATCGCGCCGACCAGGTTGGCCGCGATCAGGATCCCGGCGAGGATCGCGATGCGGCTCGGGTCGATGCCGCCGTTGCCGAAATCGTCGATCAGTTGCTTGGTCTGAATCGGAAACCAGAGCGTGCCGGCGACCGAGGCCATCGCCGTCAGCGCCGCCAGCGACAGCAGCGCGAGGGACGGTTTGCCGGTGCGGATCAGGCGCCACAAGTCGCTGTAGGAACTGCTCATGCGAACTCCACGAAAGGACGGCGGTGAGGTGACTGCACTGGTTTTTCTTCGGCTGGTCTTCTTCGCCCGGCCGGACTGCGGCCACAGACGATCGCGCACCGAATCGGCGCGATGAACTCTTGCGGCACGCGCATAACGCATGCCGATCGGCACGTTGTGTCGCTCAGGGTTTGATCGGCAGCGGATTCGATGCGAATCGACGCTGCCGCCGCGCTATGGCCTGCCGATCATTCCGGACAGATCATTCCGGACAGATCATCCCGGACAAGGTTCGGGCACGGTGCCGTTCGACCGGGCCGAGCGCATGGGCGCCTGCGGTGGAAGGATCCGAATCGATGGGATCGTGGGTAGGACCGATCCCGCGGCGATAGCGCTGGGGTTTTTCAATCGACTTGCTCCGTGTCACGAATAATATCGTCGCGCATTCCATGCGGCGGAGTGCGGACGGATCGGAATGGAACGGCTCGCTGTTGTTGTTTTTAGTGCGCGAGGCGTTGTTCGACGAAACCTTGGATTGCATCTTGCCCAGACAGTGTTACGTCCTGTTGTCAGGGCGGTCAACGACTCAGCGAGTTTGTCGATCGAAGTAGCGATGCATATCGCATTATCGTTCGTGCATGGTCACAGAATCCGGATCGTGATTGCCGCGTGAATGCCTTTCGACGGCTTTATCGAGTATGCGGAAATTGCTTTTTTACCGGGGAAATTCGCCAATTATCGATCCGTGACCGACGTCGGCAATAAGGACATGGAAAATCGCGAAGCGCGATGGTCGAGAAGCGACGGCCTTCACGCGCTGCGTCTCAGTTTCCGATTGCAAGTGCACGCCGAGTCGTTTCGATGGCGGCAGCGCCCATTCGGATCAGTCGATTTCGGATCGCTCGATATGTCGAAACCATCGCGGTTTGCGGCGTAGGCTATGGAGGTCCTGCGCGACCATCGATTGGCGGGGCATCGATCCGCTCGCCGATGAAAGCTGAGGCGATCTGCTCCAGGGCGACTTTATGGCGACAAGAGCAAATCCCCCCAGCCCCCCTTTTCCAAACGGGGGTAATTCGGCGAGAGGGGCGATATCCGGTCTGGTCCAAGCTGCATGACTGCTCCCCCCTTTGAAAGAGGGGGCTGGGGGGATTTGCTTTGCCGGGTTCTTTCGCCGCCGGCTATGGCGGAGCAACCCGAAAGACGCTATCGACGCGCCTCAGAACGTGCGCGGCAAGGTCGCCCAGAAGCAGGTCACCGCATCGCCCTCGATGCGCACGCCGCTCGGCTCGCCGCGTTCGACCCGGACGGTCACGTCCATCTGGCCGCCGCGGCCGTTGCCGGCTTGTTGGCGTGCGCGGAACCGGGCGACGCCGTCGCGGGCTTCGAGCAAACCGTGCTTGACCAGATAGGCGCCGAGCGGGCCGTTGGCATTGCCGGTGACCGGGTCTTCGGCGATGCCGATCGCCGGCGCGAACATGCGGCCATGAGTCAGGGCATCGTCTTCACTGTCCAAACTGAAGACGAAAAAACCCTTGGCGCCGACCTTGGGGCCGAGCGCGATCAACTGCGCGGCGTCCGGTACCAGCGCCTGCAATTGCCGGAGCTCGCGCAGGCCGACCAGCAACTTGCCGTGGCCGGTGGAGACGAACTGCACCGGGCAACGCGGGTCGAGGGCGCGGGCGTCGACGCCGAGGGCCGCCGCGACTTCGGCGGCGAGCGTGCGCGACAGTTTCGGCTCGAAGCTCGGCCGGTTCTGTTCGATGGCGATGCGAAAGCCGTCGTCGCTGCGCAGGGTCTCGATGACCTGGATGCCGGCGCCGGTCAGTTGCCGACAGGGCTTCGCCGGCAGGCCGCGTTCGAGAGCGAGGACGAAGTGGGCGGCGACGGTGGCATGGCCGCAGACCGGCACTTCGGTGGTCGGCGTGAAGAAACGCACGCGCAGGTCGTGGTCGGCGGCTTCGGCCGGCAGGATGAAGGCGGTCTCGGAGTTGTTGAGTTCGCGCGCGATCAACTGCATGTGTTCGTCGCTGAGCCCTTCGGCGTTGGCGACCACGCCGGCCGGGTTGCCTTGGTAGCGCTGCCGGGTGAAGGCGTCGATCTGGTACACACGCAAGTCGGTCATGGCGGGCTCGGCTCCGGAAGCTGGCCAAGCATCCTAAGCGCAGCCTTCCTCCGCCGCCACGGCGGCCGGCGCATCGCTGCGTTCCAACCCGCGGCCGCCGCATCCGGGCGCGCGCTCGCGCGTGCGAGCGGCGCCTAAGCCGTGCGGGCGCCGGTCACTGCGCCTGCAGGCGCTTGCTGAACACGCTGACGCCGTCGAGCCCGCGCAGGTCCACGGTCAATGCCGAGCTATCGGCATCGATGTTCACTTCGCCGAAGAACTGGTAGCCGGCGAAAGGCGAGGCGTTCGCCTTAGGGGCGGCGCGCTGGAACACCACCTGCGGGCCGAACGTGCCGTCCAATCCATTCGGGCCGAACGAGCCGGCATTGAGCGGCCCGGCGACGAACTCCCAGAACGGCGAGAAGTCCTGGAACGCGGCGTGCCCCGGATCGTAGTAGTGCGCGGCGCAGTAGTGGACGTCGGCGGTCAGCCAGACCACGTTGCGCACCTCGCGGATGGCGCGCAGCAGTTCGGCGAATTCGAGTTCGCGTCCGCGCGGCAGGCCGTCGTCGCCGTTGGCCACGGCTTCCCAGCGCGCACGTCCCTGCGCGTCGACGCCGTCGGGCACCAGCAAGCCCAGCGGCATGTCGGCGGCGACGATCTTCCAGGTCGCGCGCGATTGGCGCAGGCCCTGGGCGAGCTCGCGCAACTGGCGCCGGCCGAGGAAGGCGGTGTCGGCGTCCGGCCCGGGCTGCAGGTTGGCGGTGTTGGGCCCGCGATAGCTGCGCATGTCGAGCATGAACACGTCGAGCTGCGGGCCGTAACGGACCACGCGGTCGATACGCGTGCGTTCGCTGCCGCAGTCCAGGCGCAGCGGCGAATACTCCAGGAAGGCCTGGCGGGCGCGGCGCGCCAGCACCGCGACGTCCTTGACCGTGTAGCGGGCGTCGGCGCTAAGGTCCTTCGACGCCGACCAGTTGTTGACGACTTCGTGGTCGTCCCACTGCCACAGCTGCGGCACCTGCGCGGCGAAGCGGCGCAGGTTGTCGTCGTGCAGGTTGTAGCGATAGCGGCCGCGGTATTCGTCGAGCGTCTCGGCGACCTTGTGCACGCCTTCGGCGACCAGGTTGCGCCACACGCGGCCGTCCTCGGCCGCGACTTCGGCCTGGATCGGGCCGTCGGCATAGACCGTGTCGCCCGAGTTCAGGAAGAAGTCGGGGTCGCGCAAGCGCATCGCTTCGAAGATGCGCATGCCGCCGAATTCGCGGTTGATACCCCAGCCCTGCCCGGCGACGTCGCCGCCCCAGACGAAGCGGATCGGGCGCGCATCGGCGCGTCCTTGCGGCGCGCTGCGCAGCCGGCCTTCGGTCCAGGCGCTGCGTATGCCGCTGCGTGCGTCCTCGAAGGCGACCCGCACGAAGCGTTGCGCGGGCCCGTGGGTCAAGGGCAGGTCGAGGCGGGCGGTGTAGTCGGAGGCGGCGCTCGCGAGCGGCCCGCGCAACGAACGGGCGCGACGGAAAGCTTCGTTGTCGGCGACTTCCACCCACATGCGCGAGGCGCGGTCGCTGCGCGCCCAGACCGTCGCTTGGCGTGTGCCGACGTCGCCGAACTGGATGCCGTAGTCGAGGCGCGGACGCGCAGACTCGGCGGTGAGGATGGCCGGCGCGGCGCCGGCGGGCAGGGCCCAACTGGCGGCGGCGAGCCCGAGGGCGTTGCCGGTACGGACGAGGAAACGACGACGATGCGGATCGTTGGCGTGCATGGCGCTGGCTCGGCACGAGGTGGCGAAACCCTAACGTCCGCATATGGCAGGCGTGTGGCTAAGCACATCCGCATCGCGATGCGCTCGGCGACGACGCGAACACTCGCGGCGAGTTCAGCGTATTCATTGGCGAGGCCGCGCCGTATCGGGTGCGTGCTGCATCGATCAATGTATTTCGAAGCACATTAGAACGTGACGAATCTCGGCAATTTCTTCGCGATCTCGTCACACATCGGCCCCACAGAATCCGAGCCTGGAGCACATTGGCAGGGACGTCGACCGCCGTATGCCCCTGTTCCCGTCTGCAGTGGGCATTGCGATTCAAGATGCGACTTCCGTTTTCCAACGCCATATTCGCCTTCGCCAAGCCGACGGCGATCCGCTACACGGTAGCGATGGCGCGGCTGATCCATTTCGTCGTCGCCGCGGCGCCCAGCGTGCTGGTGGTGGCCTTGCTGCAGGTCGATCAGGCCGTCGCGGTGCGCAGCTATCTGGCAATGTCGATGCTCTCCGGGCTGTTGTGCCTGCTGGTGTTCAACAGCTTCGACATGTATGGCCGCGACATGTTCAGCAACCTGTTGCTGATCCGCCGCACCTTCATCGCCTGGAGCGCTTCGTTCGGCCTGATGGTGCTGCTGCACCTGCTGTTCCGCTTTATCGCCGAGGTGCCGCTGGAGCTGCTGTCGCTGTGGTACGGGCTGAGCCTGGCCGGCTTCCTGCTGAGCCGGATGGCGATGCTGGCCTTCTTCCAGCGGCGCATTCGCCAGGGCCATTTCATCCAGCGCTCGGTGATCCTGGGCATGACCGACAACGCCATGCGTCTGGCCGATCATGTCCATCACCGCCCGGACGTGGTCTCGGGCCTGATCGGCTACATCGACGATCGCGCCGTGCATCGCCTGCGCGAAGCGCCGCCGCCGTCGCTGCCGCACCTGGGCGGCCTGGATGCGCTGGAAGGCCTGGTCCGGGACGGCCGCGTCGACCAGATCCTGGTGGCCTTGCCGGCCGGTGCGCAGGGCCGCAACGAGGCCCTGGCCCAGCGTCTGCGCCGCTTGTCGGTGCAGGTGCTGCTGATCCCCGACATGAGCACCTTCCGCTTCGCCCATCGCAGCATGGTGCCGGTCGGCGGGGTGCCGATGTTCGTCGTCGCCGAGCCGCCGCTGCAGGGTTGGTCGCCGGTCTATAAGCGGTGCGAAGACCTGATCCTGTCCTCGCTGGCGTTGCTCGCCTTGTCGCCCTTGCTGCTGTTGGTCGCGGTCGCGGTCAAGCTCGATTCGCCTGGGCCGGTGCTGTTCCGACAGAAGCGCTACGGCTACAACCAGCGCCTGATCGAGGTCTACAAGTTCCGTTCGATGCATCACCACCTGCGCGACGCGCACGCCGAGCGCCAGACCGGTCGCGGCGATCCGCGCGTGACCCGGGTCGGCCGTTTCATCCGTAAGACCAGCCTCGACGAACTGCCGCAGCTGTTCAACGTGCTCGGCGGCAGCATGTCCCTGGTCGGGCCGCGCCCGCACGCCACCGCGACCAAGGCGGCGAACGTGCTGTTCGAGGACGCGGTGGAGGAGTACGTCGCTCGCCATCGGGTCAAGCCCGGCATCACCGGTCTGGCCCAGATCAACGGCTATCGCGGCGAAACCGACACCCTCGAAAAGATCCAGAAGCGCGTCGAGTACGACCTGGAATACATCGAGAACTGGTCTCTGTGGCTGGACCTGTCGATCCTGCTGCGCACCGTGCCGGCGGTGCTCTCGGCCGAAGCGGCTTATTGAAACCCTGCACCGAAGATCGGGTATCGAAGACCGGCATCGAACGGTTGCTCGTTCAGCAGCCTGATCGGCGATCGAACATCGCGCCCGACAGTCTTCGCCCCATCTCTACGCCGGGATGCTAAGGTCCGCATATTCGTGACGTAAGTCACATAATTAATTCAACAACGAAGTCCCATATCGCGACGGATTTCGGCATATATCAATTAATAATCAGCGTTTTACTGAGCTTTCGCAATGAATGTTGTCAGGTCAGGATTAAAGGCATGAGCAAACGCTTCCGGAAGACCGGCCGACCAGCGCCGATCGAACACGGAAACAGGGCAGGGATGCAGGCCGTCGTGGCGTATGCAGATGTGCTTCGTTACACACTATCGCGGCCGGTGTTGGGGTTTCATCGGGTGTGTCTTGCGCTGTTGTTGCTGATTCTGCCGCTGTCGGCGGCCGCGCAAGTCGCCGAGCACGCAACGCCCGGCACCGTGTCCTCGCCGGGCGCAGCATCGAACTCGGCCGCCTACCGCATCGCGCCGGGCGACGAACTCGCGCTCAAGTTCTTCTATGTGCCCGAGCTCAACGAGAACGTGACGGTGCGGCCCGACGGCCGCATCCACCTGCAACTGGTCGGCGAAGTGCCGGCCGCTGATCTCACTCCGGCCGAACTCGCCGTGGCGCTCAAACGGGCTTATGCCGGCAGCCTGCGCCAGCCGGAGGTGTCGGTGGAAGTGGAGAAGGGCTTCGCCCGCCAGCAGGTCTTCGTCGGCGGCGAAGTCGGGCGTCCCGGTGCACAGCCGCTGTTGCCGTCGCTGACGGTGATGCGGGCCTTGATCGTCGCCCAGGGCCTGCGCGACACCGCCGCAGCGAACCGCGTGGTGATCCTGCGCCGCGGCGACGACGGCCGCGCCCAAGTGATCCGGGTCGATGTCGCCTCGCAGTCCCGCCAGGGCGCCGACGCCGCCAACGACCCGCTGCTGCAGCCCTTCGACGTGGTGTTGGCGGTGCCCTCGCACGTGTCGCGCCTGAACAAGTGGATCGACCAGTACATCCGCCGGAACCTGCCGGTGAACGTCGGCTTCTCCTACGACCTCAACGACAATCGCTCGGGCTACTGAATGGACAGCGCACCGCAGGACGCCTTCGCAGTCCCATCCCATTCGCGGCCTTCCTCGGCGTTTTCGCTGCGCGAGTTGCTCGGCACCGCCTTCAGGGACCGGCGCCGGATCGGGCTCGCGTTCGCGATCAGCTTCGCCCTGGTGCTGATCGCCTCCTTGCTGCCGACCACGCGTTACGTCTCCGATGCCAGCCTCCTGGTCCGGCTCGGGCATGAATACGTCTACGTCGCCGACACCTCCGAAGGCAACGGCAGCGGCGGCGCCACGCCGCTGATGTTCGACCGCAGCGAAGCGCTGAGCGCCGAGAACGAAATCCTGGCCAGCCGCGATCTGATCCGCGAAGTGGTCGTGCGGATCGGGATGGGACGCTTGTATCCCTCGATCGCCCAGCAGAAAGACGACGCGCGCCGGCCGAAGCTCGACCAGGCGGTCGAACTGTTCCGCGAGAATCTCGACGCGCAATTGCTCAAGGGCGCGACGGTGATCCAGTTGCGCTTCACCCATCCCGACCCGGCCATCGCCCAGTCGGCGCTGCGCACCCTGGTCGCGACCTATCTCGACCGCCGCCGCGCGATCTTCTCCGACGACCAGGTGCGTTTCCTCGAAGGCCAGGTCGCAGGGGTCGAGCTGCGCTTGAAAGATGCGGAGAAGCGCCTGGCCGAGTTCAAGCAGGCGCACGGCATCGTCAATTACGAGCAGCAGCTCGGCCTGATGGTGCAGCAGGGCAACGACCTGGAAACCCGCCTCAACGAGACCAGCCAGCAGGCCGGCACCGCCAATGCGCGCGCCAAGACCCTCAAGCAGATCGCCAGCAAGACCCCGGCCAACCTGGTCCAGTTCAGCGAAACCCTCGGCGACCCGCAGATCCCGCGCCAGTTGCTCGACCTGCAGTTGAAAGAGCAGGGGCTGAGTTCGCGCTATCTCGACGACAATCCGCTGGTGGTGAATGCGCGCAAGGACGTGTCCAAGGCCGAGTCCTTCATCCAACAGCAGCGCCGCACGCCGCCGACCACGGTACGCACCGGGCGCAACCCGGTGCGCGAAGCCGCCGAACTGGATCTGCTGCGCGCGACCTCGGACGAGTCCGCGCTCGCCGGCAGCCGCAAAGCCTTGCAGGAACGCCTGGACCAGCTCAAACGCCGCGCCGCCGAACTGACCCGCCAGCAATCCGAATTCGCCGGCCTCGCCCGCGAGCAGAAACTGCTCGAAGACAGCTACGCCAACTACGCGCGCAAGCTCGAAAGCGCGCGCATCGCCGAGGCGCGCGACCGGAAACAGCGCACCAGCGTCAGCGTGTTGCAGGCCGCGAGCTGGCCGCTCAAACCCAAGAGCGTGCGCTTGCCGATCCTGGCGATCGGCTTCTTTCTCAGCCTCGGCGTGGCCCTGATCGTCGCCTTCCTGTCGGAAGCGCTGCGTTCGAGCTTCCTTTCGCCGGAGAAGCTGGAACGCAGCTTCGGCCTGCCGGTGCTGGCGACCGTGCCCATGGTGGAACGCGGATGAGCGCGGCGAGCGCGCCGACGCGGCATCGACACCGCCATACGGCCCCGGGACGGGCGTTCCGTCTCGCATGTCTGGTGGTCGGGCTGATGATCGCCACGGCGACGAATGCTCAGTCGCTGCAACGCGGCATCAACCTGAGCCGTTGGCTCGAAGCCAGCGGCGGGCCGCCGGTGACGGCGCAGGAGCTGCGCAAGCTGCACGAGGCCGGCTTCGACCACGTGCGCCTGCCGGTCGATCCGGTCGCGCTGGGTTGGGCGCCGCAGCGCGGGCCCCAGCTGAGCGGGCTGGCGCGCTTGCGCAGCGCGGTCGACGCGGCGCTGGAGGCGAGGCTCGACGTGATCGTCGACCTGCATCCGAACGAGCAGACCAAGCAGGCGATCGAAGCCGAGTCGCAGTGGTCGGACGGCTATATCGCGATGTGGCGAACCCTGGCCGGCGAGCTCAAGCGCACGCCGACCAAGCGGGTCGTCTTCGAGCTCTTCAACGAACCGGGCTATTACGGTATCGCCGGCGGCTATCTGTGGAGCCGTTATCAGCAGCGCCTGGTCGGCGCGGTGCGCGAGGTGTTGCCGGCGCATGCGCTGATCGTCAGCGGCCGCAAGGGCGGCAGCCTGGAAGGCCTGGTCGAACTCGATCCGCTCGACGATCCGAACCTGATCTACAGCTTCCATTACTACCTGCCTTACATCTTCACCCACCAGGGTGCGAGCTGGATGCAAGGCGACCGTTGGACCACCGCCGGACACTGGCGCGGCGTGCGCTATCCGGCGCTGCAGGCGCGGCTCAAGCTGCCGCGCAGCGACGGCAAGGTTGCGGCCGAACGCGCCACCGACGAGCTCGCCGAGTATTTCCGGAGCGGTTGGAACCGCCGGCGCATCGCCGCGCAATGGCGGCCGCTGACGGCCTGGGCGCGCGAGCACGGAGTGCGCGTGCATTGCGGCGAGTTCGGGGTGATCCGCGACGGCGTCGACCCGGCGTCGCGCTATGCCTGGATCGGCGACGTGCGGGCCCTCGCCGAGAGCAACGGCTGGGGCTGGTCGCTGTGGAACTATGCCGACGATTTCGGCATCGCCAGCGGCAGCAACACCGAAGGCCGCGAGCGCGGCGAGCTCGAAGCGCCGGCGTTGCGCGCACTGGGACTGGGCAGGCTGGAGCAGGGCCGGTTGGAACAGGGCCGGCGCGCACGATGAAGGCGTACGACGGCCAAGGAAGCGCCTTCGACCGTGCCAGCCGCGTGTTCCTGGTCCTGAGCCTGCTGGCCTACCTGTGCCTGTCGCCGGCCTTGTTGACGGTGCTGGGCATTCCTTACGACGCGCCCTATGGCAGCTTCGTGTTCAAGCTGCATCCCGGCAGCTATCTGCTGACGATCGCGCTGGCCTTGTCGCTGGCCGGGCAGGGCAATCCGCTCGCCGCCTTGCTGCGCCGCCTCGCCGGGCAGCCTCTGCTGGGCCTGTACCTGCTCGCGATGCTGTCGGGCTTCGTCTATTCGCTGCTGCGTTACGGCGCCTCCGGTTCGGCCTTCTTCATCGACACCTTGATGATGCCGGCGGCGATCGCCCTGATCCTGCTGCGCCTGGACGCCGCGCAACTGCGCGGCCTGTTCCGCCTGATCCTGATCGTGGCGATCGCCAATGCCGCGCTCGGCCTGGCCGAAGCCGTCGTGCAACATCACCTGGTGCCGTATACGGTCGCCGGCGGCGTACCGGTTATCGAGGACAAATTCCGCGCCACCGCGTTGCTGGGCCATCCGCTCGAGAACGCGCTGATCACCAGCATCGTCCTGTTGGCCTCGCTCGACCGGCCGATGTCGCCGCTGTGGCGCGCCTCGCTGATCGCGTTCCTGGTGCTGGCCTTGCTCGCCTTCGGCGGACGCACCAGTTTCGTGCTGACCACGCTGGCCTTGCTGGCTTATACCGCTTGGGGTGCGTTGCACGGCCTGCGTGCCGGGCGCTATGGCTATCTGCACGTCGTCGGCGCGTCGATCACGGTGCTGTTGGCCTTGCCGATGGCGATGGCCCTGGTCTGGCGCAGCGGCTTGGGCGCGCGCATCTTCGAGGGACTGTACCTGGACGACAGCGCCACGGTGCGCCTGCGCATCTTCAGCGTCTTCGATCATCTCGACCGCTTCGATGTCTTGTTCGGGATCTCGCCGGCGCAGATCCACGCGGTTTCGGCGCGGGTCGGTCTCAGCGCCAACCTGGAGGCGATCGAGAATTTCTGGCTGTTCATGCTGCTGCAACTGGGCGTGTTCGGTTTCGCCGTGTTCGCGCTCGGCCTGCTCTGCGCGCTGTGGCTGCTGTGGCGACGCGCCGGCAGCGGGGGCCGCTGGACCTTGCTGGTGTTTCTCGTCACCGCCTCGACCACCAACTCGTTGGCCTCCAAGACCAGCGCCCTGACCTTGTTGTTCGCGGTGCTGTGCGGCGTCGCCGGTTATCGCGCGCTCGGCGCACACGCTGCCGCAGCCGAACGCCGCATCGCGCCGCGGCAAGCATTCTCACGTATCGGAGTCCGCGCATGAGCGGCATCGTCAACGCAACGCCGCGCCCGGGCCGGGCCTTGTACTTGATCAACGGCGAGCATTACGCCGGCGCCGAACGCGTGCAGGATCTGCTCGCCCAGCAATTGCCCAGGTTCGGCTGGCAGGTCGATTTCGCCTGCCTAAAGGCCGGCGCCTTCGAACGGGTGCGCGAATCGAGCGGCAGCGCGTTGACGACCGTGCCGATGCGTTCGCGCCTGGATTTCAAGCCGGCCCGCGAGGTGGCGCGGCTGTTGCGCGAGGGCGGCTACGACCTGCTGCATACGCATACCGCGCGCTCGGCGCTGATCGGCCGTTTCGCCGCCCACCGCGCCGCCAAGCCGATGGTGCACCACGTCCACAGCCGCACCGACCGCGACACCGAGAGCGCCGTGCGCAACCGCATCAACAGCGCGATCCAGCACTTCAGCCTGCGGCGCGCCGACCGTCTGATCGCGGTCTCCGACAGCACCCGCGACTATTTGCGCCGGATCGGTTACGAGGACGGTCTGATCCGCACCGTCGCCAACGGCGTGCCGGCGGTCGCCGAGGCGCGCGAGTGGCGGCCGCCGGAATCGCAATGGGTACTCGGCATGGTCGCCTTGTTCCGCCCGCGCAAGGGCATCGAGGTCTTGATCGAGGCCTTGGCGAGTTTGCGCGCCGCCGGCCGGCCGGTGAGCTTGCGCGCGGTCGGCGGTTTCGAGAGCGAGGCCTACCGGCAGCAGGTGCTGGCGTACGCCAAGGCCCAGGGCGTGGCCGAGCACATCGTCTGGACCGGTTTTACCCGCGACATCGGCGCCGAGCTGGCGCGGATCGATCTGTTCGCCTTGCCGAGCCTGTACGGCGAAGGCCTGCCGATGGTCTTGATCGAAGCGCTCGCGGTCGGGCTGCCGGTGGTCGCCACCGACAACGAAGGCATTCCGGAAGTGTTGGGCAACGGCCGCGCCGGCCTGTTGGTAGAGCCAGGCGATGCCGGCGCTTTCGCCTACGCCGTGGCCAGCTTGATCGAGCAACCGCGGCGCGCCCAGGCGATGGCGCGGATCGGCCTGCAACGCCAGCGCGAACGCTACTCCGACCTGGCGATGGCCCGCGAGGTCGCCGCGGTCTATGAAGAATTACGCGCGGAAGGCGCCTTCGCATGACAGACAAACACGACTCCGTCGCGGCGATGCCGCGCATCCGGGCATTGCTCGATCGTCTCGACATCGTCGCCGACTCGCGCCGGCAGCGGCGCTTGATCGACGAACTGCGCCGGCCCAAGCGCACCACCGTGGTGTCGTTCCTCAACCAGCACGCCTTCAATCTGGCCTGGACCGATCCGGCCTTTTGCGAGGATTTGCTGCGCAGCGAGCTGTTGCTGCGCGACGGGGTCGGCATGGCCGCTTGCCTGCGCCTGCTCGCGCGCGCACCGGGCTTGAACATGAACGGCACCGACCTGATTCCGCAACTGGTCGCGGCCTTTGCCGGCCGACGCGTCGCGGTGGCGGGCACCGACCAGCCGTATCTGGAACGCGCCGTGCAGCGACTGCGCGAGCAGGGCCTGGACGTGGTCTGCTCGATCGACGGCTTCGGCGGCGAGGACCGTTGCGTGGCGACCATCGCCGCCGCGCGTCCGGACCTGGTGATTCTCGGCATGGGCATGCCGCGCCAGGAACGCATCGCCGCGCGCCTGGCCGGCGAACTCGAACAGCCGGCGCTGATCGTCAACGGCGGCGCGATCCTCGATTTCATGGCCGGACGTTTCCCTCGCGCACCGCGATGGCTGCGGCGCATCGGCCTGGAATGGCTGTACCGATTGCTCAAGGAGCCGCGCCGGTTATGGCGTCGCTACGTGCTCGGCGGCGGTCGGTTCCTGTGGCGGGTGCTGCGCCTGGCCTGCGACAGCGGCGACGTACGCGAAACCTTGGGCGCGGCTGCGCTCGGCGTCGATACCGATGGAAATCCCAGGGAGTGCTCGTCCATGTCCTTCGATGCCGAGCCCTTGTTTGCGCAGCCCCAGCAACGCATGGCCGGCCTGGTGCAGCGCCTCGATGCGCAGATGGCGGGCGGCGGCCGGCGCATCGTGCAATTCATCGCCGCGCGCCCGGGCGAGGGCGTCAGCTCGCTGGCGCGGGCCTACGCCGAAGCCTCGGCACGCCTGCGCAAGCGCAAGGTCCTGCTGTTGTCCGACGACCTCGACCGCGAGCGCGCCTGGCCCTGCCTGGTCGAGGAAGCGCTGGATCGCGCCGGCGCTTCGATTACGGCCGCTTACGACGACGATGCGAACGGCGATGTCACCCATGCCCGGCTGTCCAGCGACGCCCGTGGCTATCAGGACAATTACGCGGCGATCGAAGACGCCTCGGTGTGGAGCGGTCTGTGCGAGCGCTTCGACGAGATCGTGGTCGACGCCAAGCCGGCGTTCGGCCTGGTCGCAGCGGCCCGCGCCAGCGGCGTGATCGTGGTGGTCGAAGCCGAGGTCACGCGCGCTTCGGCGATCCGCAAGCTGCTCGACGATCTCGCCGCGGTCAACGCCCAGGTGTTCGGCTCCATCCTCAACAAACATCGCTCTCATCTGCCACGCGCCTTGCATGATCGACTCTGAATCCAGGCCGGCGAGCGAGTCGGCGGGCCGTCCGGTCAATCGGCGCCCGGACCCGCTCGAAGCCGACTCCGCCCAGGCTGCGGCAAGGTTGCGGATCGCGGTGCTGCTGCCGGCGGATCGTCATCGCGCCTGGCAGAAGCTGGCGCGCGCCGCCCTCGGCAGCATTCCCGGCGTGCAGGTCGACGTGCGCCGTGTCCGCGTGGCGGATTGTTATCGGCCCGATTGGAGCCGGCTCGAACGCGCGACCGCGATGCTCGCCGAGACGCCGGCACCGTCGGCGGACCTGCAATCGCCCGGCGATTCGTGCTGGGACGCGGTGATCGACCTGGCCGGCATCGATTCGGCTGCGGGCGATCAATGGCAGGCCTGGCGCGCCGCCAGTCGGCATGGCGTGTGGCAGCCGCTGGATGCGCAGGGCATCCATCTCGCCGCGGCCTGGCCCTGTCACGCGGCGATCAGCGCCGGTCTCGGCGGGGAACTGTTGCTGGTGCGCGACGGCGCCAGCGTGCTCGATGCCGTACGCTTTTTCGCCGACCCGGACTATCCGCGTTCGTTCGAGCGCATCTATGGCGAA
This sequence comes from Lysobacter antibioticus, assembly GCF_000731095.1. Classification (GTDB taxonomy): domain Bacteria; phylum Pseudomonadota; class Gammaproteobacteria; order Xanthomonadales; family Xanthomonadaceae; genus Lysobacter; species Lysobacter antibioticus_B. The sequence continues at coordinate 64,571 of NZ_JMTZ01000003.1, read as the reverse complement.
GTGGCGACCCTGCTGCGCGGCGCGGTGCAGGAACTGATCGTCGGCGCGGCACTGCCCACGACGGCGGCATTCGCACCGCAGCCTGCGCCGACGCCGTTGCGGCGAGCGGTGCGCGGCTTGCGCGGCAGGGCCTTGGCCTGGCGGCGCCGGCTGGTGGCGCGTTGGCTCAGCGAAAGCTGGATGATCGGAGTGATCGATGCGCCGATCCACGAGCTGATCCAGACGCCGCTGGCCTCGAAGATCCGCTGGCTCGGCCGACGCGGCTCGACCCACTACCGCGCCGATCCTTTCGGCATTCCCGGCGACCGCCACCGTCTGTACTGCGAGGTCTACGACTATCGCGACGGACTCGGCCGCATCGAGGCGATCGAACTCGATCGCGGCGACCGCATCGTCCGGGCCGGGCCGGCGCGGCTGCAGTTGCCGATGCATCTGTCCTATCCGTATCTGTTCGAGCACGACGGCGGCCTGTACGCGATCCCGGAAACCTCGGCGAACCGCCGTTGCGAGCTGTACCGGATCGAGGCCGACGGCGAATGGCGGCCGGTGGCGGTGTTGCTGGACGGTGTCGCCGCCGCCGATGCCAGCTTGTTTCGGCACGAGGGCCTGTTCTGGCTGGCCTATACCGATCTCGGCCTGGGCGCCTTCGACAATCTGTGCCTGAGTTACGCCGAAGACCTGAGCGGGCCGTGGCATCCGCATGCGCTGCATCCGGTCAAGCTCGATCATTGCAGCTCGCGCCCGGCCGGCACGCCGTTCTTGCACCAAGGCGCGCTGTATCGGCCGGCGCAGGACTGCAGCGCGGGCTACGGTGCGGCCATCGCGATCAACCGCATCGAGGTGTGTACGCCGCGGCGCTATCGCGAACAGGTGGTACGCCGTTGCCGTCCCGATCCGCGCGGGCCGAATCCGCATGGCTTGCACACCGTGTCGTCCTGGGGCGAACGCACGCTCGTCGACGGCAAACGTTACGTGTTCAATCTGCACGAGCTCGGCCGCAAGCTGCGCTGCCGCGGTTGGCGCTCGCCGGACGGGGCCGGCGAATGAGCCCGCACGCTGCCGGCGCCTCGCGCATGCGCACCGCGCTGCTGTATCTGCCCCAGCTCAAGGTCGGCGGCGCCGAGATCTCGCTGCTGCGCCTGGCCCAGGGCCTGCGCACGCGCGGCATGGAGGTGGCCTTCGTCGTCCATCGCGGCGACACCGAGGCGAGGGCGCTGGCCGGCGATATCGAGCTGATCTCGCTCGACGCCGATCGCACCTTGTCGGCGGCGACCCGGCTGGCTCGGCTGTTGCGCCGGCGCCGTCCCGACGTCCTGGTATCCGCCCTGACTCATAGCAATATCGTCGCTGCGGTCGCGGCGCGATGGGCGGGCGGGGCGACCCGGGTCGTGCTCACCGAGCACGCGCCGGTGTCGTCGATGCGGCAGCTCGATCCTTCTGCGCGTTATCGCGCGACCCTGCGCCTGATGCCCTGGGCTTATCGCCTCGCCGACGCGGTGGTCGCGGTCTCGCGGGGCGTGCGCGACGACTTCGCGCCGCGCCTGGCCAAGGGCACGCGGGCTCGGCTGGAAGTCATTCCCAACCCGGTGTTGCGCCGCGACTGGAACTCGCTCGCCCATCAGGCGGTCGACGACCCCTGGTTCGGCGTCGATGCCGCCCCGCTGGTGCTGTCGGTCGGGCGCCTGAGCCCGGAGAAGAATTTCGCCGGCCTGATCCGCGCCTTCGCCGGCGTGCGCATGCCGATGCAGACACGCCTGGCGATCATCGGCGAAGGACCGGAGCGGTCGGCCTTGCAGGCCTTGATCGACGAACTCGGGCTGGGCCGGCGGGTGCGCCTGCTCGGCCAGCGCGCCAATCCCTATGCCTATATGCGGCAGGCGCGCGTGTTCGTGCTGGCTTCGTTGTTCGAAGGTTTCGGCAACGTATTGATCGAGGCGATGGCTTGCGGCACGCCGGTGATCAGCAGCGACTGCCCGGTCGGCCCGCGCGAGATTCTCGGCGACGGCCGTTATGGCGCCCTGGTCGCGGTCGGCGACGTTTCGGCGATGACCGCGGCCATCGAAAGCCGCTTGCAACGCCCGGGCGATCAGGCCGAAGCGACGCGGCGGGCCCTGGAGTTCACCGTCGAACGCAGCGTCGAGGAATACCTCGCCTTGTTCGCGCGGATCGCCCCGACCGGTTCGGCTTAAGACGCAGCCTTGCGCCCGGCGCGGGCGCGCGTCCAGGCATCGCGCGCTTGCGCCAGCCCGCGGTGCAGGCGCGGATGCGCGTGCGACCATTGCCTGAGGCGATGGCGAAGCCCGATCCACAGGGTATGCGGACGGCCCTTCCATGACAGCGGCACGGCCAGATCGAACAAGTCCAGTTGCTCGGGCATGAAGCCTTTCTTGTAGGCGTAGTCGCCGATGGTGAAATCGAAACGGCGCACGCCCTGCGCATGCAGGGCGGCCATGGTGCGTTCGATGATCAGGCGCCCGGGCGAGCAACTGCGCCATTCGCCGGCGGCGCTGCCGATGCGGATCATCGCGTACTCGCCGCCGCGACGCAGGCCGAGCAGGGCGGCCACGACTTCGTCGCCGGCCATCAGCGCGGTCAGCACCACCTCGCCGCAGGCGAGGCCGTCGTCGACCAGCTTGCGGTAGAAATCGCGATAGCCGGGCTCATCGAGGATATAGGCCCAGCCCTTGCCGGAGATCGCGCTGCGTTGCTGTTGTTCCAATGCGTCCATGACCCGCTGCGCCTGGACGGCGTCGGACACTTGCTCGAAACGTGCCTCCGGGTGACGGGTGAACACCCGCCAGGAGCGTTCCAGTTCCTTGCGATGGGTTTTCTCGCGGCTGAAGCGCCAGGCGTCGAAGTCGTCGCCGACCGTGGCCGGGTTGCCGAACAAGGCCGATGCGCGCACGCCGGGCAGATGCAGCAACGGGTTGGCGCGCGCGCCGACCGTTTCGGGCATTTTCTCGATCGCCAGCAGATCGGCGTGCGGCAAGGCCTTGCGCAGGGCGGCGAACATCGCGCGGACTTGCGGCGCATCGTCGGGGCAAGCGGGCATCAGCAGCGGTGCGGCATAGTCGCTGACGCCGAGATCGGCGAGCCCGATCCGCTGCAGGCCGCCGCGATGTTCGGCGACCAGGGGCAGGGCCATCAGCACGCATCCGTCGCGGCGCCGCGCGATGCTCGCCAGCAAGGGCTTGCGCCCGGTCTGCGCACCGAGGGTGGCGTACCAGGCCGACAGCCAACGCTCGCTCTGGAACACGGTGGTCGAGGCGCCGTCGTCGATCCATTCGCGCCAGCGCTGTAGGGCGGTCGCCACATCGGTCTCGATCGTCGCGACATAGTCTTGCCTCGCCCGACCGATCGCCTGCGCACTCGCCGTCACCGTGCCGGCTCCGCCAGATCGACGATGCGGCCGGGCACTTCGGCATCGAGCCGGAAATCGACCGGCCGCGCCGTACGCCGCAAGGCATCCAGGCGCCCGCTGCGGCGCCACGCCGCCTGCAGTGCGGCCTTGGCATAAAACGAAGGCCCGCTGAGTTTGCGCGTATGCGGCGTGTAGCCCAGATGCCGGCGCAGGATGGCGTTGGCGAGGTTGATCATGTGATTGCGGCGGATCTCCTCGGTCCAGTACTCCAGGGTCATGGAGATGTTGAGGCAGTCGTGGTTCTCGATCCTGTGCGGCGAGTTGAGCGGCCAGAACAGGCCTTGCCCGGGTTCCAGGTCGAACACCGCGGCTTGCGCATCGAAGGCCGGGTCGTAGTGCAGGCCGACTTCGAGCTGGCTCAGGGCGATGTTTTCCAGGCCTTCTGCACTCAGGAACGGCAGGCGCGGCGGATAGACGTAGATGCGTTTGCGGCCGTGCAACTGCAACAGGCCCTGGCCGGGCAGGTCGGCGTGGTAATACACCTGCGCGCCGGGCGAGGACACCAGCAAGCCCATGCGGTGGTCGTAACTCGACAGCGGCGGCGCCAGCGTGCCGGCTTCGCCGAATAGGCCCATCAGCACTTCGAGGCAGTGCGGTTCCAGGTCCTGGCCGTTGCGCAGGTTCAGCCACAGGCGGCCGCGTTCGATCGCTTCCAGTACGCGCTCGCCGTCGAGCCCGCCGAACTCGCCTTCGCGCCAGACCCGCTTGCCGTTCGCGCCTTGTTCGCCCATGTGCACGATCGAGTAATGACGGCGCGGATAACGCTCGATGGTGCGGGCGATGGCCTCGCGGCTGAAACGCGGGTCGAGGTGCAGGCGGTGCTCGAACAGCAGCGGCGCGGCTTGCCATTGCGCCGGCGACTGCGGGCCGAGATCGCTCAAGGGATGCGTGGTGGGTTCGAGCATGACGGCGTTCCGCTAAGGGGAGTTGGGACGAAGCGCGCTGCGCAACTGGCCGAGCTGACCGCGATAGGTCAGCGCGAGCGCTGCGGCATACACCGTCGCACCGAGTGCGACGGTGGCGATGAGTTCGGTCCAGCCGGCGAGCGGCGGCAAGGCCGACAGGCTTGCGGCCATGACTGCGCTCGCCAGCGCGATGCGGGCCAGGTGAGCGATGGGCATCGGCATGCCGAGTTTGCGCACGGCGATGACGAACGAGACCAGCGCGCCGACGCTCACCGCGGCGAGCGCGCCGGCGGCGGCGCCGACCAGGCCCATCGTGCGCAGGCCGATGGCGGCGGCGGCGAGGAACAGGGCGGTTTCGAGTACGTCGATCGCCAGCGTCCAAGCTGTCTTCTGCGCGAGCAGGAAGGGCTGGTTGGCGAAGTGGCTGCGCAGGTTCTTGATCAGCCCGGCCAGGGTCGCGAGCGGCAGGATGCTCAAGGTCGTCGCGATGTACGGCGCCGAGACCGCGGCACGCGACAGCGGCTCGACGAGCAGGATCAGGCCGGCTGCGGTCGGCACCAGCACCGAGCAGAGCAGGGCGCCGTTAAGGGCGACCTGTTCCAGCGCCCGATGCTTCTCGCCCTGGGCTTCCAGGCGCAAGGCGATCGGGAACGCGGCGGCGGTGACCAGCATCGCCGCGAACGCGCAGGCGCGTTGTCCCAATGTCCAGCCGACCGAGAACAGGCCGACCGCTGCGAGGCCCATGCCGTGCTCGACGACGAAGCGAATGCCGTTGCCGGGCACCCACGCGAGCACGCCGCTGATCGCCAGCGGCAGACCGTAGAGGCAGATGCGGCGCCAGGTGGTCCGGTCCGGCTTGCGCAGTTGCAGGCGCATGCGCAGGCGCGACACCGCGTACAGCAAGGACAGGCTTTGCGCGATCGCGTAAGAGGCCAGCACTTCGAGCGGGCCGATCTGAGCCGGGCCTTTCGCCGCCAGGCTGGCCCAGATCCAGCCGATCGCCAGGCCGGCGACCGGGCCGACGCTCTGCAAAGCGGTGTAGACGCCGATGGCGTCGGCGACCTTGGCGCGCTCGGCCAGGTGCGTGCAGTAGGAGCGAGTCAAGGTGAACACGAACAACGTCGTCCACAGGGCCGGCGACGGCCAATCGTGCGAGACATAACGCAACAGGATCAGCAGGACCGCCGCCTGCAGCACGCCGTTGGCGAAGAACACCCAACTCTCGATCACGTCCATGCGTTCGCGCAGAAGCGCATCGGCGCCGGGCAGGAAACGCAGCAGGAAATACGACCAGAAAGCCAGGAACAGCAGATACACCGCTTCCTGCATCGCCAGGGCCAGGGTGAACAGGCCGAACTCGTTCGGATCGAGCCAATGCGTCCACAACACGATCGCCGCCAACTGCGCGAGCGGGCCGAGCAGTTGTGCGGGCAGGTACAGCAGGGTCTGGCGAATCAGCACGACGCGTCCTTGCAGGCTGCAACTACACGAGCCGCGCGCTGGAATCGCGCGAGCTTGGAAGCCGGCCGATTCGATTCCTTATCCGACCAGTTCATTCATAAATATGAAGATAATTAAGTGATTTGCATCACAGTTTTAGTCCGACGCATACTCCCACGGCATGCTCGGAGCCACAAGGGCAGGCCAGGAAAAACCTTCAGTTTCCAGAGGCTTTCGTGACTCATCCCCCAGGCGTCGCACCGGTTCCGTTCACTGCTCCCTCACACGATTCCTGTCACGTCCTGGTCTGCGGCGGCGCCGGTTATATCGGTGCGCACGCGGCTTACGCGCTCGCTCATCAAGGTTTCGAAGTCAGCGTGCTCGATAACCTCAGCACCGGTCATCGCGAGGCCTTGCGTTGGGGCCGCTGGATCGCCGCCGACTTGCTCAAACCCGAAACGCTGGATGCCGCGTTCGAGCGTCCGGTCGATGCGGTGATGCATTTCGCCGCGCGCTCGCTGGTCGGCGAATCGGTCGCCGCGCCGTACGACTACTACCGGCACAACGTGGTAGGCAGCCTCAATCTGTTGCAGGCCATGCAGCGTCATGGCGTCGGTCGCCTGGTGTTTTCCTCGACAGCCGCGGTCTATGGCGAGCCGGACTCGGTATCGATCGACGAGGCGCATCGGACCGACCCGATCAATCCTTACGGCGCCAGCAAGCTCATGGTCGAGCGCATGCTCGCCGACGCCGCGCAGGCCTACGGCTTGCGTTCGGTGTCGCTGCGTTACTTCAACGCCGCCGGCGCCGCGGCCCATGCCGGCATCGGCGAATCGCATTATCCGGAAACCCATCTGATCCCGAACGTGTTGCGCGCGGCCCTCGGCGAAGCGCAGGCGCTGCAGGTGTTCGGCGACGACTACGACACCGTCGACGGTACCTGCGTGCGCGACTACATCCACGTGATCGACCTCGCCGACGCGCACATCCGCGCCTTGCGTTGGCTCGACAGCACGCCGGGCGCGCATCGTTTCAATCTCGGCAACGGCCAGGGCTTCAGCGTGCTGCAGGTGATACGCGCGGCCGAGGCCATCGCCGGCCGCCGCATCCCTTACTCGCTGGCGCCCCGCAGAGCCGGCGACCCGCCGGTGCTGGTCGCGGCCAGCGATGCGGCGAGATCGCTACTGGGTTGGGCCCCGCGTTATACCCGCCTGGAAGACATCATCGACAGCGCGTGGCAATGGCATAGCGCGCCGGCGTTCTGAGCGGCGTGCTGCGGCGCGGGCGCTACAAACCTCTGGCGCATCGCGTGTGAACATCGATTCATTCGCCCGGCCGGTCGCCTAGTACCATCGTGGCATGGTTCGTAACCGGTCGCAGCGCATGTCCCAACACCCGTTCCGGTCCGGTGCCCTGGCGTTCGCCTTGATCGCCACAGGCTCGCTCGCTCATGCGGCGCAGGCGCCGGCTGATTACATCTATACCAGCGCCGGCGATTTCGCCGAACACCAGCATTACCTCGCGCGTGCGGATATCGAGGGCGTACAGATCGTCTATAACTGGAAACAGCTGGAACGAGGGCAGGGCGAATACGACTTCAGCCGCATCGACGCCGACCTGAAACAGGTCGAGCGCCTGCACAAGAAACTGTTCATCCAGATCCAGGATCGCTTCTTCGAGCCGGGCGCCAGAAACATCCCGGCCTATCTGTTGACCGATCCCGCTTTCGGTGGCGGCCTCGTGGCCCAGATCGACAACCCCGGCGAGAACAAGCCGCCGGCTTCGGGTTGGGCGACGCAGCAATGGAACCCGGAGGTCAGGGCCCGCTTCCAGAAGCTCCTGCAAGCCCTGGCCGCCCGCTACGACGGCCGTATCCAGGGCATCAATCTGCCCGAAACCGCGATCGACATCGACTACAAACGCGACAAGACCAGCTTCACCTGCGACAAATATTTCGCTGCGGAGATGGAGAACCTCGCCGCGGCGCGGCATGCGTTCAAGCAATCGCATGTGGTTCAGTACGTCAACTTCTGGCCCTGTGAGTGGAACAACGACCACGACTACATGGGCCGCTTGTTCGAGTACGCGGCCAAGCACGGCGTGGGTCTCGGTGGGCCGGACATCGTCCCCTACAAGAAAGGACAGATGAAGAACGCCTATCCGTTCTTTCATCGTTATCGGGAGCAACTGTCCTTGGTCGCGATGGCGGTCCAGGAGCCGACCCTGACTTACAACAACGATAAAACCGGCAAGCCGTTCACCCGCGAGGAGTTCAGCGCTTTTGCCCAGGACTATCTCGGCGCAGACATCATTTTCTGGACGGTGTCGGCGCCGTGGCTGAATCCCTGATACGCCCGGGGCACGATCGCCGCTTCATCGCTTGACGCGGGGCAAGGCGCGGTCGATCCGCCCGATCAGCTCGGTTCGGGCCAGACGACATTGCCGAAGTTGAACGCCGACACGTCTTTCAAGGCGACACGGCAGAACACGCCGCGGTCCGACGGAAACGCCTGCGGCGCACCGGGCGTGTAGTAGATCGCATCCTTCAGATGCAGATACAGCGGCGGCCCCGGTCGGACCGTGCCTTCTTCGTTGGAGGCTCTCGCGGCCAGGCCTTCGACCGCTTCGTGGATGCGCGCGGTGATCGGGTGATGCTGGGCGTAGCGCTTGAAGCTGACGACCGTGCCCGAGATCAGCACCCCGGCCACCAGCAAGGTCACCTGGACCTCGGGCGCTCCGTCCTGGGTCGCGGTGTCGGCGACCACTTCGAGCACGATGTCGCGCGTTCCGAAATTCTCGATCAAGGAATTGCCCGTGCTGTTGTCCTGGGTCATGCCGTTGTCCTCTTAGCCGAGTGTCGCGCCGGTCGGGCGCATGGATTCGCCGCGCTCGTCGCGGCCGCCAAGAAGGGGTACGCAATTGGTCGGCGCGAACGGCCAGAACCGAGGCGTTTCGGCCCCGTCTAGTTGCGCCGGCGAGCTCGATGCCGGCGGTTCCCGCCAGCAGCCGGTTCGCGCCGAACCGTGCACTCGATGTAGCAGGCTCGATTCCGCTAGCGGGTTTCCTTACGCCACGCCTGCCAAGCCCTCGAGCCTAGATGCAGCGTTCCACCGCGAACCCTTCTGCTTTCGCGGGGCGCGTGCGATAACCGCTCGATCTTCCATCGTTCCGGAGCCCTGCATGCCCGCCATCGCCACCGTCCATGCCGCCAGCGACGGCGCGCCGTATCAGGTCCGTTTCAGCGACGACCTCGATCACCGCTGGCTCGCCGACGAACCCGCCGAACAGGGCGGCGCCGACAGTGGCCCGTCGCCGGAGCGTTTGTTGTTGTCCAGCCTCGGCGCCTGCACCGCGATCACCTTGCGCATGTATGCCGCGCGCAAGCAGTGGACGCTGAGCGCCGTCGAAGTGGAACTGAGCTTCAACCCCGACGGCAAGCCGGCCGAGGGCACCGATATCCGCCGCCGCATTGCGTTGAGCGGCGAACTCAGCGACGAGCAGCGCGAACGCCTGCTGCAGGTCGCCAATGCCTGCCCGATCCACAAAGTCCTGTCGGGCGAAGTGCGGATCGCGACGGCGTTGGCGGCGCCGGCGGTCTAAGCCTGGCTCACCGAACGCCGCCGGCACAGGCGAACCGTTTCCTGCTCGCGGCTTCGTCGCGCCCGTGGTGGAGGCAGGCCTCCATCGGTAACATCTCATCTGCGGATACAGGCGTGGGGCAGCATTAGTTGGAATGCCTGGCGATCCGCGTGGGGCAGGGGCGGTTACTGGCGAATTCCCCGGAGTCGGGGTCAAACGAACGAACAAGGATGGGGCATGGAAGGCATCGAAGGTATTGATTCCGCAACGCGGGAAGACTTGGCGAACATCGCCCAGGACACGCGCGAGGCGATGATTTCGTTTCTGGCGGGGCTCGCCGACGTTTCCGAAAAACTGCAGAACGGCGACATCTACGACGTGGACAAAGAGGCCGCCATGGTGCGTGCCCTGATCCTGAGCGCACAATTGTCCGCAGAGCGGGCGATGGAAGTGGCCAACAGCCCCGAACTTCGGGCGGATTCCCTGCGTAAACGCATGGCGGCGCAGCAAAGTTTCAACTACATCCGCTTGGTCGGGTTGTTGGAGGACGAAAGCCTTCTTCCGATCCAACGCCTGCAACGATTCGTCGATCATTTCAATGTCAACCTCAATTTCAGCCTCGGACGCTTCGCCGAGGGCGCGAAGTTCGGAAAGGTACTGGGGTGGACGAGCAACCTATTGACCGTCACCGACATGATCGCGGCGGTCGCAAATCATGACGGCGCGAAACTGGCCGGTATCGTCACCGGTTTCGTCGCGGGCGAGGCGGTATCGACGCTGGGGAGCTTCGTCATCGGCGGTGCGACTGCCGCAGGCGTGATCAGCGCGCCCGTCGCATTGGCCGCTTCGGTCATCGTGGTAGCCACGGCGACGGTCGTCGGCGCGAGCGTCCAGGACGAGGCCGAACAATTCTTCGCCGGGCTATTCGGCGAAAAGGAAGATCAGGATATCGGCGCATTGATATCGCGCGTCTTCGCCGAGTTCGACAATGGCGGAGTCACGTTCCCGAACATGAACTACAAGGTGCGGGTAGGCACCGAAGGCGACGATGTTCTTCTAGGTTCGAACCTGCGCGACTCCATCGTCGGCAGCACCGGCAACGACACGATCGAAGGTGGCGCACTCGGTGACTACTTGGCCGGCGACGAAGGCGACGACATCTTGCGCGGCCAGAACGGCGCAGACATGTTGCTCGGCGGCTCCGGTTCCGACACCTTGATCGGCGGGGTCGGCAACGACACGCTCAAGGGCGGGGCGGGACACGATTACTACGATTTCTCCCGCGAAGATTTCTTCGATGGACGCACCCAGGACATTATCGTCGACGCCGATGGCAATGGCCGTATCGGCTACGAGGGCCTTGCCGTCGGCGCCGATTCGCCGTTCGCCTCAGTCACCCAGGACGGTTTCAGTTGGCTGACCACCGATAAACTGTTCCGTTTGCTGCTGGTCGGTGAGGGGGCCTCGCAGAACCTGATCCTGGTCCATCGCGAGACCAATGCGCGCATTGTGGTGCAGAACTGGAGCAATGGCGATCTCGGTATCGATCTGCCCGATCCGGGCGGCATCAGCTTGCCGACCGGACAATCGCTCACCGGTTTCCACGACCTCTTCGGCCGCGACGGCAATCCCTTGCTCGACCACAGCAGTAGCGACAGTATCTATGGCATGGCCGGCAACGACGGCCTGGATGGCGGCTACGGCGACGATCGTCTGGAGGGTGGCGACGGCGAAGATTTCCTGATGGGCGGGCCCGGCCGCGACACCTTGAGCGGCGGCGACGGCAACGACTTCATCTTCGACGGTTCCACCGTGATGTACTGGCAGCAATGGTCGGATCCGGCCAACGTGACGCATCCCTGGGCCTGGGTCGACACCACCGGGCCCGGCAGCGAATTGGCGGCAGGCAATGGCTGGTACTTTTTCGGTCCCAGCGATTCCGCGGCGGTCGATGCGCGCGATTACCTGCGCCGACTCGACATGTACGCCCAAAAAGGCGGCATGACCGCCGATGAAGTCAATGCCGACCCCGGTCGGGAACCCACGAGCCCGTTCGTCCATCTCGACCCGAACGCGGGTAACCAGAGCGGCGACGATGTCATCGACGCCGGCGCCGGCTCGGACGTGGTCCGTTCGGGCGAGGGCGACGACACCATCGACGGCGGCAGCGGCAACGATTTGTTGATCGGTGCCGAGGATGACGACTTCATCCAGGGCGGTACCGGCGACGACGTCATCTTCGGCGACGTGCTGCTCGGCACGGCCACCGCACTGGACGGCAGCACCTGGGCCGCTTCGACCGACGCCAATATTTCCGGCAACGACGTGATCATGGGCGGCACCGGCGCGGACGTGATCTATGGCCAGGGCGGCGACGACGTGATCGACGGCGGCGACGACGACGACGTCATTCGCGGCGACCGCATCGGCAGCGAACCGGAATCGGATGCGCGCAACCCGGGCGTAGCCGGAGACGATCTGATCGACGGCGGCCGCGGCAACGACCGGATCGAGGGCAATGCCGGCCATGACACGGTGCGTGGCGGCGATGGCGACGACATCGTCGTAGGCGACGATGCCGTCACGGCAGGTGGCTTGCACGGCAACGATGCCTTGGACGGCGGCGTCGGAAACGACCAGTTGTGGGGCATGGGCGGGCACGACATCATCGATGGCGGCGACGGTGCGGATACCCTGATCGGCGACGACGCTTCGCTCGGCACGGCCTATCATGGCAACGACCTGCTTCGCGGCGGTGCCGGCAACGATATCGCTTTCGGTCAGGGCGGCAACGACGTCGTCGAAGGCGGCCTCGGCGACGACGTCCTGATGGGCGACGCCAATGTGGCAGACGTCGAGCTGTCGGCGCACGGAAACGACACCGTCATCGGCGGTGCCGGCAAGGACAAGCTGTACGGCAACGGCGGCAACGACAGGCTCGACGGCGGAGACGACGACGACCAGGCCTGGGGCGGCGAGGGCGACGACACGCTCGCCGGTGGCGCGGGCAACGACTACCTCGACGGAGACGGCCTCTCGGTAGCGCCGGAACATCACGGCCGCGACACCCTGGACGGCGGCGACGGCGCCGATGTGATCTACGGTTTCGGCGGCGACGACTTGCTGTTCGGCGGATCCGGCAACGACATCCTGTACGGCGACGACGATGCCGGCGCCTTCAGCGGCAACGATCGCATCAATGGCGGTAGCGGCGACGATTCGATCTGGGCCGGCGGCGGGAACGATTACGTTCGCGGCGACGGCGGCAACGACGCGTTGGTGGGCGGCGCAGGCGACGATTCTTTGCTGGGCGGCGATGGCAACGACTCGTTGCGAGGCGATGCGGGCAACGACAAGCTGGATGGCGGACTCGGTGCCGACGTCTACCACTTCGAAGTCGGATTCTGCGACGACGAAATCGTCGTTGGTGCGGAAATCGGCGTCGTCGATATCCTGCAATTCGGCGACGGCATTGCCAAGGAAGGCTTGAGGCTGCTGCGGGTCGGCGACGATCTGGTGGTTTCCGTTTCCGGCAGCAGCGACCGCGTCACGTTGCGCGGCTACTACGCCGCGCCGGAACGGCACCAGTTCCGCTTCTCCGATGGGTCCCTGTGGAATGCGGCGGACATCCAGGAGCATGTGTCTGTGCCCGAAAGCGTCCCGACGACCGGCACGGATGTGCTGGGCACGGAAAACAACGATCTGATCGGCGGCAGCGACGGCCGGGACCAGATCTACGGTGGCGCCGGCGACGACATTCTTTATGGCTATGCCGGCGACGACATCTTGAACGGCGATGGCGACTACTGGCGGTTCGGTGGCAATTGGTTCAAACCCGGGAACGACGTCATTCTGGGCGGATCTGGCAACGACACGATCGACGGCGGCGGCGGCGACGACACCCTGCTTGGGGAAGAAGGCAACGATCACCTGATCGGCGATTACGGCGTTGATCGTCTATTGGGGGGCAGCGGCAACGATTGGCTCGAAGGCGGCGATGGCAACGACCAACTCGACGGTGGTGAAGGCGATGACGGCCTTAGCGGCGGCAGGGGACATGACCGTTTGCAAGGCGGCATCGGCAACGATGCTCTGCAGGGCGATGGCGGCGACGACTGGCTCGACGGCGGACGCGGAAACGACAGTCTGATGGGATCGGCCGGTGCCGATACCTACGTATTCGAACAGGGCTTCGGGCGCGACCATATCTGGAGCAGCGCCGCCGAAGACTACGAGCAGTTGGACAGTGTCCGCTTCGGGGCCGGCATCGCCAGAGCGGATGTCAGTGCCGTGCGCGTCGGCGACGACCTGGTCCTGAATATTGGAGCCGACGACTCCCTGACCCTGCACGATTACTACAACTCGAACTTCAGCATCCGTCAGATCCTGTTCTCCGATGGCAGCGAATATGAAGTCCCGGTCAATGTGTACAGGATCGGCGGCAACGACTCAGAAGTCCTCGACGGAGGCGCCGGCAACGACCGCATCGCTGGCGGCAGCGGCGATGACGTCATCCACGGCGGCGTCGGCAACGACTTGCTCGACGGCCAGAGCGGCTCCGACGAATTGCATGGCGGGGCTGGCGACGACGTACTGTATTCCGCCGCTGACACGGACGGGATCGACCGGCTCTACGGCGGCGACGGCAACGACACCCTGTTCGGTAGCAGCGCGGACCAGTTGTTCGGCGGCAATGGCGACGACAATCTGGGGGGCGACGGTTCCGGCGCGACCCTGGATGGGGGAGCGGGAGACGACACGCTCCAGGCGGGAACCGGCGATATCGCCATCGGCGGCGACGGCAACGACACCATCACCGGCGGCAGCCTGGTCGAAGGCGGAGGCGGTGACGACGTGCTGCACCAGAGCAACGCTGTCTACAAGTTCGATGCTCAGTTCGGCAACGATCTTTTTGCCACCGGCAACAGTTTCACGACATCGACGCTGCGCTTCGCTCACCTCACCGATCCAGGCAGCCTGTATCTGGTGGTGCAGCCCGGCGAAGGCGACGGCGAGGGCGGGCAGATAGGCCGGCAGAGCACCTTGCACGTTGCCGGCAGCAGCGATTCGATCCGCTTCGAGCGGGGCGGAAATTATCGCGTCGAATTGGCCGACGGCTCGTCGTGGACGATCGACGAGGCCCTGCTGTTAGGACAGGACGACGACTTCCTGAGCCAAAACCTCATTGGCAGCCGTACCCGCCACATCGGCTTCCTCGGCAACGATGTCTTGAACGGAACCGCCGGCGCCGAAGCGATACTCGGCGGAGACGGCGCCGACCGTATCGGCGCGGGCGGCGGCGATGACGTACTCAACGGCGGCGCGGGCGACGATGTCTACCTGGTCAATGGCCTGGCCTCGGAGCGGACGATTTTCGACGCCCGCAACGACGACCTGACGGAAACCGATACGATCAAGTTCGGGCCGGACTGGCAGCGCGAGGACATCGCGTTTTCGGCCAACGGCAAACATCTGGTCGTCACCGATACCCAGGGCAACCGTATCGCGCAGGTCTTCAACTTCTTTGCCGGGTCGGTCGCCACCGGTTTCGAAGTGGATCGTTTCGAGTTCGCCGACGGCAGTTCGCTTAGTGCCGAGCAAGTGGTCGCCCTGGTACCTGGCGCGCCGCGGATCGTGTCGGGTACGGAGGGCGACGATCTGTTGCTGGGCGGCGAGGGCGACGACGAACTGTCGGGCGCCGGTGGCAATGATGTGCTGGACGGGCAAGCCGGCAACGATGTGCTGTCGGGCGGTACCGGCGGGGATATCTACCGCTTCGGTCGCGGGAGCGGAAGCGACGTGATCTACGAACTCGGCCGATCGTCCGGCCCGACTCCGGAAGGGGTTATCGAACTGCCGCAGACGGCCGAACCGCAGGAGAACGGCTCGCAGGACGTCGATGTCATCCAGTTGGGCGCGGATATCGAGACCGGCGATGTGAGTCTGCAGCGCTCTTTCAACGACCTGCACATCGCCATTTCCGGTACGAACGATGTCCTGCAGATCGTCGGATACTTCGCCGAGGATCCCTCAAGTTCGAACTGGGATGGGCGGGTCGAGGAAATCCGCTTCGCCGACGGCACAGTCTGGGATGTGCAAGCGGTCTCGGCCATGTTGCCCGATCAACCGCCGCTGCCGACCGATGCCTGGATGTCGGCCGAGAGCCCAGCGTCGATCTTGCTGCAGGGCGTACCGCCGCGCTCGGACCTATCCGAGTATCGCTCCGCCGGCGTTGCGCCGTCCGGTGCTGCGGTGCCTTCGGTTGGTCCGCCGGAGAGAGGGGCGACGACGAGTTCGGAGTTGCAGACACTCATCGCAGCCATGGGCAGCTACGGCGATGGCGTCGCATCGATGGCGGCAGCGCAGGACGTGCAGACGATATCGGTAGGCATGTGGCAAGCCAACAGCCTTGCCTATATCGATGCCAATGGCATCGGCCGCGCGTCGGTGTAAGTGCCCGCTTCTATGCTCGAAGGACCGAATCGGCCCGGCTAAGCAGCCGGGCCGATTCGTTGAGACCAGGCCCTCTTTTATCGAGTGGCCAGTGCCGCACCCGAACCCGGTGCGGCGCGGACGATCAGGACTTGAGGAAGTCCAGCAGGTCCTGGTTGAGTTTTTCCTTGTGGGTGTCGGTCAAACCGTGCGGAGCGCCGGGATAGACCACCAGCTTGCTGTTCTTGACCAGCTTGGCCGAGGCGCGCGCCGCCGCGTCGATCGGCACGACCTGGTCGTCGTCGCCGTGCAGGATCAGGGTGGGCACGTCGAACTTCTTCAGGTCTTCGGTGAAGTCGGTTTCCGAGAACGCCTTGATGCTGTCGAAGGTGTTCTTGTGGCCGCCCTGCATGCCCTGGACCCAGAACGAATCGATCATGCCCTGCGACTTTTTCGCGCCGGGACGATTGAAGCCGAAGAACGGGCCGCCGGCGAGGTCCTGGTACAACTGCGAGCGGTCGGCGATGGAGCCGGCGCGCAGGCCGTCGAACACGTCCTTCGGCAGGCCGCCGGGGTTGGCGTCGGTCTTGAGCATCAGCGGTGGCACCGCCGAGATCAAACCGGCCTTCTTGACCCGCTTGGTGCCGTGGCGGCCGATGTAGCGCGCGACTTCGCCGCCGCCGGTGGAAAAGCCGAACAGCGTCGCGCCCTGGAGGTCGAGATGCTCGAGCAATTGCGCCAGATCGTCGGCGTAGTGGTCCATGTCGTTGCCGTCCCAGGGCTGGCTGGAGCGGCCGTGGCCGCGGCGGTCGTGGGCGATGGTGCGGTAGCCGTGCTCGGCCAGGAACAGCATCTGCGCTTCCCAACTGTCGGCGCTGAGCGGCCAGCCGTGGCTGAAGACCACCGGCTCGCCGTCGCGCGGGCCCCAGTCCTTGTAATAGATCTGCACGCCGTCTTTGGTGGTGAAAGTGCCCATGGTGTCGCTCCTGTGCGGTGGGGAAGAAGGGAGTGTGGTCGATGCGGGCGACACCGGCGTTGACCGGTGTCGCAGGGAGTCGTTTTGAACGCGTAGCGTCAACTGCGAAAACCGAGATCAGGGCGCGGTGTCGACGAGGACCAACTCGGCATCGTCGATGGCGACGACGCGGATCGCGCCCTCGTTGCGGATCGCCGCGCCGTCGCGAGCCTGCAGGCGCACGCCGTTGACCTCGACACTGCCCTTGGCCGGCACCAGATAACCATAGCGGTCGTCGGCGAAAACGTACTCGGCCGATTCGCCGGCCGCGAGGGTCAGGCCGAGCACGCGCGCATCGGCGCGGATCGGCAAGGTGTCCTCGTCGCCATCGATGCCGCTGGCCAGGGTGACGAAATGACCGGCGCGGTCGCCTTTCGGAAACGGCTTGCTGCCCCAGGTCGGCGCGCCGCCGCGCTGATCGGGAATGATCCAGATCTGGAAGATGCGGGTGGTGTCGGACTCGAGGTTGTATTCGGCGTGCTGGATGCCGGTGCCCGCGCTCATCACCTGGACGTCGCCGGCTTCGGTGCGGCCGCGGTTTCCGAGGTTGTCCTGGTGGGTGATCGCACCGTCGCGGACGTAGGTGATGATCTCCATGTCGGCGTGCGAATGCGGCGGGAAGCCGGTGTTGGCCTGGATGGTGTCGTCGTTCCAGACCCGCAGCGCGCCCCAGCCCATGCGCTCGGGGTCGCGGTAGCCGGAGAACGAGAAGTGATGCTTGGCGTCGAGCCAGCCGTGGTCGGCGCCGCCGAGGCTGTCGTAGGGGCGAAGTTCGATCATGTCCGTGTCCTCGTGGATGAGTGCCGTGTGGCTTGAGGAGAACGATAGGCCGATGCGATCAGGTTTAGAATGGAACCAATAGAAAGTCATTCTTTCCAAAATTGATATGGACGCCCGCCATGCAGAAACTGCCCGACCTGGAAGCCTGGGCGATCTTCGCCAAGGTTGCCGAAACCGGCTCGTTCGCACGTACGGCCGCCGAGTTCGGCCTGTCGCAGGCGACCGTGTCCAAGGCGATCACTCGCCTGGAGACGCGGCTGAAGACGGTGTTGTTCCATCGCACCTCGCGCAAGATGTCGCTGACCGAGAGCGGCCGCGGCGCGCTCGAACGCGCCAGCCGCATCCTCGCCGAGGGCGAAGCGGTCGAGGCCGAGATCACCGCCCAGGCCGCGAGCCCGCGCGGGCAGGTGCGCATCGCCGCGCCGATGTCGTTCGGCATCGCTCACCTGTCGCCGCTGCTGCCTGAGTTCATGGCGCGCTATCCCGACATCGCCCTGGAGATCGTGTTCGACGACGGCGTCACCGACCTCATCGGCGGCGGCTACGACCTGGCCCTGCGGATTTCGACCCTGGCCGATTCGAGCCTGCTGGCGCGGCGTTTGTGCGGCGTGCGCATCCTGTTGGTGGGGTCGCCGGCCTATCTGGAACGACGCGGACGGCCGAAGCATCCGCGGCAACTGGCCGATCACGACGCGCTGTTCTACACCTATTCGCGTTTCGGCAACGCCTGGCGTTTCAGCCACAAGCGTCACGGCGATTTCTCGATCAGCGTGGCCACGCCGTTGCGGGTCAACAATGCCGAAGCCTTGAATCCGGCCTTGCTCGCCGGGCAGGGTCTGGCGCTGCAACCCGAGTTCCTGGTCTGGCGCGAACTGCGCAACGGCAAGCTCGAAGTGGTGATGCCGGAATGGGCGCCGCCGCCGATCGCCCTGCACGTGGTCACGCCGCCGGGCCGCATCCGCCCGGCCCGCGTGCAGGTGCTGATCGATTACCTGGTGCGCAAGTTCGAGAAGGCGCCGTGGGCCGACCCGCAGGAACGCTAGGACTCGGCTGGCGTCGACGGGGGAGCGGGCGCCGACGGGCGGTGCAGGCTTCAGCTGGCAGGTGTGGCACCGTCGGTCGAAGCAGGTATCGATACACAGATGGGGTCGCCGGTGATTTCGGGCCGATATGCCAGGCCTCCACGGGCGTTCGGGCCGGCGACGGGCTTCGATCGAAACCGGGGAGGCGGACGGGAGCAAGGCAAGGACGACCGTCCATCCGCGATGACCGGTCGTTTACTCCGTGTGTCTTTGCGCAAAAAGCACACCGAATGAAGTAAATCGACTAAAGAAAGGCACTTCGTGATTGAGAGGGGTGCAAAACTGAGATATAAGTCACAGAAATGCCCGTGACCGGGACGCCTGGGCAAGTCACCAATCGAGAGTCGCTGCGCCCCTGGGGGCTCCGTGGCAGCGCTGTCCTGAAGCGCACGTATCGAGCTGCACGGTTGTTGCTCGACGCTGACTCACTGATTGGCCTGTGCAACGAGGGGGTGCCGTTTGTTCAACCATCGTCGTCGATGCCTGTCCGCCAGTACGCGCGGCCGGCGCCTGTTTGCCTGTCCAGTGGCCTTGGCATTGCTGCCGCTGTTGGCGTTTCCGGCGACTGCGCAGATCCAGCGCAGCTTCATCAATCTCGGCTTCGAAGAGCCCATCCTGGTGCCCGCGGGCTGCTCCACCCAGACCATCGATTCGCGGGTGACCGGCTGGACGACCACCCATCCGGTCGGTACCGGCGGGGGCGGCTGCACCAGCCCTCCGAGCGGCGAGACCGGCCCGCTGATCGAACTGTGGAGCAACGGCTTCCTCGGGGTGCCGTCGCGCGCCGGCAGTAACCTCGCCGAGCTCAATGCCCAAACCGCCTCACGCCTGTTTCAGCGCGTGTGCCTGGTCACCGGAGAGCAGGTGCGGTGGCAGTTGAGCCACCGGGCCAGAGACCCTGGCGGCACCGGCCTCGACGTGATGGCGTTCAACATCGATTCGACGGTCAACCAGATCGGCCGCTTCGCGACCAACACCACCGGTGCCGGCACCGTGCAGGCCTGCGGCGGCGGGCTGATCGGCACCGCAAGCTGCGCTGCGCCGACGACGACCAATACCTGGGCCGACTACACCGGCACCTTCACCTGGACCGGTACGTCCGCGATCCACGATTTCGGCTTCGAAGCCATCAGCACCTCCACCGGCAACAACAGCGTCGGCAATCTGCTCGATGAGATCCAGATCTTCCTGACCCCGTACCTGGAGTTCAAAACCGCGACCAACTCGGGATCGGAATCCGTCACCACCGGCAGCGGCCCGGTCGTTGCGGTGTCCGGCACCATCGCCGCGCCGGTGAACGTGACCATCCAAGTCACGGCAGCCAGCACCGCGACGCTCGGCAGCGACTACACCACGCCGTCGGGCACCAACACCTTCACCATGACGATCCCGGCCGGCAACTACGACGGCAACGTCGGCAGCCAGTTCCCGACCGGCATCGTCATCGTCAACGACACCGTCGTCGAGAACAACGAATTCATCACGATGAGTGTGCAGCCGAATCCCGCGGTCTACACCATCGCCAGCACGTCCACCTGCGGCCCGCCGTTCGTGCAGACCTCGACCTATACCATCCTCGACAACGACGTCGACACGCGCACCACCAAGACCGTCGGCAACGCCAGCCCCGCAGCCGGCGGCAGCACGGTGTTCACCGTGACCTACCAGAACAACACCGCGCGTCCGACCGTGGGCACGGGCAGCGATCTCGCTGCGCACGACGCGCAAGTGTCGATTGCCGATGCGTTGCCGGCCGGTTTCACCGCGTTCTCGTGGACCTGCGCTGCCAGCGGCACGCCCACGCCGGTGTGTCCGGCTGCCAGCGGCACCGGCGCTATCGCGGCGACCGCGACCTTGCCGGCCGGTAATGCGGCCGCGGGCGGCACTTTGACCTACACGATCACCGGCACGCTCGACCCGGCGCAGTGCGCGGCGACCACCAACACCAGCACGGTCGCGGTGGTCGCGCCGATCCAGGAAGCCACCAGCGCGCAGGCCTTGTTCGTCACGCCCGCGCCAGGCGGCACCGCCAACAACACCGCGACGGCGGTGGTGGACCCGGGTTGCCTGACCCTGAGCAAGACCACCAGCCCGGCCGCGGCAGCGACATTCGGTTTCGCCCTGACCAATACCGCGCTGACCGCCGCGACGGTGAGCACGCCGGCATCGGGCACGGCGCAAGTCGACGGCAATGCTGCCGCGGGCATCCAACCGTTCGGCATCGTCGCGCCGGCCACGGCGATCACGATTCAGGAGAACGCGTTGCCGGCGATCTATCAGCTCGCCAGCGCGACCTGCAGCAACGGCATCGCCAACGTCGGCAGCTTGAGCGGCACCACCTTCACCATTCCCTCCGCCGACGTGGTGGCCGGCACCGATTTCACCTGCAGCTTCACCAACGTGCGCAAGACCGCGTCGGTGGCGCTGGCCAAGACTTGGGTCGGCGCGGTCGTCAACGACAGTGCCAGCCTCAGCGCCACCGGCGGCATCGTGAACCCGACGCTGACGTCGGTCGCCAACAGCGCGAACGAGACCGACACCGGTACGGCGGTCGTGGTCGATACCGGCACTGTATTCACCTTGTCCGAGATACTGGGTGCCGGCAACGTCGGCCTGTACAACCCGAGCGCCTGGGCCTGCACCGGCACCAGTGGCTTGTCGGGCAACACGCTGACCGTCGGCGACAACGACACCGCGATCGTCTGCACCATCACCAATACCCGCCGGCAAGCGGACCTGCGGATCACCAAGACCAATACGCCAGGCGTGAACGGCGATGTCGACCAGGTCGGCGATACGGTGACGCGAGGAGCGCCGACGACCTATACCGTGGTCGTAACCAACGTAGGCCCGGATCCGGTGGTGGGAGCACTCGTCAGCGACGCGGCGGGGCCGGGTATCGTTTGTCCGGCCGGTAATGCAGTCACTTGCAGCGGACCACCGGGCGCGTGCCCGGCAGGGCCGTTGACCTTCGGCATGCTGTCGGCTGGGGTGACGCTCGGCACCTTGTCCGCGGCGCCCGGAAGCAACCAAGTCACTTTCGTCTTCCAGTGCAACGTTCCCTAGCCGCCGGCGCGGCCTGCGCGACCCGGCCCGTGCCGGGTCGCCGGGTTGGCGTCACGAGATCTCGCCGGCTAACTGAAGTGCTTGCACGCAGGTCTTGCGCGATGGGTTCGTATCCGAGTTGAAGCGCGAGTGGTGGCGCTATTGGCGGAATGAGGCCTCCGCCGCTCAGGCACGGTCGGCTTTCAGCGAACCCGATGCCTCCGCTCGCGCACGCCGCGCCGACAGCAGCATCTGCACAGCGGCGTACAGCGTCACCGCCAGCACCAGCCAACGCAGCCATTCCAACGGCAGCGACTTGACCAGGAAGGCCGCGATCAAGACCCCGGGAATGCCGCCTAAAGTCAGACCGAAGGCCGCGCGCAGGTCATAGCGGCCGCTGCGCACGAAGGCCGCGCCGCCGACCGGCATCAGGAACGCGCAGGCGCCCATCATGATCGGGAACGCCGCGAGCGGGTTCATGCCGAGCAGGCTGACCAGGATCAGGCACGGCGCGTACAGCCCGATGCCGAGCATCATCAATGCGCCGAGCACGAAGCTGGCGGCAATGGCGAAGGCGAGCGTCGCGCCGTGCAGGCCCAAGGCGTCGCCGCCGCCCGGCAGCCATTGCAGGTTGGTGGCAAGGAACAACAGCGCCGAGACCAACAACGCGATGCCCATGCCGATCTGGATCGCGCGTTTCGGCAGCCGCGCCACCACCCGCACGCCGGCCCAGGCGCCGGCGACCGCGGCGGCGATCATCCCGGCCAGAGTGACGAAGTCGACGCTGACCACGGCGATGAAGATCAGGGCCTGAGCGATGGTCGGCAGCGCGTGGCCGACGTTCAAGGTGCCTGGAATGCGATCGTCGGCGACCCGGCCACGCAACTTGAAGATCGCGGTGGTGGTGGCGAAAGAACCGATGCCGAGGGTGTCGAAGAAATTCGCGACGAAGCCGGTCAGCCCATCGCCTGGACGGGGCCACGGCGACACACCCGCGTCCGCATCGCGATCCCGTTGGCGGCGGGCGCGCTCCAGCGCGTACCAGCGCCAGGCATAGGCCAGCGCCAACAAGGCCAGGGCCGACCAGAGCAGGGCGACCTCGAGGCTCGGGCGATTCACGACAGTGCCTCAAGCGGCGAGGGCGAGCGGCTGACGAATTCGACGACGGGCATGGCGCCTCCGGACAGGACCCGGGCCATGGTCGGACCCGCGCGCCGACGCGGCTTGCATCGCTTACGCGCTCCGGATGCGGATAACGGCACAGTCGTCGGCCGGACGGCGCTCGTTCGCTTGCGGCTCTCGGCCTGTTCGGAGGGGCCGAACGGCCGCGAAGGCTGTGCGATGGGCCTTCGTCTCCACGCCGTTACCGGCGCGATAGTGTGACCTGAGTCGCACGTCACGGCGATTGCAGGGGGCGGGGTAGGGATCGCCGCCGTTGCCTCGTCTCTATAGGCGAACGCCAGCTCATGCCCTGCGGGGTGCGAGGCCAACGGCGGCGACGCGCCATTCTTTCAAGGACGACAGACCATGACCCGCCTTCCGCCTCGCATCGCCCGTGCGCGTGCTCACGGCACGCAACCGAACGCGTCGGCTTCCGGGACGAAGCCGGCACTCGCCAAGGACGGCGAGGGCGCGTGCGCGCACCGCGCCACCACACCGCTGACTGCGGCGGTGGTCCTGGTCGCCGCACTATCGGCTTCGCCGAGCCAGGGACAAATGATCGCGGCGCCGGAAGCGCCCGCGACGCAGCGCCCGGTGCTGCTGACCGCGCCCAACGGCGTGCCCCTGGTCAACATCCAGACACCGTCGGCGGCCGGTGTGAGCCGCAATGTCTACCAGCAGTTCAATGTCGGTCCCGAAGGCGCGATCCTCAACAACAGCCGCGGCAACGTCCAGACCCAACTCGGCGGTTGGGTGCAGGGCAATCCGAATCTGGCCACCGGGCCGGCGCGGATCATCCTCAACGAGGTCAACGGCGGCGACGCCAGCCGCCTGCGCGGTTACCTCGAAGTCGGCGGCCAACGCGCCGAAGTGATCATCGCCAACCCGGCCGGCATCGCGGTCGACGGCGGCGGTTTCATCAACGCCAGCCGCGCCACCTTGACCACAGGCACGCCGCAGTTCAATTCCTTCGGCGGCCTCGACAGCTTCCTGGTTCGCGGCGGCACCATCACCATCGACGGCAAGGGCCTGGACGCCAGCAAGACCGACTACGCCGCGATCCTCGCCCGCGCGGTGCAGGCCAACGCCGGCATCTGGGCCAGCGAGCTCAAGGTCGTTACCGGCGCCAATCAGATTTCCGCCGATCACGCCCAGGTCGCCGCGGCGGGCGCCTCCGGCAGCACACCGACCTATGCCTTGGATGTGGCGGCACTCGGCGGCATGTACGCCGGCAAGATCGTCCTGGTCGGCACCGAAGCCGGCCTTGGTGTGCGCAACGCCGGCACGGTGCAGGCGGCGTCGACGTCGGCGGCGCAGCTCGCCGGCGCCGGCCAACTCGTCGTCACCAGCGCCGGGCGCCTGGAAAACATCGGAACCCTGCAGGCCACGACCGACGCGAGCCTGAGCGCATCGACGTTCGACAACAGCGGCCGCGTGTCCAGTGGCGCGAACCTCAAGATCGCCACCCAGGGCGCCCTCAACAATCGCATCGGCGAGCAAGGCGGCACGCTCGAAGGCTCGCGCCTGGAGTTGAACAGCGCGGGCGACCTCGACAACCGCGGCGGCACCTTGCGCCAGACCAGCGGCGCGGCGCTGGCCTTGAGCGCGCCGAGCCTGAGCAACCGCGGCGGCAACATCGGCCTGGAGCCGATCGCGCAAACGCCGACACCGGGCACCGGGCCGGGCAATGGCGGCACGCCACCGACCACGCCTGGTGGCGGTACACCAGGCAACGGAGGTGGCACTCCGGGCAGCGGCGAAGGCGGTGGCGTCGTGCCGCCGCCGTACCAGCCGCCGTCGCCAGGCCTGATCGCCGCGGCGGGCACGCTGCGCAACGACGGCGGGCGCATCTATGCCGGCGGCGCGATCGCGTTGCACAGCGCGGACCTGGACAACCAGGGCGGCAGCCTCAGCGTCGCCGACATGACGGTCGATCAGCCGCGTTTCGACAATCGCGGCGGCACGCTCAATATCGGCAACGTCTTCAACGCCCGGGTCGAACAGTTCGATAACAGCGGCGGCAAGCTCAACGCCGGACGCTTGAACATCAGCGCGAGCGGCGACCTGCTCAATCGCGGCGGCACGCTGACCAGCGCCAGCGACGCCCAGCTCGCGGTCGGCGGAACGCTCGACAACAGCGGCGGCACCATCGCCGCCACCGGTGTCCTGGCCGCGGCGGTGAGCGGCGCGGCGATCAACAACGCCGGCACCTTGATCGCCAATCGCGATGTCGGCCTGACCGCCGCCACGCTCGACAACGCCAAAGGCAGCATCCAGTCGGCGCAGGCCGGCGCGCGCTTGAACGTGGTCGGCGCCGTGAGCAACGCCCAGGGCCAGATCGGCGCGGCCGGCGACCTGCATCTGCAAGCCGGCAGCCTCGCCAACAGCGGCAGCCTGCGCGGCGCCAACGACGTCACGATCACGACCGGCGGCGTGTTGGGCAACGACGGCAGCATCACCGCCGGTCGCAACGCACTGATCGCCGCCGGCAGCCTGCAAGGCGGCGGCAGCGGCGTGCTCGGCGCCGGCATCCAGGCCGACGGCAAACTCGCCGGGGCGGGCCAGTTGCAGGTCACCACGAGTGGCGCCCTGGTCGCCCACGGCACCCAGCTCGCCGCCGGCAAAGTCAGCTTGCAGGGCGCGAGCGTGGATATTTCCGCGGGCCAGACCAGCGCAGCCGAGATCGCGCTGACCGCCACCCAAGGCAACGTCGACACCAGCCGCGCCACCGTGGCCACGGCCGGCCGCTTGAGCGTCGTCGCCAACACGAACGGCGCGCAGTCGCTGATCAACCAAGCCGGCAAACTCAATGCCGGCGAACTCGATATCCGCGCCGCCAACATCGCCAACACCCAGGGCGGCGAGATCGTCCAGACCGGCACCGCGGCCAGCACGCTCGCAGTCAGCGGTACGCTGAATAACGACGGCGGCCGCATCGCCAGCAACGGCCAGGACCTGGGGCTGCAGGGCGCGGCAATCAGCAACCGCGGCGGCAAGATCGAACACGCCGGCAGCGGCGCGCTGAAGATCGCCGGCGGCCGTTTCGACGGCGACAACGGCCACATCACCGGCAACGGTGGCTTGCTCGTCGAGCTGGCCGACGCCTTCAACCAGGACGGCGGCAAGACCAGCGCCAAGCAGATCGCCATCGAGGCCGGCGAGCTGAGCAATCGCGGCGGACAGATCGTCCAGACCGGCGCCTCCGACACGCGCATCGGCGTGCGCGGCGTGCTCGACAATAGCGGCGGCATCATCGCCAGCAACGGTCAGACCCGCGTCGCCGCCGGCAGCCTCAGCAACCGGGCCGGCACCCTGCGTGCAGCCGAGGGCTCGGCACTCGGCCTCAGCGTCGAGGGTCTACTCGACAACAGCCTCAAGGGCGAGATCGGCGCCGGCGGCAACGTCGACCTGCGCGCGGGGGGCTTGAACAACGACAGCGGCCGCATCACCTCGGTCGGCGACGTCGCCGTCGATACCCAGGGCGGCGCCGCGACCAACATCGGCGGCACCATCGCCGGCAACGGCAATGCCCGCATCCTTGCGGCCAGCCTCGACAACAGCGGCGGCACCGTCGCCGCGGTGCGCGGCAACCTCGACATCGCCACCGCCGGCCTGACCCGCAACGACGGCGGCAGCCTGCAGGCCGGCGCCCGCACCATGCTGGCCAATGGCGGCTTGAGCAATCGCGGCGGCAAGGTGTTCGGCGACAGCCTGTCGGTCGATACCCGCGGCAATGCCCTCGACAACAGCGGCAAGGGCGCGTTGGCGGCCACCCAAACCGTCACCCTGAAATCGGGCCTGTTGAACAACGACAGCGGCGTGATCCAGTCCGGCAAGGCGATGAGCATCGATACCGGTGGCCAGGCCTTGATCAACACCAACGCCGCCGGCGCGAGCAACGGCCAGGGCGGCATCAGCAGCGCCGATACCCTGACCCTCAATACCGGCACGGTGAACAACAACGCCGGCTTCATCGGCGCCAAGCAGGCCTTGGTCGCCAGCACCGGCGCGGTCAGCAACAGCGGCGGCACGGTGCTGGGCGAAAGCGGCGTCAGCATCGACACCCATGGCGCGACCTACGACAACCGCGGCGGCCGTACCCAGGCCAAGGGCGATCTCACGATCAGCGCCGGTGCGCTCGACAACAGCGGCGCGCTGATCCGCTCGCTCGGCAAGACCACCCTAAATGCCGGCCACGTCGTCAACGCCGGCACCTCGGGCGCGAACCTGGGCATCGAGGGCGGCAGCGTTGCGATCAACACCGGCGGCTTCGACAACCGCTCCGGTGCGATCCGCGCCGATGCCAACGTCACCATCGCCAGCGGCGGCACCGTCGACAACCGCGGTGGTCTGATATCGGCCGGCGACACCGTCGCGATCGTCGATCCCAACGCCGCCAATCCGGCGGCGAAAACGCTCGACCTGATCAACGGCAACGGCACCCTGGTCGCCGACAAGCTGCTCAAGATCGACGCCGCGCGCTTCAGCGGCGACGGCCGCGCGGTGTCGGGCAAGGACCTCAGCATCGCCCTGACCCAGGACGTGGTGAACAACGGCGAGGTCGGCGCCAACGGCAACGTCAGCTACACCACGACCGGTAACTTCACCAATCACGGCAAGCTCGTTGCCGGCCAGACCCTGACCGTCGCCGGGCGCAACGTCGACAACACCGCCGGCGCCGAAATCAGCGCCGGCACCACCATCGTCCGCGCCGCCGACACGCTGACCAACCGCGGCCTCATCGACGGCCACGACACCCGTCTCGACGCCGGCACCCTCAACAACATCGGCACCGGCCGCGTCTACGGCGACCTCGTCTCGATCGGCGCCGGCACCGTGAACAACGACGCCGAGAACGTAGGCGGCACGATCAAGGCCGGCACCATTGCCGCGCGCAGCCGCCTGGACATCGGCGCCGGCACCCTCAACAACCGCGAGCACGCGTTGATCTTCAGCGCCGGCGACCTGTTCATCGGCGGTGCGCTCAACGGCGAGCGCGAGGCGACCGGGCAGGGCGGCACGCTCAACAACTTCAGCGCCGACATCGAGTCGCTGGGCGACCTGTCGATCGCGATGGGCCGCATCAACAACTGGGACGTGCACATCCGCAAGGGGCCGCAGGCGATGCCGCCGAAGGCTCCGACGGTATTGCTGGCGCCGATCGGCGGCAGCGGCTTCTACACCCTCGACCAAGTCATCTTCGTCATGGGCTCGCCGATCGTCTATCTGCGCAACCCCGACGGCACACCGGGCCAGTTGTTGACGGTCGAAGGCTTCGGCCTGTGGACGACCTCGTACGCGGTCACCGAAGACACCGCGACAGATGTCGACCCCTCGCGCATCGTCGCCGGCGGCGACATGGCGCTGTCCGGCGCCGTGCACAACAAGAGCAGCAAGATCATCGCCGGCGGCACCCTGACCGCGAGCGACGTGACCAATGAAGGTTTGACCGGCAACCGCCGCATCGTCAGCTCGACGATCGTCATGAACCACAAGGGCGAGATCCAGGGCAGCGTCAGCCACCCCGACATCAACGAAACCATCGACCTGGAGAAATACACCCCGCTGCAGAACGTCAACGCGGTGCAGGGTTACAACCCCGGCGCGGCCGGCACGGCCAACGTCGACGCCCACGGCGGCGGCGCAGGCGGGGTGAACGGCGGCGCCGGTCCGGGCGCGTTGGTCGAAGTGCCGGCTCAGGTCGGCGCGGTGATCCGCGCCTCGGGCGCCAGCGCCGGCACGGCCGGCGGTGCGAATGGCGCCGACGGCACCGGCAGCAACGAGACCATCCCGATGGTCGTGCGCACAAGCCTGCCCAATGCGACGGTGCCGCGCGCCAGCCTGTTCGGCCTGCGCCCGGATGCAGGCAGCCGGTATCTGATCGAGACCGACCCGCGCTTCGCCAACCACCGCCAGTGGTTGAGCAGCGACTATCTGCTGAGCCGCATGGGCTTCCAGCCCGAGCACCTGCTCAAGCGCCTCGGCGACGGCTTCTACGAGCAGAAACTGATCCGCGAGCAGGTCGCCCAGCTGACCGGTTATCGCTATCTCGACGGCTTCGGCAGCGACGAAACCCAGTACACCGCGCTGATGAACGCCGGTGCGACCTTCGCCCAGCAATACGGCCTGCGCCCGGGCGTGGCCCTGACCGCCGCGCAGATGGCCCAGCTGACCAGCGACATCGTCTGGCTGGTCGAACAGACCGTGAGCCTGCCCGATGGCGGCACCCAGCGCGTGCTGGTGCCGCAGGTGTACGTGCGCGTGCGTCCGGGCGACATCGACGGCTCCGGCGCCTTGCTCGCCGGCAACGCGGTACGCATCGGCAGCGCCGGCGACGTGGTCAACACCGGCACCATCGCCGGTCGCGCACTGGTGTCGATCACCGCTGAGAACGTCAACAACCTCGGCGGCCGCATCGCCGGCGCCAACGTGGCGATCGACGCGCGCAACGACCTCAACAATATCGGCGGCAGCATCACCGCACGCGACTCGGCGGTGCTGACTGCCGGTCGCGACATCAACATCCGCACCACCACCCAGAACTCGACCGGTCTGTTGACCGGCAGCAACATCGACCGCATCGCCGGCGTCTACGTCACCGATCCGGGCGGCGTGCTGCTGGCCTCGGCCGAGCGCGACCTCAACCTGACCGGCGCGATCCTTTCCAATGTCGGCCAGGGCAGCCGCACGCTGGCCAACGCCGGCCGCGACGTCAATCTCGGTACGGTCACGCTCTCCACCTCGGCCCATGTCAGCGGCAGCAGCGGCGACACCACCGCCAGCGGCATCGCCGCGCATAGCCGCGAAGTCGGCTCGCAGATCGTCGGCGGCGGCAGCGTCGCGATCAGCGCCGGCCACGACGTGCAGGCGCGCGCGGCCCAGGTGGCCGCCGGCGGTACCCTCGCGGTCAGCGCCGAGAACGACATCCGCATCGACGCCGGCCAGTCCGCGAGCGCGATGCTCGCGGTCAGCCATACTTCGAGCAAGAAGCTGCTCTCGCGCAGCAGCAGCGACAAGCTCGACGGCGAAAGCGAAACCCGGGTCATCGGCAGCAGCTTCAGCGGCGACAACGTGGTGATGTCGGCCGGCAACGACCTGGTCGTGCGCGGCAGCGAGGTCTCCGCCGTCAATCAGGCGGTGCTCAGCGCCGGTCGCGACGTGCGCATCGAAAGCGCGCAGGAGCACTCGCAGTCGGCGAGCTTCGCCTCGAGCAAGAGCAGCGGCTTCAAGCGCAACCTGACCGACGGTCTGACCTACAGCAAGAGCTCGCGCAGCGAGTTCGAGATCAACCGCAGCACCGAACAGGTCGGCAGCAGCGTCAACGGCGGCAACGTCAGCATCGATGCCGGCCGCGATGCCCAGATCATCGCCAGCAACGTCATCGCGGACCGCAACGTGGGCATCACCGCCGGCCGCAACATCGACATCCTGGCCGCGCAAGACACCAGCGACACGATTTCGGCCAGCGACAAGAACGACCGTACCCTCAATCTGCGCGTCGGTTACGCGCCCAAGCAGACCTTCTACAGCCGCACCCGCAAGGGCGAGGACGGCACCGGCCAGTCCAGCACCGCGGTCACCAGCCTGATCAGCGCCAACAACGGCAACCTCAGCCTGTATGCCGGCGCCGATCCCAAGTACGCGGGCACCGGGCAGGGCAACGTCACCACCGAAGGCGCCAACCTGCTGGCCAAGAACCGGGTCGGCATTTCCGGCAACGCGGTCAACCTGATGGCCGCGACTTCGACCGAGGCCAGCAAGAAGCACAAGGAGAGCAGCGGCCATACCATCGGCGCCGAACTCACCGGTTATGCCGGCAGCGCCATCACCAGCCTGTACAAGCGGGTCGAATCGGCGCGCACCACCAGCGACGATCGCCTGCGCGGCGCCTTGGTGCTGAAATCCGGCTACGACGCCTACAAGCTGGTGAGCAGCGACAAGATCGCCAACGGCGTCAACAGCTTCGGCCAGGCGCAAGACCCGACCAAGGTCGCCTCCGCGGTCGCCGCCGGCAGCAGCGAGGCGGCCCTGGCCAATAATCCGTCCGGCGCGGCGTTCGGCATCGCGGTCAGCGAAAGCCGCACGCGCGAGCGTTCCGACACGGTCAAGGTCAGCACCAGTCAGCGCGGAACCAACATCCAGGCCGGCAGCATCGACATCACCGCCCGCGAGTCCGACATCAATGTCGAAGGCGGCAAGCTGCAGGCACGCGACATCGTCCTGGACGCCAAGCGCGACATCAACCTGTACGCCGCGCGCAACACCGCCGCGACCCTCGGCACGAGTTCGGGCAGCAACCTCGGCGGCGGCGTGACGTTCGGCTTCGGCTCGCAGAACGGCTTCAGCATCCAGGTCGAGGCCGGCAACAAGTCGGGGCGCCAGACCGGCTTCGAGGTCAGTCACGACAACACCCTCGTCACCGCCACCGACTCGCTCAAGGTCAAGAGCGGCCGCGACACCAACCTGCGCGGCGCGCAGCTGGCCGGCGACAGTGTCGAGATGAACGTCGGGCGGAATCTCAACATCGAGTCGCTGCAGGACGTCACCAGCTACGTCAGCCGCGAAAGCAGCAGCGGCTTCAGCCTCAGCCTGTGCATCCCGCCGATCTGCTACGGCGAATACGTCTCGGGCTCGGTCAGTGCCTCGAGCCAGCGCGTCAATCACCTCTACCAGAGCGCCACGGGGCAAAGCGGCATCAGCGCCGGCAACGGCGGCTACGACATCGTCGTGCGCGGCAACACCGACCTCAAGGGCGGCGCCATCACCAGCACCGCGGCGCCGGACAAGAACAGCCTGACCACCGCCAGCCTGACCAGCAGCGACCTGGTCAACCAGCAGAAGACCAATTCGTCGAGTTCGAGCCTGAATATGAGTTTCAGCTCGGGGGCGAATGCGTATTCGCAGGGCACCAGCCTG
The DNA here is from genome assembly GCF_000731095.1 of Lysobacter antibioticus. Lineage (GTDB taxonomy): Bacteria > Pseudomonadota > Gammaproteobacteria > Xanthomonadales > Xanthomonadaceae > Lysobacter > Lysobacter antibioticus_B. Next base: position 32,795 of record NZ_JMTZ01000003.1, on the reverse strand, counting down.
GCGGGCAATGCGATATCGAGCGCGACCAGTACGGCGTTGGCGAATCTCACCGGCGGCGCCGGATTGCCCGCGAAAAACGACGAGAGCAGCCATACGCTCAGCGTGATCAGCCCGGGCAACATCAAGATCACCGGCACCGGCAACGCCGAGATCGACGACAAGAGCCGCGAGAACGTCGCCACCCTGACCGTGCGCGACCCTGAAACCGCGAACGGCGCGCTCGTCAATACCCTGACCCTGCAACAGGCCGAGGAGATTCCGAAGCGCCAGCAAGAAGCGAAAGAGCGCCAGCGCGCGCTCGACATCGTCGGCGGCGTGGTCAACAGCGTCATCGGCGACGTCAGCGAAAAACTCAACAAGCAGGCGCAGGAAGACGAAAGAAAGCGCGCCGAAGCGGCCGGCGAGCCGCCCAGGCCGGTCACCGCCTGGCAGGACGGCTCGATCGAGAAGACCCTGCTGCACGGATTGGCCGGCGCGATCCAGGCCAAGATCGGCGACGGCAGTGCGCTGCTCGGACTCGCCGTCGGCACGATCAACGAGCAGTTGACGCCGATGATCGGCGAGTACCTGAAGAGTCAGGGCCTGGACCCCAAGAGCGACGCCTACAAGGCCCTGGTGAAGGCAGGTTCGACGCTGTTGGGCGCCGCAGTCGGCGCTGCCTTGGGCGATGCGGGCCTGGGTGCGGATTTGGCCAATACCGCCACCTCCAACAACTACCTCAAGCACATGGAGGTCGTGCAGAAGAACAAGGAAATCGTTGCTTGCCGAGGCTTTGGGCCCTGCATCGAGGCGCGCGAGGCGTATTGGAACGAGGTCAGCATCGAACGCAACCGCCAGATCGACATGAGCTGCACGATGCAGGCACCGGAACAGTGCCGGGCGAACCTCGACGACATGCGCGAGGACCTGCTGGAGCTGAAGCAATACGCCAGCGGCAAGGGCATCAATCCCTATACCTCGGAAGAATGGACCAACCTGAGTCAGGTCGCGGCCCTGTACCAGGCCAACCTGGAACGGCTCGCGGCGATCGGCGCCAACGAACTCGGCTCGACCTACGCCACGCCGGCCACGCTATACGCGAACGGTTACCTGACCAAGGACGAAGCCGACGCCTTGGCCTTGTTGCGGCGCGGGACCTTCGTCAGTGCGCTCGGAACCATGCTGTCCAACGTATCGCCCGGGAAGAGCAACAGGCAGGTCACCGACGAGGTGGGGGCCGGCAAGTCCACGACCATCCGGATCGGGGACAAGGATGTCGACATCATCGAACGCAACGGCACGGTGAGCCGGTACAACCCGGCGACCGATCGTTACGAGCCGATCGGGGCCGGCGCGGAAGTGCCGAGCCTGCCGTCGCAGAATCCGCCGTTGCCGGGAGCGCCGCCGATCGGACTGCCTGCACCGGCCGGCTACGTGATCATGCCGATGAAGGATTCCAGCGGCACCTCGATCCCGGTGGTGATAGCGAGCGATAAATTCGCCTGGGGGCCGACCGACCCCAAGAATCTCATCGGTTCGCAGAACGTCGATCATGAGCGCGCCGCGGAGCGCTTCATCCGCTCGACCGTGGACGTCGTGAGCATGGTCGATGCGAGACGAGGCAACAACAACGGCTTCGATCCGTCCTACATCAAGAGAGATGCTAACGGGAACTACCAACTGGTCATCGTCGAAGACAAATCGGGGTCGATGCCCAAGATCACCGCGTTCGGCGAAGGCAAGAACGGCGAGGCTCAATTCATCAAGAACCTGGCGTCCATGCGCGATACGATCCTCAACGACCCGACGATTCCCAATCTGGCCAAAATATCGGCGTTGGATCAGATCGACAGGAGGACCTTCCTGGTCCAGCTCTTCGTCGGACCGAGCTCCAACCCTTCGCTCGCCCAACTCGACAACATACGCCAGCTCACCAACAACCAATTCTCCCTGACGAACATCACGGTATTGCCCCGCGTGAGAGAGCCGATCAAACGATGAATGCGGTATCCACCCAGCAGGCATGGCGCGAGTTCGTGGCTGCTAATCTCGGGCCGGAGGGCTATCCGGGCACGGTCGAGCGTATCGACGGGGAAGGGCTGTTCCGATTCTGGTCTCGGATGGACGTGCCCGTCAGCTCGCACTATCTCGACTGCGCCGTGGAACTGCTCTGCGGCGCTCCGGACGAAAGCGACCTGGCGGCGAAATTCCTGGGCTATGTACGCGCTCAGATCGAGCGCGCCGAAGCCGAGCCAGAGCGATGGCAGCGCGGGGGGGCAGGAGGATGGGGAACCTCGACGCTGAAAGCTGCGCGGTGGTACGACTTCGTGAGGGTCGAGCTGTATAGCCGGTCGCTGCTCGGCGAAGCGTTCGCGGTGGAGCCGCTCCATTTCGATGCGCTGCAAGGAAGCGCCGCAGAGTATGCGCTGTTGCCCGATCGGGATTGGCAGGATGGCTACCAGGCGAGATTCATAGAATGCGCGGTCGTCGCGCTGGCTTGGGGACGCCCGGACCTGGCTCATTCGATCCTCCAGGTCCGGCGCCCGTTCTCGTACACCGCGCGTTATCACGCTTGGGCGCGGGGTCTGGCCGATGCGCTTCTGGCGGTTCCTGCGGGGCAAAGCGTCGCTTCCGACTCGACGCTTTGGCTGCAGTTCCATTCGCTGTTCGACGAGGCGCGACACCCCACTTCGTTGCTCAGGACCGGAGCGGCTTCGCATGAGGCTGCGCAACGCGGAGACGCCATCGTTTCGTCGAGTTGGTCTTTACTGCGCCTGGCGCTGGCGACGATCAAGCAACGCTATTTGCTCGATAGACCTGTCGATCCCGGCATGAAAGCGTTGATCGGATTGATCAGCGAGTAGACCGGTTTCAACCCGGCTGAGTTCGCGGGCTTTCGCCGGCACCGATTGCGGCTTGCTTGAACATGGACGATTTCCCAGAGGAAGCGCTTTGAACAATCCCTGTCGCAAGGCGATGCGAGCCACCACCCACGCGACGATGATCGCCTGCGCGGTCGCCGCACCAGCGATCTGCGCCGCCCAGGTCGCCACCACGCCGCAACCGATCATCGAGCAGCAACGCCAGCAGGAGCGCGAGCGGGCGTTGCGCGAGCAGAACGAACGCAGCATCGACGAGCGCCTGCCGACCGCGTTGGCGGCGCCGACCCAGCGCATTCCCGCATCCGAGTCGCCGTGTTTCCGCATCGACCGTGTCTTGCTGGTCGGCGATGGCGCCGAGTCCTTCCAATGGGCCCTCGGACATCTCGATGGCCCCGACGGCGACGACCCGGCGCTGGGCCGTTGCCTCGGCACTGAAGGCGTCAACGTGGTGATGGAACGCGTCCAGGCCGCGGTGATCGCCAAGGGCTGGGTGACCACCCGTGTGCTCGCGGCGCCGCAGGACCTATCCCAGGGCACGCTGAGCTTGACCCTGTTGCCGGGCCGCATCGCCGCGATCCGGCTCGGCGCCGATTCGGCGTCGCCGCTGCTCGGCAGTTCGGCGCTGTTGCTCAGCGCGATTCCGGCCCGCGTCGGCGACCTGCTGAACCTGCGCGACATCGAACAAGGCCTGGAGAACCTCAAGCGCGCGCCGACCGCCGACGCCGACATCAAGATCGAGCCGTCCAGCGCCAAGGACGCCAGGCCCGGCGACAGCGATCTGGTGGTCAAGTACGTGCAACCGCGCCACTGGCGGGTGAACCTGAACCTCGACGACAGCGGCACCGATTCGACCGGCCGCAACCAGGGCGGCGCGACCTTGTCGCTGGATAATCCGTTCGGCCTCAACGACCTGTTCTACGTCAGCGCCAACCACGGCGTGGCCAGCCCGCTGTTCCACGGCGCCGCCAAGGGCAACGAAAGCCAGACTGCGCATTATTCCTTGCCGTACGGCTATTGGGCGCTGGCCCTGACCGCATCGCAGAGCGAGTATCACCAGCGCGTCGCCGGCCTCAACCAGACCTATGTCTATTCGGGCGAGAGCGGCAACGGCGAGGTCAAGCTGTCGCGCCTGCTGTACCGCGACCAACATCGCAAGACTGCGATGGCGCTCAAGGCCTTCCGTCGATCCTCGCGCAACTTCGTCGACGACACCGAGATCGAAGTGCAGCACCGCGTGGTCGGCGGCTGGGAGCTGAGCCTCAACCACAAGGAGTTCGTCGGCAGCGCGACCCTCGAAGCCACGCTCGCCCACAAGCGCGGCACCGGCGCCTTCGGTTCCATCGTCTCTCCCGAAGAGAGCTTCGGCGAAGGCACTTCGCGGATGAAGCTGTATACCGCCGAAGTCAGCCTTACCGCACCGTTCAAGCTCAAGCTCGCCGGTGGCGAGCGCCGGCTGCGCTATGTCGGCCTGCTGCGGGCGCAATGGAACCGCACGCCGTTGACCCCGCAGGACCGCTTCGCGATCGGCGGCCGCTATTCGGTGCGCGGCTTCGACGGCGAAACCAGCCTGGTCAGCGACCGCGGCTGGCTGATCCGCAACGACTTCGGCTGGGTCCCTGGCCAGAGCGGCACCGAGCTCTATGTCGGCATCGATTACGGCCGCGTCGGCGGCCGCTCGGTCGCCGAGCTGATCGGCCGCGACCTCGCCGGCGGCGTGGTCGGCGCACGCGGCGGCTGGAAGCGCTTGAGTTACGACCTGTTCGCCGGCGCGCCGATCTCCAAACCGCGCGGCTATCCGACCGCCGACATCAGCTTCGGCTTCAATCTCAGCGCGAGCTTCTAGCGCACGGGCGGGTCAGGGCGCAGGCTTGCGCTGGACCACGATGATGGTCGGGGCTTCATCGCGGAGCGGCGCGGCGCACGTCGAGCGCGGCCACGGCATACCGGTGGCCGCCCGGACCAGGCGGCTCTATCGGCTACGGGGTTTCGGCAAGCGAACGGACACGGTAAGCCGGCCCCGTCGTTTACCCCACAGGTAATGGCCAAGCCCTGCGCCCTGACTATCGTGGCCGCATGAACGCGATCCGACCCGTAGGCGAACTCATCCGCGACTGGCGCCAGCGCCGTGGTCTCAGCCAGTCGAACCTGGCCGAGCTTGCGAATACCTCTGCGCGCCATATGAGCTTCATCGAGACCGGTCGCTCGCAGCCGAGCCGGACCATGTTGATGCGCCTGGCCGACCGCCTCGACGTGCCGCCGCGCGAACGCAATCTGCTGATGCGGGCAGGCGGGTGGTCGGCGATCTATTCCGAGGGCCGCATCCAGGACGACCCGGCACTCGAACCGGCGCGCGAGGCCGTGGAGCTGGTATTGCGCGGCCACGAGCCGTACCCGGCGATCGCCGTCGACCGCAACTGGAACTTGTTGGCGCGTAATCGCGCGCTGAGTGTTTTGCACGACGGCGGCATCGCCCCGTTCCTGTTGCAGGCACCGCTCAACGTGCTGCGTCTGAGCCTGCACCCACAAGGCTTGGCACCGCGGATTCTCAATCTGGGGTCATGGCGTGCGCATCTGCTGCATCGCCTGCGCCGGCAGGCCGAGGCCACCGCCGACCCCATGCTTCGAGCCTTGCATCGAGAGCTCAGCGATTACCCCGGACCGGCGGCAGAGGCGCTCGCATCGGCCGCGCACGGCTTCGTCGTCCCCCTGCGATTGCGCGCGTCCTGCGGCGTGTTGTCCTTCATCAGCACCACCACGATGTTCAAGAACCCGCTGGACCTGAGCCTGTGCGAACTCGCCGTCGAGACCTTCTTGCCGGCCGACCCGGCGACGGCGCAGTGGCTGCGAACTAGCCTGCTATCCAGGCAGGGGCTACAGGCCGGCTCGGAGTCGGAGCCGCAGCCTTAGTCCGTTATGGGCGGGGCGGCGCTGGCCCATGCGTGGTCTGCTCCGGTGCGCAGGCGCAAAATAATTCCTCTCCGCCGCAGCGGCGGACCGACATCCCGATGGGCGAGGCGAAATGGCGAAGCGGTTGCGGTCGATCTTGTGGGGGCTGGCATCGCTGTTCGCCTTGCTCGCGTTCGCGGCGTGGTGGCTGGTGCGCGGCAGCCTGCCGACCCTGGACGGGCGGTTGGACCTGGCCGGGCTTTCCGCCGCAGTCGAAGTAGAGCGCGATCGCGATGGCGTGGTCACCATCGATGCCTCCAACCAGTCCGACGCCGCGCGTGCCTTGGGCTACGTCCATGCCCAGGAGCGCTATTTCGAAATGGATCTGATGCGGCGCACCGCCGCCGGCGAATTGGCGGAGCTGCTCGGCCCCTCCATGCTCAAGGCCGACCGCAAACATCGGATCCATCGTTTTCGCCATCGCGCCAGGCTCCACTCCGAGGCCTTCGCCGGCGGTCACGCGGAGACCTTACGTGCCTACACCGAGGGCGTGAATGCCGGCCTGGCACATCTGAAGGTGCGGCCGTGGCCCTATCTGCTGCTGGGCCAAGCGCCGCAGCCGTGGCAAGCCGAGGACTCGGCGCTGGCGGGATACGCGATGTACGTCAACCTGCAGGATGCGTCGAACGGGCGCGAAGCTGCGTTGCGTTCCATGCGGCCGCACCTGCCTGCGGCGGTGTTCGATCTGCTGATGCGCGACGGCACGCGCTGGGATGCACCGATGCAAGGACAAGCCCGCGGCGACGCCGTGTTGCCGGATGCGGATGCCGTGGATCTGCGCAAACTGCCCGGCCCGGTTCGGCCGCGCCCGGCCCCAATCGACAGCAGCGGCACGCCGGGCAGCAACAACTTCGCCGTCGCCGGGGCGCTGACGAGCGATGGCCGCGCGATCCTGGCCGACGACATGCACTCCAGGCTGAGCGTTCCGAACGTGTGGTTCCGGGCGCGGCTGCGTTACGGTCACGAAACCGGGCGGGTGGACGTTTCCGGGTTCACCCTGCCGGGCTTGCCGGTGGTCATCGCAGGCAGCAACGGCAAGGTCGCCTGGGGGTTCACCAACGGCTATGCGGACACGCTCGATTGGGATCCGCATTGCGGGGGCAAGGAGGCGAGCAGCTGCGCCGCGTTGCTGCAACGCAAACCCGCGGTGGAAATCATCCGGGTCAAGGGGCGCGACCCGGTCGTGCTGCGGGTGCTCGATGACGAACGCGGCCCCTTGATCGTCGATGCGGTCGGCCAGCCACCGATGCAACTGCATTGGACGGCCTATCGCCCCGAAGGCCTCAACCTCGATCTGGCGACGCTTCACCACGCCCGCGACGTGCGCGAGGCATTGTCCCAGGCGCGCACGGTGGGCCTGCCCACGGCTAATCTGATGCTGGCCGATCGCCGCGGCCGGATTGCCTGGACCCTGATCGGCCCGACGATACCCGCGCATGACTCCAGCGATTGCCGATGGCCCGGCACCGAGCGAGCGTCGAGCGAGCGAGCGGCGACAAAGGCCGGCCCGGACAGTTCGATGCAGAGAAATTGCCCGGACGCCTCGGCCGAATACGCTGCGCCGCCTTCCATCCCGCCCTTTATCATCGACCCGCCGGACCATCGCCTGTGGACCGCGAACAACCGCACCCTGGATGCCGCATCGCTGAACCGGATAGGCGATGGCGGCTATTCGCACGGCGCACGAGCCGGGCAGATACGCGATGCCTTGCAGCAGCGGCGAACTTTCGCCGAGCCCGATCTCCTGGCGGTCCAGCTCGACGACCGGGCGTTGATGCTGACGCCATGGTGGGAGTTGATGCAGGCCCAGGCGCGTCGTGGCCGCAGCGATTCCGCATTGGCTGCAATGGCCCAGGCGGCCGCTCGCTGGGAGGGACGCGCGAGCGCCGACTCGGTGAGTTACCGCTTGGTACGCGCATGGCGGCTGGCGGTGCATGCGCGCATCCTCGATGGCCTGACGGCACCGGCCCAGGCGAGGATGAAGCATCGTTTCGTCATGCCGCAGTTGCCGCAGTTCGAAGGCGTGGCCTGGCCCCTGGCCACGGCCCAGCCGAAGCATCTGTTGTCGAGGCGCTATCCGTCCTGGGAGGCGCTATTCGAGGATGCAGCGCAGGAAGTACGGCAGGAGTTGTCCGGCCAGGGAGCGCTGGCGCAGCGCACCTGGGGCGAGCGGAATACCGCGGCGATATGTCACCCCTTGGCTTCGGCCGTACCGCTGCTGGGCAAGCGCCTGCTGTGCATGCCACGCGATCCGCTGCCGGGCGACAGCGGCATGCCGCGCGTGCAGGGCCCGGCCTTCGGCGCCACCGAACGCATGGTGGTCTCGCCCGGGCACGAAGACTCGGGTATCGCCCACATGCCGGGAGGGCAGAGCGGGCACGTGTTCTCGCCGTTCTGGGGGCGCGGGCACGACGATTGGGTGCAGGGGCGGCGCTCGCCGTTCCTGCCTGGCCCTGCGGTCTACTCGCTGGCGCTGACGCCCGAACGCAAACTTTGAAGATCCGCCGTCCAGCCCGGGCCGTCGCAACGGCCCGGGCATCGGCTGGCCGATGACCCGGAATATCGAAGGCATGTCGAATCGCCGATTCCTCGTTCGTCTAATCCATAGATCGGTCGTTTTGGATGGCCGACGACGGCGCTGCCGATCCAGTCCCCGATGAACCGGCACATCCACCCAATACTTTCACCGAACCAATAAAGGAGCCCCTATGTCCCTGTCTCATTCCGGTTGTCGATCGCTGGCCGCGGCCGTGTTGACCGGCTTGGCGCTGTTCGCCGCGCCCACCGTCACCGCACTCGCGGCGGAACCGTCGCAAGTAGCAGCGCCCGCCAAACGTGCCGCCATCGTCAAACGCGACGACCTGGCCATTCACTACGACATCGTCGGCGACTTGAAATCGGCCAAGGCCCCGCTGCTGGTCCTGCACGGTGCCTATATGTCGGCCGATACCATGGCCGCCATCGTCGATCGTTTCGCCCGCACCCGTCCGGTGATCGTTCTGGATCAACGCGGCCACGGCCGCACCGGCGATGGCCCAGGCCCGATCACCTATGAAGCCTTGGCCGACGATGCCGCGGCCGTGCTCGACGCAGCGGGGGTGAAGCAAGCCGACGTCTTCGGTTACTCGATGGGAGGCGGCGCCGCCATCCAGCTCGCCATCCGTCATCCGGCCAAGGTCGCGAAACTGGTCACGGCCTCGGCGGGCACCCGCCTGGACGCGGCCTACAAGGAAGTGTTGGCGGGCATCGGACATATCACCCCTGCGGTGTTCGACAACACGCCGATCAGGAAGGAATACGACCGGCTCGCGCCCAGGCGAGAGGATTTCCCGGTGCTGGTCGAAAAACTGAAAGTGCTCGATGCCACGCCCTTCGACTGGGGCAGCGGCATGAAGGCGCTGAAGCACAAGACCATGATCGTCATGGGCGACTACGACATCATGGGCCCGGAACACGGCGTGGAGATGTTCCGCATGCGCGGCGGCGGCGCCCCCGCGCTGGCGGCGCAAGGCTTTTTGTCGGCCCCGCCGCCGGCCCGCCTGCTGGTCCTGCCAGGCACCTCCCATATCGGCATCATGGCCGAAGCCGAGACCGTCGTGGCCGCGACCGTGTCGTTCCTGGACGACGCCACACCGCCGATGCCGGCGGGGTTCTTCTGAGGGCGGCTTTTTTCATAGATGCGACGCCGCGCGGGTCGCGGCTCAGGCCGCTCCTGCAGAGAAACCGGCCACGCGCCGCGAGACCGTTGCAACGCGGTCGCGACTCGCGTCGCTCCTACCCTTTGAGTCGTCGTGGCTGCAGGATTGCTGTTTCTGTTTCTGTTTCTGTTTCTGTTGCTGTGCGTCGTGAAACACTCGCGAAGGCAACAGAAGACCCGGAGGGCGGCCTGCAGGGATGCAGGCCGTTTTTCATCGGGACAGGGATGTCCCGTATGTAGAGCCCTGCGACGGCATCGGACGCGCGGGCCTGTGATTCAAAACAAAGCATTTTTCTTTGGTTACCTTTGACCGAAGGGAATCCAGACGGACTTTTGTTGTAAGAAAGTAACCCGCCGCTTTAGTGGCGGAAGCTTTTGGCGTTTGATCTAGATCTTTATCTTGCGGCAACGAGACGCCGCGAGACCGTTACAGCGCGGTCGCGGCTCACACCGCTCCTACATTGGAATGGCCGCCGCCTCCTAAGGCGAAGTAACCCTCGCCATCGCGCCGGCCATAAGCCGACGCGACAGCCGTAGCCGTGGTCAGTGCCTCACAACGCCGCAGGCTGCTGCTGCGTCACGCAATGCACCATGCCGCCATTGCGATACAAGTTGCGCACATCGATCCCGACGACGCTGCGGCCCGGATAGAGCCGTTGCAGGATCGACTTCGCCACGGCGTCGTTCGGGTCCTTGTACTCCGGCACCAGCACCACGGTGTTGCCGACGTAGTAGTTCACGTACGAGCCTCGGTAGCCAAGCTTGTAGCCATAGCTGGTGACGACATCGCGCGCGGTCAGCGGCAGCTGCACGAAATCGTAGGGCGCGCCGTCGATATCGGTGGCCCTATAAAGGCGGTCGATGTCGCCCGCCGGCAGGCCCCAATGACTCAAGTCGCTGCGGCTCATGGTGACGATGGCATGCGGCGTGCCGAAACGGGCGAAGCCGTCGATGTGCATGTCGGTGATGTCGTCCTTGCCGCCGGGCGCGCCGTCCAACCAGATGAACTTGTCGACGCCAAGCTGGTCGGCGAGCACGGCCTCCAGCTCCGCCTCGGTGATGTCCGGGTTGCGGTTCGGTTCCAGGATCGAACTGCGGGTCGCCATCAGCACGCCGCGCCCGTCGGTCTCGATCGAACCGCCTTCCAGAATCACGTCGTTGAGATCGACCCGCGCCATGCCCAACTGCCCGGCCACGGTGACCGGAACGGCGTCGTCCTTACGGTAAGCCGCATCGAAGCCCCAACCGTTGAAGCCCCAGTCGGTGATCTTGAGTCGGTCGTTCGCGTCGTAGACGAAGATCGGGCCGTTGTCGCGCACCCACACGTCGTCGGTCTGGCGGATCAGGAAGCTCACCTTCGCCAGGGACACCCCGGCGGCCGCCAACTTGTTGCGAACGCGCGTCTGTTCGCCGGCGTCGTAGACGATGATGTGCACGTTCTCGCTGCGTACCAGCGCCTGGGTCATGGCGATCCAGGTCGGCTCGATCCGGTCGCGATAGGTCCGGCCATAGGTATAGGCATGCGGCCACTGCAGCCAGGTGCCTTCATGACGCGCCGTCTCGTCCGGCATGTAGCCCGACGCCGTGCGGGCGTGGGCGGCGCCGGCAGTCGCCAGGGCGACGGCCAGCAGGGCGCCGGCCATGAGCTTGTGCCAGCCTGGGACGGGCAGGGCGGATGGGTTCGAAAACCGCGGATCGGCTTGCATTGCGATGGTCTCCAGGCCCCGGGCGGGGCGTCTGGAGCGGCAATCTACGCGGCGAACCTGACATCCAGCTGATACCAGGTCAAAGCTGGAGAATCGCCCGGGCGCCTCCGCCGGCGCGGTTCTCCAGGCGCAGCCGGCCGCCATGCAGTTGTGCGATGTGCTGCACGATGGACAGGCCCAGCCCGGAGCCCGGGCTGGCGGCACGGGCCACGAACGGCTCGGTGAGCCGCTGCATCAGCTCGGCGGGGAAACCGCTGCCGCGGTCTTCGACGACGACGGTCCGGTCGCGAACAGTCACCGCGATCGGCTCGCGCGTCCCGTCGGCCGCTGCATGCGCCAAGGCGTTCTCGACCAGATTGCGTACCGCGATCTGCACCAGCCGCGGGTCGGCCCGGATCACCGACTCGCAGGCATCCAGCGACACCGAACCGTCCTCGGGCAGGACCGCCTCGACCAGCAGATCGAGACGCACCTGTTCGTTCGCGAGTTGGGCGTTCGCCGAATCGAGTCGCGCCAGCAACAGCAGTTTGTCGACCAGGCCCGCGGTCTGCGCGGCGATCCGATTGACGCGGCCGAGCGTCTGCGTCGGAGGCGCCTCGCCGGCGTCGGCCGATTCGCAAAGCGCCAGCAGGCCGGCCACCGGCGTGCGCAACTCGTGCGCCGCCGCGGCGATGAAGCGCTCCTGCATTTCGAACGATTGCACGACCGGCCGCAGCGAACGGCGGGCGAGGGCGTTGCCGACCAGCACGCCGACCGCGGCGAGCACGGCGACAGCCAGCAAGGTCCAGCGCACGAAGGCGGCCTGTGCGGCATCGCGTGCGCCCGGATCGGCCAGCACCAGGATCGCGGCGATGGGCCGGTCGGCATGATCGTAGGTGAGCTTGGCCTGCAATCGATAAGACCTGCCGCGACGATCCCGCCCGTCCTCGGCGAAATCGCCGCGGCGCAGGACCGAGGCGGCCAGGGCGGTGGGCGAAGCCGGATCGAAACGAGGCTGTCCAGGCTGCAGCAGTATCCGGTCCGGCGGTCCGGGAGCGATGACCCAGACGTCGCTGCCGGCATCCAGCACGCCGGGCTCTTTGCGCAACACTTCATCATGGAAGGCGCCGCGCTCGTCGAACCAGGTGAGTCCGTATATCGCCGTGGCGCGAAGCTGCATCCGCGACTCGAAATCGAGTTGACTGAGACGCGCATGCACGCTGATGGCCACGATGCATAGCGTCGCCACGCACAGCAGCCAGGCCAGGGTCCAGCTTGCGGTCAAACGCAGGTGGAGGCTGCGCAGCACCTGCTCACGGCTTCGTTGCGGCATCCGGCTCTTCCAGCAGATAGCCGGCGCCGCGGATCGTGCGCAGCAGCGCAGGAGCGCCGAGCTTGCGGCGCAGCGCCGCGACGATCACTTCCTCGGCGTTCGAGGCAGGCTCCTGGCTTTCGCCCCAGCACGCGGCGATGATGTCGCTGCGCGAGACCACGCGGCCGGCACGCTCGGCCAGCAACTGCAGCAAGGCGAACTCTTTCGGGCGCAGCGGCAACAGCACCCCGCGGCGCCTGACCTCACGACGGCCGAGGTCGACCTCCAGATCCGACACGCGCACGATGCTGGGGCGGATTTCGCCGCTGCGGCGGGCGATGGCCGATATGCGCGCCATCAGCTCGTCCATCGAAAAGGGTTTCACCAGATAGTCGTCGGCGCCGTTCGCGAAACCCTCGATACGGTCTTCGACCCGGTCGCAGGCAGTGAGAAACAAGGCCGGCGTCGACACGCCGCGTTCGCGCCACTGCCGCAGCAGCGACAGGCCATCGCCATCCGGCAGCAGTCGGTCGAGCACGAAGGCATCGTAGGCATACGAGCGCACGAACGATTCCGCCGTACCGCGATCGGGCGCCTCGTCGACCGCATGCCCGTGCGAGCGCAGGCGTCCGGCAACGGCCCGGCGCAAATCGGCTTGATCTTCGAGGACGAGCAGGCGCATGGCGTTAGGCTACTACAGGCCGTCGGCGCGGATCGTGGGGCAGCACCGGCCTGGGCCATGGCCGGTCGACAAGCTCTCCAATTCGGCCGTGTCGATACCCACCCTGGCGAAGCGCAGCCGATTCGCGGACGCTGCGGTGCCGCGCCCCCGGCGCTGATAGCCACGGTTGGGCCATCCAGCCTGAATGATCGAGCCTGGACAATTGCGATGGTTTGCCATAAGAGAGGACCGTGGGTGCTGCGCTAGCGCTATCTGAACCAAGCAGGGTGCCGAAGCTGCCCGCTATCGCCAGCGGGGGCGACGACATCCCGGCCAAGGGGGTCGCTTGAATCAGTTGAAGATCGACACAAGGCTCAGGTTGCTGGTCGCGGTCTCGTGTCTGTTCGTCATGATCGCGGGGGCCGCGGGCATCGTCGGGCTGCGCAGCGTGATGCAGCGGCTGGACACCGTCTACGAAGACCGGACACTGGCCCTTGGGCACCTGTCCGCGGTTCTGGAAAGCGCCCAGGCCCTGAGGGTTCATCTCCACGGCGAGCTGCCGGCGGCCGAGTCTTCCTCGTCCAAAGCGGGCGCGTTGATTGGTTTGCGCAGCGAACGTTGGCGCGACTATATGGCCACCCGCATGACCGCGGAGGAGCGGGGGTTGGCCATTCAGGCCGATCGGCAAGTCGGCGTGTTGGTGCGCGACGCCGACGCAGTCGTCCTTGCCGGCCGGCGTCGAGGCGAGCCGGATTCCGAGACGGCCAGGTTCGGCGCATCCCTGGATGCGCTCATCGCCGATCTGCATCGTTTGATCGAACTGCAACCGCGAGTCGCCAGGCAACAGCAGCGGGCGGCTCGGCAGGACTTCGTAGTGGTCGTCGCGGTCATTACGATCTCGATCCTCGCGTGCCTGTTGGTCGGCATGATGCTGTCGTGGCTGCTGATGCGGGCCTTGCGCAAGCAGCGATTTTCGCAGCGACTGATCCAGGAGGTAATCGACGAGTATCCGGCCATCGTCTTCGTCAAGGATATGCTCGGCCGCCTGATCCTCACCAACCGCGCCTATGAGCGATTCTTCGCTCTTGCGCGCGGCGCAGCGCTCGGAAAGACCGACTTCGACATCATTCCGCGCGACGCCGCCCTGCGGGTGCGCGCCAACGATGCCGAAGTGCTGTCGGCCGGCCAGGTCAAGGAAGTCGAAGAAGAAGTGCTCGGAGCCGACGGGCCGCGCATCTTCCAGAGCACCAAGTTCCCCTTGACCGACGATGCCGGAGTCCCTCATTCGATCTGCGGCATCGCCGTCGACATAACCGATCGCCGTGAAGCCGAAAAATGCGCCGATAAAGCCACCGAGCAATTGCGTGCGCTATGGGATCGATCGCCCGACTGCTATCTGTTCATCACTCACGAAGGCATCGTCGATGTGAACGAAGCGGCGGTGAAGTTATATGGCGTGTCGTCGAAGACGGATCTGATCGGTCGTCGCCTGTCGGATCCGCTGATCACCCCGGCGACTCAGCCGGGCGGTCAGGACAGCATCGAGCTAGGCAACAGGACGCGCGCTTTCGTGCTGGGGCGGCTGGTGAGCGGGGGCGATCCGCCGCTGCCGGAGGGCCTGACCGCACACATCGAAGGCGATGTAGTGCACGTGCAGTGGCAGCATTTGCGCGGCGGCAAGACGCCGTTCTTCGCCGAAATCGTGATGCACGGGATACAACTGCGCAATCAGGACGGCGTGCTGGCGATCGTGCGCGATGTGACCCGGCGCAAACTCGCGGAAGATTCGTTGAAAGAGAGCGAGGCCTTCAACAAACTGCTGTTCCAGGGCTCGCACCGGGCGATGGTGGTCTACGACCCCGACGGCGCGGGCTTCATCGACTGCAACGAAGCCGCGGTGAAGGTGTATGGCTATGCCCGCCGCGAAGAACTCCTGGGCAAGACGCCGCTCGATGTATCGGACCCGACTCAGTACGATGGGACCGACTCGGCGACGGCCATCGAGCATTACGATCAAGCCGCGCTCACCAAGGGCATGGAGACCTTCGAGTGGCGGCATCGGCGGCCGAACGGCCAGACCTGGGATGCCATGGTTCACTTGATGGCCTTCAGCCATCGCGGCAGACAGATACTGCAGTTCACCCTGGACGACATCACCGAGAGCCGCCGCGCCGAAGCTGCATTGCGCGAGAGCGAGGAGCGCCTGAGCCTGGCCATCGAGGGTGGCGATCTGGCGACTTGGCAGTATGACATGAGGACCGGGTTGTTGACCGGGTCCGACCGGAATTTCTCGATGTTCGGCATTCCTCAGGGGACGCCTATTTCGATCGAGGCGTTCTTCAAGCTGGTTCACCCGCATGACCGCGCGCACTTGCAGGCCGCGGTCGACGATGCGCGGCGGGCCGGACGCCTTTCGGTCGAATACCGCGTGGTCTTGCCGGGCGGCAACACGCGCTGGCTGACTACGCGCGGCCGCGTGTACTCCGACCTCGACGGTGCTCCCTTGCAGGTCAGCGGCACGACCCAGGACATCACCGCACTGGTGCGGGCGCAAGAGGATCTGAGACAGGCCAAGGCCATGGCCGATGCGGCCAATGCGGCCAAGAGCCAGTTCCTCGCCAATATGAGCCATGAGATCCGCACGCCGATGAACGCCATTCTCGGCATGTCGCATCTCGCGCTGAAGGACAGCGCCGACCCGGGACAGCGCGCCTACCTCGACAAGATCCAGCGCGCAGGCCAGCACCTGCTCAGCATCATCAGCGACATCCTGGATATTTCCAAGGTCGAGGCCGGCAAGCTGACCATCGAGCAATCGTACTTCACGCTATCGCAGCTATTGGGCGACGTCGCGAGCGTGGTCGGGGACAAGGTGGAAGAAAAGGGGCTGCAGATCCAATTCGATGTGGCGTCCGACGTGCCCGCGGCGCTCATGGGCGACCGCTTGCGTTTGGGCCAGGTGCTGATCAACTACGCCACCAACGCGGTCAAGTTTACCGACCGTGGCGGGATCCGGATATCGGTCGGAGTCGATCAACGCGATGAGCGCGACATGCTGCTGCGTTTCACCGTACGCGATACGGGCATCGGCTTGGATCTCGATCAAGTCGGTTTGATATTCGAGGCGTTTCAGCAGGGTGACAGCTCCACCACGCGCAAGTACGAGGGCGCCGGACTTGGCCTGGCGATCTGCAAGAACCTGGTCGAGCTGATGGGCGGCGAGGTGGGGGTGGACAGCGAGCTCGGCCGAGGCAGCACCTTCTGGTTCACCGCACGATTGGGGCGCGGCGAGTTGCAGCTCAACGCCGAGGAACTGCCTGCGACGGTACGGGGCCGGCGCATCCTGGTCGCCGAATGCCATGGCGAACTCTCGAGAATGTTGACCGGCCTGGGGTTCACGGTCGCGACCGTCTGCGACGGCAGGAGCGTGCTGGCCGCTTTCAAATCGTCGGTGGAATCCGAAAGACCGTTCGATGTCGTGGTCCTGGACCTGGATATCCCGCGCCTCGAGGGGCCGTCGGTCGTGGAACGCATCAGAGCCTACGCACCGTCGCGAACGATCCGTCTCATCGCGGTTGCCAGCGCCAAGCGCATGGAGTCGGTAGCGCAGACGGGAGACGTGGGCGGTGTGCGGCTGATCAAGCCGATCGAACCTTCGCAGATGATCGATTCGGTGGTCGGCATGATAGGAGCCTCCGAAGAAGAGGCTTCCGAGGGGCCGACCCAAGAGGAGGGCCGGCACGGCGCGCTCATCGGCAAGCGCGTGCTGCTGGTGGAAGACAATGATTTCAACCAGGAAGTGGCGCGGGCGGTCCTGAGCGATGCCGGACTGCGGGTCGACGTGGCCGACGACGGCGCCATCGCGGTGGGCATGGCCCAAGCCCAGGCTTACGACATCATCCTGATGGACATGCAGATGCCGGTCATGGACGGGCTGACCGCGACCCGGGAAATCCGCCGGCTGATGCCGCAGCCCAGAGTCCCGATCCTGGCGATGACGGCCAACGTGATGCAGGAAGACCGCAAACGCTGCGCCGATGCGGGCATGGACGACTTCGTCGCCAAACCGATCGACCCCGACGAATTGTTGGACCTGTTGGCCGAATGGATCGGCAGAAGGTGACGCCAACGGCAGATGCTGCCGCCATCGCGCCGGCAGCGCTCCCCGGCACGCCACTTCCACGTGGCAACGGGTATCCGGGCTGCCTGGCCAAGCATCGGCAACACCCGGTTGGCGGATTCGCAGCCGCGCCGTGGCCGGCGCATGTGCACTGGCGACGGGGATCGCCTAAGAATTTTCCCAATTCAAATCGTGATGCTCATCGCATTAGTATCCGCTCGAACTAAGAATTCGCTGACAGGCGGGTCGGAACAAAGCCGACCGTCGCTTGCACCGGTGAAGGCGATGCGGGGCACTTAATCCGATCGGAATCGATCGCGACGATTCGTCGTTCGGTCACGAGCGTTCCGCCTTGTCTGCTGCTTCTATGAAGAATGAAGAAGCATCGCCGCAGCGAGACGCCGGGCAGGGCTGCACCGGCTTCCGCTCATTCGATGGATGCCGCAATGAACGTGAACTACGAGATCGCCCCGCGCAGAAACCCTGCGCTGATCAGCTTCTCCGAGATGCTCGCGTTCGTCGCGGTCGTGAACGCGACCAGCTTTACCGGCGCCGCGCGCCAGCTCGGCACTTCGAAATCCGTTATCAGTCGCCGCATCAGCGAGATCGAGCTGCAGCTCGGAACTCAACTGATCGATCGCAGCGGCAGCAGGATCAGCGTTACCGACGTCGGCAATGCCTACTACGAGCGTTGCGTGTCGATCATCGAATCGGTGGAGGCCGCCAACGATCTGGCCGCCGGCTTCAACGGAGGGATCCACGGCACCCTGCGGGTCTCGGTGCCGCATTTCTACGGCGCGCAGGTGTTGGCGCCGCTGTTCAACGAATTCGCTTCGATATACTCCGGCCTCAGGATCGACCTCGGCGTCGAAGAATGCGATGCGGGCGGCAACGGCACGAACTACGATTTATCGATACGCATCGGTCACCTCGCGAACTCGAGCCTGCTCGCCAAACGCTTGGGTGCGACGCGCTCTTGGATTTGCGCCAGCCCCGAGTACCTGGCCGCGAGAGGTACTCCGAAACTCCCGGGCGAACTGGCTTATCACGACTGCCTCGTCAATTCGGGCAACGGGACGTCGGCTGGATGGCAGTTACTGGTCGAGGGCGAGCTGAGGACGGCCCGCGTTCGCGAACGCATCCGCAGCCCTTGTTGCTTCCAACTGTTACAGGCCGCGCGCTCCGGTCTGGGTTTGGCTTTGTTGCCCGACTATGTGATTGCCGATGCGATAGCCACCGGTCGATTGAAGGTCGTCATGCCCGACTGCGCGCCGCCCGCCGGCCCGGTGTCGTTGGTGTATCCCTCCAGCAGGCGATCGTCGCTAAAGGTACAAGCGCTGATCGGGTTCCTCAGCGAGCGGCTCGCCCACGACAGCCTCGTTCGCGCGCCGATCGCGCTTGCATGATGCAGGGCTTGCGAAACATCGCAGTCGATCGCAAGGCCGAAGCAGCGATGCCGGTGGATCGTTCGGTGCGATCAAGATCGCATCCCGCGAGCGTTCGCGAACGGTCAACCCGATGTTGTCGTTGCGGGACTATCTGCGACTGCGATCGCCGCATAGAGTGGCCCCGCACTCGATGAGCAGTTCTTGCCATGCCCCCGGCGAGGGCTGTTCCTGATTCGGACTCCTCTGCAGGCATCGAGTGCACTGACCGCGTTCCAAGGATGTCGTGCACGGTCAGCGCCCGTCGTGATGACGGCCGGTGAGCAGACGGGCGGGTGATGTCCGCATAGGCGCCCCGTTCCGTCTCGCTCAAGTCTGCGCAGATACGCTCATTGATCCCAGGGTAGGTGGCGCACGGACCTAGCCTGGGTTCGCAGGAACGCCGACCGGATGCGTACACGCCCATGCGATCAGTTCGCTCAGTTCCATCGGACGCCCATACAGGTAACCTTGGCCCAGATGGCCACCGAGTTCGCGCGCCAGCCTATCCTCCTGATCGGTCTCCACGCCTTCGACGGTGACGGTTTGACCGAGGCTAAGGCCCAGTTCGATGGCGGACTGCAACAGGACGCGCCCGTGCTCGCTGCGCGGCCCGGCGGCGACGAAGCTGCGGTCGATCTTCAACTCCGTGCTCGGCAGCTGCATCAGAAACTGCATCGTCGCCGCGCCGGTGCCGTAATCGTCGATGGCGACCTTGAAGCCGCGCAGGCGAGAGCGGATCAAGGCCTCGATCACATGCGCCGGCTCCTTCATGAGGTGCGTCTCGGTGACCTCCAGGGTGTAACGATCCGGCCGATCGTCGGCCGCGGCGACGATCTCCGACATCCGGTCGATGATCGACAGGTTGTGCAGGTTATGCATCGATACGTTGAAGGCGAGATTGATGTCGATGCCGTTGCGCATCAGTGCGGCGCGATCGGCCACCGCCCGGGTAAGGACGGCCAGGGTGAGCAGATCGACCAGGCCCGCGTTTTCCGCGGCCCGCACCACGTCCGACGGTGGAACCGCACCGAGCTTCGGGTCCTGCCAGCGCAACAGCGCTTCGGCACCGACGAACGAGCGCTTGCCCAGTTCCAGCTTGGGTTGATAGGCCAGATGCAACGCGCCTCCGTCGATGCCGCCACGGATGGCGTCGCCGTCGATCGCCACGTCGGGCGCGTCCTGCCACGAGCGGCCTTCCGCCGGACGATATCGCGCCAACACCGTGGTCAGGGACTGCAGATCGACCGGTTTTCCCAGCACCCCGAGTATCGTCAAGCCTTTGGCTTCGGCGAACTGCCGGCTGACGTCGAGCACGCGGGAATCCTCGCCGCTGAGCAGGATGACCGCGGGGTGGCGCGACAGCGCGGCAACATGGCTCAGCAAACGGATCCCGTCCATGCCTGGCATGTTGAGGTCGCATATCAGCAGGTCGAAGGGGCGGGCCGCCAACCGTTCGAGGGCGAGCTCGCCTTTGTCCGCGGTTTCCGGAAGCAGCAGCCCGGCGTCGCCGAGCAGCGCGGAGATGATCTCGAGCATCACCGGATCGTCGTCGACGACCAGAGCCCTCAATCCGACCGGGTACGGCGAGTTGGGCAAACGTGGTCTCCGTCATGGACAATCGCGACGAGTTGTCTTAGAACGCCAGCATATGCGCGCAGCGATCAAAGAACGGACGACTTGCCTATATCATGCACCGTTCTCAACCTGGGCGGGAGGCGGATTCGGATTGCGATGAAGGCCTCCAATTTCGAGCCCTTGAGCCGTCTGTTGCGAGGCGATACCGCCCGGGTGCGCAGGGTGCTGGATGTTTTCGCCCGCTGTACCGGCGAGGACCTGCAGCGACTGGACCGGGCCTGGGCAAGCCGCGACTGGGCGACGATCGGGGCGCTGACGCACAAGATGAAGTCGGGCTGCCTGCAGATCGGCGAGACGGCCGCAGCGCAGGGGTTAGCCTCGATCGAACGGGCGGTGTCCGCCGGCTCTCCGGGCGACTGTCTCGGACAAACATTCGCAAGCACGCGAGACGAACTGGATAGGGTGATGATGCGCGTCCTCGCGTACCTGGCGTATCCGGATGAGGCGGGTGAAACATGAAGGCGAACGCGTTGCCGGCAAGGATACTGATCGCGGACGATCACCCGATCATCATCGTCGCGCTTGCGGAAATGCTGAAAACCGCGCTCGGCCAGGGCCGCGTTCTGGTCGATTCGGTCACCGACAGCGACAGCCTGCTGTCCCGTTTGCAGGCCGAATCCTGGGAATATCTGGTCCTGGACCTGCGCATGCCGGGTCGATTGAACAGCGCCCCGCTGCTGCAGGCGATCCTGGCCGCGCAGCCCTCGCTGCAAGTGGTGATCTACACCGGAGAGGAGCATCCCTGTCTGGCCCAGGCGCTGCTGGATCTCGGCGCCCGCGCTTTCGTTTCCAAGGCCAGCGGCCCGCAAGTGGCGATCGACGCCATCGGCGCGGTCGTGGCTGGAAACAGTTATGTCGACCCACTGGTCGATCTCGATATCGCGCGCAAGCATCCATGGCACCAGCTCACCACGGGCGAGCGGACGGTGATGATCGCCTTGGCGCGGGGCGAGAACCTGCAAGCCATCGCCATCGACAGCAATCGCAGCTACAAAACCGTGACGACGCACAAATACAACGCGTTGCGCAAGCTCGGCTTGAGGTCCAAGGACGAGCTCGGCCACTATCTCGAGCAGCATGGGCTCGACTACCTGTTATAGAGATCGCCGCGCTCGGCCCGGACTCGCGCACGCCGCGCATGCCGCGCATGCCGCGCATGCCGCGCACGCCGCGCATGCCGCGCATGCCGCACCGATGGCGGCGCGATCGAGCCGCACTTCCTGAGGTCCGTGCATCACCTGCCGGCATTGCCGAGCACTAAGATTTTTCCTAATTCCCGCCGCCGGGCCCTGCATTCATCATGCTTCGGGTGCCTGGCAGGCCGGACGACGGACTCGTCTGGGCCCCAGGCTCATCGGCAGCGGACGCAGGCCCACTCATGTCCCCAGGAGCAGGCGATGACCGTCCATTTTCCCGAGCTCGCCCGACTGCTGAAAAACGACCAGCACAAAGTGCGGCGGGTGATCTGGGAGTTCTACCGTTCGGCGATCAAGGATCTGCACCGCCTGGAGCAGGCTGCGGCCGCCAATGAGTGGTCGACCGTTCGTGCATTGGCATGGCGAATTCAAGTCAGCTGTCTGCAGGTAGGCGAGCACGACGCCGCGGAAGCGGCGGCCGGCCTGACCCACACTGCGGGCGAGTGCTTCGCCGATGCTTATCGCCAGCGGCGGCCGCGAATCGTGCGGACCCTGGATCGCGCCGAGGAGTTCGTAGGACGCGGCATCGCCGAGCGGAAGTCGCCGCCCGATTCGCTTGGCGTCGGCAGCATCAGGCACTGATCGCGTCCGTAGAGTCTCGGCCGGCTGCGCACGCCCTGGTCGAGGTCAACGATGAAAGTCCGCTGCAAACGGCTTCGCCCATGCCGGTGCAGTCCGCGGCGATAAGGGGCTAAGCCGAGCGCAGCGGGCTTTCCTCGACGACACCGCGCCAGTGGTTTGCCGACACTTCCAAGCCCCTGGCTCTAAGACTTTTCCCTATTCCGGGGTCGCCGACCGCCTGCCTAGAATGTGATCAATGGCACGAAACTGATCGTGTCGGGGGTAGCGATGTCCGCACAGATGGGCGAGTTCTGCGAACTGCTCGAACACGACCCGGACAAGGTCCGGCATGTGGCACGGGTGTTCTACCGCGGCGTCGCCGCGGATGTGCAGCGGCTGGAGGGCGCTGCCGCGGCCAACGAATGGCAGGTCGTCAGCGAACTGTCGCAGCGCATCCACACCGTCTGTCTGCAGTTGTCCGAACACGATGGCGCCAAGGTCGCCGCGGAACTGCGTCAAGTCGCGGGCGAACGCTTCGCTGCCGCCTATGCCCGGCATCGGCCGGTCATCGCCGCGCTATTGAGCCATACCGAAGATTTCGAGCACTGAAACAACATCGCGGCTCCATCGGATATGGAGACTGATGGAGGGGGCTGTATGAATCGCTGTTCTGCACCATCTCGTTGCAGCGTCGGGCGCATTCCTATCCGACGCTCACCGAAAATAACGCTTTCTCACCGCGAGGATTGACGGTGGTTGGCGTTCGACGGTCGGCATCGTGTCTTGGATCGTTATTGATTTAAATTCGGCATGACGCGAGCTTTCGACGCTTGCCATTTTGCAAGTGTCGCAAGCTCGACAACAACAAGAGATTACGCCTGGCAGGGGAGGCCAGTGCCGTTGCGGTGCCGTGCATCGTGCTTTTGCTTGTCGCTAATTTTGCTCAGGCCGCTGCCGTGATCGCCGCACCTGACTCGCTGTAGCCGCACTTCGCCGACTTGATTCACCCTGGCGTGCCGGCCTCACCGGCCATCGACTTATCCGTATCTGCAAGACGGTCACCGACGTAGCCGACGGCGCCTCGTCCGTTATGCGCACGCGCACGCGACTCACATGGAGAAACACATGAACCGCATCTTCCGCATCCTCTGGTCGCAGGCACTGAACACCTGGGTGGTCGTTTCCGAGCTCGCCACGTCCCGCCGCAAGAGCGCGGGCGGGGTCGACCAGCGCAAGCGCGCGGGCGCGCTGGCGCTGACGCTCGACCGCGACCAGGTCGAGGGCACGCCGCCGGCGCGCCATTGGCCGTTGCAGCTAGGCGTGTTCTTCGCCTTGCTGGCGCTGTATGCGCCAGCATGGGCGGCAGACCGGTACTGGGATTTCAACGGCACGGCGGTCGGTACCGGCGGCAGCGGAACCTGGAACCTCGCCAGTCCGTTCTGGAGCCCGAACAGCGACGGCGTCAGCGGTCCTTTCAGCGCCTGGAGCAACGCTGCGCTCGACGATGCGTTCTTCGGCGGAACCGCCGGAACGGTAACCCTGGGCGTGCCGATAACCGCTCACAATCTGACCTTCCTGAGCAACGGCTACACCCTCACCGGCAGCACCCTGACCCTGGCCGGCGCGACGCCCACCGTTACGACCAATGCCGGCGTCACCACCACCATCGGTTCGGTCATCGCCGGCAGCGCCGGCCTGACCAAGGCCGGCACCGGCAGCCTGTCCCTGAGTGGTGCGAACACGTTCACCGGCGCGGTCAATGTCAACGCCGGCAGCTTGACCGCGAGCGGCAACGGCGCCCTCGGCAACATCGCCAATGTCGTCAACATGGCCAACGCTACCCAACTGAGCGTGGGCACCACCGGGGGCGGTCTGGCAGGACGGACGGTTTCGCTCACCGGGACCGTCGCGATCTCCGGTGGCGGCGCCGGCAGCGGCTTCTATACCGGCAGCG
Organism: Lysobacter antibioticus; assembly: GCF_000731095.1. GTDB lineage: Bacteria > Pseudomonadota > Gammaproteobacteria > Xanthomonadales > Xanthomonadaceae > Lysobacter > Lysobacter antibioticus_B. The sequence goes on along the minus strand of NZ_JMTZ01000003.1, from coordinate 8,740 downwards.
GCAACGCCAATTTCTTCGGTTTGGCACTGACCAACAACTTCAGCAACTACACGGGCAGGACCACTTTCTCCAGTGGGGCCGCGTCCAGCTTCACCTCCATCGCCGACCTGGGCATCGCCAGTTCTCTCGGAGCGCCCACCACCGTCGCGAACGGCATCATTACCATCGGTGCTCCAGGCCAGACCAACGCCGTTCTCGACTACTTCGGCGATGGCGACACCTCCAACCGCGGCTGGCAAATCAATCCGCCGGCGGGTCCGAGCGGCGAGGCTGCGTATCTGCGCAACCGCGGGACGGGCACTCTGACCCTGACCGGCAACATCGCCCTGGGCGGCGGCTCGGGCAACTCCGCTCAGTTCCAGGCCTTGACCGCCGACATGGAACTGCTGGGCGTAATCAGCAGCAACAACGCCCGCGATGCCTGGTTCGTCGCCCAGGCAGGCCGCACCGTTCGCCTCGGCGACGCCAACACCTTCACCGGCCGGGCGGTGATCCGCGATGCAGGGCGGGTGGTGGTCAACACTCTCGCCGACCGCGGCGTCGTCAGTTCGTTGGGCGCCGGCAGCATCGTCAACCTCAGTGCGAACGGCACCCTGAGTTATACCGGTGCAGGTGCCAGCAGCGATCGCGATTGGCAGATAGGCGTCGGCACGCTCGCCAACGATGGCACCGGCGCACTGACGTTGAGCGGCTCGATGGCCCTCACCACCAGCGCCACCCTTGCCGGCAGCTACACCGGCGCGGACAACGTCATTACCGGCGTGATCTCCGGCAACAGCAGCCTGCGCAGCGGCGGCGCCGCGACCTGGCTGCTCACCGGCGCCAATACCTACACCGGGACCACCATCGTCGACAACGGCGTATTGCGCGCCGGCACCGCTACCGCCTTCGGCGCGTCCGCTGCGGCCCAGGTCAACGGCGGCACGCTGGACTTGAACGGGTTCGACAGGACTTTCGACACGCTGTCCGGCACCGGCGGCACGGTCGAGTTGGACAGCGCCCTCCTGACTCTGAACGGTGCCACGGGTGTTACCTCGACTTATGCCGGCAGCATCACCGGGAGCGGCGGTCTGACCAAACTGGGGGCCAGCACCCAGACCCTGACCGGTGCCAGTACCTATACCGGCGCCACCACCGTCGGTGGCGGAACGCTGCGCCTGGATTTCAGCACCGCGGGAGGCCCGACCAGCGGCATCATCGCCGGCGCCTCCACGCTGAACATGATGGGCGGTACGCTCAACGTGACAGGCGCGGCCGGCGAAGCCAATACCCAGACCTTCAACGGCCTGAACGTCACCGCCAGCAACAACACCATCGGCGTCACCTCCGGCAGCGGCGGCAGCGCGACCCTCAACCTGGGCGCCATCAACCGCACCGGCGGCCTGATCAATTTCAACCTGCCGACCAGCGGCAACATCACCACCACCAACACGGCCCTGGGCGGCTGGGCGACGGTCAACGGCACCGACTACGCCAAGGTGGTGGGCGGCAACATCACCGCCTTCACCCTTGCCGACTACACCCAGAAAGACAATGCCGCCAATTGGCTCGACAACGAGTTCATCACCGACACCGCCGGCTTCTTCGGCACGGTGACCGGCACCAAGCAGCTCGGTGGACTGCGCTATACCCGTCCGGTGTCGACCACCGTGACCGTGTCGCCCGGCAACACTCTCGGCGTGGACGGCACCATCATCGTTGCGCCCACGGTGCTCAATACCAATCAGACGATCACCGGCGGACAGCTGACGGGCGCCAGCGGCGGCGACCTGGCGGTGCAGCAGAACAGCACCGGCAACTTCACCATCGCCTCGCAGATCGTCGACAACGGCGGGGCCACGGGTTTCACCAAGTCCGGTACCGGACTGGTCACGCTTACCAATGCCAGCAACAGCTACACCGGTCCGACCCGCGTGGTGCAGGGTACGCTGGCGGTCAACAACATCGGCAACGGCGGCGCGGCCAGCAGCATCGGCGCATCCGCGGCCGGTCCAACCAATCTGGTGCTGGAAGGAAGCACGCTGCGCTACACCGGCGGTACCACGACCAGCGATCGCGGTTTCACCATCGGCAAGTCCGGCGCGATCCTGGGTAGCGGCATCGAGGTGACTAATGCCGCGACCAATCTCACCTTCCAAGGCCTGTTGACCAGTGCCGACGGCGCCGATTTCACCAAGAGCGGCGCCGGTACGCTGACCCTGGCCAACGACACCAACAACAACACCGGCATCGTCACGGTCACGGGCGGCCTGTTGTCCGTCGATACCCTGGCCAACGGAGGCCAGGTCAGCGGCATCGGCGCGGGCACCAACGCCTCGGCCAGTTTGGTGCTCAACGGAGGCGGCCTGCAGTACACCGGCACGACCACCAGCATCAATCGCGGTTTCACCCTGGGCGCGAGCGGCGCTGGCATCGATGTGAGCGATTCGGCTACGACGCTGACAGTCAGCGGCACGGCGGTGGGGGCGGGCGCATTCACCAAATCTGGCGCAGGCACCCTAGTGCTGTCGGGTGCCAATACCTATACCGGCGCCAACAACGTGACCGGCGGCGTGCTGCGTGCAGGAACAGCGACCAATGCGTTCGGCGCCGGTGGCGCCATGAACCTGTCCAATACCGCCGGCGTGACCCTAGATCTGAATAATTTCGACAATATGATCGGCCCGCTCAACGGCGGCGGCGCCAACGGTGGCAACGTCACCCTCGGCTCGGCCACGTTGCGCATCAATGGCGGTAACGGCAATTACTCGGGCACGATCAGCGGCACCGGCGGCGTCTGGCGTTCGGGCGGCGGCGTACAGATCTTCAACGGCTGCAACCATACCTACACCGGCGCCACCACATTGCAAGCCGCCAGCCTGACTACCGACTGCCTGGCCAATGGCGGTCAGGCCAGCGGCATCGGTGCCTCCGGCAGCGCGTCGACCAATCTGGTGTTCAGCAACGGCAACTTGAACTACACCGGCGCGACCGTCAGCATCGATCGCGGTTTTCAGTTGACGGGCTATGCCGTCATCGACGTGACCAACGCTGCTAGCACGCTCGGCTTCGGTGGCCAGGTTACGGGCGGCGGCGAGATATACAAGGACGGCCCCGGCACGCTGGTGTTGTCCGGCAACAACGCCTACGGCGCCAACACACAAGTAAGAGGCGGCACCCTGCGCGCCGGCTCGGCCACGGCTTTCGGCACCACCAACGCCTTCGTGATGACCAATGGCGCCGGCGTACTGCTGGATCTGAATAACTTCAACGTCAACGCGGGCGCTCTGACCGGCGGCGGCCCCCTGGGCGGCAACATCGCCTTGGGCACCGGCACGCTGACTATCCGCGACGGCTTGAGTCAGATCTATGCCGGCGCGATCGCCGGCCCCGGCAACCTGATCAAGAACGGCCCCGGTCTTCAGACACTGTCAGGCTGCAACAGCAGCTACACCGGCACGACGACGATCAATGCCGGCGTGCTGGCGGTCAACTGCCTGGAGAACGGCGGGGTCAACAGCTCGATCGGCGCCTCCGCCGCCGACCCCGCCAATCTGACGCTCAGTGGCGGCACCCTGCGTTACGTGGGTACGGGCAGCAGCACCGACCGGCAATTCACTCTGGGTACCAGCGGCGGTTCGCTCGACGCGTCCGGCACCGGCATCGCCCATTTCGCCTCCACCGCGCCGGTGACCCTGGCGGGCGCCAACGTCGCCCGCACGTTCACCCTGACCGGCACCAACACCGGTGACAACCTGTTCGCCGCGCAGTTGAACAACAACGGCGCGGGCGTCACTTCGCTGACCAAGACCGGCACCGGCACCTGGCGCCTGAGCAACAACAACAGCACCTACACCGGCATCACCACCATCAGCGGCGGCGTGCTCAGCGTCGACCAGATGGCCGACGGCGGTCTGGCCAGCAGCATCGGCGCCTCGTCCGCCGCCGCCGCCAACCTGGTGATCGGCAACGGTTCCACCTTGCGCTACACCGGCGCGGGCGACAGCACCAACCGACAGTTCACTCTGGCTCCCGGTGTCACCTTCATCGAGTCTTCGGGCACCGGCGCGCTGCAGTTCACCAACACCGGGCCGGTGACGCTGAGCGGCACCAACACCGCGCGCACCATCGCCCTGGGCGGCACCAATGCCGGCAACAACACGATGGGCGGCACTATCGGCAATAACGGCACCGGCGCCACCACCCTGGCCAAGAACGACAGCGGCACCTGGATCCTGACCGGAAACAACACCTATTCCGGCAATACGGTCATCAACAACGGCAACCTGGTGATCGGCAACGGCGGCACCACCGGCAATGCCGGCGTCGGCAACGTAATCGTGGATTCGCCGACGTCGACCCTGTCGCTCAACCGCAACGACACCTTCACCTTCAGCGGCACCCTGAGCGGGCCGGGCACGCTGGCCCAGATCGGCAGCGGCACCAGCGTGCTGACCTCGCCCGGCAACAGCATCGGCGCCACCACCATCGCCGCCGGCACCTTGCAGGTGGACGGCGGTCTGGCGACGGCGACGGTGGGCATGACCGGGACCTCCGCGCTGAGGGTGAACGGTACGGTGCAGGCCGCGGGCGGCACTCAGGTCGCGCTCAGCGGCGATGCCGGCGCTCAGACCGTCACCGTCGGCACCGCCGGTACGCTGCGCGCCGCCGGCGACCTGGGCGGCGGTAACGACACGATCGCCCTTACCGGCATCCTCGATACCGGCACGGGCACGTTGCAGCTCGGCGACGGCGACGACACGCTGGTGTTGAACGACGGCGCGCAAATGCTCGGCGGCGGCGTGAGCACCTCCGGCGGAGGCACCGATACCCTGGTGGTCAACACCGCGCTCGGCTACGCCCTGGACGGCGACAGCATCGACACCTTCGAAATTCTGACCAAGCAGAACACCGGCGCGCTGACTCTGACCGGCGATCACGTTTTCGCCGTCGCCACTGAGCTCGACGGCGGCACGCTCGACGTGGACGGCCGGCTGGAGACGTCGGCCCTGTCGATGGCCGACGGTACCGTGCTCGACGTGGACGGCATCGTCGAAGCCGCCGGCAACACGCCGACGGCCGTCAGTGGCAGCGCCGGCGTCAACACGATCGATGTCGGTCTCACCGGCACGCTACGCGCGGCCGGCGACCTCGGCGACGGCAACGACGCGATGACCCTGGCCGGACTGCTCGGCACCGGCGCCGGCACCTTGGGCCTGGGCGCCGGCGACGACGTGCTGACGCTGCGGGACGGAGCAGTTATCGAGAGCGGTTCCGGCGGTGTGGACGCCGGCGCGGGCGGTAGCGACCGGCTGATCCTGGACAACGCCTCGGCGACGGTCTTCGACGGCAGCCAGACGGCCGGCTTCGAGACCTTGACCAAGCAGAACACCGGTACCGCCAGCATGACCGGTAGCCAGAGCTTCAGCGGCGGCGTCGCGATCGACGCGGGGACGTTGGATATCGACGGCACGCTGCAGACGCCGACCATTACCTTGGCCGACGACACCGCATTGGCCGTGGACGGCACGGTCGGCGGCAGCGTCGGCCCCGCCGCCGCGATCGGCGGCAGTACCGGCGCGAATACGGTCAGCGTGGGCGCGGGCGGAACGCTGCTGGCGAACGGCGACCTCGGCGCCGGCAACGACGTCTTGGATGTCGCCGGCAGCCTCGACACCGCCGGCGGGGTGTTCGCGCTCGGCGACGGCGACGACACCCTGACCATCCACGAGAACACCAACATCATCGGCACCGTCTCGGCCGGCGCCGGCAACGATACCTTCGACACCCATATCGACACGGTCGCCGACTTGGGCGCCGTGCAGGGCTTCGAGACGCTGAGCAAGACCGGCTCGGGCGTGCTGAACATCAACGGGCCGATGAGCTCGGATTTCACGGCGGTGACGGTCGCTGCGGGCACCTTGAACATCACCGCGGCCGGCAGCGTGGTCCCCGCGCCTGGCAGCACGCTGGATACCACGGTGGCGAACGGGGCGACCCTGGTCGTCGACGGCAGCTACGGCTGCGGTGGCGGCAACGACACGATGACCGTGGCCGGCACCGTGGCCGGCACCGGCACCATCGACCTGTGCGGCGGCGACGATCGCCTGACCCTGCAGGATGGCGCGGTGCTCAACAACGCCATCGACGGCGGCCTGGGCGGCAACGACAGTCTGGTACTCGACAATGCCGGCCAGCTCGACTTCGATGCCGGCAACACCGATGGTTTCGAACTGTTGCAGAAAACCAACACCGGTACCGCGACGCTGACCGGCAGCCAGAGTTTCGCCGGCGGCGCGACGATCGACGGCGGCACGCTGGACGTGGACGGGACGCTGGAGACGCCGACCGTCGCCCTCGTCGACGGCACCACGCTCAACGTGGACGGGACCGTGCAGGCCGGTGCCGGCAGTGCGGCCGCGCTGACCGGCGATGCCGGCATCAACACTGTCCGTGTCGGCGCGAGTGGCACGCTGCTGGCGAACGGCGACCTGGGCGCGGGCAACGACGTGCTCGACGTGCTCGGCACCTTCGACACGGGGGGCGGCGTGTTCGCGCTGGGCGACGGCGACGACAATTTCGTGGTTCACGACGGCACCGTGGTGATCGGCACGATCGACGGCGGCGCCGGCGTCGATACCCGCACCTACGACATCAACACCAGCGCCGACCTCGGTGCGCTGCAGAACTTCGAGGGCGTGACCAAGAGCGGCACCGGCGTGCTCAATATCACCGGCCCGGGCGCCACCGACCTGCAGGATGTGCAAGTGCTCGAAGGCCGCCTGGACGTGCATGCGGGCGCCAGCATCGTCGCCTCCGCGGGCAATTCGCTGAATGCCGTGGTGGCCGCCGGCGCCACATTGAACGTGGATGGCGCCTTCGGCTGCGGCAGCCAGGCGGACACTCTGAGCGTGTCCGGCACGGTCAGCGGTAGCGGCAGCGTCAATCTGTGCGGGGGAGACGACACCCTGATGCTGGGCGACGGCGCCGACATCGCCGGGCTGCTGAATCCGATCGACGGCGATGCCGGCGACGACCGGGTTGTGCTCGACAACGCCGGCCTGCTGACGCTGGACGGCGGCGACATCGCCAATTTCGAAGCGCTGCAGAAGGACAACGGCGGCGAGGCGCTCCTCACGGGCGCACACGGGTTCAGCAGCGGCACCGCCTTGAATGGAGGCACCCTGACCGTCGCCGACAGCCTGGATACGCCGACCCTGACGATGGGCGACGGCACCACACTGAATGTCGACGGCAGCCTGCAGGCGGCAGGCGGCGCCGCGACGGCGATCAGCGGCAGCGCCGGCAGCAACACCGTCAACGTCGCTGCCGGCGCGAGCCTGTCGGCGAACGGCGACCTGGGCGATGGCAGCGACGTCCTCGATGTCGCCGGCAGCCTCGACACTGACGGCGGCGTATTCGACCTGGGCGCGGGCGACGACACCCTGAGCATCCACGACGGCACCAACATCGTCGGCACGGTCGCGGCCGGTGCCGGCACCGATCTGTTGAACGCCGACATCGCCACCAGCGCCGATCTTGGTGCGGTACAGGGCTTCGAGACGCTCAGCAAGACCGGCGTCGGCGCGCTGAACATCAACGGCCCGGCGGGTTCGGACTTCGTCACCGTCGATGTGCTCGCCGGCAGCTTGAACGTCGGCGCCGCCGGCAGCGTGGTCGCACAGAACACTACCATCGCCAGCGGTGCGGCCTTGAACCTGGATGGCAGCTACTTGGGCACCACCGGCAACGACAGCTTCACCGTCGCCGGCACGGTCGCCGGCAACGGCGCGGTGAACCTGCTCGACGGCGACGACACGTTCACGATCCAGGACGGTGCCGATCTCTCAGGACTGAGCAATGCCGTCGATGGCGGCACCGGCAGCGATACCTTCGTCGCCGATCTGGCCGGCACGGCGACCCTCGGCGGGGCGATCGGCTTCGAGACCCTGACCAAGACCAACACCGGCACCCTGCACGTCGACGGTCCGGCCGTCTCGGCGTTCACCACCGTCAACGTCGACGGCGGCACCCTCGACATCGGCGCCGGCGGCGATATCGGCGGCGTCAACACCGCCACCGTAGCCAACGGCGCGAACCTGATCGTCGACGGCGCCTTCGGCTTCACTACGGGCGCGGACAGCTTCACCGTGGCCGGCAACGTCAGCGGATCGAGCGTCATCGACATGCTCGACGGCGACGATCATCTGATCCTGCAGGATGGCGCCGACATGAGCGGCCTGGCCACGCCGATCGACGGCGGTGCCGGCATCGACACTCTGACCGCCGACTTCGCCGGCAACGCAACCCTCGGCGGCGCCACCGACTTCGAGACCCTGACCAAGACCAACACCGGTACCTTGAACATCGACGGCCCGGCCGCGTCGGACTTCACCACCGTCAACGTCGACGGCGGCACGCTCGACATCGGCGTCGCCGGCAGCGTCAGTGGCGTAGCCACCAGCACGGTCGCTAACGGCGCCACCTTGAACGTGGACGGCAACTTCGCCGGCACGGCCGGCGGCGACACGATGACGGTGTCCGGTGCGATTGCCGGCAGCGGCGCGATCGCCTTCGACGACGGCGACGACACCCTGACCCTCAATGACGGTGCCGACCTGAGCGGCTTCGGCGGCGTGCTCGACGGCGGCGCCGGCGGCGGCGATACGGTCGTGCTCAATAACGCCGGGGCGTTGAGCTTCGGCGCCGGCAATACGGTCAACTTCGAATTTCTGCAGAAGGACAACGCAGGCATCGCGAC
>NZ_JMTZ01000002.1 GCF_000731095.1 Lysobacter antibioticus | reverse complement strand
ATGACAAAAGAAAGTAACCCGCCGCTTTAGTGGCGGAAGCTTTAGGCGTTTGATCTAGATATTGACCTTGCTTGGGAGAAGCGCCGCGAGACCTTCGCAGCGCGGTCGCGGCTTGCGCCGCTCCTACCCGGAAGTATCCGCGACCCGCTCGTCTCCCAGCACTAGACGACCGGTCTAATTGCGGCTATCGTGCCGCCTATGAACGCCACCCCCGCCGCTACCGACGTCCGCCGACACATCCTCGAGGTGGCCCACCCGCTGTTCCTGCGCAAGGGCTTCACCGCGGTCGGGCTGTCGGAGGTGTTGGCCGCGGCGCAGGTGCCGAAGGGCTCGTTCTATCACTACTTCGGTTCCAAGGAAGCCTTCGGCGAAGCGGTGCTCGAGGTCTATTTCGCCGAATACCTGGGGCGGATGGACGCGCTGTTGTCGCAGCCCGGTACCGGGGCGCAGCGGACGATCGCCTTCTTCAACGACTGGCTCGATTCGCAGACCGGCGAGGAAAACCAAAGCCGCTGCCCGGTGGTCAAGCTCGGCGCCGAGGTCTGCGATTTGTCGGAAAGCATGCGCGCGGCGCTGGCGCGCGGCACGCGCGGGGTCGTCGATCGTCTGGCCCAGTGCATCGAAGCAGGGCGCGTGGACGGCTCGCTCGCCGGTCTCGCCGATGCATCGGATTCGCAGGCGACCGCGGTCGCGCTCTACCAGAGCTGGCTCGGCGCCAGTCTGCTGGCCAAGATCGCCCGCGACCGCAGCGGCCTGGATATGGTCATGGCCGGCACGCGCGAGCGGCTGGGCCTGGCCCAAGACGCCTGAGCCGAGGCGGGAGCGTGCCTGCGTTCCCGCCTTTAGTTTTGCCTGTTTTATAGACGACCGGTCTATTTGTCGTGCGGCCTGTCGTCAGCACCTCGCTTACGAACGATCCAACCCCCACCCCAGCGCTAAAGGAATGCACTCATGTCGCAACGCGATACCGTCAACCGCCGCATCGTCCTGGCCAACCGCCCGCGCGGCTTGCCGACGGCCCAGGATGTCCGCTTCGAAGAAACCGCCGTACCGACGCCCGACGAAGGCCAGGTGCTGCTGCGCACCCTGTACCTGTCGCTCGATCCCTACATGCGCAATCTGATGGACGAAGCCGGGACCAGTTACGCGCCGCCGGTGGCGCTGGGCGCGCCGATGGTCGGCGGCACGGTCAGCCGCGTCGCCGCCTCGCGGCACCCGCAGTTCCGCGTCGGCGAGGTGGTGCTCGGCAATGCCGGCTGGCAGGACTACGCCCTGTCCGATGGCAAGGATCTGCAGGCGCTCGGCGACATGCCGCAGCCCTCGTTCGCCCTCGGCGGCCTCGGCATGCCGGCGTTCACCGCTTACGTCGGCCTGCTCGACATCGGCCAGCCGCAAGCCGGCGAAACCGTGGTCGTGGCCGCGGCGACCGGTGCGGTCGGCTCGGTGGTCGGGCAGATCGCCAAGCTCAAGGGCGCGCGCGTGGTCGGCATCGCCGGCGGCGCCGACAAATGCCGCCATGCGGTCGAGGAACTCGGCTTCGACGTGTGCCTGGACCGCCACGACCCCCGACTGGCCGAACACCTTGCCGCGGCCTGCCCGGACGGCATCGACGTCTATTTCGAGAACGTCGGCGGCGCCGTGTTCGACGCGGTGTTGCCGCTGCTCAACATCGGCGCACGCGTGCCGGTCTGCGGCGTGATCGCGCATTACAACGGCGCTGAGCACACCTCGGGCCCGGACCGTTTGGCGCAGACGATGACTGCGCTGCTGCAGAAGCGCATCCGCATGCAGGGCTTCATCATCCTCGACCATTACGGCGATCGCTTCGAAACGTTCAGCCGCGACATGAGCCAGTGGGTCGCCGAAGGCCGGGTCAAGTTGCTCGAGGATGTCGTCGACGGCCTGGAGAATGCGCCGACGGCTTTCATCGGCCTGCTCGAAGGGCAGAACCTCGGCAAGCGCGTGGTGCGAGTCGCCGCGGCCTGAGGCAAGGCTCGGCCCGGCCTGCACGAGTAGGTTCGGCCCGAACGCCCGGCGCGCATGCGAGCGGCGTCCTCGCGGCTTGCATGCGTGCGACGGATTCAATCCGCGTCGGCGCCGGGCCGTTGCGCGATCGCATACACCGCCTGCACCACCTTGGCCATGCGTGCGTAGTCGAGCTTGTCGTAGGTGTCGCTGGCTTGATGGTAGGTCGTGCTGCGAAGGAAGGCGGTGTCGCTGACCATGAAGGCCGGATAGCCTTCATGCCAGTAGCTCAGGTGGTCGGAGAAATCGATGCCCTGCAATAGCGGCGGGGCATTGATCGAGTGCACCGGCAGGTCGGTCGCCCCGGCCATGATCGCCTTGAGCCGGCGCAGGCGGCCGAAGTCGCCCAGCCTGCCGACCAGGATCACGAAGTCGCCGCGGTCCGGGTACAAACGGTCCATGCCGCGCAGCGGATAACGCTGGCTACCGGGGCGGTCGCTGAAGCGGCCGATCATCTCCAGCGACAGCATGAACTCTACTTCGCGCCCGCTCGCCTTGAGCGAACGCGCATGCCAGGCGCTGCCCATGTGCTCGCTGCGGAAATGCGGCGGCTCTTCCAAGGTGTAGGCGACCAGTTCGACCGCATGCGCGGGCGGGTTGCGGCCGAGCAGACGCGCCAGCTCCAGCAAGCCGGCGACGCCGCTGGCGTTGTCGTCGGCGCCCGGCGTATGCGTGCGCGGCGAATAGCCGCGCGGATCGTCGGTGTCGAAGCCGACATCGGCGAAGGAATCGTAGTGCGCGCCGATCACCCGCACAGGCCCGCTGTCGGGGCCGAAGCGCACGATGAGGTTGCGGTAGGTGCGTTCTTCGACTTTCACGTCCTGGTGGGACACGCGGCCGCCGCTGTTGGCGAATTCGTCGCGGATGAAGTTCGCGGAGCGCTCCAGGCTGTCGGGCTGGTCGTAGCTGCGCGGGTACAGATCGACCGACAGGTGCCTGACGTCGGCCTTCAAGCGCGCGCTATCGACGGCCACAGGTTGCGAGGGCAAGGGGCTGACGAACGGTTGCACCACGGCGACCACGACGGCGGCGGCGATCGCTGCGAGGGCCGCAAGCAGCAGGAGAAAACGGCGAAACAGCATGGGAGCGACGGCCTTGTCTGCGGATCGGCCAGGACGAGGCCGGATGGGCAGATATACCAGCGAACGCGGTCGCCTTGCGACTGCGTCCGATGTGCCGCGGACTCCGTGGGCCGGTTCCCGGTGCCGGTCGACGTTTCCAACGGCAGGCATGGTCGCGATTCTCGGCCTTGCAGGTGGCGGCAACCGCGAATGCCGCGGTCGCGAGCCTTACAGTTTCTTCAGGCCTTGGTTGTCGAACCCGTCCGGGCTCTCTTTCATCGTCGACTCGGTGATGCTGGAAGCGCCGCGTCCGGCCAGCGTGTTCGCCACACCCAGGGCCAGATCGATCGCGACGGCGGTCTGGCCCAGCAACTTACGCGCGCCCGTGGTGGGTTCGAGGAAGTCGTAGCCGGCCATGACCGCTCTGATCGCCACTTCCTGGTTGGCCATGAAGGCCGCGATCGGAACCGCATTCGTCGCCGGCGCTGCGCCCGTGGTATTGGCGAGGGTGCGGTTGTACGCGCGGGCAAGCTCTTCTGCGGCCGCTGCCCTCTCGCTCTCGGGCAGTGTCCAATAGTTGATCACGACACGTGGAGTCGGGGCCGAGGTCGAGCCGGCACTGGAACCGGTACTGGAGGTGGAGGCGGTAGTCGGCACGAAGTTGGTGAGGCTGACCGGCGCCGGAGGCGTGTAGTTGGTGGACTGATCGATGAAGTCCCGGTCGGCTTTCACCGCGGCCATCAACGATCCCGTGTCGAAGCGGATCAGCCGCTCCCTGGTCCAGCCGGCGAGCACAAGATAACTGTGGGTGTTGCCGAGCGATTCGTCGAGCTGCCGCAGCAAGAGCGCCGGATGGGCCGGAACATCGCTGCCGCCGATACTGCCGCTGGTGCTGTCGCTGTCGCTGTCGCTGCTGTCGTCATTTCTCAGCGATGCCCGGTCTGTGCTCATGTCTTCGTTGTAGTTCAAGACTCTGCGAAACTGCTCCAGGATCTGCGATTGGCGCTCCGTACCCATGCCGATCTGCTTCACCAAATCCCGCACCATCTCGTACCAATGCACGCGATGCAGCATGTCCATCGCCGCCCAATCGTCGGATCGCATCGGGGCTTTGAGGAGATGGCGGATGATGCCGTCCAGGGTCACCGCATCGATGCCGTCCTGGGGATCGACTTTCGAGAGCGCGAACAGATCGCTGATGGTTTTGGCTTTGGCTTTGGCTTTGGCGTCGGCCTGTTCGGCCTCTTTAGGCGGCTTGTTTCCCATGAGGGGCTCCCGTGGGCGCAATGGCGGAATGCACAAAGAAACGCCGTCGGCAGGTAGCCGTGAAACCCGAACGGCGAAGGGCGCTCGCGCCGCCGTGCGCGTTGACATGAGCCCCTGCGGGTGGAGGGCGGCGGCCCCGGCCTGGCATTCGGGGCCGCCGCGCCGGCTCAGCCCGGGAACTCCGCGAGCGGCTGCCACACATCCGGCTTCACCCCGATGCGCAGATCGATCAGGTTCACGCCGACCGGCGACATCACCAGCAACTCCTTGGGCCGCGCGAACCAGATCACCGCGATCTTGGTCGCCATGTCGAGGTCGTTGCTGTTGAGGTATAGCTTCATCTTCGGCACGTTGTCCTTGCCGAGCACCGTCCACGGCTGCTGGACCAGGCCATCGGTATTGATGCGATAGAAGAACTGGTAGGTGTCGTAGGCGGTTTCTTCGTCCAGCCCCGTGCTGAAGAACCAACCGTTCTCGCGGTTCTTGTCGATGCACCAGCGCTCGGCTTCGATGGCCAGGGTGCCGGTGTTCACCAACTGCCTGAGGTTGGCGCGGCTGGTCTGGATGTTGTCCGATCTCCATGGCCTGAAGCCGCCGGATCGTTTGACATCACCCGGGGTGCGCCCGGGTTTGCCCCCGATGGGGCCGTCTTCGCCGCGATAGGCATAAGTCATTGCATGTCTCCGTTTCGATGGGTGAGGGCGAACGCGCGCTGTGTACGCAGCCGCTGTCGGCCACGGGCGCGGCGCCGGCCGTACCCGCATCGGAAACGAACGTTGTCGGAGGAGCCAGTGTGAAAGGCCGCTAGGCAGGCGCATACGCCGCGGCCGCGGGCGCGTGTCCGCTCATGCGCCGTGACAGAAGCCGCCGTACGCACTCGCATACGCCCGCCTGTCGCACCTCGATGGCCCCGGCCTTGCGCCGGGGCCATCGCGCCGACTCAATTTCCGTTGTAGTCCTCGAGGGGCAGCCACGCGTCCGGATTCCTGCCGATGCGCAGATCGATCCGGTTCACGCCGACCGGCGACATGACCAGCAACTGCATGGGGCTGGCCATCCAGATCACTGCGATCTTGGTCGCCGTGTCGAGGTCGTCGCTGTCGAGGTACAGGTGCATCTCCGGTGCGCCGATATCGCCCAGCACCGTCCATGCCTTCTGGGTCAGGCCGCTGATGTCGAAGCGGTAGAAATAGGGAGAGGCACGGTAGTCGGTCGGTTCATCCAGCTGCGAGCTGAAGAACCAGCCGTCCTTGCGGTCTTTTTCGCCGCACCAGCGCGCTGCTTCCAGAGCCAGGGTGCCGTTGTTCACCAACCTGCGCAGGTTGGCGCGGCTGATGGCGAGGCTGTCCGAGTTCCACGGCTTGAAACCGCTGGCCAGCTTGATCTCGGATGGGATCACGCCTGTGGCGCTCTCACTGGGGTTTTCCGGGCAGAAATAGGCGTGGGTCATTGCGGTCTCCGTTTCGGTGGGGGGCGATCGAGCGGTTCCTTGCGCAGCGGCGACCGTGCCCGCATCGGAACCAAGGTTCTGCACAGGAGCTCGCGCTAAGTCGTCGCCGGCAGCGCTACCCGCGTGTTCGACTTGGCGCCGAGCCGGCTTGCGATGCGCTTGCCGAGGCGAATGCCGGGCTCTTCGACGTAGCGATAGGTGAGCAGGGCGCTCGCACACAGCAGCAGGGCACAGCCGAGGTAGACGATGCAGAACGCCGGACCGCCGCTGGCGGCATAAGCGCCGACGCCCGGGATCGCGAACACCGCGACCAGGATCAGCCCCTGCGAGAGGTAGATGCCGTAGCTGAGGTTGCTCAGCCGGCGCGAGGCCGGCCACGCCAACAGGCCGAACAAACGGTTGCCCGAGCAGACGATGAAGAAGAACGTGCCGGCGAGCGGGCACAGCAGGAACAACTGCGCCAACCCGATGCGCGGCGCGCCCGCGATCATGGTGGCGAACAGCGCCGCCAGGCAAAGCAACGCGACCACGCCCCACAGCGGCCGCCGCCATTGCACGCGCGCGCCGATGCCGGCATGCAGCAGCGAGGCGACGAACATGCCGGCGCCGAGCATCAACACCAGCTCGGCCAACACCGCCAGAAAAAGTATCGGCCGCGGCTTGATGCCGGGCTCGAAGCCGCCGTGCCAGCTCGCCGCGGCGATGGTCAGCAGGCACAAGGCGACCAGGCCGGCGCTGAAGGCCAGATGCCGGCCGCGGCGCACGAACCAGGCCGAGACCGGCAGGGAGAAATAGAACAGCCACTCGAAGAACAAGGTCCAGGTGACGCCGGCCAGGATGGTGCCGGTGTCGGCATACCCGTTGAGGGTCGGCGGTGGCGGCACGATGCCGAGCGCCAACCAGCCCAGGGCCGAGGCGATCGCCTGCGACGGCGGAACCCGTAGCTCAAAGCCGGTGCGGTAGGCGACGATGGCGATCATCGTCAGCACCGCGACGAGATACATCGGCCCCAGACGGAACACACGGCCGATATACAGGGCTTTCCAGCCGGGGCGGCCGCCGGCCGTGAGCAGTTTGTTCCAGAACAGGAAGCCGGTGATCATGAAGAACAGGCAGATCCCGAGCAGGCCGGCGCTGTTGTAGAACGCCGACGGCGACGGTTCCCACACGCCGGTGCGCAGGTATTCGTGATGGACGATGACGTGGCTGGCGAACACGCTGAGGGCGAGAAACCCGCGCAGGCCGTCGAGGGTGTCGCTGCGTTGGTCCGCTTGCGGCGGGGCGCGGTCGGCGGCGCGGAACCAGGGCAGGGCGGCGAAGGCCAAGGCCAGCGCCAGCATCGCGAAGTACGGCCATACCTGATGGATATCGACCATGCGGCTTCCGATGCGGGGCGGGGTGGATTGGCCGAGACTAGCGGCGCCGCCGGCGCGCTTCCGTTGGTTGGATCACGCTTCCTCATGCGCTGCGCTGCGCGGCGGATGTCGAGACTCGGAACGGGGTTGCCGTTCGAGCGGACCTAGGTCGCATGCGCCGTGCTCGTGCGCAGGCATCGGCCCAGCGCGTACTCTCTCGTCGGCACCCTGGCATCCAAGCCGGGCCGCGATGCGCCGGCGCTGCCGCTGCCGTCGGCCCGCTGCAGGCTCCTTTCGCATGACGGACGATTCGATGATCGCTTTGGACACACGTGGGGCGCCTTGGCTGCGCTGGCTGTTGCTGGCGCCGGCGATCGCCTTGTCGGCCGCCTGGGGTGGGTTGGCCTTGTGGTATCGATTGCCGCTGGCGGTCGCGTTCAAGGGCGTGATGGTGGCGGCCTTCGTCGTCAGCGCGCTGGCGGCGTTGTTCGCCGTGCGCCGCCTGCGCAAACCGGAGTTATGGGTCTATCTGTTGGCCTTCGCCGGCGTGCTGCTGTGGTGGAGCACGCTGCGCCCGTCGCAGAACCGGGCATGGGCCGACGATGTCGCCCGCCACTTGCACGCGCAGGTCGACGGCGACCGGGTCCGGCTCGACAACGTGCGCAATTTCGATTGGCGCAGCGACGACGACTACACGCCGCGCTGGGAACGCCGCGAATACGACCTCGGTCGTCTGCAGTCGGCGGATCTGGTGTTGTCGTACTGGATGGGGCCGGCGATCGCCCACACCCTGGTGTCGTTCGGGTTCGACGACGGCCGCAAGCTGGTGTTCTCGGTCGAGATCCGCAAGGAGCGCGGCGAGCAGTTCTCGACCCTCGGCGGATTCTTCCGCGAGTTCGAGACCACCCTGGTCGCGGCCGACGAGCGCGATATCCTGCGGGTGCGCAGCAATGTGCGCAACGAAGACGTCTATCTGTACCGGCTGCGTCTGCCGAAGGAGGCGCTGCGTTCGTTGTTTCTCGGCTATGTCGCCGAAGCCGGCGAGCTCGAACGGCAGCCGAGTTTCTACAACACTCTGACCAGCAACTGCACCACCATCGTGTTCGACCTGATGCGCCAGATAGCGCCGGGCCTGCCGCTCGATTACCGATTGCTGCTGTCGGGCTATCTGGCCGAGTACGCCTACGACCAAGACGGGTTGGTGCCGGGTTACGACTACCGCACCCTGCACGATCGCGGGCGCGTGACCGACCGCGCGCGCGCAGCGGGCGACTCGTCGGCGTTCTCGGAACTCATTCGCGAAGGCGTGCCCGGCGTGGCGGCCGATCAGGTCCGCGCTCGCTGAGGCCTCCGCGCGCGGATCGAGGCGTTGCGGCCAAGGCTTACTCGACGCGCGACAAGCCGAAACCCTGCAGGTACTCGTCGGTGACCTTGGGCATGCCGGGGCCGCTCCACACGAACGAGAAGATCGCATCCTCGTGGATGGTGTCGGTGATCTTCGGTGCGGTGACGCCGGGCACGCCGTCCAAGGCGGCCACGCCCAGGTCGGACATGGGCACAGGCGACAGCTTCGGATTGCCGTTACGCCTCAATCGGATCGACAGGCGCATGGCCTTCCCCTTGGTGGTGGACGTTGCGTGCGATACAGCTTAGGCGGTGGGCCGTGACTGCCCCGTCAGGTCCCGGGGGCTGCGGGCATAGCTCGCATGCAGCGGGATGCGGCAATGCAGGTCGACCCATGAGCGCATGAGTCCGAAGTCGGCCAGATAACGGTCGTTGAGATCCGGCTCGGCGCGCAGGCGCCATGCGAAAGACACGCACACGCAGGTCGAGGTTTGCCAACCGATTTCGGGTGCCGCCGAGCCGGGCAATGCATTGACGGCTTGCAGGGCGAGTTCGTGCAGCGGCGTGGCGAGGAATCGCGGATCCAGCGTCCGCCTCAGTGCCGCGACCCAGCGCGATCCCATAGGCCGATCGGTCGCCGCGCGATAGGCGCCGAAGCCATGCGCATGCTTGTCGTCGGGCTGGATGCGGCCGTCGGGCTCGTTCGTGCTGCTCATGGCGCGCATGACCGGCGGATACTGCGTGAGATTGCCGTTGCCTGGCCGTCCGATCGGTAGCTGCATGGTCGTCCCCTGGGCGGAAGTGTGCTTTCCAAGGCCAGCATGGGCGCGCCGGGTGACTGCCACCTAACCCCTGCGACGGCGGTTCAGTTTGAGCGCTCGCACCTGCGCCGCATCGCGGTCGGTTCGGGCCGATCACCGCCGTTCGAGCCATGCCGCGCGCCGCTCATTCGGCGGTGGACTCCAGCATCGTCAACAGTTCCGACAAGGCATCGTCGAGTGAGCGCAGGCTGGCCGGCGCCAGGCTCGCCATGATGCGGCGCTCGTTCTCGATGTGCGCCTCGACGGCCCGGTCGATCAGCGCCAGGCCAGCCGGCGTCAGTTGCACCAACAGGCTGCGCGCATCGCTCGGGTTGGCCCGGCGTTCGATCCAACCGGCCGCTTCCAGCCTTTGCAGGCGGTGGGTCATGGTGCCGGAGGTGATCATCAGCGCCGAGAACAGCGCGGTGGGCGCCAGGCAGTGGGGCGCGCCGGAACGCCGCAGCGTGGCCAGCACGTCGAACTCCCAACTGGTCATGTCGAAGGTCGAGAAGGTCTTGTCCAGCCGGCGCTGCAACAGGGCCGCGCAGCGCTTGACCCGGCCGATGGCGCCCATCGGGCTGGCGTCGAGATCGGGACGCTCGCGGCGCCATTGGTCGAGGATCGCGTCGACCGAGTCGGGCTGTCGTTCGCTCGTGGCCACGAGGGCTCCCTGATTTGTCTTGACTTCAAGATAAATTGTCTTCAGGCTAGGATCTTATCTTGAATTGAAGATAGTTTCATGAGCGCAGCCCCGCACCGCCCGGTCTGGATCGACATGCTCCTGACCGCCCTGGCCCCCGCCATCTGGGGTTCGACCTACATCGTCGCGTCCGAGCTGTTGCCGCCGGACCGGCCTTTCACCGCCGCCCTGATCCGCACCCTGCCGGCCGGCCTGTTGCTGGTCGCCTTCATGCGGCATTGGCCGGCGCGCGGCGAATGGCTCCGTCTGCTGGTCTTGTCGGGCTTGAACATCGCCGTCTTCCAGGCGCTGTTGTTCGTCGCCGCCTACCGCCTGCCCGGCGGTCTCGCCGCGGTGGTCGGCGCGATCCAGCCCTTGTTGGTGATTGCCCTGACCTGGGCGGTCGACCAGCGCCGGCCGCTGCAGTTCACCGTCTGGGCCTGCGTGCTCGGCGTGGTCGGTATGGGCGTGCTGCTGCTGTCGCCGGACACGGTCTGGGAGCCGGTCGGCATCGCCGCGGCCCTGGCCGGTGCCGCCTGCATGGCGACCGGCAACTACCTGACCCGGCGCTGGCGCAGCGACCTGCCGGTGTTCGCCCTGACCGGTTGGCAGTTGCTGCTCGGCGGCCTGATGTTGGCGCCGGTCGCCCTCGCCATCGATGCGCCGCTGCCGCGCCTGAGTCTGTTGCAGGTATCGGCCTATGCCTATTTGTCGATCGCCGGTGCGTTGCTGTCGTACGCCCTGTGGTTCCGCGGCCTGGCGCGTTTGCCGCAGGTAGCGGTGTCCTCGCTCGGCCTGTTGAGCCCACTGACCGCGGTGATCCTCGGCTGGGCCCTGCTGGGGCAAGCCCTTACCGGCGTCTCTCTGCTCGGCCTGCTGGTCGTGCTCGGCAGCGTCCTGGCCGTGCAATGGCGCAGCAGCCGGCCGGCCTGAACCAGCGGCCTGCGTTCTCGCTGCGCCCCTCCAGTCCTCTCATCAGAAGTGCCATGAACCATCCGATCAGACAACTCATCGAATCGCGCGTGTCGGCCAACCGTTACGACCCCGACCGACGGATTTCCGACGAAGACATCGCCGCCCTGGTCGATCAGGCCACGCGCGCGCCGTCGGCGTACCACTTCCAGAATTGGAAATTCATCGCCGTGCGCACGCCCGAGGCGAAAGCGCGCCTGAAAGCGCTGTCCTACGGCCAGCAGAAGATCGCCGACGCCTCGGTCGCCTTCATCGTCTGCGGCACGCTCGCGGCGCACGAACACCTGCAGCGGGCGCTACAGCCCTCGGTCGAGGCCGGGATCATGGCGCAGTCGATGGCCGATGGTTGGGTGGCCCAGGCGGCGCGTGCGCACGCCGACGATCCGTCCTTGCAACGCGACGAAGCGATTCGTTCGGCGTCGCTGGCGGCGATGACCTTGATCCTCGCCGCCGAAGGCATGGGCTGGGCCACCGGCGCGATGGGCGGGATCGATTTCGCGGGCGTCGCGCGCGAGTTCGCGCTCGACGCCGACGAAGTGCCGGTGCTGGTCGTCACCGTCGGCCATCCGCTGCCGGGCAACTGGCCGCAAAAACCGCGCAAGCCGGTGCACGAAGTCATCGCCTACGTTTGAACGTCGGTGCCGGCTCGGGCCGGCGCCGGCATCAGCCCGGGCGGACCCGGGTCGAGAGGAATTCGGCGAGCGCGCGGCCGATCGCGTGCGGTGCGTCTTCCTGCAGGTAGTGAATGCCCGGCACGGTCACTTCGGTCTGGTTCTTCCAACTGCGGCAGAACTCGCGCGCGCGTCCGGTCAACAAGGCCCCGGGCTCGGCGTTGACGAACAACTTCGGCAGCGTGCTCGACGCCAGCCAATCGGCGTACGCGTCCACCGCCTGGGCGACGTCGGCCGGCTCGCCGTCGATCGGCAGCTCGCGTGCGAACGCCAAAGTCGGCAGGCGCGATTCGCGGGTCGCGAACGGCGCGCGATAGGCCTGCAATTCCTCTTCACTGAGTTGGCGCAGGATGCTCTTGGGCAGTACGGTCTCGACGAAGAAGTTCTCGTCGAGCACGAGTCGTTCGCCCTGTTGCGAACGCATCGCCCGGAACAAGGTGTCGCGGCCGGCCGGGAAATCCGCCCAGGTCCGCGACTGCACCAGCGATTCCATATAGGCGATCGCGGCGACGCGCTGCGGGAACCGGCGCGCGTAATGGAAGCCGAGCGCCGAGCCCCAGTCGTGCAGGACCAGGGTGATGCCGTCGGGCAGGTCCTTGGCTTCGAACCAGGCGTCGAGATAGCGCACGTGGTCGGCGAAACGATAACCGCCGCCGGGTATCGGGCCGGACTGGCCCATGCCGGCCAAGTCCGGTGCGAGACAGCGGCCGAGGTGGCGTACCTGCGGAATGATGTTGCGCCACAGATAGGACGAGGTCGGATTGCCGTGCAGGAACACGATCGGCGCGCCCTCGCCGACATCGACATAGCTGATCTCGGTATCGAGCACGTGGATGCGACGGCGCGGCAGGGTGTCGATGGGCAGGACGGGGTGTTCGCTGGCGTTCATCGCAGACCTTTCGATTGGACTGGGCAAATTTTTTCCGCGCCGCCCGCGTGCCGGTAGGGCCAGATCCAGGCAAAACCGAGGGGCCAGCGGGGCGGCGGCGAGGGCTTGCGCACGCTGGCTGCCCTGATTCGCGCGCAGAAGCGTGGACTGTCGCCGATCGGGCACCGCCGACGCATTCCCGGTACGCGCCGGGCGGGTACTATCCGAGGCGCAGGGGGCGATATCTGAGGATGACCGCGATGACATCATCGGGGCAGAGCTTGCCGCGCGTGGCCTTGGTGGAAGACGACGCGCTGCTGCGCGAGCGGGTGTTGGTGCCGGGCCTGGCGAACTTCGGTTTCGCGGTGACCGGCATGGACACGGCAGCCGCGCTGCACCTGCATCTGGCCGCGGCGACGTTCGACATCGTCGTGCTGGATGTGGGCCTGCCCGATGCCGACGGCTTCGCAGTCGCGCGCGAGGTGCGCGAGGCTTTTCCCGGCATCGGCATCGTCATGCTGACCGGACGCGGCGACACCTTGGATCGCGTGCGCGGATTGAGCCAGGGCGCCGACGCTTATCTGACCAAGCCGGCCGAGGTCGAAGTGCTGGCGGCGACTTTGCACAGTCTGGCGCGTCGCTTACGCGGTGCAGCACCGGTGCGCCGCCGCTGGCAGCTCGACGCCGATGGCTGGTGCCTGCTGTCGCCGTCCGGTGGCGCGGTGGCACTGACCCGTACCGAGCGCCGCGTCGTCGAGCGACTCACCGCTGCATCCGGACAGTTGGTGACGCGCGAGCAACTGGTCGCGGCGCTGACCGACAATGTCTACGACTTCGACATGCACCGCCTCGATTCGCTGGTCTATCGCTTGCGCCGCAAGGTCGCCGACGCCTGCGGCGAACCTTTGCCGCTCAACGCCGTGCACGGCGAAGGCTACGTACTCGGCGGCGCGCACTGAACGATCGGTCCGGCCTAGTCGTCAGGCCATGCCCTCGGCGTTATCGACCGCCTCGTGGGCCAACGGCAGGCGAATGGTGAACGCGGTGCCTGCGCCGGGCGCGCTGTCGACGCGGATATCGCCCCCCAGGGCCTTGACCAGGTCGTGCACCACCGACAGGCCCAGGCCGGTGCCATGGGCAGCCAGCTTGGTGCTGAAGAACGGTTCGAACACGCGTTCGCGCACGTGCTCGTCCATGCCCAGGCCGTTGTCGGCCAGGCGGATTTCGATCTCGCCGCCTTGCGCCGTCGCGGCGATCGCGAAGCGGCCGCCGTCGGGCATCGCATCGCGCGCGTTCGCGGCGATATTGAGCACCATCAGCTCGAACTCGCTGCGATCCAGACGCACCGGCAATGCGGCGGCGACGGCCGGCAGTTCCAGACGGACCGCGGCAGGCAGCAGCTGCCGCAGCATCGGCTGCAGGTCGCGCAGCGCGCGCGCCGCATCGAAGGTCTCGATCCGCAGCACGTCGTTGCGGCTGAAGATGAGCAGCTTGCGGGTCACCGCGCAACCGCGCTCGGCCGCTTCCTCGACGCCCTCGAGGGCGGCGGCCAAGGCCGCGCTGCGTTCGCGCGGGTCCGGCAGGTCGAGCGCGGCATCGCGCTGCGCGGCGAAGCCCTGGATCAGCCCGAGGATGTTGTTGAAATCATGGGCGATGCCGCTGGCCAGGCGTCCGCTGGCCTCCATCTTCTGCGCATGGATGAGCTGGGTCTGGGCGCGTTCGCGCCGGGCCATCTCCAATTGCAGTTCGCGGCCGCGCGCGTTCGATTCGTCCAGGCTTTCGCGCAATGCGGTGACGGCGCGGTCGAGGATCGCGGTGATGATCAGGTAGCTCGCCACCAGCGAGGGCGCGTTGCGCAGGGCATTGCCGATCCATTGCGGGCCCTTGGCGGTGTTGTGGGCATCGGTGGCGAAACCGATGGCGAAGATCGCCAGCAACAACGCGAACACCGTCCACAGCGCGCGCCGGCCCAGCACTACGCCGGCGATGACCAGGGTCAGGATCATCGCGGTCTGGTCGATCAATTGCGCCTGCGTGCCGAGCTTGTGGAAGGCCAGCGCCAGCGAGGTCAACAGCGCGCCGAGGAACAGCATCATCGCCGTGCGGTAACGATCGCGGCGGATCAGCCGCACGCACAACAACGCCAGCGCGGCGGTGGTCAGGTCGAGCAGCAGGACGATGGCCCAGCCCGCGGGAATCGGTCGAGACGACAGATGCCAGGCCCAGTTGGCCGGCAGGGCGATGCCGTAGAACAACAGCAGCAACTGCATCGCCGGCGCGTTGCGGCGATCGACGGCATCGGCGATGGGGGCGCTGCGCAACCAGTGCGCGAAGGGTTTCCACATGGGCAGGCGGCTCGTCGTGTCGGACGCAGAGGGATGACGCAGCGGCACGGTCGCACGTCGTCCATGGCGCTGGCGATCCGAACGGCCGCGGCCGTCGGTGAGAACTCGGTGATTATTCGGTGAGATCGCGAGCGTGACAACGCGGAAGCCGGCGTCTTAGGTTCGCACTCAGCCGATGTCGTCATCCACGTACGCGGCGAATCATCCAGGCGACCGGCCAGGGCGGGGCCGGCCATTCATCCAACGGCATTCGATGCGACGGCATCGACCGGTCTTCCGGTCGTTCTGGGCCGACGGGCGTCGCATGCCTCCGAAACGACACAGTGGGCGGGAGAGCGATCGATGAACAAGATTTTCAGCCGCGTATGGAGTCACGCCAAGCAGGCGATGGTGGTGACCTCGGAATTGGCCTCGAGCGGCGGCAAGCGCGATGGCCGTCGCCGCCTGGCCGATGCCAGCGCCGGCGTGGCGGCGATGAGCCTGTTGCTGGCACTGGGCGCCCCACCTGCGTGGGCCGACGACGTCGTCGGCAAGACGACGAGCGCCGCGCCGACGGCCGAATCGATCGCCGCCGACGAGACTTGCGCACGCGCGCAGGCCGACGATGCGGCGGATATCGACTGCGCCGCGGCCGCGCAGGCCGTCGTCGCGGCGACGCCGATCGTCGATACGCCCTACTTCAAGATCAACGGCCCCGAAGACCTGCCGTGGACGCCGGAAGTCGAAGGCCCGGTGGATGCCATCGCCGACGGCTACAGCGCGATCGCGATGGGCTCTGGTGCCAAGGCCGAAGGCGACTACGCCAGCGCCATCGGCGACAGCAGTTGGGCGGCGAACAATGCCGCTACCGCGGTCGGCGCGCAGAGCGCGGGTGTAGGCATCGGCGCCAGCGCTTTCGGCCAGGGCGCGATGGGCTTCGGCGATGCCAGCACCGCGATCGGCCAGAGTGCGTTCGCCGGCGGTTTCGGCAACACCGCGCTCGGCGCCGGCGCCGAGGCCACCGCCGAACAAGCCGCCACCGCGCTGGGCGCCTTGAGCACCGCGGCCGGCATGGGTTCGGTTGCGATCGGCGGTTATGCCCAGGCCTATGGCAGCGGCAGCCTGGTCGGCGGTTTCAATGCCGGCGCCAACGGCGAAGCCGGTGTGGCCCTGGGCGCGAATTCGCGCGCGGTGGCCGGCGATTTCGGCGTGGCCATCGGCGGCTATGCCAACGCGGTCGGCGGCGGCAGCGTCGGCATCGGCGGCAACAGCCTGGCTTATGGCGCGCGCGCGGTCGCACTCGGACATAACGCCGCGGCGAGCGGCGAAGGCACCATCGCCATCGGCGGCAGCGAATGGGTCGATCTCGATGGCGACGGTGCACCCGACGTCGGCGAGGCGACCTATGCCGAAGGCCAGAACGCGGTCGCGATCGGCAACGTCGCCGGCGCCAGCGGCATCGGCGCGCAAGCGATCGGCGATCACGCCAGCGCCTTGAACCACAACGCCACCGCCAGCGGCGCGCAGAGCCTGGCTGCGGGCGAGGCGAGCACCGCGACCGGCGCTTACAGCGTCGCCAGCGGCGTCGAGAGCAGTGCCTACGGCTATCAGAGCCAGGCCGCGGGCGATCATGCCACCGCGGCCGGCGGTTCCAGCCTGGCCTTGGGTCAGGGCGCTTCCGCGTTCGGTACCGCCGCCAACGCGATCGGCGACTACAGCATCGCCAGCGGGTATGGCAGCGTCGCCGACGGCGCGAATTCGGTCGCCCACGGCAACGGCGCGCAAGCCCAGGGCGGCGGTGCCATTGCTCTGGGCAGCGCCAGCGTCGCGATGCACGGCAACGGCATCGCCATCGGCAACCAGAGCCTCGCCCAGGGCTTGGGCGCGACCGCGATCGGCGGTCTGGCCGAGGCCAGCGGTTTGTTCGCCACCGCTCACGGCATGTTCGCCTGGGCCAACGGACGCGAGAGTTCGGCCTTCGGCGCGGCGGCGACCGCCAACGGTTGGAAGGCGAGCGCGCTCGGCGTGGGGGCGTGGGCCGAGGGGCTGTTCGCCACCGCGCTCGGCGCCGATGCGCAGGCCAAGGACGTATCGGTCGCGGTCGGCCAGGGCACGCTCGCCGACATCGCCTCCACCGCCGTCGGCGTGCAGGCGCGCGCCGGCGAAGGCGGCGTTTCGGTCGGCAACAACACCTTGACCTCGCTCAACAGCGTCGCCCTCGGCCGCGAAAGCTGGGCCACCGGCACCGAAGCGACTTCGGTCGGCTACAACAGCTACGGCAATGGCGACGGCGCCGCGGCCCTGGGCTCGAACGCGTGGGCGATGGCGGGCAACAGCACCGCGGTCGGCTCCTACACGTCGGCAACGGCCGACAACAGCGTGGCTCTCGGCCATGGCTCCAGTACCGGCGAACGTGCCAACACGGTGTCGGTCGGCGCCGCGCAAGCCTGGACCGATCAATACGGCAACACCTTCGCCGCGATCGACCGGCAGATCGCCAACGTCGCCGCCGGCACCGAGGCGACCGACGCGGTCAACAAGGCCCAGCTTGATGCAGTCGCCGACAGCGTCGGCGATGCCAACGATTACCTCGCCGCCGATGGCGCCGGCGACGGCAGCGATGCCGCCATCGCCGATGCCGAACATGCCAGCGCGGTCGGCGCCAACGCCGTCGCCGGTGGCGTCGAGAGCACCGCGGTGGGCTATCAAAGCAATGCCGTCGGCGATCATTCGACCGCGGTCGGCGGTTCCAGCCTGGCCCTGGGGCAGGGCGCATCGGCGTTCGGCACCGGCGCCAACGCAATCGGCGAACAGAGCACCGCCAACGGCTACGGCGCGGTCGCCAACGGCGCGAACAGCGCCGCGGTCGGCAGCGATGCCCTCGCCGACGGCGACGACAGCTTCGCCGGCGGCAACGGCGCGCAAGCCAACGGCGGCGGCGCGGTCGCGCTCGGCGCCGGTTCGGTGTCGAACGGCGCCTTGGGTGTGTCGATCGGTTCGGGCGCGCAGAACAACGGCTTCCTCGCGACCGCGGTCGGCGGCCTGGCGCTCGCCGATGCGCCGTTCTCGACCGCGCTCGGCAGCTTCGCCACGGCGTCGGCCTGGCAATCGACCGCGGTCGGTTCCGGCGCGTATGCGCAGGGTTGGAACTCGACTTCGGTCGGCGCCAACTCCAGCGCAGGCGGCGGTGGCGTCGCCGTCGGTGTCGGCGCCAAATCCGGCTACTGGCAGTTCGACGAGAGCACCGGCGAGAACGTCTACATCGCCACCAGCGGCACTGCGATCGGTGAGAACGCCGCCGCGACCGGGCAGTACAGCACCGCCCTGGGCGGTTTCTCGGCGGGCTCCTTCAGCTCCGCCGGCGCGAGCGGTCTGTACAGCACCGCGCTCGGCGCCGGTGCGTATGCCGGTTCGTACTGGGACAGCAGCCTGGTCGGCGACTACACCACGGCGGTGGGCGCCGAGAGCTGGGCGATAGGCGGCTCCTCGACCTCACTGGGCTTCAACAGTTTCGCCCAGGCCGAGCACGCGACCGTGCTCGGCGCCAATGCCTGGACCACGCCGGATGCCGCCAATGCGGTGGCCTTGGGCGAGGGCTCGCTGGCCGACCGCGCCGACAGCGTGTCGGTGGGCGCGGCCCGCGCCTGGACCGATGCCGGCGGCACCGTGCACGCCGCCATCGATCGCCAGATCGCCAACGTCGCGGCCGGCACCGAAGCCACCGATGCGGTCAACAAGGCGCAGCTCGATGCGGTGGCCGGCGGCGTCAGTCAGGCCAATCACTACTTCAAGTCCAGCGGCAAGCAGGACGGCAGCGACGATGCCAGCATCAACGGCCAAGGCGCATTGGCCGCGGGCGCGAGTGCGGTCGCCAACGCTAACGGCAGCACCGCGGTCGGCGCCAACGCTCGCGCCGACAAGGTCAGTGGGTCGGCGTTCGGCAGCAACGCCCGGGCCGCCGAAACCAACGCCACCGCCCTGGGTGCGAACAGCCAGGCGATCGCCGCGACGGCGACGGCGGCCGGTTCCAATGCACAGGCGCGAGCCCAAGCGTCCACCGCGATCGGTTACGACGCGCGTGTCGCCGACGCCGCGCAGGACGGCACCGCGCTCGGTGCGCGTGCCCGGGTCACGGCGGCCAATGCGGTGGCGGTGGGTGCGGGCTCGGTCGCCGACCGCGCCGGCACGGTCGCGGTGGGCGCTGCCGGCAAGGAACGCCAGATCGCTCATCTCAAGGCCGGCAGCGCGAACACCGATGCGGTCAACGTCGGTCAGTTGAACGCGGCGGTCGGCGAGATCGACGAAGCACTCGCCACCGCGGTCAAGTACGACGACGACGGCAAGAGCGCACTGACTCTGGAAGGCGCGGACGGCACGGTGATCGGCAACGTCGCCGACGGCCGGCTCGCCGGCGGCAGCCGCGAAGCGGTCAACGGCGGCCAGTTGTTCCAACTCGGCGACAACGCTGCGCAGATGCTCGGCGGCGGCGCTTCGATGGGGCCGAGCGGCATGATCGGGCCGACCTACGCCATCCAGGGCGGCAGTTACTACAACGTCGGCGATGCGCTCGGCGCGCTCGATGGAGCCATCGACGGACTCGATGCGCGCGTCGATCAGCTCGAGCACAAGCCGGGCAACGGCAACGGCAATGGTCACGGCAAGGGCAAGGCGGCGAGCGCTGGAGAAGGCGCGGTTGCCTCGAGCGGGCTGACCGACAGTGCTCCAGTCACGGCCGAAGCCAATGCGGTCTCGGTCGCCAGCGCCGGCAGCGAACGCAAGCTGAGCAACGTCGCCGCCGGCGTCGGCGCCACCGATGCGGCCAACGTGCAACAGGTGCAGGCCGCCAACGCGCAAGCGGTCGGCAGCGCCAATGCCTATACCGACAGCGCCGCGACGCGCACCTTGTCGTCGGCCAACGCCTACACCGACAGCCGCTACCAGGCGTTGAGCGATGAGTTCACCGGTCTGCGCGACGAACTGGGCCTGCGTCTCAACAAACAGGACCAGCGTATCGACCGCCAGGGTGCGATGAGCGCGGCGATGATGAACATGTCCATCAACGCCGCCAACAGCCGCAGCCCGCGCGGACGCATCGCCGTGGGCGCCGGCTGGCAGAACGGCGAAAGCGCCTTGTCGGTCGGTTATTCCAAGGCGATCGGCGAACGCGCCTCGATGAGCATCGGCGGCGCTTTCAGCAGCGACGACTCGTCGGCCGGTATCGGCTTCGGCTTCGATCTGTGAGCCGGTTGCCGTTGTCGTAACGCCTCGCTCTTTCCTGCGCCGGCTCGCCTGCGCAGGAAAGACACAGGTCAGCGCAGCGTCAGTCCGCTTCGCGCCTATCCACCCACAAAACAGCGAGCGCCGCGACCGGATCCCCCGCAACGGTCGCCTTGCCCGCATCCGAATCGCACTTCCCTGGGAGAGAGAT
This sequence comes from Lysobacter antibioticus, assembly GCF_000731095.1. GTDB lineage: Bacteria > Pseudomonadota > Gammaproteobacteria > Xanthomonadales > Xanthomonadaceae > Lysobacter > Lysobacter antibioticus_B. The sequence goes on along the minus strand of NZ_JMTZ01000002.1, from coordinate 69,279 downwards.
ATGAAGAAGAGCACGCGCATCCTCTGCAACGGCGCGCTGGCCACCGCCGTCATCGCCGGCCTGTCGGCCTTCGCTTCGGGCTACCTGACCGGTGCCGCGCCGTGGCCGGCGTCGGGCCTGACCGCACTGGCGACGGCGAACGGCCCGGTCGCCGGCGCGCCATCCGTGCGCAAGACCTTGCTCGGCAGCGCGCCGGCGCAAGCGCGCTTCGATCGCATCATCGTCCGCTACCAGGACGCCGCACAGACGCGCAGCCGTCCTGCCTCCGTGCTCGGCGCGGTGAATGCCGCGGCGACGCGTGCCGGCCTGGCCGGATCGCGTGCCCTCGCCGGCCACGGCGCGTCCGTACTCGACGTGCAGCACGTGCGCCGATTGGCGACGGGCGCCGACGTGCTGCGTTTGTCGCGCGGCCTCGACCGCGGCGAAACCGACCGGCTGCTGGCGGAACTGCGCGCCGATCCGGCAGTGAAGTACGCCCAGCCCGATTACCTCAAGCAACGCCTGGACTTCGTCCCCGACGACCCGCGTTTCGACCTGCAGTGGCACTACACCCACCCGAGCGCGGGCATCGACGCACCGGCCGCCTGGGACACCAGCCACGGCGACGGTGTCGTGGTGGCGGTGCTCGACACCGGCTACCTCGATCATGCCGATCTCAACGCCAACATCGTGGCCGGTTACGACTTCATCCACGACCCGGACGTCGGCGGCGACGGCGACGGACGCGATGCCGACGCGCACGATCCGGGCGACTGGGTCGGCGGCAATCCGAGCTCGTTCCACGGCACCCATGTCGCCGGCACGGTCGCCGCGCTGACCAACAACGGCGTCGGCGTGGCCGGCGTGGCGTTCGCTGCGAAAGTGCAACCGGTGCGCGTGCTCGGTCACGGCGGCGGCTACACCTCGGATATCGCCGATGCCATCGTCTGGGCTTCCGGCGGCCACGTCGACGGTGTGCCGGACAATGCCGATCCCGCTGAAGTGATCAACCTGAGTCTCGGCGGCAGCGGTTCCTGCAGCCAGGACCCGGTAACGCAGGAGGCCATCGACGGCGCGGTCGCGCGCGGCGTCACCGTGGTCGTCGCCGCCGGCAACGACAATGCCGACGCCGGCTTCTTCTCGCCGGCCAGTTGCAAGGGCGTGATCACCGTCGGCGCGAGCGGCATCGACGGCGCTCGCTCGTGGTTCTCCAACTACGGCGCCACCGTCGCCGTCACCGCGCCGGGCGGCAACGCCACCAGCGGTTCCGATCCCGACGATCGCTGGATCTGGTCGCTCGGCAACGCCGGCACCCAGGCGCCGCTGCCGAGCCCGGAGGGCGATCGCCTGATGGGCATGATCGGCACCTCGATGGCGAGCCCGCACGTTGCCGGCGTGGTTGCGTTGATGCAAGCCGCGGCCACCGAGGCAGGGCGTCCGCCGCTGACGCCGGCGCAGGTGAAGGCATTGCTGCGCGGCACGGTCAAGCCGTTCACCGTCGTGCCGCCGGCGAGCAAGCCGCAAGGCCCCGGCATCGTCGACGCGGCCGCTGCGGTGCATGCGGCCACCCAGGAAATCCCGGTCGACCAGGGCGAACTGCTGAGCAACCGTGTCGCCATCGCCGGCCAGACCGGTGCGGCCGGCGATGCGCGGTTGTTCAAGATCGTGGTCCCGGCCGGAATGCGCAGCCTCAATCTGCGCAGCTACGGCGGCAGCGGCGACGTGTCGATCTACGTCGCCTACGAGCGCGTGGCGACACCGACGCTGTTCGATCGCAAGTCGGCCAAGCCCGGCACCGGCGAAGCGGTAGTGATCACCCAGCCGGCGGCGGGTACGTATTACCTGAGCGTGGTCGGCGAGAGCGCCTTCAGCGGCGTCTCGGTGCTGGGGGTGTATCAGTAAGCAGCCTGCCGCGGAAACGCAGGGAGGCGGGTATGTTCCGCCTCCCTGATCCTGCGGCTGCAGATTCGATCCTGACCGGGTCGGATCGAACTCAACGTCGCTCGATATCGAAACGCACCACCTGATCGAGGTCGTTGTACTCGATCGCATAGCGCTCCAAATGCACGCCGTAAGGCGAAGCGCCGAGTTCGTAGTAATCGTTACGCAAGGTACTTCGATCGGGCGGGCCGAGCAGCTCGGTCACCTCGGTGCGGCGCATGCCTTCGCGGATATGGCCGCCCTCTTCGAGGGGGACGACCTGTTCGACCCGCGGATTGTCCAAAACGGTGGAACCGCGCTGTTCGCGCCACAGCTCGGCATCGAAGTCGCTGGACATTTTGCAACCTGCCATCGTTAGGCCCAGGAGGGCAAGTAAGAGGCGTTTCGGGCAGTGCGACAAGGAGTGCGCTCCTGACGTCGGTCCGGCCGTGGCTCAGGTGCTTCAGGAAGGATAGGTCTCGCCGTCGGGCCTGGGTTTGCCTTCTTCCATGAACTGGCCATCGGCCTTTCCATGATCTCCCACCGGCACCTGATCGCTCCACGCCAGATTGCCCTGCCGATCGATCACGATCATCTCGCCGTTGCCGACCGCCGCCTGGACCAGGTCGGCGAGCTCCTTATTGCTGGCATGAGGGTTCTCGGTGGCGATGCGGCGACCGACCTCGTTGTTGTAGAGGTCCATCGCCTCGCGATCGCTCTTATTGCTCGTTCCCTCATGCGCGGTGGCGAAGTCCTTGGCGAATTTCTCGCCGTACTCCTTGGTCATGCGTGCGTTCCAATAGGCATGGCGGAACGCATCCTGGTGACCGTCCTCGGCGCTTTCGGTGTCGAATCGCTTCTCGGACGTGCTGAAGGCCTCCTTCCCGATCTTCTTGAACTCGTCGACGCCGATCAAACCCTCCTTGGACTGGAGGTTGTCGAGCATCTCGCCTTCGGTCTTGGTCATCTTCGTCGACTTGACGAACCAGCCGACGTAGTTCGGCTCCCATTTGATCATCTTGTCGGTTTCGACTTGATAATCGCGCTCGATCTGGCCCAGGTCCGGGCGCGAGTTCAAGGGTTGATTGGGTTGAATCGCACTGCCACCGCCGATGGGATCCAACAACATGACACGCTCCTGTGCAGTTGTGACTGGAGGCCAGTAGACGATGACCGAGCGTGGCCGGCAACCTAGGTCGATCCCTAGTGCAAGTATCTGAAATTAAAGAAATTATTCGGTAAATTTATTGGCGCGGAAGAAATCTTGTGCGGGTTGGATAAGGCTATCGTCGGAGATCACGTTCCCGATCACGACACGCGTCGCAGTTCCGTCGTCGCCCGCTTCCTGGCGTTGGAAGCGTGCGTAGATTTCCGCTGATGTCGCACGGGCGGTCGTTCCGCCAAGTGAACGACAAGTCGCGGAGTGCAGGAGTCCAGGCAATCGCATGCCACGAAATCCGCAGCGTGCCGGGCGCAGTCCAGTCGCCGAGACTCAGGGCTTGGGATGGGCGAGAAAGAAATCCCAGCTGAGGTTGCTGGCATCGGGGCCGGAGGGATCGCCGTAGAGGCTGCAAGGGCAGCCGCCCGGGTAGGCATGGCCGGCGCCGTCGATCAGATAGGACTCGATCAAGGACGGGCCGGTCGCGGCCGCGCGATACGCCTTGTGGGTGTAGGTGCGGCCGCCCGGCACCTGGCCATGCACCACCTCGTCGGCGACGCTGTCGATGCCCGCGACGGTCGCCCACTGACCGACGAGGCGTTCGGCCGTCGACGGCGCCACGACCAGATCGGCGCTGCCCTGGAAGATCAATGCCGGCACGGCGCGGCGGCGGCTGCCCATCTCGGCGATGGCCTTGTTCCCAGAGGTTTCGGGCGACTGCAGCTGCAGGATGTCGCAGTCGTATTCGCAGCCGGCGAGGATGCTGGCGGCGGCGTAGAGGTCCGGATAGGTTACGGCCATGATGTTGGCCATGACCCCGCCGGCGGACACGCCGGTGACGTAGATCCGCCGCGGATCGACGCTGTAGCGCGAGCGCAGCTTGTTGGTGATGCCGGCGATGATCGACGGCTCGCCGAGGCCGCGATGCTGGTTGCTCTCCAGGTACCAGTTCCAGCAGCCGAGCGGATTGGCGAGGTTGTTCTGGTCGGGAAAGACGACGATGAAGCCGCGTTGCTCGGCGAGCTGGGTCCAGCCGGAAAGCAATTCGAAACCGACGTCGTTTTCGGTGCAGCCGTGCAGGGCCACCAGCATCGGTATCGGCACACCGGGGCGGTAACTGGTCGGTACGTAGCCGTGGTAATCGCGGGCGCCGGCCAGGCTGACGTAGAGGTCGCGGAAATAGCCGGCTGCGTAAGCGGGCGCCGGGATCGACGACACCAACAACAGGGCGGCGAGCGCGCACAGGAAGCGGCGGCGCAGGGCGATGGACGGTAGCGACATGACGGTCTCTCCTGGCGGTCGGACGACCGCGCGGTCTTCGCGTTGTAGCCGCTCGCGTCGGGCCAAGTTTCACCGCGGGAGCACCAAGTCTTGACCACAGCCGATCGCTTGCGCGAAGTGCGGGCCGCGGTCGCGAATCCGGTCGGACCTCGCCGCCGGGCGCGATCGTCGCGCTAAGCTGGCGTGCACTTCACCGCATCGGCCAGGGAGTCTCGATGAGCCAGCGTTATACCTTCGACAATCTCGGCGAGCACGTGGCGAAGGAGCTCGGCGTGTCCGCCTGGCAGACGGTCGACCAGACGATGATCGACCGATTCGCCGAGACCACCGGCGACCGCCAGTGGATCCATGTCGATGTCGAACGCTGCCGCAAGGAGAGTCCGTTCGGCGGCACCATCGCCCACGGTTTCCTGTTGTTGTCGCTGCTCGCGCCGCTGCAGATGCAGCTCGGCATCTTGCCCGAAGACATTTCGCAGGCCCTCAACGCCGGTCTCGGCGAGGTCAGGTTCCAGGCGCCGGTGCTGGCCGGCGAGCGTGTGCGGGTGCGGGTCGCGTTGGCCGCGGTCGGAGCGAAGGGCGAGGGCCGCCTGCTGATGATCACCCGCAACGTCATGGAAATAGAAGGCAAGGACAAGCCAGCGCTGGTCGCCGACATGGCGGCGATGCTGTATCGCTGATCCAGCAGGGACGTGCTGGCCGGCGTGGCGCGCTCAGTGGCGGCGCAGTTCGCTCGGCGAAACCCCGAACTGCTGGCGGAACACTCGGCAGAAGTTCGACTGCGAACGAAAGCCGTTGCGGTAGGCGATCTCGGAGATCGGCAGCTTGGCCAGGGCCGCGTTGGTCAGCATATCGCGGGCCTTGCCCAGGCGCAGGGCGCGCAGCCGCTCCATCACCGACTGCCCGCTGTCGCGGAACAAGCGGTGCAGATAGCCTTCGGAGATGCTGCAACGCTGGGCGATCATTTCCGCCGACAGGTCCTCGTTCGAGTAATGCGCCTCGATGAAATCCAGCGCGCGCTGCTTGTGCGCGGCGGCCAGCGAGCGGTCGTCGCAGAAGGTGCGCGAATCGCCGCGCAGCATCAGGGCGACCAGGTCGCACAACTGCGTGGTCAGGACCTGCGCTTCGCCTTCGCCGAGCTGCTTGGCCAGGCGGTCGATCTGCCGCGCATAGGCGCCGAGCAATTCGGCGCGCGGGTCGGTGCCATCCAGCGGCGCCGAGAACACGGTCGGCAGATGCGACACGCGTTGCTGCAGCAGATGCGCCGGTATCAGGGTGTTGAAGCTTTTGTAGCAGCCTTCCGGTTGTACCTCGCCGACCACCGCGGCCGAGATCAGGTAGATGCGGTCGGGCACCAGGATCACGTCGTGGCCGCCGACGAGGTTGCGCGAGCTGCCGGCGGCGGGCAGGGCGAGCACGTAGTTCTGCGCCAGTCCCGACAGATGCTGCGGGGTGCGGCGCATGTGCAGCCCGCTCAGGGCGATGTGGTTGAGTTGCAGCGCGCCGACCGATTGGCTCGCCAGCCAGCCCATGCGTCCTTCAGGGCGGGTCAGTTGAACGTCGGCGCTGCCGAAGCCGGGCGAATGCACGGTCGACCAGCCGCCCATCGCGATCCGTGGAGTCGCCGCGGCCTTGGCGGGGAATGCAGTCGGCGCTGCAACCTCGGTTGCGAACATGGCGATCCCTCGGTGAACTGTCGATCGGCATCTTAGGAGCCTTGCGGCTCGCGCTGCATGTTGCGACGCAGCACGTCTGTGCACTCAGGGTCAATGCGGTGTGCTCCCGCGGTGGAACCGCGGCGAGGCGACGCCGCTATGTTGCAGCCATGCCGTCATTGCGACGACGGCGATGCGCGCAGGGGAATGGACCAGGATGAGACACAGGCTTTTGAGCGTGGCGATCGGTGTGGCGATGTCGACGCAGTGGTCGGCGGTGCGGGCGCAGGAGGTGCAGGGGGCATCGACCGAGACCCGAACCGAGGCCGAAGCAGTGCAGGGCGAATCGGAAAAGAAACCGACCCAGTTGGAATCGATCACGGTGACCGCGCGCAAACGCGAGGAAACCCTGCAGGACGTGCCGGTCGCGGTCAGCGCCTTCACCGCCTCTGCGCTGTTCAAGCAGAACGTGCAGACCCTGGCCGACCTGCAGGGCAAGGTGCCGTCGCTGCAGGTGTATGCGGCGCGCGGTTCCAACACCACCCTGACCGCCTACATCCGCGGCATCGGCCAGTCCGACCCGACCTGGGGCTTCGACCCGGCCGTGGGCGTGTACCTCGACGACGTCTATCTGGCGCGGCCGCAAGGGGCCTTGCTCGACGTGTTCGACGTCAGCCGCATCGAAGTGCTGCGCGGCCCGCAAGGCAGCCTGTACGGCAAGAACACCATCGGCGGCGCGATCAAGTACGTATCGAGCCCCTTGCCCAAGAGCACTCAAGGTTCCGTCGAAGCCACGGTCGGCACCCATGGCGAACGCGGTGCCAAGGCCAGTCTGGGCGGTGCCAGCGACGATGGCGTCTGGCGCGCCCGTGTCGCCGTCGCCAGCATGCACAACGACGGCTACGGCAAGAACCTGGTCCAGGACAGCCGCAACGGCAACAAGAACACCAACGCCGCACGCGCCACCTTCGGTTACTTCCCGTCGGATACGTTCAACGTCGAACTCGCGCTCGACGGCATGCACGACAACTCCAATCCGCGCGGCGCCAAGATGTTGAAGGCGAACAAGTACTATCCGGCGTACAAGCCGCTCGCCAGCGACTTCGACACCCGCAGCGCGATGCCCCAGGTCAACCACAGCGAGCTGGAAGGGGCGGCGCTGACCGTCAAGTGGATCGCCAGCGCCGACTGGGCGTTCAAGTCGATCACCGCCTACCGCAGCTCATCGACCCAGAGCAATATCGATTTCGACACCTTGCCGGAACGGATCGGCGAAGCTTCCGGCGGCTACAGCGACCATCAGTTCAGCCAGGAACTGCAGGCCAATTACGATGCCGGCGGCAAGCTCCACGGCGTGTTCGGCCTGTTCTACTTCAAGGGTGCGGCCGGCGGCATCAACCGCAGCACCTTCCTGGGCTCGCCGCCGTACACCGCGCTGCGGCTGTCGCAGTACGCGGTCAGCAGCGGCCGCATCGGCACCCGCAGCATCGCCGCCTATGGCGATTTCACCTGGGACCTCGACCCGCAGTGGAGCCTCGATCTGGGGCTGCGCCTGACCGAGGAGACCAAGGACGCGCTGATCCAGAACTACGCCTTCGCCGACGGCGCCTTCCAGGTGCCGATCGCCGAGCTGGCCGACTTCACCGGCTCGAACACCTCGCGCAACGTCTCGCCGAAACTGACCCTGTCCTGGCGCGCCAACGATCACGTCAATCTGTATGCCAGCTATAACGCCGGCTTCCATTCCGGCGGCTACAACATCCGCGCCAATTGCGCGGTGATCCCGGCCTCGTGCCGGCCGATCGACGACGAGAAGGTCCAGTCCTTTGAGCTGGGCAGCAAGATGACCTTCTTCGACGACCGCCTGATGATGAACACCTCGTTGTTCCACAACGACTACAGCAACATCCAGTTGTCGGTGTTCACCTCCTACACCTTGCCGAACGGCAGTCCCGGCTTCTTCGGCGACTTCACCAACGCCGGCAAGGGCACCATCCAGGGGCTGGAACACGAGTTCGCCTGGAAGCCCTCCGAGCATTGGACGCTCAGCGGCAACGTCGCTTACCTGCGCAGTAAGTACGATGAGTACCGCAGCGGCGGCGTGGACATCGCCGACAGCCAGCGCTTCACCAACGCACCGAAATGGTCGGGCGGGCTGAGCCTGGACGCGCTGTATCCGCTCGCCAACGGCGGCAGCCTCGGCGGGCGCATCAATTACAGCTATCAGAGCAAGACCTATCCCGAGACGACCTTGTCGCCGCTGATCGCGCAGCCGGCTTACGGATTGTGGAACGCCGGGCTGATCTGGCAGGTCAACCAGCCGTGGACCTTGAGCCTGCAGGGCAGCAACCTGGGCAACAAGTCCTATCGCAGCACCGGCTACCACATCGCCGCGCTCGACATCGTCACCGGTTTCTACGGCGCGCCGCGCACAGTGAGCCTGTCAGCGCGCTACGAGTTCTGAGCGCAGGTCCTCCGGCGCACGCCGCGAACGGCGCAGCGGGCGTTTCCATCGGCCCTCGGTCGGCACATGCTCGGGGGCCGACCACACTTTCGTTGGCACAGGAATTCCCTCCCCACCATGTCGGCCGAACCTTACGACGCATTGCATTGGCACAGCCGCGATGGACTGCGGCTGTACGCCCGCGATTACCCCGCGGCGGTCTATTCCGGCGCGAAGCCGCGCTGCCCGGTGATCTGCATTCCGGGGTTGACCCGCAACTCGGCCGATTTCGACGAGATCGCCACGGTGCTCGCCGCGGCCGGGCGGCGCGTACTGGCGGTGGACCTGCGCGGCCGCGGCCGTTCGCAGTACGCCGACGATCCGTCCAGCTACAGCGCCGACCGCTATGCGCTGGATATTCTCGATTTGATGGCCGCGCAATCGATCCCGCGCGCGGTCTTCATCGGCACCTCGCTCGGCGTGTGGGTGACCATGACCGTGGCGGTGAAGCAGCCGGCCGCGGTGGCGGCGGCGGTACTCAACGACGCCGGCCCGCAGGCGCCGAAGTCGGCGCTGGACCGGATCGCGCGCTACGCCGGCGTGCCGGTGCCGCCGATGACGCGCGAAGACGCGGCGGCTTATATCGAACGCATCGGCAGCGCCGCCTATCCGAAGTACACGCGCGCGGACTGGGCGCGGATGATCGAGCGCATGTTCCGGGTCCGCGACGACGGCCTGCTGGTGCTCGACTACGACCCGAAGATCATCCGCACGGTCAGCCCTACCAAGCTGTGGCTGCTGCGGCCGTTGATGTGGCATCTCTACCGCAAGCTCGCCGCCGGCCGGCCGATCCTGCTGCTGCGCGGCGCCTTGTCCGACATCCTCGAGGCCAAGACCGCCCGGCGCATGGCCGCGGTGTCGCCGCTGGTGCGCCTGGTCGAGGTGCCCGATGTCGGCCATGCGCCGTCCTTGTCCGAACTGGATGCCCGAATCGGCATAGAAACCCTGCTCGACGTTGCGGATTGAGACCGCGGCCCTGTCTGCGCGCGTCGATGCCCTCAATCTGGGCGGGCAGCGGCGCGTTCCGATCCCTTCGCCCTGACCGAGCCTTCACGCGACACGGAGACCCTTCCATGTTGGATGCACCGCAACCGTTGCTGCCCGAAATCTTCGCCCTGCACGGCCGCTGGCGCGCGCGCTCGCCCGCGCTAGTCGCGCCGCAGCGGACCCTGGACTGGCAAAGCCTGGACCGCAGCACCAACCGCATCGCCAATGCCCTGATCGGCGCCGGCTCGCGCCACGGCGACCGCGTCGCGCTGCTGATGTCCAACTGCATCGAGATGGCCGAATTGATCGTCGGCATCATGAAGGCCGGTTGCGTCGCCGTGCCGCTCAACACCGCGATCAGCGCCGAGAGCGCGGCGAGCATGTTGGCCGATTCGGGGGCCGTGTTCGTATTCGCGACCGCCGATCACGCCGCTCGCATCGGTGCGATTCCCGGCATCGCCCGCATCGAGGTGGTCGGCGAGGGCGCCTCGGCCACGGCCGGTTGGCGCGCGTATGCGGACTGGCTCGGCGGCGCCGACTCGCATCCGCCGGCGGTGCCGGTGTCCGCGACCGACCTGTGCAACATCATCTATTCCTCGGGCACCACCGGCGAGCCGAAAGGCATCGTCCACAGCCACGGCACGCGCGTGGCCTGGGCCTACGACGCGGCCCTGGCGCTGCGCTATCACGCCGGCGCGCGCACTCTGCTGGTCACCGGGTTGTACTCGAACATCAGCTGGGCCGCCTTGCTCGGCACTTGGCTCAGCGGCGGCACGGTGGTGCTGCGGCATGTCTTCGATGTCGCCGACACCCTGGCCACCATCGCCCGCGAGCGCATCACCCACACCGCGATGGTGCCGGTGCAATACCAGCGCCTGCTCGATCATCCGCAGTTCTGGACCACCGACCGTTCTTCGCTGCAGGCGATCATGAGCGTGGGTTCGTCCTTGCCGCTGGCGACCAAGGCCGGCCTGATCGAGACCTGCCGTTGCGACGTGATCGAGGTCTACGGCACCACCGAAGGCATCATCACCGCGCTCGACCCGGAGGATGCCGAGAGCCATCTCTCCTCGGTCGGTAAGCCCTTGCCCGGCGTCGACCTGTTGATCCTCGACGAGCACGACCGCCCGCTCGAAGCCGGCCAGGCCGGCGAAATCGTCGGCCGCAGCCGTTTCGCCATGGCGGGTTATTGGCGACGGCCCGAAGCCACCGCGCAGGCCACCTGGATCGACGAGGCCGGACGCACCTGGTTGCGCACCGGCGACATCGGCCGTCTCGACGAGGAGGGTTATCTCTACATCCTCGACCGCAAGAAGGACCTGATCATCTCCGGCGGCCAGAACATCTATCCGGCCGACATCGAGGCCGTGTTGATGCAGCACGCCGCGATCGCCGAATGCGCGGTCATCGGCGTGCCGAGCCCGGTCTGGGGCGAATCGCCGTTGGCCCTGGTGATCGTCAAGGACGCCGAGGCCGGCGACGGCGAAGCGATCAAGCACTGGCTCAACGAGCGCGTCGGCAAACAGCAGCGGGTGGCCGCGGTCGAGATCCGCGATCACCTGCCACGCAACCCGACCGGCAAGCTGCTCAAGCGCGAGTTGCGCGCGCCGTATTGGCCGAGCGCCTGAGACGCGGCGACCGACCCGCCGGCTTACGCCGGTTGCGCGACCGGCGTCGGCCGAGGCTTGAACAGAAACCCGCCGATCGACTGCACGGGACGTTCGAGCCAGCGATACGAAGCGATGCCGACCGCCAGGCATAGCAGGATCGCCACGACCACCGAGGCTGCGTGCAGGCCCTGCACCTGGCCGATGGCGGTGTTGCGCCACAGCCGGCCCGTCAACGAGATCACGAACGGGTGCGCGAGGTAGATCGAGTACGAGGCGTTGCCGAGGATCAGCAGCCAGCGCGGAATGCGCACCGGGCCGGCGCTCTCCCACGCCACCGCGCCGAGGACGATGACGGCGCTGGCCGAGCCGAACATCGCAGTCCGCAGCATCGGCGAGGGCTCGTGGGCACCGGCCTGGGCCAGGACGAACATGCTCGCAACGAAAGCGAACGCACCTAGCGACAGGCAGGGCAGGCCGTAGCGCGCCGGCAGCCGTCGCCAGTGCAGCCCGACCAGGGCGCCGGCGATGAATTCGAGCACCATAGGGCTGGACGCGACCGTCAGCCACGGCGGCGCATTGGCGCCGGCCGCGGCGTGGACCGCCATTGCCGTGATGCCCCAACCGGCCAGGAAGGTCCCGGCGTAACGCTCTGGCAGCAGTGCGATGGCGACCGCCATGGCCAGATAGAAATACGCTTCGTAGATCAGGGTCCAACCGACCATCAGGATCGGGAGCGAGGCCTGCGGCCACAACAGGTACGAGGTCGCGATTTTGCCGTAGTCGTGCGAGGCGTCGAGGACGCCGGGCATCAGCAGCATCGGCGCGACCAGCAGGCTGGTGTAGAACCAATAGGGCGGTACGATGCGCCAGGCCCGGCGCAACAGGAAGCGCCCGGCGCCGGCCGGCGAGCGGTAGCTGCCCGCGGCCACCGAGACCATGACGAAGCCCGAAATCACGAAGAACAGGTCGACGCCGCCGTAGGCGAATTCGAGCAGACTCGGCAAGATCTGCCGGCCTTGCCCGTGCAGGTCTTCCATCAGGCGCAGATGGAACAGGACGACCAATACCACGGCGATGCCGCGCAAAGCCTGGATCGAAGAAAAGAATGCGGCGCGCGGCCGCATCGTAGTGCTGGGTTCTGTCACTGCGCCTTCTCTGAGCTGCCGATTCGCTTGCGTTCCGACGGGCCGGTCGCGCAACGTGCCGGGCCTCAGGGGACGCAAGAGCTTTCGCGTCACGCGCGAGTGGGCAGTAGAGAGGGAGCCGTCGAAGATTTCTCCGTCGCTTGAATCGGTTGAGAACTTTGAAACATTTCTTGTCGGCCGGGTTCAGTGCGGGTTTACGCACCAGCCTGGTATCGGTCTGCGACGATTCGCTGCCTTGGCACGAGGGTGGCGCCGCTGTCCAGGTCGCGGTTTCCGGGCGAGGCGGCCCACGTCGAAGAGGGGGCGCGCAGGGATTACGGAATGTCCGCAATCAGGCGCTCACCGAAAGGCCTCGACGATCAAGGCATGAGGCTGCTCGAGATAGTTGTGCCAGAACTCGTCGTCCCTGACGCTGCGCCCGCTCTCCGACAGGGTCGGCAGGTGCCATTGCACGTGGCCGAAGCCGGCCTCGCGGAAGGCGCGGTCGTGGGCGTCGCGCGACCAATAAAACGCATCCAGGTCGAGTGTGTGCTCGCCGAACCAGGCGTGCAGGTGCACCGGCGCGCCTTCCTTGCGGCCCTGTGCGGCGGTCAAGGTCATGCCGTAATGCCGGTACCACTGCTCGTCGCTGGAGAACTCGGGGTTCAGCACCGCTGCGACGAAACGATCGCCCGGGCCGGACAAGGCTTCGAAGGCCGTGCGGCAGATCGCGGTGAGGCCTTCGCGGGATTCGGCGTACGGCAACACGTACACCGCCGTGACCAGGTCGAAACGTTCGCCGAGGTCGTCGGCGACGGTGCCCGGATCGCGCGCGGCGTCGCGCCAATGGTAGTGGATGCCGAGCGGGGCCAGGCGCTCGTGGGCGCGGGCGTGGCTGATCATCCCGGCCGACACGTCCAAGCCGACCACGCGGCGTGCGCCGCGCTCGGCGATGGCGCGGGTGTAGAGCCCGCTGCCGCAGCCCAGGTCGAGCACGCGCAAGTGGCGGGTGTCGCCGATCACCCGCAGCACGCTGTGCATTTCGATATGGCGGCGAAACGGCATCTCGTCGATGCTGCTCTCGTAGGCATCGGCGAGCGCATCGAACTGGCTGTCCATCGTTTGCATGGGAACCTCGATAAGGTCGGTGGGCGGGTCACCAGGCGACCGGCAGGCTGACCGGCCGAATGAAGAGAATGTTCTTTTCCCAGGGAATCTCGCCGGCGGGAACGGCGAGGGTGAGGCTCGGGAACCGGGCGAACAGCATGCGATAAGCGACTTCCAGGAACATCCGCACCAGCCCCGAGCCGAGGCAGAAGTGCGGGCCGGCGCCGAAGGTCGCGGTGCCGTCGGTCGAGCGGTGGATGTCGAATTTGGCCGGGTGCTTGTAGTACTTCGGGTCCCAGGTCACGCCGAGCATGGTGGCGCATACCGCTTCGCCGCGACGGATCAGGGTGTCCTTGAGCGCCACGTCCTCGGTGGCCACGCGCGGCAGGCCCAGCACGCCGTTGTGGTGATAGCGCAACACTTCCTCGATCGCCTTGGGCCACAGGGTGGGATCGTCGATGCACTGCTGCAACTGGGGGCGATGCTCCAGCAAGGTCAGCACGCCGGTCGACAGCGGCGGGATCAGCGGCTCCGAGCCGGTGACGAACAGATAGCAGACCGTGCCGACGAGTTCGTCTTCGTCGATCAAGCCTTGCGTGCGGGCTTCGATCAAGGCGCCGATCGGATCGGCGTGGCCGGGGTGCTTGCGCTTGAGGGCGATGATGTCGCGCGAGAAATCCAGGATCTTGGCCGTCGCCTGCGCGACTTCCTCCGCCGTCGCCTGATAATTGGTCTGGGTGTGGAAATACGCCAGGTACTGCTCGCGAAAATCCACCGGCACCTGCAGCATGTCGCAGCTGCTGTGCAGCGGCAGTTGGGTGGAATAGGCCTGCATCAGATCGGCCGGGTTGTCGCCGCCGGCCATGGCGTCGAGCAACTGCGTGGCATGCCGTTCGACCAGCGGACGGAACCGCTCGACGCCGGTGCGCGTGTAGAAATGGCCGATGACCCGTCGCACCCTGGTGTGATCGGGCGGGTCGAGGTTGAACAGGCCGCCGGGCACCGCGGTGAAATCCTCGCCGACGAAACGCGGCGCGCCCGAGTAGGTCAGGTCGCGCGAGAAACGCTTGTCGGTGAGGACCAGGCCGATGTCGTCCTTGTTCGTCACCATCCAGGCGCGGGTACCGCTGGGCAGGCTGATCGGGCACACCGGCCGGTGTTTGCGCGCCCAGGCGATGGTCTCGGGCGGCGTGCCGAGCGGGCCGATGGCGAACGGATAGCTGAGAACGTCCTGGGCTTGATCGAGCGGGCTGGGCATGGCGGCTCTCCTGTCGCTATTCGAACGAGACGAATCCTTGACCATCGGCCCGGGCGAGCGCGGCGTCGCTGGGGATCGACAATGCGCGGACCAGGGAGATCGGCCGCGGGTAGGCGAAGACCGAGCTGCGCACGCCGTAGATCGCCGGACTGTCGACGAAGAAGGGCAGCTCGGCGAGCGGGTAATGCACGGCCTGTGCGAGGCGCCTCTCGTCCGGCCGCTGGCCCATGGCGCCTTCGACCGCTGTGACTGCAGCGTTGCGACAGGCCTGGCGCACCGAGAAATCGTCGCGGTAGGTGCGCCGCACCTGCTGCCGCAAAGTCAGGTAAGCGCGGTTTTCGAGCAGCCGCGTCCAACTGTGGATGCGTTGCTGCGGATGCTCGACATCGTGGTCCTGCAAGCTGCGCAGACTGGTGTTGCGCAGGCGCAGCAATTCGCGCCTGAGCTTGCGCGTCGCCTCGATCGGAGCGAGGCCGGCGGCGGTGAGCGTATAAATCGCCTCATAGCCCGGCAGCAGCACATCGACCTTGCGGAAGTGCCGGCAACCCCAGGCGATCATGCGCTGGATCGCGATGGCGCTGAAATAGCCGTTGAACGGGCTCAATCCGATCACGACATGTTCGGCGCGTTCGAGGATATCGGCGCAGGCATCCGTGTACGGCCGCGCGCGCAGACGGCCGGAGACGTCCTCCACGATAGGCAGGCGAGGGCGATCAGGCGTTTCGGCGACGATCGACAGCGACATGATCCTCACTCCTCCTTGAGCCGATCAGAACGATGCCATCGAAGCCGCAACCGGCGAAGGCGGCGCATCCGACATCGCGACCCATCCGCGATATCGGATGCGAACCTTGGCGGTACACCGCCGAGCCGGCATGCATCCGATACTCTGCGCGTCTACGGTGGCGAGTGGCGCTGCGGCAATGCAGGCCAACCCGGAAGCTCGGCCGGCACTCTACGCCGATAGGCGCTCGACGACGTTACCGCGGTCGCGTTTATGGGGATCGTCGGCACTGAAACAAAGGACTGCAAACGCCCGTCACTGTTCAGTGTGCTTTGTGTCGTCAGAGGACGCGGACGACTCGCAGTGAGCGTTCGTGAGTGTCGTACCGGACGCAGTGAAAGTCCGTGCGGCGTACTGTGGAAAACCGGTTCTCCGATGGGATCAGACAATCCATGAAACTCAGGCATCTGTATCTGTCGCTGTGCGTGCCCGGTCTGCTGCTGCCGTATGCGCAGTTGCTGCCGTGGTTGAACGAGCACGGTCCGGACCTGCCGCGCTTGGTTGCCGAACTGTTTTCCACGCGCATCGGCGCTTTCTTCGGCATCGACGTGCTGGTGTCGGCGCTGGTGCTGTTGGTGTTTATCGCAAGCGAAGGGTGTCGCTTGGCGGTGCGCCGTCCATGGGTGTCGGTCGTCGCGACCCTGCTCGTCGGCGTGTCGCTGGGGCTGCCGTTGTTTCTCTACCAGCGTCAGGCGAAACTCGATGCCGGCAGGCCCTGATCGTTCGACCCGGTCCGGCGCAGGAGGCGCAATGAGCCCGTATCCATTCGATGAGCTTTGCCCGCGGTGTGGTTTGGCCACCGCGTTGGCGCCGAAGCTGCTGTTGATCGACCAGGCCTGGGTGGCCGCGCCGGGCAAGGACCCGCGGATGGCGTACGCGGCCGATCTTCGCGTCGACGACGTCCTGCCCTCGCAGGTGCGCGAGGCGCCGTTACAACAATTCGTCGAGGGGTACTACTGCCGGAGCTGCGGCACGGGCTTCGTATCCGAGCAGGCGCTCAAGGCCGAGCGCCGCCGTTATAAGTGACGCGGCCTGTGGGCCGGTCCGGGCTCCGCTCCTGTCGCAGGAGCGGAGGGGCGCCGGGAGCGGCGCCGGTGCAGCGTGATGCAACCCGCCGAGACTCAGAGCTCGATGCAGTCGAACTTCACGTCGGGGTCGACCTCGGCGTCGTAGTCGACGTCGCTGCGCTCGAAGCCGAACAGCTTGAGGAACTCGTGCTTGTAAGCGGCGTAGTCGGTGAGCTCGAACAGATTCTCGGTGGTCACCTGCGGCCACAGCGCCTTGCAGGTGTCCTGGACTTCGTCGCGCAGTTCCCAATCGTCCAGGCGCAGGCGGTGCTCGTCGTCGGTCTGCGGTGCCTGGCCGTCTTCACGGTAGAGGCGCTCGCGGAACAAGCGGCTGAGCTGGTCGACGGTGCCTTCGTGCAGTCCCTTTTCCTTCATCACCTTGAACACCAGCGAGATGTACAGCGGCATCACCGGGATGGCCGCGCTGGCCTGGGTCACCACCGACTTCAGCACCGCCACGTTGGCGCCGCCGCCGATCTTGCGCAGGCGCGCATCCAGGCGCTGCGCGGTCAGGTCGAGGTCGACCTTGGCCTTGCCGAGCGCGCCGTGCCAGTAGATCGGCCAGGTGATCTCGGTGCCGATGTAGCTGAAGGCGACGGTGCGCGCGCCCGGCGCGAGCACGCCGGCGCGTTCGAGCGCGTCGATCCACAGCTCCCAGTCCTGTCCGCCCATCACCGTGACGGTGTCTTCGATCTCCTGCTCGGTGGCGGGCTCGACCGTGGCCTGGATGATGGTGTCCTTGTTGGTGTCGATCGCGGTCGAGACGTAAGGCTCGCCGATGGTCTTCAGCGCCGAGCGCTTGAGCTCGCCGGTGTCGGGCAGCTTGCGTACCGGCGAGGCCAGCGAATACACGATCAGGTCGATCTGCCCGCCCATCTCGTTCTTGATCAGCTCGATGGCGGTGTCGCGCGCTTCATTGGAGAAGGCGTCGCCGTTGATCGACTTGCTGTACAGGCCCTCGGCCTTGGCGAACTTGTCGAACGCGGCCGAGTTGTACCAGCCGGCGGTGCCGGCCTTCTTGTCGCTGCCGGGCTTCTCGAAAAACACGCCGAGGGTGTCGGCGCCGAAGCCGAACGCGGCGGTGATGCGCGCGGCCAGGCCGTAGCCGCTGGACGCGCCGATCACCAGCACCTTCTTCGGTCCGTCCTTGCGGACGCCGCGCGCGCGCGTGGCTTCGATCTGCTCGCGTACGTTGAGCTCGCAGCCGAGCGGGTGCGTGGTGGTGCAGATGAAACCGCGAACCTTGGGGTGGATGATCAACTGGTCTACCTCGTCATCGATGGGGCGTCCGCGGCAGCGCGATGCGCGCCGCGGGCTTGAGAGTCCTGCTGTCGCGGTCGAAGGCGAGCCGTGGCGCATCCGTCGCGAGCGGCCGTCCGGCCGCGGCCGGGCCTCGCAGCGGGGCACGGACGGGAACCGGGATGGCGCGATGCCGTCGACCGGCCATGGCGAAAAGTATGCCTCGAACGGGTGCGCTCGCCCAGCCGAGGCCGGCCCGGGAGTGTGGCCGCTGTTTCCGAACGGTGGCGTATTGCGCATCATGGGCGCCGCTGCGCACGACGTGCCTGCGGCGGTCCGGGCTCCGACATCTATCGGACATCGGGAATGTCAGCATTCGCCGATTGCGTCCCTTGCCGATGCAGGCGGGCCCATGCGAGCCGAGGTCTGCGCGCGGTCGTGTGCGAGCCGTCATGCCGAGGCTGCGATCGGCCTCGATACAATGCCGGCGCTTCGCCCTGCGGGCGTTCGCAGCACGCCGATCCGGCACCACCGTTCCTGCTGCCCTGCTTCAAGACCACGCCACTACCGATCACGCGATGACCACGATCCTGCACAGCGCCGCGCTACATCGAGTCGCCAGACGCAACCAGACCGTCCTGTTCTGGGTGCTGGCGGTGCTGGTGCTCGGGGTCGGCTTGGGCCTGCGCGATCCCTGGCCGGCCGACGAGCCGCGTTTCGCCCTGGTCGCCAAGCAGATGATCGAGAGCGGCGATTGGCTGTTCCCGCATCGCGGCCACGAGCTGTATTCCGACAAGCCGCCGTTGTTCATGTGGCTGCAGGCCGCCGCTTATCAGGTGTTCGGTGAGTGGCGCATCGCCTTCCTGTTGCCGTCGCTGCTGGCCTCGCTGGGCACGCTGTGGTGCGTGGTCGATCTCGGCCGCCGCCTGTGGACGCGTCGTGTCGGCCTGTACGCCGGCTATGCGTTGCTGTTCGCCCTGCAGTTCACCTGGCAGGCGAAGAAGGCCCAGATCGATCCGTTGGTGGTGTTCTGGATCACCCTGGCCAATTACGGTCTGCTGCGCCATGTCTTGCTGAGCGCGCGCAAGCGCGGCCCGGACTGGCCGATGTGGATGCTCGGCTGGGCCGCGGCGGGGCTGGGCACGATCAGCAAGGGCGTCGGTGCGATCGCCTTGCTGATGCTGATCCCGGCCGCCATCGCCTCGTTGCGCGGCTGGAACGTGAAGCTGCATGCCAAGAGCGCGAAGTTCTGGCTCGGGCCGCTCGCCTTCGTCGCCGCCGCCGGCATCTGGCTGGTGCCGCTGGCGATCGCCGCGCTCGGGCCGGACGGCGGCCAGTACTCGGCCTATCTCAACGACATTCTGGTGCGCCAGACCGCCAAGCGTTACGGCGCGTCCTGGGATCACGGCCAACCGACTTGGTACTTCCTGGAAGTGATGGCGACCATGTGGTTGCCGACCATGCTCGCCTTGCCGTGGGCGCTGCCGGCCTGGCGCCGGCGTCTGCGCCGTCGCGATGCGCGCTATCTGTTGCCGCTGGCGTGGTGGTTGCTGGTCCTGCTGTTCTTCAGCATTCCCGGCGGAAAGCGCGATATGTACATCTTGCCGGCGCTGCCGATGGTCGCGTTGGCGCTGGCGCCGTTGCTGCCGGGCTTGCTGCGCAAGGCGTCGGCGCAGCGCGTCGCGCTCGGTTTCACCGCGGTATTGTCCATCGCACTGCTGCTCGGCGGCCTGGCGATGTGGTTCGGCGATCCCGGGTTCGAACGGCGCTTCGTCGCCGAGCGCTCGCTCGAGGACGTGTCCTCGGCGCTGGCCGCCAGCGTCGCCGCGGTCGGCGGTTGGGGCCTGGCCTGTCTGTTGTGGACCGGGCGACGCCGCGCCTTCGCCGGCATGGCGGCGATGCTGGCCGGCTTGTGGGTCGCGTTCGGCCTGGTCATGGCGCCGTTGCTCAACGATTCGTCGTCCGCGCGCGGCCTGATGGCCGAAGTGGGCAAGCGCATCGGCCCGAAGGCCGAACTGGGCCTGGTGGCCTGGCGCGAGCAGAACCTGTTGATGGCCGACCGGCCGGTCGCCGAGTTCGGCTTCAAGGCGATCTTCCCGGTGCAGATGCGGCGCGGACTGGAGTGGCAGCGGCAGTCGCCGCAGACGCGCTGGTTGTTGGTGCAGGACATCGCCCTGGCGGCCTGCATCGATACCACCCGCAGCCAACACTTGGGCCACGCGAACCGGCGCGGTTGGACTTTGGTGCCGGGTAGCGCGACGCACGGCTGCACCTGGTCGAGCGCCGAGCATGCGCTGAGCATGGATTGGGACGTCTGTCTGGCGCCTGTGGTCGCCGACGCCTGCAGCCTGCGTGGGCTCGTCGGGGCGTCGGGCACGAACTCCGGCCTCGGCCGCGAGCTCGGCCGCTGCGCGCGCGCCGCCGCCGTCGAAACGCTGTAGCGGCGCGCGGTCCGCAATAGCCGCAACGCGGCAAGCGTGCGCTGGGTGGCGGAACGAGCGCGAGGCGGCGGTTTTGCCAAGACGGATGCACGAAAGTGTGAGGCGTTTCGGAGCGCGCGGCGGGCTTCGAAGTCACCTTCTGTGCAGTTCCAGTCAGCACGCAGGAGGCTCCATGCATCGATATTCCATGGCCGGTGCGGCAGCGGTTCGTCCGCAGCGGCAGCGCGGTTTCGTCGCCGGCGTCATCGCCCTGTGTTTCGCCGCATTGGCGCCGGGCGCAGCGAGCGCGGCGAATCAGAACGGCGGTTTCTATGTCGACCCGTACTCGAATCCGGCGATCTGGGTGCGCGACCATGCCGGCGATCCGCGCGCGACGCGGATCGGCAGCGCGATCTCGACCCGGCCGATGGCGCGCTGGTTCGGCAACTGGAGCGGCAACATCAATACCGCGGTGGCGAGCTTCGTCGGTGCGGCGCAGACCGCAGACAAGTTACCGATCCTGGTCGCCTACAACATTCCCGGCCGCGATTGCGGCAGTCACTCCGGCGGCGGCGCCGGCAGTCCCGAGGCTTATCGCGCCTGGATCTCCGGCTTCGCCGCGGGCATCGGCAGCCGCCGCGCGGTGGTGGTGATCGAGCCCGACGCACTGGCCCAACTGGATTGCCTGCCCGCCGATCAGCGCAGCGTCCGCACCGGTCTGCTGCAGTACGCCGCGAACGAATTCAAGCTGCGCGCGCCGAATGCCTTGGTCTATCACGACGGCGGCAACGCCCGTTGGATCGGCGCCGACGAAATGGCGCGGCGTCTGAACTCGGCCGGCGTCAAAGGCATTCGCGGCTTCGCCCTGAACGTGTCGAACTACTACACCACCGCCGATTCCAATGCTTACGGCGTCGCCGTCGCCGGCGCCTTGCAGCGGCAGTTCGGCTACCCCAAGCCGTTCATAGTCGACACCAGCCGCAACGGCAACGGCTCCAACGGCGAGTGGTGCAACCCGCCCGGCCGCA
Organism: Lysobacter antibioticus; assembly: GCF_000731095.1. Classification (GTDB taxonomy): domain Bacteria; phylum Pseudomonadota; class Gammaproteobacteria; order Xanthomonadales; family Xanthomonadaceae; genus Lysobacter; species Lysobacter antibioticus_B. Next base: position 48,161 of record NZ_JMTZ01000002.1, on the reverse strand, counting down.
AGCTCGGCACGGTCTCGCAGAACAGCGGCAGCGGCGCGGAAATGCTGTTATGGATCAAAGTGCCGGGCGATTCCGACGGCAACTGCGGCATTGGGCCGGGGATCCCGGCCGGGCAGTTCTCGCCCGACATCGCGATACGCTTGATCGAGGGGCGCTGAGGGCGCTGCGCTTCAAGGGGTAGGAGCGGCGTCCTTCTGGATTTTCTTCGGTCACAAGCCGCGACCGCGAAGCACCGGTCTGCATCGCGACGATCCGGAGATTCGTCGCTCGCGAGGGCTGGTCGGCTTCGCGCAGGTTGCGTCGGGCTCCGGTACTTCGTAGTCGCGGCTCACGCCGCCCTTACAGTGGGAGCGGAGCGAGTCGAGCGACATCGGCAGCCGTTTTTGTAGGAGCGGCGTGAGCCGCGACTGGCGCCGCATGCAGAAGCTTCGCAGCCGCGGCTTGTGAGCGAAGGAAATCCAGGGCGCCGCTGCTACCCCAAGGGGTGGTGGCTCGGGCGGAACCGGCTCGGCGTGGCGCCGGTGGCCTTGCGCATCAGCCGCCGCAACGCCGTCGCATCCTCGTAGCCGACCTGCGCCGCGACCTGTTCGATGCTCATGCGGCTGGTCTCGATCAAGCGCCTCGCGCGGTTCAAGCGCACGCTTTGGATCAGGGCCAGCGCGGTCCGGCCGGTGGCGGCGCGCACGTGCCGGGCCAGGGTTCTCGGCGACATCGCGAACTCCGAGGCGAGTTCGCTCAGGCTTGGCGGATGCGGCAGCGAGGACTCGATGCGCCGGGTCAGCCGCGCCACCAGTTCGTTGCCGCCGGCGAGCATCGACGGGATCACGAACGGCGCCTGCGCCTGGCGGCCGTCGAGCAGCAGGATCTTGGCGACGACGTCGGCCAGCGCGCTGCCGAAACGCAGGCGCAGCAACTGCAGCATCAGGTCCGACTGGGCGAACGCCGCGCCGGCGGTGCTGACCGGGCCGTCGCTGCAGACCATGCGGTCGGCGTCGACCTTGCAGTCCGGGGCGATGCGTTGCAGGTCCGCGGCCAACCACCACGAAGTCGTAGCCCGGCGCCCCTGCAGCAGGCCGGCGGCCTGCAGCAGGAACACCGCCGAGCACGAGGCGGCGACACTGCCGCCGCGCGCGGCATGGCGGCGCAGCCCTGCGATTGCATATTGCGCATCGGCCTGGGCCAGGCGAGCGATGAGTTGCGCAGGCTGGTCCACGCCCAGGCCCGGTACCACCCAGGTCGAGGCGTCGTTGCGCGAGCGCCTGGGCAAGGCTCGAGTGTCGATGCGCAGGCCGTTGCCGAGCGTCACGCTGCCGCCGTCGGGCGATAGCACCCGCCAATTCGGTCGCGGCGTTTGCAGTCGCGGTGCGAGCACGGCCGCGGCGCCGAGCAGGTCGAGGGTGACGGCGACGCTGCTGGCGTAGGCGCCGGGTAGGATCAGGACGGTGAAATCGTGCATGGCCGGAAACGCCCGAAACATGTCCAAGCGGACACTCGAAGTCTAGCGCGTGGCGGGTTGCAATGCGGTCGAGCCGATGCCGCGCCGCGTAGGCAGCGCCCGACCAGAGGACACCCACGAATGCCGTCTGCCCCGATCAACCGCACCGATCTCGGCCAGTCCGATCCGCTCGACGACTTCGAGCCGCGCACGATTACCCTCGACGGCGTCGGCAAGCGCGTGCACGTCGCCGGCATCGGGCCGGCGGTCATCGTCATGACCGAGATGCCGGGCATCAGCCCGCAGGTGGCGCGCTTCGCCCGCTGGGTCCGGGACGCGGGGTTCACCGTCTACATGCCTTCGCTGTTCGGCCGAGATGGCGCCGTGCCCGGTGTCGAGGAGAGCAAGGCGATCTTCCAGCGCGCTTGCGTCAGCGCCGAGTTTCGCGCCTTCGCCGGCCAGGGTTCGAGCCCGGTCACGCAATGGCTGCGCGCGCTGGCGCGCTTCGCGCACGGCGAATGCGGCGGCCCCGGCGTCGGCGCGATCGGTATGTGCTTCACCGGCAACTTCGCCCTGACCATGATGCTCGAACCTTCGATGTTGGCGCCGGTGTTGGCGCAGCCTTCGCTGCCGCTGGACGACCCGGCCGGGCTGGAGATCGCGCCCGAGCAACTCGCCGCGGTGCGGCAACGCCTGGAACGCGAGAACCTGACGGTCATGGCCTATCGCTTCGACGGCGACCGTTTCTGCAAGGCGCAGCGCTTCGCTGCTTACGCCGAGGCGCTCGGCGAGCGTTTCGTCGCGCGGGTGCTGCCCGACAGTGCGGCCAATCGCGAGGGCCTGGCGCCGTTCTTCGAGCACGTGGTCGCCAGCCCGCACAGCGTGGTGACGGCGCATCTGATCGACGAAGCCGGTCAGCCGACCATCGCCGCGCGCGACGAGATCCTGGCGTTCTTCGCCCGGCGTCTTGCCAGGACAGAGTCGCGCGATTGAATCGATGCCGGTAACCGCCGCCTGCCGGAACCCCGATGCAGGCGGCCGCCGAATCGCGCGGCGTGCGCGATGGCTCAGCGAACGAGCGGCCTCAGCGCCAGCACACCAGCGGATAGCGCTGGCCGTTCCAGGTCGTCCAACCCTTGGACCGATTGTCCGTCGGCGTGGGCAGGTACCAGCGGTTGCCGTCGGCATGGTTGAAGTACAGGCCGCCGTTTTTGCCGCGGCGCGCATTGTTCAGCGCCACCCAGGCCGAGCCGTTGTCGGAGAACCTACCCTTCCAGCGGGCGCCGAAGGTGTGAGTGCAGACCTCGTCGTCGTCGCAGGTCGTTTGACTGTCATTGACGGCGCTCCATTTCATCTTGGCAGGGCGGCCATCGATGGTGCAGTTCCAGTTGCCGTCCCACCAGCCGGAGACTTGGCTGGCGGCGACCGGGCTGCAGCCCTCGGCCGCAGCGGCGATGGCGAGGGCGATCCAAAGTGCGGTGTTCAACGCGGTGTTCATGGTCGGCTACTCCTGTGGCCTTGAGTCCAGTTACGACCAAGCCAACGACAGGTGTCGGCCGGACAGGCCAACAGGGAGCGCGTCAGAAATGCAACGCAGACATGAATCGGCGGGCGCTGCAGTGGCTTGGCGCAGGCGTATGGACGTATCGACGCGCGGCTTGCGTTATACGGCCGCGGCGGCAGCGGGTCGCGTCATCCGCGCTTGTTCGGTGAGCTGGCAGGCTTCGCCTTTGTCCTCGCCGTGGGCATGGCCGCTTGGATGGAGTCGCGGAATCGCGGTGCCTGTTCGCCAAGATAGCTCCACAATCGGTTCGCGACCGGGCCGTGCGCGCGGTCGCTGCGCCGCGCCGCCACCAGGTCCTCGACGCTGCCGGGCAGGTAGCGGCCAGCGATCGAATGCAGCCGCCCCTCGCGCAATTCCTGTTCGATCAGGAACCGCGGCATGTGGCCCCAGCCCATGCCCTGCAGGATGATGTCCTTCTTCATGAGCTGATCGGCGACGGTGCATTGATGCGCGCCTTCGATCATGAAGTAGTCGCGTGGCGGCGAGTGACGCGCGCTGTCGCGCATGACGCATTGGGTAAAGTCGCGCATCCGTTCGGGCTTGATCGCGCGCGAGATCGGGAACGGCAGGAAACCCGCGGCGACCACCGGCACGAACGGCACCGGGCACAGATCCATCCACTCGATGCGCGGATCGCGCTTGTCGACGCGATGCAGGATCAAGTCGGCGTCGCCGTCGAACAAACGCTCGGTAGGCCCGCTGACCGCCTCGAAATGCAGATGCAGGCGGGTGCCCGGGCGGGCGGCGAAGAAGCGGCTCAACAGGGCCAGCATCTGCGGCCGCGGGCAGAGGTCGCCGATCACCACGCGCAGTTCGCTTTCCTCGCCCATGGCCAGTTGCGCGGCATGAGTACGCAATTCCTCCATCTCGCGCAGCAAGGCCTGGGCGCGGCGATGGAAGGACTGGCCGGCGTCGGTCGGGCGCACCCGGTAGCCGCTGCGGTCGAGCAGGTCGAAACCGAGCTGGCGCTCCAGCTTGGCGACCGCGGCGAACACCGCCGGATGCGAGCGATGCAAGGTCGCGGCCGCGGCCTGGAAGCCGCCGGCGCGGACTACGGCGTCGAAGCATTGCAGGTCGTGCAGGGTGAAGGCGCTCATGTCGGATATGACTACAAAGAATGTACGAGCTTTGTAATATCCGCCGGGATCGGCCGCAACTAGGATTTGCTCCGCGGCGTCTGCCGTTGCAGGAGCGACACCGGGCTGAACGACTGCCCGCGAAGCTCACAAGCGGCCTATCCGAACGGAGCATCGCCATGAACGACCTGTCTTACCTCAACGCCAGCGACGGCGTGCGCATCGCCTACCGCCTCGACGGCGCGGCCGAGCGCCCGGTGCTCGTGCTGTCCAACTCGATCGGCACCGATCTGCATATGTGGGATGCGCAAGTGGCGGAACTCGCGCGGCATTTCCGCGTGCTGCGTTATGACACGCGCGGCCACGGCGCGTCCGGCGTGCCCGCGGGCGAGTACTCGCTCGAACGCCTGGGCCGCGACGTGATCGACCTGCTCGACGCCCTGCGCATAGAACGCGCGCATTTTCTCGGCCTGTCGCTCGGCGGCATGATCGGGCAGTGGCTCGGCGTGCATGCCGGCGAGCGCATCGACCGTTTGATTCTGAGCAATACCTCGGCCTATCTGGGGCCGGCCGGGCAATGGGCGGAGCGGATCGCCGCAGTGCTGGGCGTCGAGGACATGGCCGACACCGCCGAGATGTTTCTCGGCAACTGGTTCCCGGCGGCGCTGCGCGAGGCGAACGGGCCGGCGATCCAGGCCTTCCGCGGCATGTTGCTCGCCACCGATCCGCGCGGCCTGGCCGGCAATTACGCGGCGGTGCGCGATCTGGATATGCGCCCGACGCTCGAGCGGGTGGCGCGCCCGACCCTGGTGATCGCCGGCCGCTACGACACGGTGACCCTGGCCAGCCACGGCGAGGCCATCGCCGCGAGCGTGCCCGGCGCGAGCCTGCTGGTGCTGCCGGCGGTGCATCTGTCGAACGTCGAATGCCCGGCCGAGTTCATGAGCGCGGTGCTCGGTTTCCTGCTCCAGCGCTGACTAGTCGGTGCGCTCCAGCGCCGGCACCTGCAGCTTGCCGGCCAGCAGATCCATGCCGCGTTTGCCGGGGGCCATGGCGATGCCCGAGGCGACCAGCAGGAAGCGTTCGAGCTCGAAGGACACGCAACTGACCACGCAGAAGTCATCGCCCTGGCGATGGTTGATCGCGTGGTAGAGGTGGATACCCTTGTGCTGCAGCAGGGTCACCATCTCGCGCAGCAGCGCCTTGGGCGTCTGGACCTCGCGCGTCGGATGCGACCATTCGACCGTTTCGAGCCGCTCGGCCGATACCTGGAAGTAAGCGCAGTCCCTGAGCTTCGGGTATTCGGCCAACGCCTCCAGGGCGAGGCGGCTGTACTCGTGCATGCTCGGCAACTGCTCGCGGATGCCGACGCATTGCACCAGTTCGGTCAATGCGCGGATGGCGGCATGGGCGGCGTACAAGGACGCACCGAAGCCGCTCGGGTACACCACTTCGTCGTCGAGGATCCGGTCGGTGGTGGCGATGAAGGCGGGGAAACCGAGGTCGCTGGTCACCTCGATCAGGACGATGCCGCGCCCGAGCTGAGCGCTGGCGGCCTGGTGGATCGCGGCGACCTGCGGCGGCAGCGACCGCGGATCGATTACGCTGCCGAGGCTGGCCGGCTCGCCGAGGTAGTGCGCGACCAGGAACAAGGACCAGGAATCGCGCTCGACCAATTCGCCGATCGCGTGCACCGCGGCTTCTTCGACGCTGGCGCCGATCGCGATGCCGCTGTTGGAGCCATAGCGGATGACGCTGGAGTAGTCGAAGTCGTCCTCGGCCGGAAGTTGGTCCAGGTAGTTCGGAAACGTCAGGAACAAGGGTGCCGGCACGTCGGCGGCGTCGCCGAAGAAGGGGCGATAGGTTCGGCACGCCAGACGCTGCTGCGGGTTCTGCGCGAACGCCGACAGGAACGGCAGCCCGGCATAGCGCGGGTCGCGGAACAGATCGATCGAGCGTACGAAATCGATGCGTTCTCCGGCAGGCGGTGCGTTGGTGTACAGATGCTCGACCGCTTCGTAGATGGCGCCGACCCGGGCCGCCTCGCCGTCGCCCTTGCCGAAGCCGCTGGCGATGACCTCGTCGTCGCCGTCGTGCAGGGTGCAGACGGTGGACTGCAAGCGCTCGCCGTGCGTCTGGGTGCGTATGCGCCAGCCCTGCTCGCTTACGAATCTGCGGATGACGCGTTCGGCGTCGGCCAGCGATCGCTCTCGCTCCAGCGGAATCATGCAGTCGCTCCTTGCGGGGTGCCGGAACGAAGCGGCACGAACCTGGGTTCGTGCCGCCCGTTCGCTCAGGATGGAAGCCGGGCTTACTTCGCCAGCTTGTCCAGGATGGCTTTCTCTTCCGGCGTCGGCGCCGGTTTGACGTCCTGGTTCTGCTCGATCTTGTTGGCGAGGAGCAGATGCGGGACGGACTTGACGATGGTCGTGCCGATGAGCTTCTTCATACGGTCCCTTTGAGGTGGTGTCGTTGCAGGTTGGTGCGACGCGCCGAGTCGTTCGACGATGGCGGTCCCCGCGAATCCGCCCGCTTGCGGGCCGGCGATACGCAAGGTCCTAGGCAAGGTCCAGGGTCGGCGCCGAATCGCTTATGGCGGTTGATGGCTCGTCGCGGCTCGCGGCAGGCCGCCGGCGCACCGGAGTCGGCCGCGCGATGCGGCCCGGTTACTTCGCCAGCTTCTCCAGGAGTTCTTTCTCCTGCGGCGTCAGCACCGGCGTGATGCCCTGGGCCGTGATCGCCTTGGTGGCATCGATCAAGACCGGACGCGACTTGATGATGAATATCTCGATCGTCTTCTTCATAACAATCCCTCGTTGTGATGTGACTTGCGGAAGTTCCATGCAGCAAGCCGGGGCGCTCGACGCTAGCGACCGAGCCCGGCGGCCCGCGCGCCAGCTATACGGGGCGGCTGGGAGCACGGTCAATCTCGGTTCGGGCGCCGATCTCATCGGTTGTGAAACTTCGGACCCAGTTTCGGAAACGCCTGGGCCAAGGCCGGCGCTGTACCGGCCGAGGGCCGGATGTCGGGATGGCTGAATGGGCGGGCCGGAGACGAAGGCGGCCGGCCCGGATCGGCGACTCCGGGCATTGCTTGCCCGTTCGCGATCGGGCGCGAATTCGCCGCGCATCTTGCGCTTGCGTCGATGAGTCTTCTATCCGCACGCATCGCGGGGCCGATGCCATGGCTTAGCAGGTCGATGCGTGACGCTGTCGCTCCGGCTGCATTGCGCAGCCGTTGGCGGACCCGAGTGGGTTGGAGTCGCCTCGCGTGCCGGCGACACGCGAGGCGAGTCGGGCGTGCTCAGAACGCCGGCAACACCGCGCCGCGGTACTTCTTCTCGATGAAGCTCTTGACCTCGGGGCCGGTCAGCGCCGCAGCGAGCTTCTTGACCCGCGGGTCGTCGCGATTGTCCGGACGGCCGACCAGGAAGTTGACGTAGGGCGAGTCGCGGCCTTCTATGGCCAGCGCGTCTTTGGTCGGGTCGAGGCCGGCGTCGAGCGCGTAGTTGGTGTTGATCAACGCCAGGTCGACCTGGTCGAGGATGCGCGGCAGCATCGCCGCATCGAGTTCGCGGAACTTGAGCTGCTTGGGGTTGGCGGTGATGTCGCGCAGGGTCGCCAGCGCATCGTTCGGGTCGCGCAGCTGGATCACCCCGGACTTGTGCAGCAGGATCAGGGCGCGGCTGTTGTTGCTCGGGTCGTTGGGGATGACCACGTCGGCGCCCTGCGGCAGCGCGTCGAGCGACTTGAACTTGCGCGAGTAGGCGCCGAAGGGCTCGATGTGCACGCCGACGATGGTGGTCAGCTTCGTGCCGCGGCTGCGGTTGTAGGAATCGAGATAGGGCTCGGTCTCGAAATAGCTGACGTCGAGCAGCTTCTGCGCCACTTGGTCGTTGGGCTGCACGTAGTCGTTGAACACGCGCACCTCGAGTTCGACGCCCTGCTTGGCCAGCAGGGGCTTCACCACTTCGAGGATTTCCGCATGCGGCACCGCGGTGGCGGCGACGGTGAGCTTTTGCGACGCCGGGTCGTTGCCGCCGCCGCAACCGCTCAGGCCCGCGGCGGTCAGGGCCAGGATGGCCATCAGCTTTTTCATCTTGCGTCCTCGATCGATTCGATAGCTTGGAGCGGCCGCTCAGCGTCGGCTGAAGCGCGCCACGAGTTTGTCGCCGAGCGTCTGCAACGCCTGCACCAGCAGCAGCAACAGCAGCACCGTCACCACCGCCACGTCGGTATGCGAGCGCAGATAGCCGTCGCGGTAGGCGAGGTCGCCGAGGCCGCCGGAACCGATCGCGCCGCCCATGGCGGTATAGCCGATCAGGGCGACGGTGGTCACCGTGGCGCCGGCGATGAGCCCGGGCAGCGCTTCGGGCAGCAGCGCGCGCAACACGATCTGCCGCGTCGTCGCGCCCATCGCCTGGCAGGCCTCGATGATGCCGCGGTCGACTTCGCGCAGCGAGGTTTCCACCAATCGCGCGTAGAACGGCGCCGCGCCGACCACCAGCGGCAGGATCGCGCCGCGCACGCCGAGCGAGGTGCCCATCGCCGCGAGGGTCAGCGGAATCATCACGATCATCAGGATGATGAAAGGCACCGAGCGCAGGATGTTGATGACCAGCGACAGCACGCCGTACAGGCGCGGCTGCGCGCGCAGCTGGCGCGGGCCGGTCAGGAACAGGGCGATGCCGAGCGGCAGGCCGATCAGCAGGGTCAGCGGCAGGGCGCCGGCGAGCATCAGCAAGGTGTCGAGCGTGGCCTGGCCGATCTCGGCCCACTTGCCGGCGTCGAGGTGTTGCAACCAACCGGGGTTCGGGCTCATCGCGCGATCTCCTCGACGTGCACACCGGCCGCGCCGAGCGCGGCGATGGCGGCATGGCTGTCGCCGCCGACCAGGGCGATGGTGAGCTGGCCGTACGGCGTGTCCTTGATGCGGTCGATGCGGCCGGCGAGGATGTTGTAGTCGACCCCGGTCTCGCGCGCGACCCGGCCGAGCAGGGGTTCGTAGGTGTGCTCGCCGATGAAGGTCAGGCGCAGCAAACGCCCGGACACGGCGGCGAAATCGCGATGCAGGCCGCCTTCGTCGACATGCTCGGCCTCGGAGACGAAGCGGCGCGTGGTCGGATGGCGCGGGTGCAGGAATACGTCGGCGACCGGGCCGCTTTCGACCAGACGGCCGGCGTCGAGCACGGCGACGCGGTCGCAGACGCGGCGGATCACTTCCATCTCGTGGGTGATCAGGACGATGGTCAGGCCGAGTTCGCGGTTGATCTCGGCCAGCAACGCCAGCACCGAGGCGGTGGTTTGCGGGTCGAGCGCGCTGGTGGCTTCGTCGCAGAGCAGGATGCGCGGGCGGCAGGCGAGGGCGCGGGCGATGCCGACGCGCTGTTTCTGCCCGCCCGACAGCTGCGCCGGGTACTTGTCGGCGTGCGCGCTCAGGCCGACGCGGGCGAGCAACTCGGCGACGCGGGCGGCGATCTCGGCGCGCGGGGTGCCGGCCAGTTCCAACGGAAAGGCGACGTTGGCCGCTACCGTGCGCGAGGACAGCAGGTTGAAGTGCTGGAAGATCATGCCGATGCGTTGGCGCAGGGCACGCAGGCCGGCGCCGTCGAGCGCGCTGGCGTCTTCGCCGTCGACCAGCACGCGGCCGCCGCTGGGGCGCTCGAGGCCGTTGATCAGCCGGATCAGGGTCGATTTGCCGGCGCCGGAGTGGCCGATGATGCCGAACACCTCGCCTTCGACGATGTCGAGATCGAGCGGCAGCAAGGCCGGCACCTCGTGACCGCCGACGCGGAACGATTTATGGACCTGCTGGAATTGGATCATGGACCGTCGTGGGCGTGGCTGTGCGGGAGAGGCGAGGCCGTGCGGCGCGGCACGGCGCCACTCCGAAGCCGGGCGTCGGACCGCCACACTATCACCCGGCAAACCGTGAGGCGGTCGGCATTGTAAGGCGGCCGCGAGGGCGCGACCCGCCGTTGCGGTTATGTGCTTATGCCACCGAGTCGAGAACCGACGGCGAATCCGGCTGTGACAGCGTCTGTGATTGCGGACGGCGCGGGTCAAAATGTGACGTGATAAGCGGTTTTGACGCCTCCGCCGACTAGTGTGCTTTGTGTCGCTGAGCGCGCCGTTGGTGGCTCTCGCGCGTCTGCGCCGTTGGCACGATTCGTGTGCATTCCCTCATGCAGGTATCGGCATGGCAGGAGCCAACGGCATGAGTGGCAAATCGGACAAGCAAACTCCGCAAGACGATCACGGGCGTGCGCCGTCGGCCTCGCTGGTGGCCGCCTTGACGGTCGCGTCGATCTTGGCCGTGATCGCCGCCCTCATCGCCAGCCTCGCCCGGGCCTAGCGCAAGCCAGCCCAAAGCCAGCGAGAACCAGCGCAAAACTGGCGCGCACCTGCATCCGTCTACCGTCATTGAGGTTCCCTATGCGTCTGACCCCGCCCAGCTTTCCCATCTTCTTCATTGCCCTGCTGGCCGGCGGCGCCGGCATCGCCGCGCGTCTGGGCTATCTGCCGTTCCTCGCGGGCTTCGCGTTCTGGCTGGCGGCGTTGGGCTTCGTCCTGCTGCTGATCGGGTCTTTGTTCCGCAGTCTTTGATCGACTCGAGGACAGGGGCGGCAAGCCGCTCCTGTCCTTGAATGCCTTCGCTGGCATCGCGCCACTGGCTCCAGCGAAATCGCGGGAACTGGCGCCGTCGTCATCGGCGCGCATGCGTACCGTATCCGGCACCGGCCAATCGGCCTCCAGTGCTGCGATGGGAATTCGTCATGTCTTTGTCCACGGCTTTCATGCGGCGGTCGATCGCCGCGAGCTTGCTCTTCGCCGCTGCGTTCCTGCCGGCCCATGCCGACATCCGCACCCCGCTGACCCCGGAAAACAGCGTCGTGCTGATGGTCGACTACCAGCCGCAGTTCGTGTTCTCGGTGCAGTCGATCGAGGTCGGCAAGCTGATCAACAACGCCGAGGGCTTGAGCAAGGCGGCGAAAGCCTTCGAAGTGCCGACCCTGTACGCGACGATCAGCGCCGAGAAATTCGGCGGCCCGTTCTTCAAGCAACTGACCCAGGCGCGTCCGGAGCTGGTGCCCTACGACCGCACCGCGATCGACCCCTGGCAGGACCCGCGCATCCGCGAGGCCGTGCGCAAGACCGGCCGCAAGAAGCTGCTGGTCAGCGGTTTGTGGACCGACAGCTGCGTGACCTTGCCGGTGTTGTCGGCGCTGCGCGACGGCTACGAGGTCTACGTGGTCGTCGACGCCAGCGGCGATGTCTCGCACGAATCGCACGACATGGCGGTGCAGCGCATGATCCAGGCCGGCGCGGTGCCGGTGACCTGGCTGGCGGTGATGCTGGAATGGCAGGGCGACTGGAGCAAGGGCGCCACCGGCGCGCAGGTGCAGAAGATCGCCCAGCAACACGGCGGCGCCTGGGGTCAGGGGATCGATTATTTCCAGAGCATGATCGCGCCGAAGCCCTGAGCGGGTGATGCGGGCCTGGCGTCGCGCGACGGCGCCTAGGCCTTGGACGGTACCGCCGAACTGCTCTTGCTGAAACGGGGCAGTGAGTCGGCGGTATCGAACCAAGGCAACTGCGAACGGGTCCAGACGTGGTCGTCGACGCCTACCCGTTCCGGCTCGTCGAGGCTGCCGATGCAGACTTGCACGCGATCGGCCAACACGCTTTCGCGCATGCCGAGGGTGCTGCCGCAGTTCGCGCAGAAGCCGCGTTCGGCGTATTCGGAAGAGCGGTACCAGGTTGGCGGCGAAGCGAGCCAGGCGAAGGCCTCGGCCGGGAAATGCACGAAAGCGAGCGCCGGCGCGCCGGAATGGCGGCGGCACAGGCCGCAGTGGCATATCACCCCGCGCAACGGCGCGGCGGTCGCGCGATAGCGGATCGCGCCGCACAGGCAGCCGCCTTCGAAGTGGGTGTCGTTCATCGTTCGTCGTCTCCTCGCGGGGCGGGCCGACGCAGGCCGGGTCGATCTGCGTCGTCGCCGTACCCCAGAATGCGCCGTCGGCATCGACTGCGCTAGGCTGGCGGTCCCGTTGCCGCGCGTTGGATGCTCATGCCGAAACGCTCGTCCCCGGCCGACACAGGCAACGGCCCTGGTGCGGACCTGCGCGGTATCGGCCGCCTGACCATCGACGCGATCACCGGGGTGGTCGACCTGGTCGAATCCGTCCACGCCACCATCGTCGCTTTGCCGGGCCCGTTCGGCGCGCCGGTGCGCGATCCGACCCGTGGCATCAGCGGATTGGTTTATCGCAGCGTGCGCGGCATCGCCCGTTTCGTCGGCGACGGCCTCGATCTGGCGCTCGCGCAGTTCGCGCCGCTGCTGGACCGGATCGACTCGCTACCGCAGCGCGACGGCGTGGTCTGCGCGCTCAACGGCGTGCTCGGCGATCATCTGGCCGCGACCGCCAACCCGCTGGCGATCCGCATGCGCCTGCGCCGCGACGGCACGCCCTTGCGGCTGGGTCGCAAGGCTTTGGCCGCAGCCTGTCCGCAGGCGACCGGAAAACTGTTGGTGATGGTGCACGGCCTGTGCATGAACGACCTGCAATGGCGTTGGAACAGCCACGACCATGCCGCGGCATTGGCGCGCGATGCCGGTTGGACGCCGGTCTATCTGCATTACAACAGCGGCCGCCACATCTCCAGCAACGGCAGCGAGTTCGCCGCGCGTCTGGAGCGCCTGTTGCGCGAGTGGCCGGTGCCGGTGGAGCGTTTCGCCATCGTCGGCCACAGCATGGGCGGCCTGGTCGCGCGCAGCGCCTGCCATGCCGCCGCCGGCGCCGGGCTGCGCTGGCCGGAGCGGCTCGACAGCCTGATTTTTCTCGGCACGCCGCATCACGGTGCGCCGCTCGAACGCGCCGGCAGTTGGTTCGACATGCTGATCGGACGCAGCCCCTACACCGCGCCGTTCGCACGTCTCGGCAAGATCCGCAGCGCCGGCATCCAGGACCTGCGCCACGGCAATCTGCTCGACGCGGATTGGCGCAAGCCTAAGCACGAGGGCGACGGACGCCGCGATGCGCGCACGCCGGTGCCGCTGCCCGCGCACGTGCGCAGTTACGCGGTGGCGGTTTCGACCGACAAGAACGGTGCAGCGAAGGACGCGGGCATCGACAGGCTCAGCGGCGACGGCCTGGTGCCGGTCGCCAGCGCGCTCGGGCATCATCCCGACCCGGTTTTCGACCTGCGCATTCCCAAGTCGCGGCAATGGGTGGGCCATGGCCTGCATCATCTCGATCTGCTCGGCGACCCGCAGGTCTACGAGCGCATCCGGCGCTGGCTGGAGTGAGGCGGTCGCCGCCGGACTGGGCAGACGAATCCATCATCGGGCCGGCAGCGGCCGCCGGAGGTTGCAGTGGTAGACATATCGCGGGAAACGATCGAACAGACCAACACGCGCTTGCTGGTCGTGACCAAGCAGGCGCGTCTGCAGGTCTACCCGGGCACCTATGCTTTTCTCGAGTTCCCCTTGGCCGACTTCCCGGGCGCGGTGCGTGCCGATGCCTTGGCCCTGGTGCGCGACGATGAAGTCTGGAGTCAGCTGGTGCCCTGCACAGACCCCGCCGAGGATCTGTTCGCCTTGTTCCGCTTCCACTTTCCGAGCCGCGTCGACAACAGCGGTTTCGTCGGCTGGCTGGCCTCGCGGCTCAAGCGCAAATTCGGCACCGGCGTGTTCGTGACCTGCGGGCAGAATCGCCGCGACGGCGGCATCTTCGATTACTGGGGCGTGCCGGTGGCGGTCGCGGCGGAGATCGCGGCCGAACTCGATGCCCTGGTGTCGCCGGAGAAGATGGCTCTGGCGCCGTGACGGCGACGGCCGCGGACGACATCGCCCGGGCCGTCCCGACATCCTGCCGACGGCAGCCGCCCGATCGCGTGCCTGTGGCCGCGGCGGCGGTTGGCTATGCTGTCGGCCCTATCAACGCTTCAGGATCGTCATGGCACAAGGTCGTGCAAGTTTTCTCAAAATCCTTCCGCTGATCATCGTCGGCGCCATCGTCGGCCGGGTTATGGCTTCGATGGCGAGCGGCTCGAACTTCTTCAATTGGCTGATCGGCCTGCTGGTCCTCGGCTTCGTGGTCTATCTGATCTGGTTGTTCGCGTTCAAGAACCAGGCCACCCGCAAGGCGACGCCGGCGGAAACCGCGGCGGCACTGAATTTCCAGCCCGAGCCCGGCAAGGGCGTGATCTACCTCTACCGCAAGCAGTTCGTCGCGGTGTTGGTCGGCATGGACGTGGTGCTCGACGGCCAGCCGATCGGCCAGACCCGCGGTTACTGCTTCTATCGACTGGTGCTCGAGCCGGGCCAGCACGTGCTCAGCGGCGACGGCAAATGCAAGGAACCGCTGAGCTTCGAGGTAGCGGCCGGCGAGGTGGCCTACATCGAGAAGGAAATCCTCATGGGCGCATTCAAGGGCGGCTATCACTACCGCCGCAACGCCGACGTGGCGGCGGCGCAGACCGCGATCCGCAGCTGCAAGCTGCTGTTGCCCAAGGGCTGATCTGTCGTCCGCGATCCGGCGATTCGCACGGATCGGACGGCGCAGCGATCAAGCCGGCGCCGCCGCGGACACCGCAGCGGCGCCGGTTCCGTATCCGGTTCCGAATCCGGTTCCGAATCCGAATCCGAATCCGAATCCGAATCCGAATCCGAATCCGAATCCGAATCCGTATCCGTATCCGTCAGTCTTGGCTGGCCTGCGACTCGCCCACGTGGCGGCCCAGGAAGCTGCGGATGCGCAGGGCGATCGGCTGCGCGTCTTCTTCGAGGGCGAAATGCCCGGTATCGAACAGATGCACCTCGGCCTTCGGCAAGTCGCGCTGGTAGGCGTGGGCGCCGGCGCTGAGGAAGATCGGATCGTTCTTGCCCCACAGCACCAGCATCGGCGGCTGACGCTCGCGGAAATAGGCCTGCCATTGCGGGTACTTGCCGGGATTGGAGCCGTAGTCGTAGAGCAGACGCAGCTGTATGTCCTGCACGCCCGGCCGGTCGAGCAAGGCCTGGTCGAGCAGCCAGTTCTCCGGTGCGATCGCCGACGGGTCGCGCACGCCTTCGAGGTAATGCCATTTCGTCGAGGCCAGGCTCAGCAGTTTTTCCGCGAGCAAGCTCGAGCGTTGTGGGGTGGGCTCCTTCCAATAGGCGCGCAACGGATCCCACAACGTACCCATGCCTTCGTCATAGGCATTGCCGTTCTGCACGATCAGCGTCTGGATACGTTCCGGATGCTCGACGGCCAGGCGAAAGCCGACCGGCGCGCCGTAGTCGAAGAGGTAGAGGCTGTAGCGCTGGATCTTGAGTGCCTGCAGCAAGCGGTCGATGCTCTGCGCCAGCCGATCGAAGCTGTAGTCGTACTCGGCCGGCGAGGGCGTGGCGCTGGCGCCGAAGCCGGGGTAGTCCGGCGCGATGACCCGATAGCGATCGGCGAGCAGCGGCATCAGCTCGCGGAACATGTGCGAGGAACTCGGCAGGCCGTGCAGCAGCACGATGACCGGTGCGTCCTTGGGGCCGGCCTCGCGATAGAACAGTTCGGTGCCGTCGACGGCGATATGGTGATGGGTGGTCATTGGACGCTCGGCGATGGGCGGCAGAGTCTCCGCAATGGCGGAAGCCTCGGCCGAGAGGGGGAGGAACGAAAGTGCGGCGCCCGCGAGGGCGGCGCTCAGCAGGGCGACAGACAATCGAAGCATGACGGTTCTCGGTAGAGTGGGGGAGATCGTTGCGATCGCAAGGACCGGCGGATCCAAACGAGGGTGGGGTGCCGCGGCGACGCGCTAGAGATCCAGCGCCAGATGTTCGGAATGCGCCCGCGAGACACAAATGCACATCAAGGAGGCACGCTCTTTTTCGGCGGCGCTGAGGGCGTTGTCGCGATGCTCGGGTACTCCGTCGAGCACCTTGATCGCGCAAGTGCCGCAATTGCCCACCCTGCAGTCCGATGGCGTGCTCACCCCGGCCTGCAACAGCGCATCGAGGATGGTTTGTGTGCCGGCGACGCGGATCCGCCGCTCGGAACGGCGTAACTCGACCTCGATGGCGCGGTCGTCGGGCCGGGCGGCCGCATCGAAACGTTCGATCCGCACCTGGTCGCTCATTCCGAGCGTAGCCGCGGTCGCGTTGAGCTCATCGATCAGGCGTGCGGGGCCGCAGGCATAGACGAGCGTATCCGCTGCCGCAGCCGACAACAGCCGGTGCAGGTCGAGACGCCGCCCTTGATCGGCCGGATACAAAGTGAGCCGTTCGCCGAACTCGGCCTGCAAGGCCTCCAGGAACGGCAGTTCGCGCAGGCCGCGGCCGGCATAGTGGATCTGAAACGGCTGTCCGCGCCGCGCCAGCGTGTGCGCCATGGCCTTGATCGGGGTGATGCCGATGCCGCCGGCGATCAGGACCACGGGGCGCGCGTCTTCGCTCAGCGCGAAATCGTTGCGCGCGGGCTCGCAACGCAGGCGCAGCCCCAGCTCGAATCCCGCGTGCAGGGCTTTCGACGCGCCGCGCCCGGCGTCTTCGCGCAGCACCGCGATCTCGTAGGCATCGCGCCGCGAAGGGTCGGAACTGATCGAGTAATGGCGCAGCTCGGTCTTGCCGTCCAGTTGCACCGGCACGCGCAGATGCGCGCCGGCGGCGACCGCCGGCAAGGCATCGCCTTGCGGATGGCGCAGTTCGTAGGCCCGCACCCGTGCGGTGAGTTGCCTGACGCCGGCGACGACCAGTTCCAGCGGGCCCTCGCCCCAGACCGCGGCCTCGGCGGCGCGCGGTTTTTCCTCCGGCGGCGGCGCCGGCCGTGTCGGCGCGATGCGTTCGATCTCGGCCTCGGTGTAGCGCGGGGTGATGTGTTGCGGGCAATTCCAGTCGCAGGCTTCGACCTCGATGACGATGCCGCGTTCGACCCGGGCGCGGTATGCGGGCACTTCCAGCCGTGCGATCAGGGCGGCGTCGCTGCTTTCGTCGACGATGCGCGCGCGGCCCCAGATCTTGAGCCGGCGCCGGTTCGGGTAGTCCATCAGGATCAGCGAAATGCGGCCGTCGGCGGCGAGGTTGCCGACGCTGAGGTATTGGCGGTTGCCGCGGAAATCGGCGAAGCCGATCGTCTTGGCATCGAGCACCTTGAGGAAGCCCGCCGGGCCGCCGCGATGCTGAACATAGGGCCAGCCGGTTTCGGACACGGTCGCCTGATAGAAGCTGTCGCGTTCGGCGATGAATTCGGCCTCGCGCTCGCCGATCGAGTCGCGCGCATCCTCGGCCAGTTCGAAGGCGCGATTGGCCTCGCGGCTGCCGTGGCGTTGCTGCGCGTCTTTGACGCTGGGGGTGAAGGTTATATCGGCGAATGCGCGGCTCATGGCGTGCTCCAGCCGGCGGCGACGCTGCGCCGCCGGCCCTGGTTCTGGTGATCGTGGTGGCGCGCGGCCTGGGGGCCGCCGCTCAGGCGGCCAAGGCTACCTTGGGGAAGTCGATTTCGACCCGGCTGGCCTTGCCGAGGATGTTGGTCAGCAGGTTCATGCCGACGTGGGTGATGATCTCGACGATGTCGGCATCGCTGAAGCCGGCCTCGCGCACTTCGACGATCTCGGCGCTGGTGACTTCGCCCTGGTGCTCCACCAGCGAGCGGGCGAACTTCACCGCGATCGCGGCCTTGGCGTCCTGGCTGCCGCCGGCGCGGTTGGCGGCGATCTCGTCGCCGTTCAAACCGGCGTTGCGGCCCAGGGCGGTGTGGGCGGACAGGCAGTACTCGCAGGCGTTCTGCTGGGCCAGGGCCAGGGCGATGCGTTCGCGGGTCTGGAGGTCGAGGCTGCCCTCCTTGGCGATGCCGTGCAGGCCGAGGAAGGCGCGCAGGGCGGCCGGCGAGTTGGCGAATACCTTGAGGAAATTCGGCACCGTGCCGAGTTCGCGTTGGATGGCGTCCAGCAACTGCTGTTGTTCGGTGTCGGCGGTGTTGCGGTCGATGACGGCGATGCGGCTCATGGGGGTGTCCAGTGTCGATAAGGAAGGGGAGTGATCCGGTCCGGCGAGGCCTGGTATCGGTTGCTGTGGGCTTCGGCGTGGCGACACTGTCAGCCATTTCGCTTGCCATAAGAATCACCGGGTCGCAAAATTCATTATTGCGATTACAGGAATAATCCAGATGGATCGACTGCACCTGATGACGGTGTTCGTCGCGGTCGCCGAAGAGGAAAGCTTCGCCCGCGCCGCCCGCAAGCTGGGCCTGTCGCCGCCGGCGGTGACGCGGGCGATCGCTGGCCTGGAAGAACGGCTTGCGGTGAAGTTGCTCGATCGCACCACCCGCTTCGTCCGCGCCACCGAAGCGGGGCAGCGCTATCTCGACGATGCGCGCCGGATCCTGGCCGAGGTCGACGAAGCCGATGAAGCCGCCGCCGGCATCAACGCCGAACCGCGCGGGCATCTGGCCGTTACCGCGCCGGTCCAATTCGGCAAGTTGTTCGTGCTGCCGATCGTGGTCGAGTACCTGCAGCGCTATCCCGCGACCCAGGTGTCGGCGCTGTTTCTCGATCGCGTGGCCAATCTGATCGAAGAGGGGCTGGACGTCGGCGTGCGCATCGGCGCGCTGCCCGATTCGAGCCTGCAGGCCATCCAGGTGGCGCAGGTGCGCAGGCTGTTGTGCGCATCGCCGGAGTATCTGCGCCGGCAAGGTTTGCCGAAGACTCCCGCCGACCTGGTTCGGCACGACATCATTTCCGCGCTCGGCATCAGCCCGTCCACCGAATGGAAGTTCGGCGACGGCCGCAAGGCTTTATCGGTGCGGATAAAGCCTCGCCTGATCGTTACCACCAACGATGCGGCGATCGAGGCGGCGGTGCGGGGTTTCGGCATCACCCGGCTGCTGTCCTACCAGGTGGCGCCGCACCTCGCTTCCGGGCAATTGAAGATCGTCTTGGGCGAGTACGGGCATTCGTCGCTGCCCGTGCACGTGCTGCATCGCGAAGGGCGTTACGCCTCGCCTAAGGTTCGCACCTTCGTCGACCTGGTGGTCGCGCAACTGCGCGGGAATAGCGCGTTGAATTGAGCTGCGGCTGCGGCGGCCGGCATGCGCAGAAACACCAGAACTTGCGGTTCGCCGGTATTTTGGGCCGGCAGGCCGGGAGGAGCCAGGAACTACTGCTCGCCTGATTCACGGTGTCGATGCAAACGACGGCGATCGCCCTCCCGTGTCATGCAGAGAATGGAGGCGGCCAGACCCGGTCGGGCCGCCTCTTCGGTCAAGGCGTCGCGAGCGGGATCTGCCAACCCTGTTCGCAGCGTTGCAGGGTCAGGTGATAGTCGGAACCGGCCCCCGCGGCGCGCAGGCACAGGCCCGACGGGACGCCGCGGAATTCGCTGCCGACCCGGTTCCACTGTTGATTGGCGCCGCCGTGGCAGGTGTAGACGTAGATCGGCGTGCCTGCCGTGGTGCCGCCGTTGTAGGCGTCGATGCATAGATTCGAGGCGGTGCGCAGTGTTTTGTCCGCGCCATAGACCCAGGCTTGGTTATCCAGGCCATGACAACTGGCGAGGATGGGCTGGACGCCGCTTTGGTAGGTGTAGGCATCGAGGCATTGATTGCCGGAATGCACGATCGGGCCGCGCGGCGAGTTGCCGATCGCGTGCTGATGCACGCTGCCCGTCGGGGTCTGGTCGATGCGGCCGCTACAGGCCGGGATACTCGTGGTCGTGATGCTGGCCATGGCCGTACCGCCGTTGCCGGACGGCAGCAGAAACTCGGCGCGGCTATAGGGTTGGTTGTAGCAACTCACCGACGGCGAGCTCCATTCGAAGTATTCGACCCAGTTCACCATGCCTTTCGGGGAAATCTGGGTCGCATCGGTAAGCACGCTGCCGAGCTTGAACGAGGTGCCGTCGGTTAGGTCGTTGATGGTGACGCCGAACCAGCCGCCGCCTTCCTGTTCGATATGGAATTGAAAGGTATGGTCCTGCTTCCACGCGCGCTTGATGTAACAGCTGTAGCCGGCTCCGAACTCGTCGAAGGGACCGCAGACCGTGCCGGGGCTGCCCACTTTCGCGGCGGTCGCCGCCCAGATCGAGAACAGGAAGTAGCCGTCGGTGCCCGACAACCGCTGCATGCCCGTATAGCCGCCGGCGCGGGAGCCGACGAGGCCGAACTGATTGCTCCAGAACACGTTGGAACGAGGGCCGGGGTCGGACTTCACCGTGATGGCGAAATCGACCGAATCCAGCCCAGTGACGATGGGGTCGAACTTGTAGTTCGTATAGCCGCCAGGTGCGGCGGCGGGGACCTGCAAGGGCAGCAATGCCAACAGCAGCAGCGCTCCCCAGCGTTGTAACGGCTTGACGATCTTCATTGCTCTTACTCCGATGCTGTAGCAGTACTCGCGCCGTGGCGTTCGCCGTCCATGCAGGCCGCTCAGGCTGGCGCGTAAGTCATGAGCGGGTCTTTGGTTTGCTTGCGTCGGCATTCGCTCCCGGCGCGGCCGGGCGCGTTCGTGCGATGCCCGGCCAGACAGCCAGGAGCCGGCCGCTCACGGGGCGGGCTTGGGAATCTGCCAGTTCTGGTTCGTTTGCGCGGTGCAGGCCTGGATCGTGAGTTGCGCGGCGGCGCCCGCCGAGGTCAGGCACAGGCCGGACAGATCGTTGCGCAGTTGGTTGCCGACCCGATTCCACTGTTGGTTACGGCCGGCATGGCAACTGAAGACGATCACCGGCGAGCCAGGCGCGGTCTGGCCGTTGGCCACATCCAGGCACAGGTTGGAGCGCAGCCGCAGCGTGCGATCGACGCCGTGTACCCAGGCCTGGTTGTCGCCGCCGTGGCAAGCGAAGCTTTGCGCAGGGACGTTGCTGGTCGTCGCGCCGCCTTTGGCATCCAGGCACAGGCCGCCGGTATCGGTCACCGCGCCGCGCGGCGAGTTGCCGATGGCGTGGTGGTGCACGGTGCCAATCGGCAGCGTGTCGATGCGGCCGTAACAGCCCGGAACATTTTTGCGCGAGATGCTGGCGACGCGAGGAGAAGCGGTGCCGGTGTTGCCGATCGGCAACAGGAATTCCGCGCGGCTATAGGGTTGGTTGTAGCAATTCGACTCCGGCCAGTTCCACTCCCAGTATTCGACCCAGTTGGTCATGTTCTTCGGTGAGATCTGGGTGGCCGCTGTGAGCACGCTGCCGATCTTCACCGAAGCGCCCGTGGTCAGGTCGGTGACGGTGACGCCGAACCAGCCGCCGCCTTCGTGTGCGAGGTGGAACTGGTAGGTGTGGTCGACCTTCCAGTCGTAAACCATGTGGCAGCTGTAGCCGGTGCCGAACTCGTCGAACGGGCCGCAACTGCTGCCCGGGCTGCCGACCCGGCCTGCGGTCGCGCCCCAGATCGAAAGCAGGAGATAGCCGCCGAGTTGGGAGTGGCGTTGCATGCCGGTATAGCCGCCGGGATAGCCGACGAGCCAGAACTGATTGGCCCAGAACACGTTGGCCCGAGGGCCGGGATCGGATTCCACCGTGATGCCGTAATTCATCGAATCGAACCCGGTGATGGCGGGGTCGAACTCGTAGTAGGTGTAGCCACCCGGTGCGGCGGCCATGACCTGGAGGGGTAGCAGTGCCAACAGCAGCAGCGCTCCCCAGCGTCGCAGCGACTTGACGATCTTCATGACTCTTACTCCGAGGCTGTAGCGGTGGCGCCACGATGTTCGCGATCCATGCAGGCCCGCCCAGGCTGGCGCGAAACTCAGGAGCGGGTTGTTCTTCATTGCGGCCGGACTCGCATGCGGGACGGTTGGGGCGCGCTCATGTCGCACCGAGTGCGCTGGCGCTGCGTATGCATTAGGCGAGTGAGGGGGCGGTGTCGGTCTTGATATCGGCGCACCCGATTCGTGCGCGATGCACGAGTCCTTGAGTTGCGTGAATGACTGCGCGCCGCCTACGGCGTCGGTAATGAAAGCGAGCATCGCCTGCTGCACTCCTGTCGCGGAGGGTGTGCTTGCTCGCTCTATGCTCGGAGGTTCGACGAGGGGCCGCAGGAGGGCCCGGTGCCGTATCGGTGGAGCTTGTGGCGATAGCACATGAATCGTTGCGGCGAATGTAGCTAACTTTCTTGAGATTTATTTAGAATTTATTGTTATGTGTTTTTCCGGATGCCCGAGTCATCAAGCTTAAACATGCCGCGGACATCGCAGCGCCGGGGTGCGGCCGTTTTGAAAGCTGGAATCGCAAGTATTTCCCGGTGTTTTTTTCGATTTTCCGATGAGCGGCATGGCGTTTCCGATCGAATTCGGAAGCTGGTTATGTGCTGCGAAGTACACACTCTGAAGTGTGGGCGAAGAGCCAGGTGGCCGAATTCCGGCCGTGTAAATAAAAAACATGGCCCGGCGATGGGCGGCTTTGCATCGATGCGCTCGGCGCATCGGATTTGGCCCGGTCTCAGCCGGGCACTCGCCAGCGATGCAAGGCATCGACGAGTTCCTCGTGGCGCGAATGGCGGTAACGCCTCGCCTTGGGGATTTGCTTCCGCGCCGGCCACATAGCGGCGAGCTGCGGGTAAATCCCCTAGCGCAGTTGCAACGCTGCTCAGCCCAACGATGCAGGCGCCCGCCCCCCTTTGCAAAGGGAGCGGATTAAAAAGGAGAGGCTTACGAAAAGGCGGGTTGTGTAAGTCCGGTAGGCCGTCGACGGAAGCCCGCGCCTCAGAAGCGTTCGCCGACCGGCAGGTAACGCCATTCGCCGACCGGCATCTTGCTCAACGAGATGCGGCCGATGCGCAGGCGGCGGATCGAGACCACCTCGAACCCGACCTGGCGGCACATGTCGCGCAACTGCCCGGGCTGTACGTCCTTGATCGCGAAGCGCAGGCGGGTTTCGTTCTGCCAGCTGACCTTGCACGGCCGCAGCGCGCGGCCCTGGTAGCTCAGGCCGTGGGCGAGCTTCTGCATGCCGTAGGGCAGCAGGTCGCCGGCCACTTCGACGACGAACTCCTGTTCGATCTGGGCGTAGTCCTCGGTTAGGCGGCGCCAGACGCGGCCGTCCTGGGTCAACACGACCAGCCCGCTGGCGTCGCGGTCGAGCGGGACCAGCGGGGTCAGGCGATGGAAATGGCGCTTGAGCAGGCGCACCTCGGACAGGTCGCCGGGCGCATGGCTGGCCGGCGTGACCAGGCTGGCGGCGTCCTTGAGGTCCAGGCCGGCCGGTTTGTGCAACAGCATCGTCGCCGGCTCGATGGGGTCGAGGCGGGCGTCCGCGGCCAGCTCGACGGTCTGGGTCGAGACCAGGGTCTGCGGCTCCTCGACGATTTCGCCATCCACCGACACCCAGCCGCCCTCGATGTATTGCTGGGCGTCCGTGCGCGAACAGGGGACTTGTTCGGCGAGGCGTTTGTCGAGGCGGACGGGATCGGACATGACGGAATTCGATACTGGGGTCGCCAAGTGTAAAGATATACGCCTGTTACGCCGGGATTCCCCCTCAGCCGGCGCCGTTTCCCCCCACAGGACTACATGAAGACTCCACCCGGATTGCAGGCGCTGATCGACGACGGCGTGATCGACGAGGTCATGCGCCCGCTCAAGAGCGGCAAGGAGGCCGCGGTGTACGTGGTGCGTTCCGGCGACGACGTGCGCTGTGCCAAGGTCTACAAGGACATGGCGCAACGCAGCTTCCAGCAGCGCGTGCAGTACCAGGAAGGGCGCAAGGTGCGCGGCAGCCGCGAGGCGCGCGCGATCGGCAAGGCCACCAAGTACGGGCGCAAGCAGCAGGAAACCGCCTGGAAGAACACCGAAGTCGAGGCGCTGTACCAGTTGCGCGATGCCGGCGTGCGCGTGCCCGAACCGTACGGTTATTACCACGGCGTACTGGTGATGGAGCTGGTCACCGACGCCGACGGCCATTCCGCGCCGCGTCTGGGCGAGGTCGAGCTGGCGCCGGAGCAGGCCCGCGGCTTCCACCGCTTCCTGGTGCGGCAGGTGGTCAAGATGCTCTGCGTCGGCCTGATCCACGGCGACTTGTCCGAGTACAACGTCTTGGTTGCCCCGGACGGTCCGGTCATCATCGATTTCCCGCAGGTGGTCAGCGCCGCCGGCAACAACGCCGCGCGCAAGATGCTGTTGCGCGACGTCAACAACCTGACCGCCAGCCTGGGCGCCTGGGCGCCGGAGCTGCTGGACACCTGGTACGCCGAGGAAATGTGGGCCCTGTTCGAAGCCGGCGACTTGCGTCCCGACAGCGAACTGACCGGCGTGTTCGTGCACGACGAGTCCGCGGTCGACCTCGACAGCGTCCGCCACGCCATCAACGATGCGCGCGACGAAGCGCTGATCCGTCAGCAGGGCCGCGAGGCCGCGGCCGAAATGGACTGAGCCGGCGGCGCCGACGGCCAGGGGATCGGCCGACCGGGCTGCGTTCGCTCCCGGTCCGGCGTCCGCCGCATCCGCCCGTCTTTTCGCCGATCGCTTCGCCGCTCATGGCGCGAAGGCCGCCGTTACCGAACCTGCGCGATCCGGAGCCGGGTGTAGATTAGGGCCGCGACACTCTCGGGTCGACGCATAGTGAGACGCCGTTGGCTTTTCACGGCGGTGCGGACCAGGCGAGGTCATAGTCCGAAGGCCGGTTCAAGTCGGTCCGTCCGTTCGCAGCCGTGATGGTGGGCAGGGGCGAAGCGCGTCTCTACACTGGGGCTTCGTCCGCGACAGGCGGTCCTCACAATCACTGCCCAGATAGGTAATGCTTCATGGCATACACGGGGATCGGTCATGAATAACATCACGATTCGGCAGCGAATCATCTTGAGCTTCGCCGTGATCATCGTGGCGATGGTGGTGATGGGCGGCATCGCCCTGCAGCGGCTGCTGCACGTGCAGGCCGAAGAAAGCCGGCTGCGCGCGGACTCCATTCCCGGGCTGTATGCCTCCGGGCAGATGGAAACCGAGTGGCACGCCTACTACACCGCGATCAACGGATTGTCCTCGGCCGACGCGAGCCAGCGCGCCGAAGCGCAGGAGCTCTTGCGCACGCGTCGGACCGCCTTCGAGCAGGCGATCGGCCGTTATCGCGCCACCGTCACCCAGACCGAGGATCGCCGCAATCTCGACGCCCTGGCCGGTTCCAGTGCGTCGCTGTTCGCCCTGCAGCCGGATTTGATCCGGGCCGGCGAGGCCGGTTCGGCGGCCTTGCAGGAGGCGATGCGCACGCGCGCCGAGCCGATCTTCGCCAAGGCGGTCGACACCATCACCCGCATCATCCAGTACAACTACAACGAGTCGGTCGAATCCGGCAACCGCATCGACGCGGCGGTGAAATCGGCCGAGCTCGGCATCGGCCTGACCTTCGTCGGCGCGGTGTTGGCGGCGGTGCTGGCCGGCTTCTTCCTATTGAAGGCGATCACTCTGCCGCTGCACCGGCTGGCGCGCGCTGCCGACGTCATGGCCAAGGGCGACTTCAGCCAGCGCCTGGGGTTCTCGCGCAGCGACGAATTCGGCACCGTGGCGCAGGGCTACGACCGCATGAGCGGCGAGCTGGCGGAACTGGTCGGGCAGATCCAGACCTCCGGCATCCAGGTCAATTCCTCGATCAACGAGATCACCGCGACCTTGCGCGAACAGCAGGCCACCGCCGCGCAGATCGCCGCGACGACCACCGAGATCGGCGCGACCTCGCGCGAAATCGCCGCGACCTCGAAGGAACTGGCGCGGACCATGGGCACGGTGGCCGGCAGCGCCGAGCAGACCGCCTCGCTGGCCGGCGACGGCCAGCACGGCGTGGCGCAGATGGAGGAGACCATGGGCCGGATGATCGACGCGACCGCGGCGATCAGCGCCAAGCTCGCGGTGCTGGCCGAGAAGGCCAGCAACATCAGCCAGGTCGTCACCACCATCACCAAGGTCGCCGACCAGACCAACCTGCTCTCGCTCAACGCCGCCATCGAGGCGGAAAAAGCCGGCGAATACGGCCGCGGTTTCTCGGTGGTGGCGGTGGAAATCCGCCGCCTCGCCGACCAGACCGCGGTGGCGACACTCGACATCGAACAGATGGTGCGCGAGATCCAGTCGGCGGTGTCGGCCGGCGTGATGGGCATGGACAAGTTCTCCGAAGAAGTCCGCCGCGGCACCAGCGACGTGCAGCAGGTCGGCGGCCAGTTGTCGCAGGTGATCGAACACGTGCAGGCGATGGTGCCGCGCTTCGAGGTGGTGAACGAAGGCGTGCAGGCGCAGGCGGCCGGCGCGGAGCAGATCAACCTGGCCCTGGGCCAGTTGAGCGAGGCCGCGCAACAGACCGTCGACGCCTTGAAGCAGTCCAACCAGGCGATCGACGAACTGCACCAGGTCAGCGCCGGGCTGCGCGACGGGGTTTCCAAGTTCAAGTTGCTGGCGTAAGCGCCGCCGCTTCGGACAGCCAGACGCAGCCGGGAGGACGATGCCGTGCTTTTCCTTGTCTTCCAACTCGACCAGGACCGTTACGCCATCGAAGCGGCGCAGGTCGTGTCGGTGCTGAACCTGGTCAACCCGAAAGCCATTCCGCAGGCGCCCGCGGCGGTGGCCGGCGCCTTCGACTACCGCGGCGAACCGGTGCCGCTGATCGACCTGTGCCAGTTGGCGCTGGGGCGTCCCGCGCGTGCGCTGTTGAGCACGCGGGTGATCGTGGTGAACTACCCGGCCAGCGACGGCGCTACCCGCAAGCTCGGCCTGATCGCCGAGCAAGTGCTGGAAACGGTGCGGCGCGAGGCCGCCGAGTTCGCTCCGGCCGGTGTCGATGCGGCGCAGGCGCCGTATCTGGGGCCGGTCGCCGCCGATGCGCAGGGCCTGATCCAGTGGGTGCGGATCGAGCAGTTGCTGCCCGATTCGGTGCGCGAGCTGTTGTTCCAGGCCTCGGTCGAAAGCGCATGAAGCCGGGCGGCTTCCAGCAATGGCTCAAGGACACCATGGGGCTGGACGCCAGCACCATCGGCCCGACCGTGGTCGAACGCGCGGTCGCCAGCCGCATGGCCGCCTGCGAATGCAAGCAGCTCGGCGAGTACTGGCAGACCTTGCGCGCCTCGCCGCTGGAGCAGCAGGAACTGATCGAAGCGGTGGTGGTGCCGGAGACCTGGTTCTTCCGCGATACCCAGGCCTTCAGCGCCTTGTCGGGCAGCTACGGCCTGGAATGGGCGGCGACCCACCCCGGCGAGCGTCTGCGCCTGCTGAGCCTGCCGTGTTCGACCGGCGAAGAGCCCTACACGATGGCGATGGCCCTGTACGACGCCGGCTTTCCGCTCGAGCGGCTCAGCATCGACGCGGTCGACATCAGCGAGCGCGCGTTGGCGAAGGCGCGGCGCGGGTTGTACGGCAGCAACTCCTTCCGCGGCCGCGAGCTGCAATTCCGCGAGCGCCATTTCGCTGCCGTGGCGGGCGGCTGGCAGTTGCCGGAGACGGTGCGTTCGCGGGTCAACTTCATCCAGGGCAACGTCCTCGATGTCGCTTTCCTGCCGGGCGAGGCGGTGTACGACGCGATTTTCTGCCGCAACCTGCTGATCTATTTCGATGCCGATACCCAGGTGCGCACGGTCGGGATTCTCAAGCGGCTGTTGCGTCCGCAAGGCCTGCTGTTCGTCGGCCCGGCCGAGGCCGGGCTGATCCTGTCGCAGGGTTTCGCCTCGGCGCAGTTGCCGATGGCGTTCGCCTTCCGTCCGCCGCGCGCCGACAGCGGCGGCGGAGTGTCGGCGGCGATGCTGGCGACGACGGCGTCGGCGCTGGCGGGCGCCGCGGCCAAGGCCGCCACGGTGAAAGCCATCGCCAAGCCGCGGCCGCTGGCGCGGCCACGGCCGGCGCCGGCCGCCAACCCCGCGCCGCCTGCGGTCGAGGGCGCCGAGGCCTTGCTCGACGCCGCGCAGCGCCTGGCCGACAACGGCGACTTCGACCGGGCCGCGAGCTCCTGCCAGGCCTATCTGCAGGCGCAGGGGCCGTCGGCGCGCGCGCTGTACCTGCTCGGGCTGATCGAGGGAGCGAAGGGCCGCAACGAGCTCGCCGAAGACTATTTCCGCAAGGCCTTGTACTTGCAGCCGCAACACGAAGAGACCCTGATGCACCTGGCCTTGCTGTTAGAAACCCGCGGCGACGCCGCCGCTGGGCGGGTCCTGCGCCTGCGTGCGCAACGCTCGCGCAGGACGGCAGGTTGATGGGCACCGATAAGGACCGCGCAGGATGAGCGCCAAACACACGCCGGCCGGATCGAGCAGCGCCGTGGCGCGCTTGCTCGACCGCGCGCCCGAGCCGGAGGCGCTGCGCGAGGCGACCCGGCACGTCGCGGCCAAGGCCGAAGACCTGAGGTCGCTGACTGGGTCGCTGTTCGTGTTCCGCCTCGGTGCGGAATGGTTGGGCCTGACCGCCTCGGTGGTCGACGAAGTCATCGAGCCGCGCCCGGTCCACACCCTGCCGCACCGTCGCGAAGGCGTGGTGCGCGGGCTGGTCAACGTGCGCGGCCAGCTCACCGTCTGCGTGGCGCTCGAATCGCTGTTCCATCTCGAACCGGGCCAGGCCGACGCCGCGCGCAGCGTATTGAACCGGCGCCTGGTGGTGCTGGCCTGGCAGGAGCAGCGTCTGGCTTTCGAGGCCGACGAAGTGCACGGTTCGCATCGTTACGACCCGGCCACGATCGGCAACGTGCCGGCGACGGTCGCGCATTCGGTGTCGCCGTTCAGTACCGGCATCCTGGCCATGGGCCAGCGCAACGTCGGCGTGCTCGACGACGCGCTGGTGCTCAGCGCACTCAATCGGCGGCTCGGATGAGCACAGGCAACCTCCAGGACTATTCGCTGCACGACCTGTTCCGCATGGAAGTGGAGGGGCAGGCGCAGGTGCTGACCGAGGGGCTGCTGATCCTCGAAAGCCATCCGGCCTCGGCGCCGGAACTCGAAGCCTGCATGCGCGCGGCGCATTCGGTGAAAGGCGCCGCGCGCATCCTCGGCCTGTCGGCCGCGGTGGCGGTCGCGCATTCGATGGAAGATTGCCTGGTCGAGGCGCAACAGGGGCGGCTGGTCCTCGGCAACGTCGTCATCGATGCTTTGCTCGGCGGCGTCGACCTGCTCGCCCGCATCGCCGCGACCCCGGCTACGGAGACCGCGCCGTGGATGCAGGACGATGCGCCGGACGCCGAGCGTTTCCGCGCCGCTCTGGCCGCGGCCCTGGCCGCCGATCCCGCTCCGGCCGCGGCGTCGGCGTCGGCGTCGGCGCTGGCCGTGACGATCGAGCCGGAGCCGGCGTCGAGTGCGGACGCGGCCCATGCCGACGCCGAAAGCGAAGAGCGGGTGCTGCGCATCACCGCGCGCAGCCTCAACCGCCTGCTCGGCCTGGCCGGCGAATCGCTGGTGGTGTCGCGCTGGCTCGATCCCTACATCCGCTCGTTGAGCCGCCTGAAGCGTCTGCAGCACGACAGCGCGGTCGTGCTGGACCGGCTGGCCGACGTCTCGCCGGGCATGTCGCGCGATCAACATGCGAACGCGTTGCTGATGGAGGCGCGCTCGGCGATCGCCGAGTCGCAGCGGCAACTGGCCGATCGCATCGCCCAGTTGGACTTGTTCGAGCGCCGCATCGCCAGCGTCGCCCATCGCCTCTACGACGAGGCGTTGTCGAGCCATATGCGGCCGTTCGCCGACGGCACCCGCGGTTTCAAGCGCATGGTCCGCGATCTGGCGCGCGAACTCGGCAAGGAGGCGCGCCTGGAGATCGTCGGCGCCAAGACCCAGGTCGACCGCGACGTCCTCGCCAAGCTCGAAGCGCCGTTGGGCCACCTGCTGCGCAATGCGGTCGATCACGGCATCGAGTCGGCCGAGCAGCGCCGCGCCGGCGGCAAGCCCGCCGGTGGCCTGGTGCGGCTGGAAGCGCATCACGTGTCCGGCCTGCTCGAAATCACCATCGAGGACGACGGTCGCGGCATCGATCTGGAACAGGTGCGCCGCATCGTCGTCTCCCGCCGCCTGGCCGACGAGGACACCGCCTCGCGCCTGAGCGAGGCGGAACTGCTCGAATTCCTGTTCCTGCCCGGATTCACCCTGCGCGAGGTAGTCACCGAGATCTCCGGGCGCGGGGTCGGGCTCGACGCCGTGCAGAACATGGTCAAGCAGTTGCGCGGCACGGTCCGGCTGTCGTCGCAGGCGGGCGGCGGTACCCGCTTCCAGTTGTTGCTGCCGCTGACGACCTCGGTGTTGCGCGCGCTGGTGGTCGAGATCGGCGCGGAAGCCTATGCGTTTCCGCTGACCCAGATCGTCTGCACGGCGATGCTCGCGCGCGAGGACGTGCACTGGCTGGAAGGGCGCCAGCATTTCGAGTTGAACGGCCGCCGCATCGGCCTGGTGTCGGCGCAGCAGGTGCTCGGCGGCGCCGAGGCCAAGGCCGCGCCCGAGCAATTGCACGTGATCGTGCTCGGCGCGCCCGGCGGCGGTCACGAATACGGCCTGGCGGTGGAGCGTTTCCGCGGCGTCAGCGAGTTGGTGGTGCAGTCGCTGCCGAGCCAGCTCGGCAAGGTCAAGGACATCAGCGCCGGCGCCCTGCTCGACGACGGCACGCCGGTGCTGATCGTCGACGTGGAGGACCTGCTGCGTTCGGTCGAGCGCCTGGTGTCGACCGGACGCCTGACCCAGCTGCGTTACGACGACAGCGCGCAGACCGCGACCCGCAAGCGCGTGCTGGTGGTCGACGATTCACTCACCGTACGCGAGCTCGAACGCAAACTGATCGAAAGCGGAGGCTACGTGGTCGAGGTGGCGGTGGACGGGATGGACGGCTGGAACGCGGTGCGGGCGGGTCATTTCGATCTGGTCGTGACCGACATCGACATGCCGCGCATGGACGGCATCGAGCTGGTCGGCCTGATCAAGAAGGATGCGCGTCTGCGCAGCGTGCCGGTCATGATCGTGTCGTATAAGGATCGCGAGGAAGATCGCCGGCGCGGCCTCGATGCCGGCGCCGATTTCTATCTGACCAAGGGCGGCTTCCATGAGGAAGCGTTGTTGCAGGCGGTGGTCGACTTGATCGGCGAGGCCGCCGCATGAGGATCGGCATCGTCAACGACCTGGCGCTGGCGGTCGAAGCGCTGCGCCGCGCGATCGGCCGGCGCAGCGAGCACCGCATCGCCTGGACCGCGGCCAGCGGCGAGGAAGCGGTCGCGCGCTGCGCCGAGGACACGCCCGACCTGGTGCTGATGGACTTGCTGATGCCGGGCATGGGCGGGGTCGAAGCGACGCGCCAGATCATGGCGCGCAGCCCCTGCGCGATCCTGGTGGTGACCGCCAGCGTCGGCGGCAACGCCTCGCTGGTGTTCGAGGCCATGGGCCACGGCGCCATCGACGCCGCCGACGTGCCGACCCTCGGCATCGACGACTACGCCGGCGCGCAGGAACTGCTGGCCAAGATCGACCTGATCGGCCGCCTGGTCGGCGATGCGCCGTCGCGGCAGGCCAAGAAGCCGCCGATGCGCCGCTCCGGCGCCAAGCGCCTGGTCGCGATCGGTGCTTCCGCCGGCGGCCCGGCGGCGCTGGCCGAGTTGCTCGGCGGATTGCCGGCCGGTTTTCCGGCGGCGATCGTCGTCGTCCAGCACATCGACGAAAAGTTCGCCAGCAGCATGGCCGACTGGCTCAATCGCTTTTCCGCCAACCCGGTGCGGCTGGCGCGGCCGGGCGATCGGCCGGCCACCGGCAGCGTTCTGCTGGCCGGCACCAACGAGCATCTCGTGCTCGAGCCCGACGGCGCGCTGGCGTACACGCCCGAGCCGGTGGAGCAGCCGTACCGGCCTTCGGTCGACGTGTTCTTCGAGAGCATCAACAAGGACTGGCCCGGCGAGATCGTCGGTGTGCTGCTGACCGGCATGGGCCGCGACGGCGCCAGCGGTCTGCACTCGCTGCGGATGCGCGGCCACCACACCATCGCCCAGGACCAGGCCAGCAGCGCCGTCTACGGCATGCCCAAGGCGGCCGCCGATCGCGGCGCCGCCGTCGAGATTCTTCCCCTGGATCGAATCGCATCGAAGTTGCGGTTGCTCTTCGGTGACATCAGGAACGTAGCCCCATGACTGAGCATTCCTCGAGCTTTACGCCGGCCACGCCCCGCAGGCGCCGGTTCGTCGTGTTGCTGGTCGACGATCAACCGATCATCGGCGAGGCCGTGCGCCGCGCGATCGCCAGCGAGCAGGACGTCGAGTTCCACTACTGCAGCTCGGCCAGCGACGCGGTCGCGACCGCCGAGGCGCTGCAGCCGACGGTGATCATGCAGGACCTGGTCATGCCCGGCGTCGACGGCATGACCCTGGTGCACCTGTACCGGGTGCACGCGAGCTTGCGCAACGTGCCGATCGTGGTCCTGTCGAGCAAGGAGGACGCGGCGGTGAAAAGCCAGGCCTTCGCGACCGGCGCCGCGGATTATCTGGTCAAGCTGCCGGACCCGATCGAGCTGATCGCGCGCATCCGCCACCACTCGCAGGCCTATCTCAACCAGATCGAACGCGACGCGGCCTATCGCGCGCTGAGCGAGAACCAGCAGAAGCTGTTGGAAATGAACGAAGTGCTGCGCCGGCTCAGCGATGTCGACGGCCTCACCGGGCTGAACAACCGCCGCTACCTCGACAGCTACCTCGACACCGAATGGCGCCGCGCGGTGCGCGAGCAGGGCGACTTCTCGATCCTCATGGTCGATGTCGACAACTTCAAGGTCTACAACGACGCCTACGGCCATTTGATCGGCGACGAGGCGCTCAAGGCGGTGGCCGGCGCGGTGCAGCGTTGCGCGCAGCGTCCGGCCGACGTCGCCGCGCGTTTCGGCGGCGAAGAGTTCGCGTTGGTGTTGCCGTCGACGCCGAGCGAAGGCGCGCGCCAGGTTGCCGAGCAGATTTGCGCCAGCGTCTACGAACTGGCGATTCCGAACACCGGCGCCGAGGTCGGCCGCGTCACCGTCAGCGTCGGCGGCGCGACCTATTCGCCGTGCAGCGGCGATTCCTACGAGCCCTTGCTCGAAGCGGCCGACTTCGCCCTCTACGAAGCCAAGCGCGCCGGCAAGAACCAGGCGGTTCACCGCGAACTGCCCTGAGCCGCCGTGGCCCAGCCGCGGCGGATTCACGGGGCCGATGAGCGCGGTCCGGCGCCGTTGCGTGCGCAGCGGCGCCTGGGTTCACGCCATCGAGCGTAGGTGCCTGTCGCGTGCCGGCAAGTCGATTAGCGACGAGGAAAGCGGCTTCGCGTGCGACTCGGCGCAAGGCTCGCGTGCCTGCGCGACGACTAATGTGCTTTGTGCGATCGAGCGCAATGAACTGACACAAATGAGTGACGCATGACGTCACTATGTGTCATTAATGTTGATTAACGTCACAAATTTTCCCTGCCGAGTCGTTGCTGCCGAGCTTGGCACGTGGCTTGCGTCTCTAAGTCGAAATTGTGATTCACGTCACAAAAATAATAGAGACATAAGGCACGCCTCTCCGGTCGTGGCTGCTCTCTGCCTTACCGGACAGCCCGCCTCGGGTTGTAAACGAGGGAAGCAAGGATATGCGTCAAACGGAACGACTTCTGCGCCGGAGTGCGCTCAGCACATTAGCCTGTGCCATCGCCGCGACCTGCGGCACGGCCCAGGCGCAATTCAAGACCGATCGCCCCCTGCCGGCGCCGCTGCTGGCGCAACGCCTGGCACCGCAACCGGCTGCGACGATCCGCGTCGCGGTCGATCGCGACAGCCTGCCGGCCGACGGCCAGACCCCGGCGAAACTCGATATCCAGGTGCTCGACCGCGACGGTCGGCCGCTGCCGGGCGAGACGGTCCTGACCCTGGAGTCTTCGGCCGGCCGCTTGCAACTGCCGGGTGCGAGCAGCGACCAGTTCGGCCTGGCGCCGCGCGACCTCGATGCGGCGATGCCGGGTTTCCAGCTCATGGCGAAAGACGGTGCCGCGCAGGTCTGGTTGCTGGCGCCGATCGAACCGCAGCGCGTGCAGGTGCAAGTGTCCGCGGGTGCGGCGGTGGCCAAGGGCGAGATCGGCTTCGTGCCGGCGCTGCGCGAGATGATCGCGGTGGGCCTGGTCGAAGGCATCGTCAGCTTCGACCGCAAGAACCCTTTGAGCCTCAGTCAGGCGCGGCCCGAGGACGGCTTCGAGGACGAGATACGCAACTGGTCGCGGCGTTCCGGCGACGGCAAGCGCAGTGCCGCCTTGCGCACGGCGTTCTTCCTCAAGGGCAAGGTCCGCGGCGATGCCTTGCTGACCATGGCCTACGACAGCGACAAGCCCGATCGCGACCGCCTGTTCCGCGATCTCGACCCGGAGCGTTGGTACCCGGTCTACGGCGACGCCTCCATCGTCGGCTTCGAGGCGCGCAGCAACAGTCGCCTGTATCTGCGCCTGGACAAAGACCGCAACTACCTGTTGTACGGCGACATCGTCACCGGCGACGGTTTCAGCCAGCGCAACGGGCAGGGCAGTGTCGCCCCGGTCGCGACGCGCGAGCTCGGCCAGTACCACCGCGCCATGACCGGTCTGCGCGCGCATGCCGAAGGCGCGCGCGGCGCGCTCGACGTGTTCGCCGCCTACGACAACCTGCGCCAGGTGATCGAGGAATTCCCCGGGCGCGGCCTGTCAGGCCCGTACACCGTCAGCAACAGCGCCGGCGCGGTGCTCGGCAGCGAACGCGTGGAGATGATCGTGCGCGACCGCCACGCGCCCTCGCGCATCGTCGAGGTCAAGCCGATGCAGCGCTTCGTCGACTACAACTTCGAACCCTTCAGCGGCCGCATCCTGTTCGCGCAATCGGTGCCTTCGGTCGATGCCGCGCTCAACCCGGTGTCGGTGCGCATCAGCTACGAAGTCGACCAGGGCGGCGAGCGCTACTGGGTTTACGGCGCCAACGGCCAATACCGCGTCAACGAGCGCTTCGAACTCGGCGGCAGCTACGTCAAGGACGAAAACCCCCTTTCGCCTTATGAGCTGGCCAGCGCCAACGCCAGCGTGCATTTCGGCGAGCGGACCTGGCTCAGCGGCGAAGTGGCGCGCAGCCGCAGCGCCTACAACACCTTGCCGGGGCTGCTGTACACCGCGTTGCCTGGCGCAGGGGTCGGTGGTGGCCCGATCGATCCGCTGCGCAGCGATCAGGTCGAAGGCGATGCCTGGCGCCTGGCCTTCGGCCATCGCGGCGAACACAGCGACATCGGTGCCTATTACGGCGAAAGCGACGCGGGCTTCAATAACCCCGCTTCGTCGTTCATCGGCGGGCGCAAGCAGGGCGGCTTGGATGCGCAACTGCGCCTCGACGAAACCTGGGGCTTGTACGCACAGGGCACGCATGTCGAAGACACGGTCAGCGATGCGCGCCGCGACCAGTTGCAGGCCGGCGTGCGCTACACGCCGAACGAAGCCTTCACCTTGGAAGTCGGCGCCAACCGGGTCGACGAACGCGCCGGCCGCTACGGTTACGGCAACGGCCTGTCGGTACCGGCGCCGATCACCGCGCCGTTCGGCGTCGGCGTGGTCTCGCCGGGCTTCGGCGGCGGCTTTTACGGCGGCTCGCCGAACGCGATCAATCCCGGCACCGGCCAGACGCTGTACAACACTGGCTACGGCTGGAGCGGCCAATACGGCAGTTGGGTCGGTAACGGCCTGGCCGGCGTGCCGGTCGAATACACCGCGTTGCGCGTGGCCGCGCAGTGGCGCGTCGACGAACGCTTCGACCTCAGCGCCGAAGCCGAGCAGGACCTAGACCACAGCGAGCATCGCCGCGCCGCGCTCGGCGCGGGCCTGCGCGTGCACGACAAGACGCGTTTGTACGGCCGCTATGAGTGGAACACCGGCCTGGCGTCGGTCGCGACCGCCGAGGGCGCGGTCGATGCCGCCGGCCGTCGCCATGCCAGCCCCTACGAAAGCAATGCCTTCGTCTACGGCCTCGACACCGAGTACATGGACGGCGGCACCGTGTTCAGCGAATACCGCATGTACGACGCCTACGGCGCGCGCCAATTGCAATGGGCCAACGGCCTGCGCAATCGCTGGCGGGTGACGCCGGCGCTGAGCCTGCAGACCGGCCTGGAGAAATTGCAGGTGCTCGACGGCCGCGGCCAGCAAGCCACCGCCGCGAGCCTCGCCGCGGAGTGGCGTCCGGACGAGTTGTGGCTGATCAGCGGGCGCCTGGAGTGGCGGCGCAGCGACAACGTCGGCGACAACGTCCTGCCGAACGACCCGGTCACCGGCCTGCCGACCACGGTGCCATGGCTGAGCCAGGGCTACGACACCTGGCTGTCGACTTTCACCCTCGCGCGCAAGCTCAATCGCGACTGGACCGGCTTGCTGCGCAACTACCATCTGCGAAACCGTTACGACGGCGATGCCCAGGACAGTTACGAAGACCGTTTCCAGCTTGGCTTCGCCTATCGCGACACCGACTGCAACCGCCTCAACGTGCTCGGCAAATACGAGTTCTGGACGCGCCGCGACAGCAGTCTGGCCAACAGCGGTCTCGGCAGCGGCGGCTTTCCCGTCGACGGCGACGACCGCTTCGTGCTGGGCAACGAAGGTTTCGACAAACACGTCCTGTCGGTGCACGCCGACTGGCACCCGTCGCGGCCGTGGTGGCTCAGCGGCCGTCTTGCCGGCAAGCGCCAGCGCGACTACTTCGACGGGCGCAGCGATCGCTACACCGCGTACCTGGCCTCGGGCCGGCTGACCTACGACGTGTCCGAACGTTGGGACGTCAGCGCCCTCGCGGCGCAGATGTGGAGCCCCGGCGGCGCGCGCCAGTACGCCTTCGGCGCCGAACTGGGCTATCTGGTCAAGGACAACCTGTGGCTGTCGGCCGGCTACAACCTGCGCGGCTTCCGCGACGACGACCTGACCCAGGGCGAATACACCAACCAGGGCGCGTATCTGCGCCTGCGCTTCAAGTTCGACGAAACCCTGTTCCGCGGCAACGACCCCGCGACCAACCCCGCCTTGCCGCGCTGAGGAGTATCGAGTGATGAAACACCACCCAACGAAGGATCGTCGGCACCTGTCGGTGTTGCTCGCGCTGATCGGCCTGACCGCATCGCCGGCGCAAAGCCAGACCGCGCAGGAGAGCTTGACGCCGGCGCCGCAGCGCATCGCCAACGCGGCCATTCGCGCCGACCACCAAACTTATGAAGCGACGCAGGCACGGATCAAGGCGCTCAACGATCGCGGCATCGAAGTCGACGACTACGCGCTGTCGAAAGCGCAGTGCTGGCTCGACACCAGCTTCCACGAGTACAGCCGCAACGACCGCGGCGGCTACCCGCAGGCGGCGTTGGCCGAATCGGCCAGGTTGATCGCCGCGCTCGAAGCCGGCACCGACCCGGGCAGCGAAACCCCGCTGGTCAACGGCGCCGAAAAATTGCGCCCCGACCTGTGGGCGCGTTACGACGCCTTGCGCCGCCACGCCGGCTTCCGTTGCGCGCGCCAGGCCACCGCCTGCGCCGAAGTCGAGCTGGTGCACGCCGGCAACGAGAGCCACGACGGCGGCTGGCGCCATGCCAAGCCCTACATCCAGATCGCCGAAGACTTGTCGGCGCGCGCGGAAGCCGCCGCCGAGGCCTGCCCACCGCCGCCGTCGCCGCAAGCGCCGCCGTCGCAGCAGGCGAACTACGAGCTGTCGGCCGATGCGTTGTTCGCGTTCGATCGCGGCGACCTCGCCGGCCTGTTGCCGCGCGGCAAGGGACGGCTCGATGCGCTCGCCGCCGAGTTGCGCGCGCGCACCGAGGTGACCGGCTTCAACGTCGTCGGTCACAGCGACCGGCTGGGCAACGAGGCCTATAACCAACGCTTGTCGCAGCAGCGCGCCGACACCGTGCGCGCCTATCTGCAAGGGCAGGGCGTGCGTACGCCGATCAGCGCCGAAGGGCGCGGCGAACGCGAACCGGTCAGCCAGGGCTGTGTCGGCGAGCGTGCGACCGCGGCATTGAAGCGATGCCTGCAGCCGGATCGTCGCGTGCAGATCGAAGTCCGGGCCGCGGCGAAGTGAGGACCGGCATGGCCATCGCACCCCTTTCCCGCCTGCGCGGCTGGTTGCCGCGCGCGGCGGCGTTGTTGCTCGCCGCGGCGCTGCCGATCGCGCCCGCCGCGGCGCAGACCTGCGCGCCGCTGTTCAACGAAAGCTTCGGTTTCGGTTCCGGCACCAGCCGCATCGGTCCGCCGCTGTCGCCGGCGCAGACCACCTACCGTTACGAAGACACCGCACCGCCGTGCATCGGCCCGGATTGCCGGGTCAACGACGGCGAGTACTCCCTGGTGCAATCGCCGCGCAGCGACGGCGGCAACATCGCCTGGCGCGACGGCACCGACCACACCGGCGATCCGAACGGCTACATGATGCTGGTCAACGCCGACTTCGATCCCGGCGTGTTCTATTCGCGCGACTTCACCGGCCTGGCGGTCGGCGTGCGCCACGACTTCACCGCCTGGCTGACCAACGTGCAGGAATACCTGCCCGGCGACGGCGATATCGACCCCAACGTCACCTTCCGCATCGTCGACCCGAGCACCGGCGCGGTGCTCGGCAGCGTCAGCAGCGGCGACATTCCGGAACTGCCCGGCACCGTGCTGACCTGGAACGAGTACGGCGTGAGCTTCGTCCCGACCCAATCGAGCCTGCGCCTGGAAGTCGTCAACAACAGCCCCGGCGGCGCCGGCAACGACCTCGCCCTCGACGACATCTCGTTGACCGCGCTGGACAGCTGCGCCAGCGACGTGACCCTGGTCAAGAGCGTGACCGACGCCAACGGCAACGGCATCGCCGAACCCGGCGAGGCGCTCAACTACACCATCACCCTGCGCAACATCGGCAACCTGACCGCGATCAACTACGATGTCCTGGACAACCTCGATGCCAACACCGTCTACGTGTCGTCCGACAACGGTGGCATTCACGACGGCGCAGCGAGCGGCGGCACGGTGGCCTGGCGCAACCTCAGCATCGCGCCCGGTGCAAGCCTGAGCCTTACCGTCGCGGTGACCGTGGTCGACCCGATACCGGCCGGCGTCGCGCGCATCCTCAACCGCGCCTACAACCCGGATAAGGGCCCGCCGGATTGCAACAGCGACCCGAGCCTGCCCGGTTGCGCGCAGATCCCGACCGGCCCCCGCGTGACGGTTGCGAAGACGCTGTCGGCCGAGTCCGGCAACGTCGCCGGCCGCGCCGAGGCCGGCGAAACACTGACCTACACCTTGACCCTCAGCAACACCGGCGGCTCGGCCGCGAGCGCTCACAGTTTCTACGAGTTGCTGCCGGCGCATACCAGCCTGGTGTCGGTGAGCGGGGCCAGCATCGCCGGTTGCGCGGTCGGCGATGCCGGCGCGCGTGCCTGCACCCTGACCGTGGCCGGCCCGATCGCCGGCAACGGCGGCAGCGCCGCAGTGAGCTTCGTCGTGCGCGTGGTCGATCCGATTCCGAATGCCGTCACCGCGATCTACAACCTCGTCACCGATAACACCGGCAATCCTCCGCCGGTGGGCTGCGATCCGGCCACCGACCCGAACGGCTGCACCGCGCCGCCGCCTGGCTGCGATGCCGCGACCGATCCGAACCATTGCGTGCAAACGCCGGTGATCCAGCCGACCGTGACCGTCGCCAAGCGCCTGAGCGGCGAGAGCGGCAACCTGCCCGGTCAGGCCGAGCCCGGCGAAACCCTGAGCTACACCCTGACCCTGACCAACGGCAGCGCGGTCGCGGCGAGCAACCATAGCTTCTACGAGTTGTTGCCGGCGCATACCACCTTGGTGTCGGTGAGCGGCGCGAGCCTCGCCGGTTGCGCGATCGGCGATGCCGGCGCGCGTCCTTGCACCCTGACCGTGGCCGGGCCGATCGCCGGCAACGGAGGCACCGCCGAAGCGAGCTTCGTGGTGCGCGTGGTCGACCCGATTCCCGCCGGCGTGAGCGGCATCTACAACCTGATCACCGACAACACCGGCACGCCGCCGCCGGTCGCGTGCGATCCGTCCACCGACCCGAACGGCTGCGCCACGCCGCCGCCTGGGTGCGATGTCGCCGCCGACCCCGCGCATTGCGTCGGTACGCCGGTGGCGACGGTGTTAAGCGTGAGCAAGGACGCGCCAGGCCCGCCGCAGGCGGTGCCCGGAACGGCCGACGAATTCCTGGTGCGTTACGCGATCGTGGTGCGCAATCAGGGCGCCGCGGTCGGCCGTTACGAGCTCAGCGACACGCCGCAGTTCGGCGCCGGCGTCAGCGTGCTATCGGCCACCGCGACCCGCAACGGAGCCAGTGTTGTGGTCAGCGGCGTTGGCCCGTGGGCGCTCGCCACTGCCCGTGATCTCGCCGCCGGCGCCAGCGATACCTATGCGCTGGAGCTGCGGGTGCGGGTAGCGGCATCGATGATCGCCGACCCGTCCAATAACGCCTGCGTCGCCGGCGGTAGCGGGCGCGGTCTGTTCAACGAAGCCGTGCTGAGCGTAGCCGGCCGCACGCTGCGCGACGATGCCTGTGTCGATACGCCGTTGCCGTCGACCGATGCGGTGCTCAGCGTCGAGAAGATCGGCTCGGTGCGCGAAGCCGAGGTCGGCGACCTTGTTTCTTACAGCGTGCGCATCCGCAACAGCGGCGCCGGCCTGGCCTTGGCGCCGGTGCTGGTCGATCGCCTGCCGGCCGGTTTCCGTCTCGTCGCCGACACCGCGCAAGTGCGCGGCGCCGGCCTGGTGTCGCTGAGCGGCGCGCCCGGACCGGTGCTGCGCATCGCCCTCGATCGCCTCGCCCCCGGCGCCGAAGCGGTGGTGCGTTACCGCGTGCGTATCGGCGTCGGCGCGCAGCAGGGCGACGGCATCAACCGCGCCCAGGCCGAATGCACGGCCGGCACCGGCCTGCGCCCGTGCTCGAACGTGTCGCAATGGAAGGTCGAGATCCGTGGCGGCGTGTTTTCCGATGAGGGCTGCGTGGTCGGACAGATCTTCGTCGACTGCAACCTCGACTCGGTGAAGGACCGCGAGGAACTCGGCATCCCCGGCGTGCGCCTGTATTTCGAGGACGGCACCTATCTGATCAGCGACGTCGAAGGCAAGTACAGTTATTGCGGGCTGCGTCCGGTGACCCATGTGTTGAAGGTCGATTCGACCACCTTGCCGCGCGACAGCCGATTGACCACGTCGAGCAACCGCAATGCCGGCGACGCCCACAGCCTGTTCGTCGATCTCAAGAACGGCGAACTGCAGCGCGCCGACTTCATCGAAGGCTCGTGCAGCAACCCGGTGCTGGAGCAGGTCAAGGCGCGCCGCGCCAACGGCGAGGTGCGCTCGGTGGAAACCGAGAGCGGCCAGCCGGCGCTGCGCTTCGAAGGCAAGGCGCCGGATGCGCCGCAGCAGGCGACCGAATCGGCGAATCAGCCGATCGAACGGGCGCGTCACGACGGCGGCGAGCGCTGACGGCGGCCCGATGGTCTCGGCCCGTCGCGACGGTGACGGGCCGACGTCAGTCGGCAAAACTCCAGGCAAGTCGCCCTGTGGGCGAGCCTGTTCGTGGCGGGCTGCGGGCGTTCGCGGCGGACACGGCGTTGGAGGAACAGGCTTCTAGCGTCGCCGAGTGCGCGGCTGTCGTTCGCTTGGAAACGCGGAGCGAAGCAAGGCGAGCCAAAGCAAATCCCCCACGTCCGCTGCGCGGCCGCTCGCCCCCTTTATCAAAAGGGGCAGGGTGGATTTGCTCTGCATGTGCTGATGGCCCGCACCGCATCGCAGCGCGCGGCCTTCGATCAGGCGGTTTCGGCCTGCAACAGCGCGAGTTGTTCGCGCAAGGCGTCGTTCTCGGCGGTCAGCTCGGCCACGCGCTGGCGCAATGCCAGCACCTGGTCGGCGAGCGCGGCGTCCAGCGCCGAGGTTTCGCCCTCATCGCCTTCGCGCGGCTCGCGCGGTTTGCGCCGCGATTCGCGCACGCGCTTGGCCGCTTCCTTGAGTTCGCTTTTGCCGGCCAGGGCCGCGGCGCGCTGTTCGTCTTCCGGCAAGGTCGCGACCGCGGCGGCGGCATTGAGCGACAACGTGCCCGATTTCACCGCCGCCACCACTTCCGGCGCCGCCTGCTTGTGGATGGTTTCGATCAGGCCGACCTGGGCGGTGCTCAGGCGCGCTTCGCGGGCGATCTCGCCGCGTTGCTTGCGCGCGCCCGGTGCCGGCTTCGCCGCGGCTGCCGCGGCGGGCTGCGGCGTGTCGGCGCCCGGTTCGGCCGCCGAGGTGTCCCAGGGGGCGTCGTCGCTGCCAGCGTCGGCCGTTGCCGCCGCCGGTGCGCCGGCGGCGGCGCGCTCGGCCAGGATCTCGCGCTTGCGCAGAGCCAGCACGCCGCGCTGGAAATCGGAGACGCTGCGCCGGCCGAGGTGCTGGTCGATCATCCACAGGTAGACGTCGTCGATCGACTGGAAGCGCGGGTTCTGCACGGTCTGGAACGGCAGGCCGTGCTTGCGGCAGATGCCGTAGCGGTTGTGGCCGTCGACCAGGACGTCGCCCCACAGCACCAGCGCGTCGCGGCAACCCTCGGCGAGGATGCTGCGCTCCAGCGCTTCGTGCTCTTCCTCCGTCAGCGGGTCGATATAGGCTTTGAGCTCTTGGTTGACGAGAATTTCCATGACGGGCACTGCAACTTCGGGCGCGGCATTGTAGGCAGATGCGGCCCATCGGTCAGCCCTGTGCCCATCCTGGCCTGCGGCCTTGCCGGTTGCGCCGGTGTTGGCGCGGTGCGGCGGATGAGCCGGATCGCCCCCTGCGGCAGGCTCAGTGGGGGCGCATCGGCGCTGGGCGGGTCCGGTCCTGGGCGTCAGGCGCCAGGACTGGCGCGGGCGCCTGGGTGTTCAGGGCAGCGAGTGCGCGCAACGATTCGGCGACCGGCGTCTTCGCCGCGTCGGCGGCCGCCATCTGCGCGCGGATATGGGCTGGGTCGCGCGGATCGCCCTGGACCACAAACAACTGCTCGGGCTGGCCCGGAGCGTGGCCGGCGACGACCTGATCGACGCGGCTCAAGCCGCTGCGCTTGGCCAGCACCAGCAGGCTTGCGGCGGTGCGTTCGCCGTCTTCGCCGTACCCCAGGCCCTGGCCTTGATGGATCGCGGCGACGCCTGCGCGGACCTGCCCGTACAAGCGGTGGTCCGGATGCTCGGCCAAGCGTGGGTCGCTGGAGGCCGCGGCCGGCATCGGCGGCAGGCGCCGCGCAGTTTCGTCGAACGGATTCTGCGGCCGATCGGGCAGGTGGCGCAGCAGTTCTCCGGCCACGCCGCGCGCGCCTTGCGCGAGCGCCGCCGCGATCGATGCGCCTTCGCGGGTCAACAGCATGTCGCTGCGGTACTTGTCGAACATCGGCCGATGTTGCTGCGCCAGTCGTTGCGCCTGCGGGTCGTCGAGCACCGAGCGGTCGCGCCGCCCCGCACCGTCGACCGGGAGAAAGTGGTGCATGCGGTGTGACTCCCAACCGGCCGCTGCCGCAGGCAGGGCGTAGCGGATGTCGAGGCGGTCGCCGTTGTCGGCATAGCGGCCGACCCGGGTCAGCGTATCGACCTCTTGTTCGACCGCGTACATGCGGACCCGGCCGAAATGCCGGCCGGCGGCGCTGACCATGTCGCCGGCCATGACGTGATTGAGCACCTGGATGCCGCCCTCGGGGATGCGATCGCGCAGGCTTGCGGCGCCATAGGGGTTGAAGGTCTCGCCGCCCAGACCGAAACGGTAGGCGCTGATCTGCGCCAGGCAACCGCCGAGCGAATGACCGGTGACCGACACCGGCACGTCGCGGCCGAGTTCGTGCTTCAAGCCCTGCGCATATTCCACGGCGCGGCGGGTCAGGCCGATGGCGTCGTCGGCCTGGCGG
This sequence comes from Lysobacter antibioticus, assembly GCF_000731095.1. Lineage (GTDB taxonomy): Bacteria > Pseudomonadota > Gammaproteobacteria > Xanthomonadales > Xanthomonadaceae > Lysobacter > Lysobacter antibioticus_B. The sequence continues at coordinate 4,327 of NZ_JMTZ01000002.1, read as the reverse complement.
TTGACGCGTGCGGCGATCATGCCGCCGTCGGCGAGCAGACCGTCCTTGACGAACTCGCGGCCGAATTCGGTGCCGCGGTGCGCGACCACGATGGCGCCGGTGTCGAGGCGTTGGTAGATCGTGCCCTGGTAACCGGACGGGCGGTCGACGTGCTCGACGACTTTGTAGGTCACCTCGTCGATGCGCACTTTCTCTTCCAGGCCCCTGGCGCGGCGACCCGGTTGGTAGGGGCTGTAGGCGTCGCTGGCGAGGTTCGCGTACTGCTGGCTGTTCGTGCTCATGGCGTGCTCGCCCTCGGAATGAAGGTGACGGAGAAGACGTCCGCGCGGATCTCCTCGCGGTAAGTGCGCGGACCTTGGTAATCCAGGGCGACCGCATCCTGCGGATTGACCCGCGGACGCCCGTCGCGCCAGAAATGCAGGGTGCTGCCGCGCCCGGACAGCAGCGCCTCGCCCGGCAGCGTCGGGTCGATGGCGATGTCGCGATGCTCGCGGTCGGCGAGGTGCAGGCTGACGTGCAGCGCGGCGAGCTTCCAACGGCAGACGCCGAGGCCGTGGTAATCCTCGTCGCGCATCGCATCGGCGTGCACGGCGATGACATAGCGGTTGGCCGCCGTGCGGATATAGGTTGCCGGCAAGCTGTGTCGGGGCATCGGCCGTACCCCGGTGCCCGCCAGCTCGGGCACGCAGGACAGGTCCGTTACCTCGTACTGGGCCGCGCCCTGCAGCGTCAAAACCGGCCCGGGCGCATCGTCGAGGCGCAGGGTGATCTCGTAACGTTGCTGCGGGTGCGGATTGCGTCGGTAGTGCGGCATGGTCGGCTCGGAGACATTGGAGCAAGCGCCGAGGGCCAGGGCGAAGACGAGGACCAGGCCGGGCGTGGCGGGGGTAGTGCGCATGCAAGCTGGTGGCGGAGGCGGAGGCGGACGAACGGCGCTGCGGCAACGACTCGGCAGCGCCGCTGTCGTCGCAGCGGTCGATGGCGCCGTGCGCGGTGTCGCGCGGTCAGGCCAGGCCATGCTCGACCGCGAGATAGACCAGGGACGCATCGCCCCTGACGTCGAGCTTGTCGAACACGCGCGAGCGGATCGTGCGCACGGTCGACTCGGTGACGCGCAACGAATCGGCGATGCGACGGATGCTTTCGCCCTTGACCATCAGCATCGCGACCTCGAGCTCGCGCGGGCTGAGTTGGTCGAACGGCGAAGAGTCGAACAACACCTGGCAGGCCAGGGCGTTGTCGAGGAAGCGCCGGCCGCTGGCCACTTCGCGCACGGCACGCAAGACCACCAGCGGATCGCTGGTCTTGCTGACGTAGCCCAGCGCGCCCGCGGCGAGCAAGCGCCGCGGAATCGGGCTGCGTTCGAGCATCGAGACGATCAGTACCTTGCGCTCGGGGTCCTGGCGCAGCAGGCGGCGGGTCAGGTCGAGGCCGTCGGTATCGGGCAGGTCGAAATCGCACACCACCAGGTCGATGGCGAACGTCGGGATCAAGGCCAGCGCATCGCGACCGTTGGCGGCTTCGCCGACCACTTCGATGTCGCCCGCTTCTTCCAGTACCCAGCGCATTCCGGTGCGCATGAGGGGGTGATCGTCGATCATGAAGACGCGGATCATTACGAACTCTCTTGCCAAGTCAGATCCATCTGGATGACATCTAATCTCAATAAAACCCCAGAGTTGGCAAGCATCGCTTCTCGAATTTGCTTTGTGTCCACAAGAACGTAGACATTTGTCTACAAGGCGTGGCCAAACGCGCACAACGAATCAGAGTTTTCCTACAACGCATTCCGGAATTCCGGTGCTAGCCTCACTCACGGATTCGATGTCGTTGCGATGCATCTACAACGACGACGCAGCCCGCGACCTCATTCGCAGACGGAGGCTTGCGAACGGCGACGAAACGCTCGCACCGCGGTCCCGTCGCGGCGGATATCCACTCTGGAGCGCGGGCCTGCCGTCCTGCGATTCGGGCGGCGCGACCCGGGCAACGCGACTTGCATGGCGCGACCCGGGCCGCTCGATTCGTAAAGCACCATCCGGAAGCACGATTCGTAAAGCACGGCTCGTAAAGCACGAACCGGAAAGCACGGTACGTACAGCACGACCTGGGAAGCACGGCCCGAACCACGCGATCCGAAGCGTCGCCGTAAACAACAGCCTTCGAGGCGCACGCATCACATTGCCGCACGACGCAATGGCCGCGCCATCGGGCAGTGGGGCCATCGCGGGTCCGTGTGCGTGGCTGCGATTCGTAAGGTTTTTCCAGGCCGGAGTAGCGCCTTCCGGATGGCTACGCAGCATGCGCAGACCCAAGGCAGCGCGGTAATCAGGCACCGGTCAGCGGGCCGTCCCGTCGGCAAGCCCGGCCGCAACGAAGGGGAACGCAATGGCAGGGATGGATCGGGTGTCGAATGGGCTGCATGAGGCGTATCTCGCCGGCATCCAGTCGGGGCTGGGCGACTTCGCCTTCTACAAGCTGATCGACGGCTACTTCAGCCACGAGATCGATGCCTTCGGCCTGCAGCTGATGGGGCGAATGATGGCCTGGGCCAGCAGCGTCGTCCTGACGCTGGTGACCTTGTGGGTGCTGCTGGCGGGTTACCGCATCGTCACCGGGCAATCGCGCGAGCCGATGATGGCCTTGGTCGCCAATGCGATGCGGATCGCCGTCATCGTGTCGGCCGCCACCGGCATGTCGATGTTCGGCGGCAGCCTGCACGGCTTGTTCACCGACAGCCTGGATCGCGAGATCCATCAGGTGTTCACCGGCATCGAGGGGCGGACCGCCGCCGACAGCATCGACGAGAACCTGGCCTATACCCAGGTCGCCCTGGCGGCGATCGATGCGGTGCAGGTCGTCGACGGCGACGATGCGATGCGTGAGGAGAAGGCGCGGGCCTTGCTGTTCGCCGGCTTCGGTTCGGCCAGTCCGGCGATGACGGCCGGCGCGATGTTGCTGTTGTACAAATTCGGCATCGCCGTGTTCATCGGTCTCGGCCCCTTGTTCATCCTGTGCCTGCTCTTCGAGCAGACCAAGGAACTGTTCCGCAAGTGGTTGCTCTATGGTCTGGGTACGTTGTTCTCGATGGCGACGCTGAGCGTGGTCACGGCGATGGCGATGAAACTGCTGGCGAAAGTGGCGGTCGCGTTCTGGGTGTCGAAGGCGTTCAACGGCATCGTCGGTCTCGACGCCGAGGGCATGACCAGCCTGGCGATGCAGCAGGGCGGCATCGGCCTGATCCTGACCACCTTCATCGTCGTCGCACCACCGGTGGCGGCGGTGTTCTTCAACGGCACCATGGGCAACTTCGTGCATTACTCGGCGTTCGGCGGCGGTGCCGGCGCCGCATCCGCGCAGTCGGGCCAAGCCTCGGCCGGGTCGCATTTATCGCCGCGGTCGGGCAGCGAGCAGCGCGCCGCCACGCCGGCCTTGATGACCGGGGCGGCGCACGAACTCGGCCGGCCGCCGTCGGGGCGCGAGTCGCGCGGCGAAGATTCGGTACGCCGGAGCTGATGGCGATGCGCGAGCGTCCATCCCGGCACTGCAAACGCGCGATCTGCATCGCCGCGTTGGCGTTGTCTGCCGTATCGGCGGGGGCCGCCTGGGCGGAAGGCGGATGCCCGCCTGGCATGGTTCCCTACACCGCGGCCTCGCCGAACGCCTGCGCGCCGATGCCCAATAGCCCCGCCCCGCGCGGGGCGGCGGGACCGCGTTGGGCCAGCCAATGGGGCGCGCTCGCCTTCGATGCGGCCGCCGGCATCATGGGTGCGGCCAGCGACACGCGCAGCAAGCGCGAGGCCAAACGCATCGCCCTGGAGGATTGCCGCGCGCGCGGCGGCCAGGCCTGCAAGGTCGAGATGAGCTATCGCGACAGCTGCGTGGTGGTGGTCGCCGGCGATCGCCAATCGGACACGACGACCGCAAGCAGCGCCGAACGCGCCGCGGAAATCGGCTTGGGCGCTTGCGAGGCGCGCAAGGATCGGCGTTGTCAGTTGTACTACGCGGAGTGCAGTTTTCCGGTGCGGGAACGTTAGCGATGTAGTGTCGTATCGCCGAGGTGGGCGATGCGATTGCATCGTTTCGATACTTGCTTCTCGCGCGGGGGATGCACCGCAAGACCGCCATGGCGCGGTCGCGGCTTGTGACCGTACGAAATTCCCAAGAAGAGCCGCTCCTACCCTGGAGCAGCGTTGCCTTTGCCTTTGCCTTTGCTGTTGCTGTGCGCCGATTCGCACTAGCGAAGGCAATGGAAGACCCGGAGGGCGGCACGCATGGATGCGGGCCGTTTTTCATCGGGACAGGGATGTCCCGTATGAAAAATCCC
>NZ_JMTZ01000001.1 GCF_000731095.1 Lysobacter antibioticus | reverse complement strand
TTCTTTTGGGCTTAGCAAAAGAAAGTAACCCGGCCGCGTTAGCGGGCGGAAGCTTTAGATCTTGCCCCACAGCTCTGCGGTAAGAAGCGCAGCGATCGCCAACTGCACGGTCGCGGCTTGCGCCGCTCCTACCCCCGCGAAAGCACGTCGATTCGATGCATAGCACCGGCGTTGCTATCTGTGCGCATCCCGCGATTGCGGCTTGTGACCGAAGGAAACCCAGTAGGACGCCGCTCCTACCCCGCGATAGCTCGCGGCTTCGATCGATCACGTCAGCGATGCGCCCTCTACGCGTCCCTTGGTCGCGGCTCACGCCGCTCCTACAGGGCTTCGACCGAGCGTCGCGAAGGCGGGGATCCATAGACTTCAGCGCCATGTTGGTCCGCGCCGGCCTTCACTCCTGCATCGGCTGCGTCGGATCAAAAGCGAGCAAATCGCCGGGTTGGCAGTCGAGTACGCTGCAGATCGCTTCCAGGGTGGAGAAGCGGATCGCCTTGGCCTTGCCGGTCTTGAGGATCGACAGGTTGGCCAGGGTGATGTCGACGCGCTCGGACAGTTCGGTCAGGGTCATGCGGCGTTCGTGCAGTTTTTCGTCGAGACGGATCACGATGGCCATGGCTTACACCGTGCCTTCGAGGTCGCTGCGCATGCGGGCGCCTTGTTCGAATACGCGGGCGAGCACGAACAGCAGCAGCACCGCCAGCCACGGGGCGAACGAGAAGCCGACGTCGATGTCGATCTTCAGCGCCGGCGCGGCTTTCGAGGCGCCGTAGACGATGGCGCCGATCAGCAGGCGCAGGCCTTCGCCGGCCAGGACCCACCAGGCGATGGCCTGCAGGCGGCGGCTGTTGTCGGCGATGAAGGGATCGCCGTCGCGCACGCTGTCCACGATCGCCAGCAACGCGCGCAGCACGCGATGGGTGAGGTAGGCGGCGAGGATGCCGATCAGCACGACGGCGCGCAGGGCGTTGTACAGATGCTCGTAGGCCAGGCCGAGGGCCTCGAATAACAGCTTCGGGTTGACCCAGGTCGCGATCAGCAGCGCGGCGATGGCGAAGGCGTAGAGGGCGTTGAGGACGATCAGGCCGCGGATCAACGGGCGGGCCAGGATGAGGGCGTTCGGAGGGCGGGTCATGGGACGGCTGCCTCTGTCATATCGGTAAGCGATATATAATATATCGAAAAACGATATGCAAGTGCCCCGGAGCAGGCCTGTCGGGCCTCCCTTCGGTCTGGGGGTACGGCATGGCCGGCTCGCCGGGCCAGGGTCAGGGGCAGGGGCAGGGCCAAGTACTGCGGATAGCTTGTGCAGTCCGGCGCCGGCCTTGCCCCCGCGGCGCCGCCGTTCCGGTTTCAGCCGCTCAATCGTCGTCGGCGTCCTCGCCCCTGGCCAGCACCTTGCGCTGCATCGCGTCGAGATAGGCATCGGCTTCGGCGACGCTGCTGAAGATTTCGTTCATCGGTACCGCCTTGACCAGGTCGAATACTTTCTGGATCTGCGGTTGCGGGTTGACGACCACCACCTTGCCGCCGCGGGCCGACAAGGCTTTGCGCGCACGGAAGATCGAGCGGATGCCGGCGGAGCTGATGTATTCCAGGTCGGCGAGATCGAGTACGAGCGAGGGCACGCTGGCGGCGAGCACCGGCCCCAGTTGGCGGTCGAGTTCGGCATAGCTGGAGGTGTCCAGGCGGCCGGCGAGGTAGACGCGCTGGCTGTGGGCGGTGGCTGGGTCGATCCGGATGGTCAGGTCCATGCGTGGCTCCAGGTTCGAGATGTCGGCATCAGTCGCCGGCAGTGGGTCGTAGCAGCACGATGTGCAGCACGTTGTAGCGGTCCTCGCGTACGTAGGTGGCCTGGTCGGCGAGGGTGCGGATCAGATGCAGGCCGAGGCCGCCGAGCGGGCGCTCGTCGATGTCGGCATCGAGGTCGGGTTCGGCTTGCGACAGCGGGTCGAACGGCGTGCCGTCGTCGCGGAAGCGCAGCTCGATGCGGCCGGGCTCGATCGCGAGTTCGAGGCTGACGTCGTGCTCGACGCCGGGCTCGGTGCCGTAGTCGATGGCATTGCACATGACCTCCTCGGTGATGAGCCGCACGTCGCCGATCAGCGCGCTGTCGACGCGGGCCTGGACCAAGGCTTCGTCCACGGCCGCGAACAATTCCGCAAGCCGGGCGCGATCCTGCGGTGCGCGGAACCGCTGTATCTCGCGCTGGTCCGGCGGGGCGTGGTCGTTGCCGGTCCAGTGCAGGGACAGCACGGTGATGTCGTCCGACTGCGGCGCATCGGCGGCGAAACGATGCACCTCGGCGACCAGGGCGCTGCACAAGGTGCTCGCGTCGGTGCCGCCGCGCAGGGCCGCCAACAGGCGCTCGCCGCCGAAGGCTTGTTGATGGGCGTCGAAGGCTTCGGTGATGCCGTCGGTATAGGCCACCAGGGCTTCGCCGTTGCGCAGGCGGCCGCGCCAGATCGGATAGTGTTCGCCGGCCACTACTCCCAACGGCGGTCCCGAGGGTAAGTCGACGAATTCCGCGCTGCCGTCGGCGCGCAACAACACCGGCGGTTCGTGGCCTGCGCTGGCCAAGGCGAGCTCGCCGCTGCGCGCGTCGATCAGGCCGCACAGCACGGTGGCGAACATGCAGGTGTCGTTGCCTTCGAGCAGGCGTTGCGCGGCTTCCTGCAGGGCGATTTCGGGCGAACCGCCGCGGCCGGCGGCGATCTCCAGCACGGTCATGGTGCGGGCCATGAATAAGGCCGCCGGCACGCCCTTGTCGGAGACGTCGCCGATCGCGAACCACAGCGTGTGGGTGTCGCGCTCGAAGAAACTGTAGAAGTCGCCGCCGACGGCCTTGGCCGGTTCCAGCCGCGCATTCGCCTGCAGGCGCCACTCGTCGGCGCCGAGCACGCGCGCGCCGGGCAGCATCGCCAGTTGGATCTCGCGGGCGATGTCGAGCTCGCTTTCGAGCTTCTGCCGCGCCGTGCTCATGTCTTGGATTTCGACGATCTGGCGCTTGATCGAGCCGCGTGCGTTGTCGAAGGCGCGCGCCATCACCCCGACTTCGTCGCGGCGCTCGGTCTGGTGCAAGGGGTAGTCGAATTCGCCGGCGGCGAAATGGCTGGCCGAACCGGTCAGGTCGCTCAGCGGCGTGGTGATCCGCGCGGCCATCCGGCGCACCAGCAGGGTAATCATCAACGAAACCAGCGTTACGATGACGGCAAGCTGGGCGATGGTGCGCTTGAGCGCGGCCAGCAGCGGTTTGTGCGACATCGACACTTGCAGGCCCCAACCGGTGTCGCCGATGGGTTCCAGCACCGAGAACCGCGTTTCGCGGGTGGTCGGCAGCACATGGGTGAACTCGAACCGGCGTCCCCGCGCTTGCGCCGCGGCCATCTCGGTCAGGTCGGTGCGCTCGGCCGCGGCCATGTAGCGTTCGAGCGTGGTCTTCAGGGCGATGTTCGGGTCGGCATGCAGGGTGATCGTGCCCTTGGGCGCGAACAGCGCCGGACGTTGGCCGTGGATGTGATGCAGCGGTTCGACCAGTTCGGCCCAGCGCGCGATCGGCACGTCCAGGCTGACCATGCCCAGGCGCCGGCCGTCCGGCCCGCGCAGCGGCAGGTTCAAAGTGCTCATCCAGTGGCCGCCGGCGGTTTCGTTGAAGTAGGGCTCGGACCACCAGGGCGCGTCGGCGGCGAGCGTGCGCCGATACCAGGGCTGTCGGTGCGCGTCGTAGCCGATGGCGATGAGGTCGCGATTGGCCACGCCGCGGCGGTCGACGCCGACGTAGTAGGCCATCGGCAAGCCGTCGGGCAGCACACCGGATTCGAGCGCGATCAAGCCGCCGACGGCACTGGCATCGGCGTCCAGCAGGGCTTCCATCGCCTTGATCGTCGCCTCGCGGTCCAGCGCAAGGCTGTTGAACAGACCGATTATGGCCGCACCGGTGATGCGCACCGATTCCATCGAAGCGAGCAGGCGGTCGGCAGTCTGGGCGGCTTCGTAACGGGTCCGCTCCTGCGCACCGGCGATGATCTGCTGGCGCGCGATCAGGAAGGCGACGACGAAGCCGATCAGCAGCAGCACCCCGACCAACACGCCGAACCACAGCATCAGCTTGGTGCGCAGACTGTCGCGCCACGACACCGGCGGATGAGCGTCGCGCGCGATCACGCGCGGTGGGGTCGGAGCGGTAATCGACTCAGTCCGGTCCATCGGCGACTCCCAGAGGACAGGGCGAGCATAGCCCCAGCCGCAGCCGAAAAAGGGGGCGGCGCGCACTGTCCCCGGCGGCCCGCAACGGCCGGCCGGGGCTAGTGCGAGCGGCCGGCAGCGGCGGGTTGGGGCCGGTCTCGTCGCCTGTATCGGTCTGGTTTATATCTGTCTCGTTTACCTCGGCGCCGTCTACATCCTCGACGCCGTCAGCCGCACGTCGGCGTTGCGCCAGGCCTGGGCGAACTCGCGCTGGGTGTCGGTGGCCTCGGCGTTCTTGTTCTGCGCGCGCAGGCTTTCGGCCAGCCCGTACAGCGACCAGCCGTTGCCGGGGTTGCGCTGCAGCTCTTCGCGATAGACGCGTTCGGCCTCGGCCGGGCGCCGGGCGTCGAGCAGCACCGCACCCAGCGTCTGCCGCACCGGCGCGTGCCAGCCCGGGGGCTCGTCGTAGGGAATGCGGTCCTCGATCGCCATCGCCTCGCGCAACGCCGCCACGGCGACTTCGTGCTTGCCGCGCGCCGCGGCAATCTCCGCGGTGACCACGCGTTCGGCGATGCGCGCCGCGTGCGACAGCGGGTAGCGATTCCACACGGTCAGCTTTTCCATCGCCGGATCGGCGGCGAGCGGGCGCAGGGCTTCCAGATGGCGCTGCGCATCGGCCAGGCGGCGCTGCCGCACCGCGGCCATGGCCTGGGTGTAGTGCCAGATCGCGGTGACGTAAGGCAGGTCCGGAGCCGGGTTCGGCGCCTTGGCGATTTCCTCCCAGCGGCCGAAGCGCACGCGTTCGAACCAGGGCGTCATCCAGTAGTGCTGCAAGACCGCGAAGCCGTCCTTGCGCATGAGGTCCTGCAGGTTGGTGCGCTCGGCGGTGGTTTTCGCCGCCGCGTGCGCGACCGCGCTGCTGCCTTCCATGCTGGCGGCGAACCACAGGAAGTGGTGGTTGTGCGGCACGTAGCCGAGCGGATACACGCCCTGGGTGTTGCCGCGGCACAGCTCGAGATAGGCGTCGTCGGCTTCGATCGCGCGTTGGTTGGCGATCACCGCGTCGTGCCAGCGCCCGACCCGCGAATAGATGTGCGCGGGCATGTGCACCAGATGGCCGGAGCCGGGGATCAGTTCGCGCAGGCGGTCGGCCGCGGCCGCGCCGCGCTCGGGCGCGGACGAGGCCTCGACGGCATGCACGTACAGATGCAGGGCGCCGGCGTGATCGGGGTTGCGCGCCATCACCGATTCCAGGGTCGACACGACTTCGGCGGTGCCGCCCTTGGGCCGCTGCTTCTCGTCGTAGTAGTCCCAGGGTTGCAGGTCCATCAGCGCTTCGGCGTGGAAGGTTGCGGCGTCGAGGTCGTCGGGGCGCTGTTGCACGAGCTTGCGGGTGGCTTCGGCATAGGCCAGGTCGAGCGGTTTGCGATCGGCCGGCGGGTTTTGCGCATAGCGCGCCGCCAATGCCTGGATGAAGGCGCGTTCGCGTTCGCTGGCCTTCGGCGCCAGCGCCTGTGCGCGCTGCAGCCGGGTCCAGGCGTCGCCGTTTTCCTTCGGGTCCATCGCTGCGTTGACGTGCGGGCCGAGCACCAACGCCGCGCCCCACCAGCACATGGCGCAATCGGGGTCGAGTTCGGTGGCCTTGAGGAAGGAGCGTTCGGCGGCGTCGTGGTTGAAGCCGTAGGTCAGCATCAGGCCCTGGTCGAACCAGCGCTGCACCTCGGGGTGCCGGCTGGTGACCGGGAAGCGATAGTCGCCCAGGCCGTCGAGCAAATGCGCGCCGACCATGGCCAACTGCGGCGGCGACACCGCCGGCTCCGAGGCCGGCGGGTTGTCGGCGGTCGGGCCGGTGTTGCGGCAGGAGGAGACCGTCAGTAAAGCGAGCGCCAGCGAGGCGACGGCGCAGGACAGGACGAGGGGGCGGAACGCGGGCAGCGGCAGGTACATGGGGCCTCCCGGAATACGCGCAGGAGCGCGACAGCCGTGGTGGACTTCGGCCAGGGCGGGCACGGCGGCCAGCGTCGCGGCCCCGGGTGGGGACGGCAATGGCCCCTCGCTGCTTTCCGATCCCCAGACGCAGCGACAGGCCAGTTGGAACCCGGGGATTAAAGCAGGACGCGCATTAAGACCGGGTCAGGGAGAAGGACAATGGAGCGGGCAGGCGACGAACGGCGACGTCGGCCGTCATGCCGCTGCGCCCTGCGCCAGTTCCGCCAAGTGTTGTTCCAGCAACAAGCGGACCTTCGGTGTCGGAACTTGCGGCAGCTGCGCCAAGGGCAGGTCGCGGCCGATCCTGCGCGCAAGGATCAGGCCAACCAGGTAGCCGCCACGTGCGGGCTCCGGGCCCTTATGGCCGGCACTGAAGTAGCGGTTGGAATCGTCGGGGGCGACAGAGTCCAGCACCTTCAACAATCCGGCGGCGAGATCGCGCACGGTCGCGGCGTCGGCCTGGGCGAGCTTGCGGTCGTCGAGCAGCACCTGCAGCAAGCTCGCGTCGGGGTTGAGGCGTTCGCTGACGTAGGTCGCGATGCCTTCGCTCCATAGCGAACCGTACACCGGCGGGTCGTCGTCGACGATCAGGTCGGGCAACACCTGCGCGTGATAGAGGTGGAAGGACTCATGGTCGAGGAACACCGACAGGTTCGCGTCGGCGCCGTGGTAGCGGACGATGCCGTCGATGCCGATGAACAAGGGCAGTTTGTCCTGCCACGGCCGCAGATGGCCGTCGAAGCCGAACAGCGACGGCATCAGATAGATCGGCGCGCGCTCGCGGCGGAAGTCGGGGAACTCGACCTGGAAGTGCCGGACGTGGCGTCGGTAGTGGTGGCCGAAGCCGGCGCTGAGCTTGCGCACTTGGCCGGCCATAGCGTCGAAATCCGGCAGCCACTTGCCCAAGCGTTCGGGCGTCGGCTTCAGGCCGGCTCCGGCGTAGACCTCGGCGTGTTCGCTGAAAAACGTCGCGGCGAGCGCTCGTGCACGGTCGTCTGCGTCTCGCGTTTCGTCGTAGGCCTGCCAGAACTTCGGCATCAGGTCGATCGGGCCCGGGGCCTCGGCGGCGATGGCTCCGCCAGCAGCGGCGAGCAGGGGCGATAGGGCGGCGAGGCGGAGCAAGTCGCGACGATGCATCTCGGGGTCCTTTGGAGCGTGGCGTGATGAGGCGAATGCCGGCACGGCTGCGTTGCATCGATGGATGGGCAGTCGGAATCGGCGAGTCAAAGAGAACGAAATCGTGCCGGGAACGGACAGTGCGCAAGGTCATGGCGGATGGAGCGTCGCCGCAAGTTCGCTCGCAGGCTTACAAATAAAAACCGGGCGGGGACGGACCGTCTCGCGATCGATGAATTCGCGGGCCCTCGCTCCGGCCCTCTCCCGCGCATGCGGGAGAGAGAGACTAGCTGCAGCAAAGACTGGATGCGGGCTGTTTGCCGACCTTCCTTTCCTGGCCGTTGAATGTGCTTTCGCAAGGTTCAGGGCTGGGTGAAGCGGAGCCTTCGAGCACCGCTTGAACACTGACCGCCACGTTGAAGCATTCGATGGCCGTTGTATTCGCGTTGCTGCGTTGTGGAGAAAGGGCGGACTACGCGCGCGGCTGATGCGCAGGCGCAGACTCGGCAGGAAAGGGGAATCTCGCTATGCCTTGGTCGGCGCTCGCGCTGTGCCTGGTTCTGACGGTCTGTGCGGCAAACGCCAGTGCGCAGCGCGGCCGCTCCTCTTCGCGCGTCGAACCCGGCAAGGCCCACATCGAGACCCTCGAAGCGCAGCGACAACGGCAAGCGTCCGAGCGTGCCCAAGTGGAGCACAGGTTCCAGCAAGATGCAGCGGCGACCGACAAGGAACTCGCCACCGGCACGCTCAGGGGGGCCAGGGAATGGATCAACGGCCTCTCTCCCAACGAGTTGCAGGCGCATCTCAGCGGGCTGCACGGCGCCGGCCTGTCGCTGCGGACCGCATCGCCAGGAGCTGTGGGTCCGATGGAAGCCGCGGCGGCACGCAGGCAGTATCTGGCCGAGGTAGAACGGCGCATCGACGCCCACAACGCCGAATGGGTGTCGAAGCTGCGCCCCACCGACGCGAAGCAGTTGCTGGCCTTCGCCAGGAAGCGGCAGGCGGACGCGAGCTTGGACAAGATGCCTTCTCGCATCGTGGATGCGTGGCGGGATTCCATGCAGGCCGAACGGACGTTGCTGCGAGAGCAGTTCGCTCTGCTCGACGGCGACGCGGCCAGATCCGAGCGCATGTCGTATTTGCCGGACATCGAGTTCGCCGCTCCCGGCAAACTGAGCGAGCACGAACTCGGCTACCGCCAACAGGCCTTGAGCGCCTACATTCGCAACAGCCCGGTCCTGTCGAAGCTTGAGCTGGAGCAGTGGCAGTTGCGTTCGCCGCAGATCGAATCGACCTGGCGGGCGCTCAAAGCATTGGAACAACCGTTGCCCGGCGGCGTTCCCGAGGTCGTCTATTTTCTCGACAGAGTGGTCGCCCACGACGCCATCGCCGCGTTGGATGCCGGCTGGGTCACGTCGAAGCGCGGTTCGCGCTTACTCGAACATGCCGACGTCGACCGATTGCTGTCCGAATTCAAGGGCAAGACCCTGGTCCTGGTCGGCCATATGGAGAACCGGCATTTCGTCATGGATCGTGGGCCGGGGCGCGAACCGCTGGCGTTGGATCTGCCGGGCCTGTTGCAACGTTCCGCCGAGCAAGGCGTGCTGCTGATGCCCATCGGCTGCAGTTCGGCCAACGAAGGCGCGTACTTCGGCTTCACCCATCCGATCAGCGTCAGCCAGGTGTCCAAGCTGCTGCAGGCGATTCCGGATCGGCCGATGGCCGTCGGCGAGCTGTTCGCAGCGTTCGACGGTATCGGAAAACTCGCGCTGGATGCCGGGCATTCGGCCGAGTATCTGGAAGTCACGGTCGCAGCGGTCACCGAGTTGCAGGGGCTGGGCGAGGCCATCAGCGTGATCCGTATTCCTGGTGGTGCCACGCAACCCGATGAAGACTTCGCCGGCTACTTCCAGCAATGGGAGCAGGAAAGCCGGCCGGTTCTGGACAAGGGCGTGGCCGGTGGGTTACGCACCGCAGTGCGTGAAGCGCCCTGGAAGTTCCTGCTATGCGGTTTCGCGCTGTTCGCGGCGCTCAATGGCTGGGAATGGCTGCGGGCGAATCTCGTGCCGCGCAAAGGACTGATCTCGCGGGTCGAATATGTCGGCCGACAGGCCGTCGTGTGGACAGGTGGCGTCGCGATGCTGGTGGGGCTGATCTGCTACGCGGTACTGCTATGGCCGGTTGTGCTGATGTTCGTGCTGCTGCTGGTGGGGGCCTTCGTGTTCTTCGGCCTGCAAGCCTTATTCCAACACTACTTCGGGTTCGATCATGAGAAGTAACTCTGTCGTTTCCTACCTGAAGCGTGTCAGCCCCGAGCGGGTCGATGCGCTCAAGCAGGCCTTCCCCGATGCCCACGCCTTGTTCTCCACCGATCTGGTCCTGGGTGAAGACGATGTCGCACCGACCTCGCGCGCAGCCCGGCTCGCATTGATAGGCGAGGCCGCAGCGCGGCTCCAACCCGATATCGAAGGCCTGATTCAAGCCTTGCGCCATCGCAGCCGGCGCATCGCACGCTTGCGGCTCGCAGGCGGCCTGGTTGCGGCGATCGCCGGCGCGGCCGGTGCGGTGGTGGCGCTTCTGGCCGGACAACTGGGATGGTCGAAAGAGGGCGTCGCCGTCGCAGGCTCCACAATCGCGATGCTCGGCGGCCTGTTGACCGTGTTCGCCGATCATTTCGAGCGCAGCGAGAACGGCGAGAAATATTCGGCAGTGGAGGTGCTGCCCAGGCTGGTCGAAGCGCGCGCGAGCCTGGCCCGCGCCTTGCTCAGCGTGCAGCGCGATTCGGTGTTCCCGCTCGGCGATGCCGAGATCGACGGCACTCTCAAGGCGCTCGATGAATCCGCCGTCGAGGTCATGCGGTTGAAGTACCTGGCGCAGGCTTAGCGGTTGGCGCTCCGTGCTTTACGTTCCGCTTACTCGATCTTCACGGTCGCCTGCCCAAGGCACGGGTCGAATGCGTGCGTCCTAGTTCGTATCGGGAGCATGAGCATGAAGCGATCCTGCATCTTCGTCGCATCGGCATTGTGCTTGTCCGTTTCCGGCGTGGCGGTCGCCGGCATCGTCACCGTCAACGGGCACGGCCAGAGCTACGACCCCGGCATCGCGCTGGAATACGCCCGCGCCGATGCCGTCGCCAAGTGCACGGCCCAGGCCGGCACGCCGCTGGAAGAGATCTACAACCACATCACCCGGGCCAACTTGTGGCTCGCGGATTCGATCTGGCGCTGCGAGGTGCCGTGATCGATCGAGAGCGAGGGCAGGTTCAGTCGCCGAGGCCATTCGCCGGAAGATGTGCGCGCAGGCCTCGGCGATGTGAACCCGACGGTTTGTGACCGGAGTCTTCAGCCGGGGGCCTTCGCGCAGGCAACAGCCTGCGACGACGCATGAAACTCGATCAGCAGCCCCAGGTCGCTTTGGGTCGGCGCCAGGAAGGCCTCGCCGAGTAGCCCACGGTAGCTTGCGAGTTCGGTTTCGTATCCGCGCTCGACTCGCCTTTTCGCCAGCCCGATATCGGCCACGGCGATGCTGAGGCCGAGTATCTGGCGACCGCCGCTGTGCAGCGCCTGCGCAGCCACGCCGGGGCCGTCGGGTTGCAGGGCGAGCACTCGCTTCTCGCCCATCGGCACGCAGTAGCCTTGCGCCGCTATCTGCGGAATGCGCACTGGCGTAGCGCCGGCGAGGCCCATCCGCTCGAACTGTCTGCGATCCGCGTCGGCGTCCGAGGAGAGCAGCCATAACCCAGTCACTGCCTGGGCACCGTTCGGGTGCTGCGGTGCGATGCGCTCGTCGGAGACGCGCCCTGGGGTGGCATCCAGCGCGGCGTAATCGATGAAGAACAGGTGGCTGGACAGCGGTTGCGGTTCGAATGCGAACAAGCGCCAGCGCGGCGGCCTGGCCGGGCCGTCGCCATCGGGATCGGTGAGCGAGGCGGTGAAGATCGGCGTCGGCACGAACGCCTGTTGCTGCAGGAATTTATGTGCCTGGTCGAGGATCGACGAGCGCAGGCCGAAGGTCCGCGAGCCCGCGCCACCGCGCAGCGAGGCCTGGTCGGCCTGCATGCCCGGGTCCAACTCGGCATCCGCCCGTAGGATCCCGAACAACTCCAGATAGCTGCGATCGGCCATCCGCACATAGCGATTGGCCACGCCTGCGGCACTGCGCCCCGGCCTGACCTGGAATCCGAGCTTGACCGCCATGACCGCGCTGATCTGATCGATGTCGCGTCCCCACAACAGGGCGTGGTCGATCTCGGTGGTGTTTCCGACCGATTCGGCTGCGGTCGCCACCGATGACGCGATACCCAGGACCAGGGCCGAGCACAGGACGAACGTGCGTGTCGTGCTCTTGCTTTGCTTCAACCTCATTCCCAACCTCCGTACCAACAGTGCGATGGCGGGCAGGATGCGAGCACGGACGGTCTCGAGGCGAGCACGGACGGCCGATGCCGGGCATGGGCGGATGATTTTTCGACCCCTGCCAGCGGGCGGCGGACAGTGGGCGAGCAGGGCCCGCGGGTCGCCCGGACGGGGGCAGGGCGTCGGCTAAACGGAGTCGCGTTTCCGTCGGAACCACAGATAGCTGCCGATGATGACGACACTCTGCAGCACGGCCAGCGGCGGGAAGAACAGGTGGGTAGCGGTCCAGATCAAGCAGGCCGCCAAGGTCGCGATCATCGTCTTGGGACCGTAGCGGCTGGCGATGTACATGATCAGGACGAACAACAGCTGATACAGCACCACGGGCAGGGTCACGAACAACATGATCGTTTCGCCTCAGGCCCGGTTGCGATGGTAGAGCGAGCTGCTGCGGCAATCGGCGCATTCGCGATAGAACGCCGAGCCGTCCTTGCGCAGGCGCGGCTTGTGTCCGGGCTCGCAAGTGAAGCGAATCGCGGTGTTGCCGCCACAGGCCTCGCACTTGAAGTAGTAGCCGAACTTTCCGTAGAGGATTTCTCCGGCCTTCTCGCTGCAGGTCTTGCACACGCAAGCGCTTGCCTCGGCGGCGGTAACCGCGGTTACCGCAGTAACCGGCGGCGGTGCGAACACGGGCTCGATTCGTGGCTCGGCCGGTGGCGGCGCGACGCTCGCGGTCGGCGTGGCCTCGCGCTTGCGTTCGCCAGGCCGGTGCAGGGTCGCCAACTGGCGGGCGACGAATTCGACGGTCTCGCCGGATACGATCTTGGCCGTCGTCTTAAGCAGGCCGAACAAGGGATTCTCCGTCTCGATGTCTTTCCAGATCCGCTTCTTGAGTACGTCGGCCTTGATGACGCGAGACGAATCGAAGCGTTTGGACCGATCGATACGCGCTTCGGGCGCGATCAGGATGA
This sequence comes from Lysobacter antibioticus, assembly GCF_000731095.1. Lineage (GTDB taxonomy): Bacteria > Pseudomonadota > Gammaproteobacteria > Xanthomonadales > Xanthomonadaceae > Lysobacter > Lysobacter antibioticus_B. The sequence continues at coordinate 76,128 of NZ_JMTZ01000001.1, read as the reverse complement.
GCGAATGGAAAGCCGGCGATATGCGCAGACCGAATCGTTGCGGCCATTCGATGGTTCCGCAAACATCGCGCAGTACTTCGATATGCCGCTCGTTCTGCTCCAGCGGAGAAGCCATGCCGGCATAGGCTTTTCGGTAGCTGTCCCAACGCAGGAACTCGCCGTCCTCGGTGATCTTCAGCCCCGCATGGAAATGCTTCGATTCGAGTACATAGAGGTCGAGCCACCGATTGATCAGCAGGTGGTCGATTTGCGCGGTCCGCCCGCGATGTTCCAGGCGCAGGTCGTGGATGACGGCCCAGTTGGGCGATCGAGCGAAATGAAAGTCGATGAGGTAAGCCGATTCCGATTCGCCCTTCAGGCCCGCCTTGCGAATCCGCAATTCGGTTGCGGCATGCTTGGCCGCCGGGCCGGCGCCGGCGGCACGAAGCTCAAGCTCCTTGAGCAAGGCTGACGGGTCGTCCATGGTTTTGATCAGCACGCGGGCATCCTCCTGTCGCCGGAGCATAGCCGCGTATCGTGCCCAAGCGAAGCCCAGGAGGCTATTTCTGCCCGATCCGACAGGCAGTGCTCGGAGTATGAAGAACGCGGGCCGATAGCTTGCCGAGAAGCGAGTCGGTGGCCGGTTCCGAGGGCGAGCCGTCGCGGCGGGATATGCTGGCATCCAGCGGCTGTTGCCGACGCTTCCGTTGTCGTCGCTTGCATGGCGCCTCCTTGCGAGGGGCCACATTAGCAAGTGGGGCGGACTTTTTTCACAGGTGCTTTCGACTGCAGCTGAATTTGGCCGACGCCCGTCACGAAAATCGGGGCGCGGCAGATGGAAGCTTCCCTCGTACGGTTCGAAAGAGCGAGCCATTGCGCTGGGATAGAGCAGAGCCTCCCTGTATGTCATCGCCGCGATGCTGTCCTGAACGCGTCGCTTCTTGCGTCAATCATCCGTGTGGACGCAATGCGGCCTGCCGATATCCGTGGCAGACCCCATTGCGTCCTCAGGATTACCCGATCAACGGTTTAGACCGTGACCGACACCGTCTGCGTCCAAACCGCGCCGACCGGTGCGCTGGCGTTGTTGTAGGTGTACGGCGTGGTGCCGACGGTGACGGCGAACTTCGCCGGGCCGCCCCAGTTGATGCCGACCATGGTCAGGTCGTACTTGCCGGGCGGCAGGATCGAGTTCAGGTTGACGGCGTAGCTCACCGGGTCGTTGTAGCCGGAGGTGATATGGAGGATCTCGGAGGTGCCGGCTCCGGTCGATGCGACGATGTAGAGTTCGTTGTCGCAGGCGCTTACTTTGATCGCGGTTGCCATGTGGATATTCCCTTTCCGGTGTGAGTGATGTTGCGGAGTGAATGAAACGGTGTTCGCTTGTCTGCGGCGGTTGGTCGTCAGGTATTGCGTTCCCCCTGTGCGATTCGGAGGGAGGTGCCATGCATCGTCACCTCCGCGCGAACAAACGCTGCAACCGCAGTATTCGTGAAGGCACTCGTCGAAATGGTTTCAATAACGGCTCACGCAGGTATCAGTTCCATCGCGTTCCTGCGGAAGCAGGGCGCCTTACTGGCCGTCGCTTCCTGCGAGTGCGATCGGCGCGGCGCGAACGATCCGCATGACCGGCACGTCGAAGCAGCGGGCCAGCTCGTGAGCGATGCGGAAACGCACGGCGCGGCCGGATTCGGCCCGTTTTATCGTGGCGATGGACACGCGGATGTTGCGCCGCCAACAGTCGTCGGCGAGGTCCTGTTGGCTCAACAGGCGGCTTTGCCGTAGCCGACGCAGCAGTTCGTTGTCGAGAACGACCTGTCCCCGGTCCAGCAGCGGCTTCGCGTGGTCCGCAGCGGCGGCATCGTCGTTCCCGGACAAGGCAAGCGCGAGGGCCGATGGCGAGTCGAACTCGTTGTCTGCGATGGGGTCGGGCAGGATGAAGTAGTCCATTGAACAATCCTCGCGGGTATGGGGTGTGACCGCGTCCGAGCGGCCTCGCATCGCCGCTCCTTCTCCTCGACACCCGTCCGAACAACGGCGGATCGAGAGGCGGAATGGATTGCGATGCGTCGGCGATCACCTTGACGGCGAGAGCTGCGGCCCGCCTTTCGGAAACCTGCCGGTTCGTATCCTGCTGTTTTGCTGCGCGTTTCTTGTGAGACGGCTGTTGGTCCGCGAATCGGGATTCGCGAGTTGCCGAGGTTCGGCAGGAAACGGGAAGGTCCGCAGGCCGGGAAATCGCGATGAAATTCGCTCGCTCAGCCGATTGACGGGCGATGAGCCGGGTCGATGACCACGCAGCGAGTTGATCGGCCGTTAGCCAAGGTTAGTCAGCGTTAGCGAAGTAGAAAGGATCGGCCGACGCACATGGCGTCGCTGCGCGTCGAGTCGGCGCGGTCGATGAACGATGCAATTGGATGCCATTGCGGCAGCGGTCTGTCCGCCGCGCTAGGTGCGGACGGCGGTCGCGACTGAGGTCCGATCGGTTCGGTCGCGGTGTTCGGTTCAGCGTCGAATGCCCAGTACACCGTCCAGCGCCAGTTCGGCCTTGAACCCGGCCTTGTCGAGCCGCTTGGCCACTTCGCGCGGTACATCGCGGCCGCTGGTGAGTTTGTTCGGGCTGCCGGTGTAATGGAACAGGCGTCCACCGCGGCGCAGCACCCGCGCCAGATGATCGTAGAACGTTTGCGAGTACAGCTCGCCGGCGATGCCGAATCGCGGCGGGTCGTGGAGCAGGGCGTCGACCGAGGCATCGGCGATCCGCGCGATGGCCTGCGAGACGTCGGCATGGGTCACTCGCAGGCGGCCGCCGCTGGCGGCTGCGTCCGGGTCGGGCGACCACGGGTTGAGGGTGCGCAGCCACAGTACGTCTTCGTTCTTCTCGAACGAATGGATCTGGGCAGCGCCGGCTTCGAGGCAGCAGGCGGCGAAATAGCCCAGGCCGCCGCAGGTGTCCAGCACGACCTTGCCGCGCGGTTCGACCAAGGCGACCTTGCGCTGCGCATCGTCGATCGGCGATGCCTTCGAGGTGGGCAGCATCTTGATGCCGTCGATCTCGAAGGTCGGCGCACCCCATTCGGTCGGCACCAGCTTGATCAGCGAGCCGGAGAAGCGCGACACCGGCGCGAAGTCGTCGCCGTCCCAATGGTAGATCGTGCGGTCCTTGAGCTTGGACGGATACCGATAGCGCTGATCGCGCCAGATCCAGGCTTCCGCTTCCAGTCGCGCCTCGCCGGTCGAACGCCCCAGATCCAACGAGCCGGTCCAGGCGCCGGTGCCGGCGGCGCGCGCGGCCAGCAGTGTTTCGGCGTCGGGGCGGGTAAGCAGGGGACCGGAGTAGTGCGGCACGGCAGGTGTTTCCTTGGGGCAGTGATCGGCAGGCGCGCAGGCGACGAAGCGGGGATGCGCCCAAGCGTGGGACGGAACGATAGCGCGGCAGGCCGATCGCGGCCAAAAGAACCGCCAGGCCTCGGGTTCGGTCGCGGGGACCGGACCAGGCCGCGATCAGGCCGGATAGGCTGGAAACCCGTGACGCCAGGACTTATGCCGGCGGCCATCACGGCCATCTGTGCCAATCCTGGCTGATGACTGCGCCCCCCAAACCATCGGCCTACGACAGGCCGGCCGGGCTGCGCTAGGCTGCGGCCTTTCCAGCGGGGACCGCATATGAAGCCTTCACGTTTGAGCCTGGGCCTGGCGCTTGCCGCCGCGCTGGCTATTCCTTCCGTCCACGCCGCCGGTTCCACGGCAAGTTCCGCGGCCGGCGCCGCAGGCAAGGGGCAGCCCCGACTCGGCAGCTTCGGCGTCGACATGTCGGCGCGCGACACCAAGGTCAAGCCCGGCGACGATTTCAATCGCTATGTCAGCGGCCACTGGCTCGATACCTATCAGCTGAAGGACTACGAGACCTCGTACGGCTCGTTCAACATGCTGCGCGACCAGTCCGAGGCGCAGGTGCACGCGATCATCGAATCGCTGCAGCAGCGCAAGGATCTGGCGCCGGGCAGCGACGCATCGAAGCTGCGCGACTACTACGCCAGCTACATGGACCGGGCCGCCCGCGACGCCGCCGGCATCCGCCCGCTGCAGCCGGTGCTCGACCGCATCGCCGCGATCGACTCGAAGGACGCGCTGGTCGCCGCCTTCGGCAGCACCGACCTCGACGGCACCACCGCGCCGCTGCGTTTCGGCGTCGACCTGGACCGCAAGGACCCGGACCAGTACCTGGTCGGCCTGCGCGTCGGCGGCCTCGGCCTGCCGGACCGCGACTACTACCTCAACCAGGACGCGCGCTTCGTCGGCATCCGGACGGCGTATCTGGCGCACATCGAGCGCATGCTCGGTTTTGCCGGGGTGAGCGATGCGAAGGCGCGCGCACAGGCGGTGCTGGCGCTGGAGACCGAACTGGCCAAGCCGCAGTGGGAGCGCGCCAAGCTGCGCGACCGCGACAAGACCTATAACGTCGCCACTTTCGCCGAACTGGCCAAGCAATACCCGGGTTACGACTGGGCCGCACAGGTCAAGGCGCAGGGCATGCCGACGCTGGACCGGGTCAACGTGATCACTCCGAGCGCGGTGCAGCCGGTGCTCGACGCGATCGCCGCCACGCCCTTGCCGGTGTGGCGCGATTACCTGAGCTTCCACGCCGTGCGCAACAATGCGCCACTGCTGAGCCGCGAGATCGACGATGCCTCGTTCGCCTTCACCGGCACGGTGTTGAGCGGCCAGAAGGCCCAGCGCGACGATTGGAAACGCGCGGTGGCGACGGTCGCCGGCAGCGACGGCCTCGGCGATGCCATGGGCAAGCTGTATGTCGAGCGCCATTTCTCGCCGCAGGCCAAGGCCGCGATGCAGACCTTGGTGGAGAACCTGCGCAAGGCCCTGCGCAGCAATATCGAGAAGATCGACTGGATGGGCGAGGGCACCAAGGCCGAGGCCTACCGCAAGCTTGCCAGCTTCCGTCCCAAGGTCGGCTATCCGGACAAGTGGCGCGACTACGGCAGCGTCGCCATCGTCCCGGGCGACCTGATGGCCAATGTCATGCAACTGCGCCGCTACGGCCGTAACGACCAGGTCCGCCGCATCGGCACCCGCCCGGACCGAGACGAGTGGTTCATGACGCCGCAGACGGTCAACGCCTATTACAACTCGACCTTCAACGAGATCGTGTTCCCGGCCGGCATCCTGCAGGCGCCGTTCTTCGATCTCAACGCCGACCCGGCGGTGAACTACGGCGGCATCGGCGCGGTGATCGGCCACGAGATGGGCCACGGCTTCGACGATCAGGGCAGCAAGTCCGACTACGCCGGCATCCAGCGCAACTGGTGGACCGATGCCGACCGCGCCGGTTTCGAGCAGCGCACCCAGGCCCTCGGCGCCCAGTACAACGAGTTTTGCCCGTTGCCGGGCCAGTGCGTCAACGGCGCGCTGACCATGGGCGAGAACATCGGCGACGTCGGCGGCATCTCGATGGCCTACACCGCCTATCAGCTCAGCCTCGGCGGCAAGCCGGCGCCGGTCATCGACGGTTTGAGCGGCGACCAGCGTTTCTTCCTGTCGTGGGGCCAGATCTGGAAGGGCAAGTACCGCGACGAAGCGCTGCTCAACCAGATCAAGACCAACCCGCATTCGCCTTCGCAGTACCGCGCCAACGGCCCGCTGCGCAATTTCGATCCGTGGTATCGCGCGTTCGACGTGAAGCCGGGCGACGCGATGTACCTTGCGCCGGACAAGCGCGTGCGGATCTGGTGAGCACGGATTCGATAAGTGCGGATTTGATAAGTACTGATTTGATAAGTACAGATTTGATGAGTGCGGATCTGGTGAGCTGAGCGCCGAGGCGTAGCCCGCGACCGCGGGCTACGCCGCACGACCGATACTTGCGAGACAGCGGGGCAGCTTTCGAGTCCGTCCGGGACGAAGAAAGTCTGCCCCGTTGCATTACCGGCGATACCGCCGCCTGGGCCGTACAACCGGCCTGGCGCGCGAAGGGCCGCGGCGGCGACGCTAGAATGCGCGCGATGGCTTATCTGGGACTGTTCCTTACCGCGTTCGTCGCCGCCACCTTGTTGCCTGCGCAATCGGAAACCCTGCTGGCGGGAATGGTCGTGGCCGGCTATACGCCGTGGTTGTTGGTGCTCGTGGCCAGCATCGGCAACGTGCTCGGCTCGACCGTCAACTGGTGGCTCGGGCGCGAAGCGGTGCGTTTCAGCCATCACCGATTTTTTCCGGTCAAGCCGGCGGCGCTGGCGCGCGCCCGCGCCTGGTACGGCCGTTACGGCAAGTGGACGTTGCTGTTGAGCTGGCTGCCGATCGTCGGCGACCCGTTGACGCTCGCCGCCGGGGTGATGCGCGAGCGCCTGCGGGTGTTCCTGTTGATGGTGAGCATCGCCAAGACCGCGCGTTACGCGGTGTTGGCGGTCGTCGCTGTGCGCTATGCCTGAGTGCGTTGACGGCGGCCGGGGGCGTTGGCGCGATGTTGCTTTGCTGCGCGGTCGCTGTTCGTCGACGGGGTGCCGGGTCGTATCCGCAGCCACGCAGCAGCGGTATCTCTGCCTTACAACCAAAAGCCTTCGGTCCGCATCTACTGTCAAGGCCCACTTGGCAGTCTCGGTTCGCTCAAGAGGGCCTTGTACAATGCGCCCAAGAGGTGTGCGCGCGGCCTTCGATCGGCCGGTGCCGCACCTGTTCTGTCCAATGTTCTCGCTGCTTCGCGCGCGGGAGGTTCGGCCAGGACGAGGGCCGCAGCCGCGCTCGTCGCCGAACTTCACCAGCACAGGGATGTACGAATGGCCGGCTCTATCGCGTTGATGCTGTCGAAGACCGGCGGTCCGCCGTTTCACGGCTCGGTCGGCTACGTCAACGATACGATCGGCACGATCCTCGCCCGTCATCGCTGGCGGGTGCGCGCGTTCGAGCCGCCGCGCAGCGACCTGGGCGAAGAGGCCATGCTACCGTTCGCGCTGAGCGCGCGCCTGGCCGCGCTCGATGCTTCGTCGGCGCCGGATGTGGCCCTGTTCGACGGCGCGGGCACCTCGATCCGCGCACCGAGCCGCGGCTGGTCCCGGCGCAACCTGATGCTGTACCACGGCCTGGCCTACGGTACCGGCGTGTGGATGACCTCGCGCGACATCGATCTGCATTGCGCGAACTCGCCTTATCTCGAACGCACCCTGCACGCGACCTTCGCCTTTCCCAACTGGCACCGCCGCAGCTGTCTCAACCCGCACGGCATGCGCGCCCTGACCAGCCTGCAACTGCCGGTGCCCTGCGTCGAAAGCCCGGATGGCCACCCGGGTTTCGGCTACGGCGCCGACATCCCGCCGCAGATCCTGCGCCGGATCGAGGGCGGCCTGGTCTGGGGGCACGCGTTGCAGCCGGGCAAGCAGGACTGGTTCGCCACCTTGAGCGTGATGTATTGGCTCAACGAACTGCGCGGCGGCCCGAGCGCGAAGGGCATCAAGTTGCTGGTCTCGGAGTCGTCGCTGACCCTCGACGCCCGCCGGGCGATGGACGCGATGCTGGCCGGGAGCGGCCGCTCCTGCGACGACTACTTCGTGCCGGTGCCGAACCTCAACCAGCGCGCCTTGTTCCGCCTGATGCGGTCCAGCCACTTCGCCCTGGCCTATAACCGGTTTCCCGAACCGTTCGGTTTCTACGTGCTGGAATCGGTCCACAACGGCTGCCCGGTCTATACCAACGGCGTCGGCAACAACCGTTTCCTGCTGCCGCCCGGCAACGGCATCACCGTGCTGGAAACGCCGGCGATGGCGGCGCAGGCCGACGGCCGGCAAGACCCGGCGGCGTATCGCTGCGTCGCCGAACGCATCCTCGGCGACCTCGGCCGGCGCGACGCGATCGCCGGGCAATGCCGGCGCGGGGCCGCGCTGATCGACGAGCGCTGGTCGGTCGCGGCGTTCGAGCGTAGCTTGCTGGCGGCGCTGGACCGTCTGGAGCATCCTTTGCCGCCCGAGCCGGATTTCGAAACGCTGCAGGTGCAACTGAGCCCGTTGGTGCGTAGTCTGGACCCGAGCGGCCGCAGCCTGAACGACTATGCGAGCACCACGCTGCGGCCGGAGACGGTCGCGCTGGCGACGCAGTTGCTGGGGCAGCGCTGCGCCGACCTGGCTTCGCAGGAGATGGAACGGATCGAAGCCGGCCATCGTCTGTTCGCCGGCGGCCTGCTGACTTTGTCGACCGCTCCCGTTCCGCCCTGAGCCGCTTCATCCTTTCCGGCTTCGTCCCCTCATTGATCGTCCCGCCGCTGACATGCCCACTTCCCTGATCGTTGTCGACGACTTCTTCGAGCACGCGAACGGGCTGCGCGACGCGGCCTTGCGCCTGACGTATCCGGATCAGGAGGGCGCGTTCCCGGGGCGCAATTCGCTGGAACGGATCGAGCTGGACGGCCTGGCCCAGTACGTGTCCAGCATCGTCGGCGAACGTCTCAAGGTGATCTCGCCGCTGGGGTCGCACGCGAAATTCCGCATTACCCTGGGCTCTGACCAGGGCCGCGGCAAGGTTCATGTCGACCCAGGTTATTGGTCCGGCGTGCTCTACCTCAGCCGTCCCGAGGACTGCCGCGGGGGCACCGATTTCTTCCGCCATCGCCGCACCAACACCGATCGCCGCCCGATGAACGAGCGCGAGCTGGCCGAGCTGGGGTATGCCTCGATCGACGAGGCCCATCAGGACATCATCGAACGCGACGGCCTCGACGACAGCTGTTGGGAAACGACGATGACGGTGCCGATGCGCTTCAATCGCCTGATCCTGCTGAGGCCGTGGCTGTGGCATACCGCCGGCGCGGGCTTCGGCGACAGCCTGCAGAACGGCCGCCTGGTCTATCTGATGTTCTTCGAGGCCGCATAAATCGCGCGAAGCCGGGCGCGGTTCGCCGAATTCCCGCCCTGGCTCCGTCGTTGGTTCCGTCGTCCCACTTGGGGCGAGCGCTTTGTCGAATCGAGCCCTGCCGAGCAGGGCTTCGACCTGAGGCCCGGTCGGGCCTCGTGCGCTCTTCGTCTTGCCGGTGCCCGCGTACGGCTGAGTCTTACTTGTCGCCTTCCTTCTTGCTGCCCTTGAGCAGGGCCACGATGGCCATGGCGTGGCCTTGCCCGAGTTCGAAGTCCTGCTTCAGCCAGGCGATGATGTCGCCGGCCTTGATGCCCGGCTTCAGGCCCTTGGCGTCGGCGAAACCCTTGCTTTTGGCGAGGGAGCGAAACTGGGCCGGGGTCTTGCCGGTCTTGGTCTGGATATTGTCGAGATAGGCCTGGAAGGACATCGGTGCGGCTCCTGGAGTGGTTGGTTGGGGCGGTCGGTTTTCGCCCTTGTGCCAATTCGACGAACGAGGCGCCGACGAATCGACACGGTGTTTGGTTCCGGCGCGAATTTTTTCGACGGCTCATCGCCTGCCCCGGGTTTTGTGCAGGGAGGCCGGAGCCCGCTTGACCGGCCGGCTCCCGGGCCGGTGCTAAAATACCGGCCTTTCCATCACGCACCAGAGCGAGCGACGCGATGACCGCACCAGCTTTCTACCCGATCGGCACGCCCGGACAGCCCTGGGGCGCGGCGGAAGTGGCGCAATGGCGCTCCAGCCAGGTCCGCCATCGCAGCTACCAGGCCGGCGTGGTCAGCGCGATCGAGCGTCTGCGCTCGCGTTTCGACGTGGTCGAGTACGGTCGCCTCGATTACGCCCCGGACAGCTATCCCTTGTTCGCGATCAAGAGCCGCGACTGGCAGGACGGCTTGCCCTGCATGCTCGTTACCGGCGGCGTGCACGGCTACGAAACCAGCGGTGTGCACGGCGCGCTGGAATTCGTCGAGCGCCATGCCGCCGACTATGCCGGCCGGGTCAATCTGCTGGTCGCGCCCTGCATCAGCCCCTGGGCCTACGAACGCATCCACCGTTGGAACGCCGATGCGATCGACCCTAACCGCTCATTCCGCGAAAACAGCCCGGCCGAAGAATCGGCGGCGTTGATGCGCCTGGTCGCGCCGGTACGCGCCGAGGCGCTGGTGCACATCGACCTGCACGAAACCACCGACAGCGACGAGTCCGAGTTCCGCCCAGCCTTGGCCGCGCGCGACGGCAAGCCCTACGAGCCCGGCGAAATCCCCGACGGCTTTTATCTGGTCGGCGACAGCGAAGACCCGCAACCCGAGTTCCAGCAGGCAGTGATCGCCGCGGTCGAGAAAGTTACCCATATCGCTCCGGCCGACGCCCAAGGCGAGATCATCGGCTCGACCGTGGTCGCGCACGGCGTGATCAATTACCCGGTCAAGTCGCTCGGCCTGTGCGCCGGCATCACCGATGCCCGCTATCGCACCACCACCGAGGTCTATCCCGACAGCCCGCGCGCCACGCCGGAGCAGTGCAATGCCGCGCAGGCGGCGGCGGTGTGCGCGGCCATCGATTTCGCCTTGGCTCACCAGGCCTGAGCGCCCGGCGCCGGTCTCGGCCGGTGCCGCAAGTTACGAGGCCGCCCTCCGCGGCGGCCTCAAGTGGGTAGGGTCCGAGCGGCTCTGGGCCGGCTTGTCCCGGCCGTGCATCGATTTCCGCGGGCGTGTCGATTTCCGCCCCGCTGGTTCGTCGTCCTGACAGGAGCGGGTTTCAAGCGCCGGAGCTTCCGGCGGCCGCGCTCCACCGATGCGACCACCAGGAGACCTGCATGCGCTTTCTTTCGATGATCCGGATCAACGAGACCACCTGCCAACCGCTTACCGAGCAGTTGATGGCCGACATGGGCAAGTTGATGGAAGAGATGACCCGCGCCGGGGTGCTGATCGGCACCGCCGGTCTCACCCCGAGTTCCGACGGCGTGCGCCTGCGCTTGCGCAGCGGCAAGATCACCGCCACCGACGGTCCGTTCACCGAAAGCAAGGAAGTGATCGGCGGCTATGCCTTGCTGGAGGCGAACTCGAAGGAAGAGGCGATCGCGCACACGCGCCGTTTCCTGGCGGTCCACGGCGATGCTTGGGACATCGAGTGCGAATTGCGCCAGTTGCAACCCGACGGCGAGTGCGGCGGCGAGGCGATTCGAGTCAACTGACTGAGTCGATTGATTCGCCGCGACCGAGTCGCTGCAACCGGAGCAGATGCTGAGCGTGCGCTCAGGGGCCCTGGTCGCCGCTGAGGATCACCCGTACGCCGCGTACTTCATCGGCGGACGCCTCGCGCGGCGCGGCGTCCGCACGGGTGATGCGGATCCTCACACGCAACGGCGTGTCGCGAACCGCATCGGCGGGCAACGGCAGGGTATAGGTGCCGGCGTCGCGGCCGGGACGGATGGCATGGGGCGAGATCACCCCCAGCCTGCGCCCCGTGTCGCTGCTCACTTCGACCTCATGCCCGGTGGGGAGCGCGCCCAACTCCACTTCTAGGAAGGCGCGCTCGCCGGGTTTCGGCGGATGCGGCAGCGTCAGGCTGGTGTAATCGCGGCTCGCCGCGCACCCGCCCTGCACGATCAGCAGGGCGAGTGCGAAGACGACGGCGACGAGGCCGCGAAACATGCCCGATCAGCCGCCCGAGGTGATCGAAACGGCTTTGACCGGCACCGGGTCGGCCGGTTGCGGGCCCGAGGGCACCAAACGAATGTTCAAGCGTGTGCTGGCGCCTTCGGCGGTGGAGAACGCCTGCAAGGTCTTGCGCAAGGGTACGGCGAACGTGGCCGAGTGCGACATCGCCATGTTCGGCATGGTCGAGCCGAAGAAGGCGATGGTGCCTGCGTAGTAGGGGCTGTTCGCGTCGACCTGGCCGACGTCGGCCGGCGCGTTGACCAGCACGTCGAACTCGCGCGCGAGCGCCAATCCGTCCGGGCGGTCGAAAGTGACCTCGGCGATCAACGGCGCCGGTAAGGTATCGGCCAGATGGCGTTTTACCAGCGCCGCCGGCAAGGTCACCGAGGCCGTATTCGCTTCGACCGCGCCCTTGATCGAACCGAACCGTTCCGCCGACGCCTGCAACTTCGGCTGCGTTGGCAGTTCGCTGCCGTAGCCAGGGCCGTAGTCGTAGTCGAAGGCGGTCGTGCTGACGTAGTCGCCGGCCTTGCTGGGGCCGACGAAGCCGCCGTCGCCGCCGACGTAGAACAAGAAGGGCTCGTTCAGGAAGGTGTTCGAATCGCTGCCGGTCGGCAGGATCGGCAAGCCGGCCAAGAACTGTTTCTTCGTCCACAGATACCACAGGCGGTCCATGTTCGAGTGGTGCAGATAGAAGATCGGGTCCACCGGCGACAGGAAGTTGGTCATGTTGCCGTAGGGGCCCGGGTCGATCGGGCCGACGCCGCCGATGTAGTTGTGCACCTTGTTGTGCGGGAAGCCTTCTAGGATCGAGAAATGGGTCGAGCCGTCGGGCTGCACCAGATGGGTGGCGGTCTTCGAGCTGGCGAAGCTGTTGCTGATGCTGGGATCGTAGAACAGGGTCGGCGCCAGCCCGGAATCGATGACGTGCGGGGAGACGTCGTAAGTCGTTTTCTCGTCGAGCTTGGGATTGGATCGCGACAAGTAGCGCGCAGCGCAGGTGACCACGAAGGCCTGATTGCCGGAGATGCCGGTCTTCTGCGCCACGTTGTAACCGGTGACGTCGTTCCAGACCTGGTCGAAGGTCGAATAACCGCGCGACTGCAACTGCGTGCGCTGCGCACTCGACAGCGAGTTCCAGTACTTCGTAAGCGAGGGCTTGATGAAGGAGGTGAACTTCGCCAGGTTGCCGGTATACGGCGAATAGGCGCCGTCGGTGGGGGTGAGGACACCGTCGAACATGCCCGCGGGGATTTCCGGATGGCGGGTCCAGTCCCAGAACGGCATGGCGAAATTCGGATCGTTGCTGAGCCTGCGGATGGCGCGTTCGAAATAACCCACATAACCGCGGTGCCAGACATAGAACCACCAATTGCCGTGCGGGCAATCGAGGAAATGGGTGAAGGCGTTACGGAACCAGTTGAGCGGATCTTCGGGAGGCAGCTTGAGCATGGCTTCGATGCCGCGCGCGTAGCTGACCAGCATCTTCTGGCCCTCCGGGGTGGCGACGTCGTAACGACGCCAGCGCGCGGCCTTGTCCGGCCCTTCGGCGCCTGCGGCGAGGGCCGAGCCGAACGGCAACATCGAGCTGCCGAGCGCGGCGGCGGTGGTGGTCAGAAATTCGCGGCGTGTATAGCGCATCATGCAGTCCTCCTGGTTCGTGGGCGATCCGTAATCGGCTGCATGGTTTGCCGAGCGCTTTGTTCCGCCTTCTCGTATCGCGTCGATGCGCCCGGCTTGGATGTCGACGGGCATCGAGCATCTTCGCGGCGGGCATCTTCGAAGTCGGCGGCCATCTCTCGGTCGTTGAACGATGCAGAGCGCTGAGATCGCCGATCACGACCGTCGATACAGCGCTTCTTCGGGATGGACGTAGTGAGGGGAGCGGGGCGGCCAGGCCGATGACGAAGTCGGGCCGGCGGTCGCAGTTTCGAGCCGGCGGCGGACACGGGTCGTCGCGAAGCGGCCGTCGCGCAAGCTCAGCCTGCCGCTGAGTGAGCAGGCGCCGGTCGGCCCGCGCCGGCTGGGTCAGGCACTGCGCGTCGCGGCCGACGCTCGGTTCAGGCTTTCGGCCTCGCGACCGCCCGCACAGGTGTAGGATGCAGTCGTAAGCCGTTCCAATCGCGCGTCTCGCCCGACCGATCCTTGATCGCTCGCTTCGCTCCCTTTCACGCGTCATCGCCCTGATCCAGGGGGACGCCCACTTGGGAGCGGCTTTTGCCCGGCTATACCACCCGACAACTTTCCCTGACCGTAGGCGGCGACGCCTGGGGCTTGCGAGTGTTGAGCGATCTGCAGCAGTTCAGCGATCCCGATGGCCACGGCGAACGCCTCGGCATTTCCGCCGCGCAATGGAGTCTGTTCGGGCAGGTCTGGCCGGCCGGGCAATTGCTGGCGCAGGCCATGCACCGTTTCGCCATCCATGGCGAACGCATCCTCGAACTCGGCTGCGGCATCGGCCTGGCCAGCCTGGTGTTGCAGCGGCGCGGGGCGAACATCGTCGCCAGCGACGTGCATCCGCTCACCGAACCCTTCCTGGCCTACAACGCCGCATTGAATCAACTGCCGGCGGTGCATTACCGGCAACTGCGTTGGGACACGCCGCTGCCCACGCTCGGCCGCTTCGACCTGATCATCGCCAGCGACGTGCTGTACGAGCGCGATCAGGCCGAGTTGATCGGCGAGGTCATCGCTCGTCACGCCTTCGACGATGCGCAGGTGCTGATCACCGATCCCGGCCGCGGCAACAGCGCGCGTTTCACCCGCCTGATGCTGGCGCAGGGCTATTCGGTGGAAGAGCGGCGCTGCCCGATGAACGACACGGACCTGCCTCCGCATCGCGGGCGCTTGCTGCATTACAGCCGCGGCGCAGGCGGCGGAAACGGTAACCCGCCGTCGTAAAGGCCCACGCTCGATCGGGCTCGACGCGGCGGTCCATCACGGTTCCGCCGTCTGGGTGCTTCTAGCGATTCACTGCCGGCCCGTTCACACCGACATAGCCGTTCGCGCAGCCGGTCGTGCAGGTCGTCGCCAGCATGTTGTAGACGATGCGGCCGGCGTTGGTCTTGGAGCGGAAGTGGCCGACGCCGTTGCTGGTGTCGCCGCCGCCGGCGTTGTAGGGGCTGCCGTCGCTCCAATCCCAATCGTAGGCATAGGCGGTGCTGCCCACGCCGATGTCGACTTGCGCCTTGACGTTGCTGGCGGGGTTGAACAGCGCGCCGCTGCTGCAACCGGCCGAGTAGCTGGTGGTGAAGCACTGCACCTGGTCGTGCAGACCGGCAGTGATCGTGTAGAACGCGATCCCGCTGTACATCGCCGGCACGGCGCGAAGGCTGTTGCTGCCGCTGCCGGTCCAGCGGTTATAGCCGTAGTAGGCGACGCCGCTGCTCGGGTAAAGGCCGAAGGTGTAGTAGTCGTACGGAAAAACATAGGCCTCGGCATTGCAGGTCGGCGCATACGGCGATTGATAGCCGGTGCTGAGGCAGGTCTGCAGGCCGCGCAGCCCGCCGCCGATATTGACGAAGCGGCGCACGCTGGCCTGATAGCCGTAGTAGCGCAGCATCGCCAGGGACATCGACGAGCCCAGCGAATGGGTGACGATGTCGACCTGGCCGCGGCCGGTGTAGGTTTTGACCTTGTCGATGAAGGTCTTGAGGATCTGGTACTTGGCCGGCTGATGATAGTTGTACTGCGGCGAGCTGCGTTCCTCCGCATCCAGATAGGTCACGCCGAACAGCTCGCAGTCGTTGTAGCCGCGCGCCTTGAGCTCGTCGTACATCGAATGGGCCGGTGTGGCGTAGCCGGTGACCGCCGCCGGCGGCATGTCGAAGCTGAGCGCGCTGTCGCCGTTGCCGGAGACGAATACGACCGGCGTGCGCGTGGCGATACAATCGCCGCCGCCGAAGCCGCCGCTGCCCACGCCGGGGCTGAAACCTCCCGCGTACTGAGAAGCCGTGCCTTGGCAGGTGTAGCCGTTGTTGCTGCCGCAATCCAGCGCCCGAGCGGTGGAGGGCGCCAGCAAGGCGAGCGCGCCCAGCATCGGCAGCAGGGCCGATAGGGTCAGGCCCGCGGCGCGGGTCGAATCGAAGGCGGAATCGGACGGACCGTGGCAAACCCACTTCAGCGCGGTGCGGAGCATGAGTGCTTCCCTCCCCAGGGTGTCGGCTCGACGGCGACGAACGCCGGATCGGGCCGATGCTGGACCTGTGGGGTGAGCTTGGGTATTGCACCTATGGGCGATGCCGGGCAGGTAGGCTGACGGCCCGCTGTTCGTCCGTCCGAGAGGCGCGGGTATCGATGCATCGCAACCATCCCGCCTGCCGACACCGGGTCACTCGAATGGCGCCGCCGATGTGGGTTATCGTTTTTGCGTGGGCCGCTGCGGGGCAGGTATGAACGGACTCAAGAATGTACGCCAGCGTCGCGACGACGCTTTGGCCAAAGTCGGCTGGGAGCAACTGGAGGCATTACTCGCGGAGCATTACCGCGGGCAGGGGTTCCGCGTCGAGCACGTGGGAACAGCGGGCACCGGGGCGCGTTTCGACGGCGGCATCGATCTGAAACTCCATCGCGAGGATGAGTACATCCTGGTCCAGTGCAAACACTGGAATGCCAAGCAGGTTCCGCATAACGCCGTACACGAATTGCTGGGCCTGCTGGTCAATGAAGGGGCAACAGGCGCGATCCTGGTAAGCAGTGGCGAATTCACTCGCGCTGCGATCGATGCCGCAACCCGCCAGGGGCACGTTCAATTGATCGATGGCGATGCCCTCAGGCTCATGCTGGGTGCGCGCCTGGATCGGCTCGACGCCTCGCAATTCACTGTGCGCACAACAGCGAACGGCCACGGCAGGCGCGGGCGCGTCAATCGCGCTTCACAGCGCGCAGCCAACGCCATTTGGTGGTTGTTTTCTCTGCTGGGTATGTTGGTTTTCCTATGGCTGATTCAGACCTTGCTGCAGCGCACGGCCGGCACGGCAGGGCCCGCTGCGCAGCGCATGGAACGCGAGCCGGGGCCGATACCTCCAGCTCGCGGGGAGGACGATAGGCCGATGGATAGCGTGACCTGGCATGGAGAAGTGTTGCCGGAGCAGAAGCAGGCGACCGACGCCGAGATCCGCGAAGCGCGACGCCGTGCCGAGGAATCGCAGCGGATCATCGAACAATCGACCCCTGAGATGTAGCGGCCAGGCATATAGGCGGCGCCACGAGCAGAATCTTGAGAGTCTTCGAATCAAAGAGGCGCAGCGAATCGACTCGCTGCGCCCCTCCCGGTGCGGCCGGCCATCAAAGCCCGGACCGTATCCGTCGCGCCGCCGAAGCGGCGGTATTCATCAGAACTGCAGGCTCCACTGGTCGATCTTGCCCACGTCGGCGCGGGCGTTGTCGTTGACCAGCAGCTTCCAGGTGCCGTTCGCCGCTTCGCTGGAAGCGTTCACGGTATAGGTCTTGATGATGTTGTCGGCGCTGCCGCCGCTGCGGTTGTGCAGGGTGTAGCGGGTGCCGTCCGGCGCCACCAGGTCGACGCGCAGGTCGCCGATGAAGGTGTGCTTGATGTCGACCGCTACTTTCAGCGTGGCCGGCGCATTGCCGGAGACGCCGCTGACGACGATCGGGCTTTCCACGCTGCGCAGGTCGAGGATCGGGTAGTCGCCGGCGTTCTCGAAGAACGTCTTGCCGCTCACCGCGACCTGCTTGCTGACGCTGTGGCTGGCGCCGTCGTTGTCGGTCACCGTCAGGGTGACGGTGTAGGTGCCGTTTTCGAGATAGGTGTGTTCGGGATGGGCCTGGGTCGATTGGCTGCCGTCGCCGAAGTCCCACAGATGCGAGGCGATGACGCCGTCGCGGTCGGTCGAGGTATCGGTGAAGCTGACCTTGAGCTCGGCGGCGGCCAGGCTGAAGTCGGCGACCGGCGGGTACAGCACCTTCAGTTCGTCGGCGCCGATGTCGACCGTGCGCACGCCGTCGCCGTTGCCGTCGATGACGCGCTTTTCGCCGTCGATGTCGGTTTCGGGCAAGAAATCGGCGGTGGCGCCGGCGTCGACGGCGGGCGAGCCGGCGGCGATGTGGTAGTTGCCGATGGTGGGGGCGACGAACAACGGGTCCGCGGAAAGGTTGCCGTTGATGCCGGTCTGGTCGGCGACGCCGACGTAGTTGCTGGTGTTGTTGAAGACCAGGTTGTTCTTGAACAGCGGATGGTTCGCCGGGGTGCCGTTGGTGATCTCGAAACCGACCGCGTTGCCGGCCAGGATGTTGTTCTGGTACAGGTGCAGGGTCGAGTTGACCTGGGCGCTGACCTTGATGCCGGTGCGGTTGCCGACGATGGTGTTGTTGGACACCTGCGGGCTGTTGCCGCTCGGCAGGGTCATGGTGATCGCGCGGCAGGGGTTGTCGACGATCAGGTTGTTGACGATGTCGGGCGACGAACCGTTGACGAAAGTGATCACGCCGGACAAATGCTGGGTGTCGCAACTGTTGTTGCGGAAGATGTTGCGCTCGATCAGCGCCGAGGAGCCGTTGCCGCCGATGGCCGCACCGTAGCCGCCCGCGGTCTGGGTGTTGGTGTCGAAGATGTTGCCGACGATGCTCGGCGAGGCGGCCAGGATGTCGATGCCCGCGCCGAAGCTGGCGCGGCCGTTCTTGACGGTGAAGCCTTCCAGGCGCGAGGCCGGGCCTTCGCCGCTGTCGAATACCAACACGTTGCCGCTGTTGCCGCCGTCGATGATGGTCGTCGCCGGGCCACCCTCGCTGATCACGGTAATGGCTTTGCCGTCGTAATTGAGGCGTTCGGGATAGCTGCCCGGCGATACCAGCACGGTGTCGCCGGCGACGGCGGCGTTGATCGCGGCCTGGATGGTCGGGTAATCCGCCGGGACCCGCAGGGTGGTCTGTGCGGCGGCGGGCAGTGCCAGCGACAGCGCCAGCGATGCGAGGGCGGTCTTTTTCAATTGCGTATGCTTCATACCAACTCCTTGGTGTGATGATCGAGAGGCTTGCGATGACGCGCCGTGCCCCGATTGCGCGAGCGGGCGCGCCCGAGGCCGCTGTGCGGCTGCGGACGTTCGTTTCGGCACGATCGAGAGACCCCGGGGCGACAGGACATGGCCGGCGAGCGAAGCGCTTCGGTCCGGGGCATGTCCTCGTGCACTGTAAGGCAGGGGTGTCGCAGGGGATGAGCCGATGGGTAGGCGCTCGTGATCGATTCCATCGTCGCTTCCGTGATGGCGGCGCGGTCGCTGTGGCTGCGCGGCCGCGGCTCGCGCCGCTCCTATCCCCGGGGCGTTGCTGACTTGAGGCGATAAAAAAGCCGGGCTCCATGGGAGCCCGGCTTGGTTCGCTTCCAGTGCGTGGCGGTTTACTCCGCGGCGCGGCACTTGGTCAGCTTGAGACCCTGCACGACGGTGCCGACCTGGCCTTCGTTCGTGCACTCGAACACCAGGGTCGAGGATTTCTGGAACGGCTGGATCTCGTTGCCCTCGAACTTGGCCTTCAGCGCTTCCTGCTCGGCGACTTCGAAGGCGGTGTCGAACATCGCGCCGTCCTCGGCGATCGCGCCGAAGTAGGTGCCGCCGGGCTCCGAGCCCATGCGCATCAGCTGACCGGAGAAGGCCAGACGGCGTCCGTCGTACTTCTTCCCCGCGGCCTCGGGGTTCGCGGCGTATTCGGCGGCGATTTCGTTGTAGCTCAGCACGGTGGTCTGTGCATGGGCGGAAAGAGCGCACAGGCCCAGGATGGCCATGGCCGCGAGGGCCGCCGGTCGAACATGCATATCGATCACCTCCGTATGTGGGCGCGTAGGCTCGATAAGAATGTCGATGCTGTCAAGTTTCGTGCGGCAGCGACTGCGGGCACGAGGCGGTCTCGGCGACCGCGTAGTAACGGGTCAGCCGCACGTCCAGGGCCAACGAGTCCGGCCGATAGGGACGGACCTCGCCGCAGTGGCGCACGGAGGCCAGGTCGAAGCGTTCGTACACGCTGCGATGCAGCGGTGCGCCGCGCGCCTCGATCCGCGACTTGGCTTTCCAGGCGATGCGCCACCCCTGCGGGACCCAGTCCGGGTAACGATCGAGCATGCGCTGGATCTCGCAATGTTGCATGCCGGCCGCGGAAGGGAATAGGTGCAGGCGGCTGCGATCGACCAGCAGCGGGTGCGGCAGTTCGGCGGTCTGTTCCAGCATCCACGACAGGGCGATGTCGGACAGCCGCGATTCGTCTTCGTCGTAGCTGCCGCCGATGTCGGAATGGCAGCCGGCGAACCAGACCTGGCGCAACCACTCCGGTTCGCCGGGCTCGTGCGCCACGTGCTGGCCTTTCACGCCCCATTCGACGCGGGCGAAGTCGGCGCGGCGCTCGTCGATGGACAGCGCATGGCGTGCGTAACGGACGCGGCGGCCGAGCAGGCGGTCGTAGAAGCCCGAACGCCAGCCGGCGAAATGCCAGCGAAAATCGCCCGGGTTCGGAAAGTCGCGGATCGACCGGTAGTGTTGCTTGAACAACTGGTAGACGCCGGCCAGGATCAACCCGCCGAGGTAGGGGACGATGTAACGCCCCAGATCGAAGCCGTACAGGACGGCGCAAGGCAGCAGGATGGTCAGCGCGACCAGCAGAGACACCATGACGAAGCGCAGCAGGCCCTTGGCCCCGAGCGCGGCAACGGTGTCGAACACGCCGATGAAATACGGCACGACGTTCGACTGGCCGTCGATGTCGCAGCCGTACTTGAGGCGGAAGCGCCGGGCTTTCTCCTTGCGTTCGGGCTCGTACTTGCCGCGGTCCTTACCCGCGCCATGCTCGTAGACCTGCAGTACCGCCTCGCGCGCGACCCGCATCAGGCCGCGTCCGTAGCGAGGGACCGGCTTGCCGTCCGCGTCGTGGGTGGGCACGCCGCACAGATTGAGTACGCCGCCGACGCAGCGCGCGGTGTAAGCGCCACGGCTGAAACCGAACAGATAAATGCGGTCGCCGGGCTCGTAGTGTTTCAAGATCGCCGCATAACATTCGACGATGTTGGTGCTGATGCCGGTGCCCATCGCCGAGCTGAAGAACTTGCGCAGGGTGCGTAGGAAACGCAGGCGGACCTGGCCGGCATCGGCGTCGGTGCCCAGGCCGGCGTCGTAGAAGGCGACTTGCTCGGCCGGGTCGATCGGGCTCTCGGGGCCGTTGCGGGTGGCCCGGTACAGTTTGTAGACGTTGCTCAGGCGCTGGTCGGGCCGCAGCCCACCGGCCTGTCCGGTGCCATCGGCGAAGATGAGGATGTTTTTCGATCGGTCCACGGCCGACATTGCGATCTTCCCTGTAGCCCTGTGGCTATGGGTAGGCAACGTGGATCGGGGCGCAGGTCGGCCATGGACCCGCGATCGGGGCCGGCGGCCGCATCGGCAGCGCGCCGGCCCGCATGCGCAGCGGTCACTGCTTGGCGTCGTCCTTGGCCAGCGGTCGCACGTATTGCAACAGACTGGCCAGGACCTTGCCGGGTTCTTCCCACTGGATCATGTGCGAGGAGTGCTCGAACCACACGCCCTGCTTGTACGGCGCCTTGACCTGGGCCAGCCAGTCCGCGGTCGGTTGCGACGGCGTGGTGTAGTCGTGGCGGCCCATGAACATCACCACCGGGATCGGGAATTCGCGGACCTTGCTGAAGTCGACGGTGACGAATTCCGGCAGCACGCGGCCGAGGCTGAACTCGTTGCCGCGGTTGACCGCGGCGCGGTCGCAGTCGTTGTACTCGGGCGACAGCAGTGGGGCGCGGTAAAAGTACAGCGACTCGTCGCGGTAGGCGGTCATGCCGCCGTAGTACTGCGACCACTTGCGTGCGGCGATGATGCGTTCGCGGGTGATCGGCTGGTCGCCGGGGTAGGGTGCGATGGCCTCCATCTCCTTGACCGCTTCGGTGTTGCCGTGGGCTTTGGCCTGCTGCATGCCGTAGTCGAAGCTGATGCGCTCGTTCTCGCGCACGTTGATGGCCTGGCCCACGCCGAGGTAGGCATGGAACAGGTCCGGCCGCTTCAGCGCCGCGGTCATCGCGACGATGGTGCCCCAGCTGTGGCCGGCCAGCACCACCTTGCGCTTGCCGTAGCGCTTGCGCACGTACTCGGCGATTTCGATGGCGTCGTCGGCATAGCGTTCGACCTGCAGGGTGTCGGCATAAGCCTGCGGATCGTGGGAGGCGAAGGTCTTGCCGGCGCCGCGCTGGTCCCAGTTGACCACGGTGAAGAATTCCTCCATCGGACGCTGGAACTGCCACATCGTTGGGATCAGCGGCGAGGCCGGGCCGCCGTGGGCGAACAGCAGGATGGGGTTGGCCTTGTCCTGGCCGCGCACGTTGAGCCACTGGTCGATGCCGCCGATGCGCACGGCATAGGCTTCCTGGACCCCGTTCGGGGCGACGATGCGGCTGAGGTCTTGGACCACGGCGCGGGCGCGCTCGTAGTCCGAGGTGTTCTTGCATTCCTCGGCCATGGTCAGGCCGGGGACGGACAGCAACAGGGCGAACAAAGCAGGCATCGTCTTCATAGGCAGTTTCCGGATCGGTGGTCGACAGGACGACGCAGCGAACGGATCGGTGGCGCCGGCCGAGGCTTCGTTGCGTGGTGCAAGTGATGCGGCGATGGCGGAAACGGTTGCATCGACGGCGGCGTCGCGCGAGGGGCGATACCTGCAATGTTCAGACGTGGCCGGTCTTATCCACGGGCCGACGCCGGGCGATGCCTCGAGGCCTCATGAGCGGATCCAAGCGCGGTTCGGGCGCACTACGCGCACGCCGGCAGGGAGGTCGGCCAGTTCGGCCGGTCGGGAAGGATCGTCGCGTCCCAGGGGCAGGCCAATGGCGAAGCGGGGTCGGAGACTCTAGCGGTGATGGCGGTCTCCGACCCGGTTCTTACTCGGAAGTCTTCGAATCGGCTCAGGGAACATAACTGCAGGTGACGCTCACCGCACTTTGAGCGGCGGAGAACTGCATCTCGTTCGGGGTGGCGGTGCGGCTGGTCCAACTGTCGCTGCGATAGTCGTAGATGGCGTCGAGATACACGGCATCGTCCACGCCGAACTTGATCACGGCGTTGGCGCTGAGCGTGACCGTGAAGCTCTTTCGGTCCTGGCCCAGCGTATAGCTTTGATTGATGACGCCTTCGGAATAGATGGTCCACTCCTGGTCGGCTCTGGTGTCGTTGTAGATAAAAAGAGTCTTGTTTCTGGACATCGGACGCTCCCATCGGCAATCGCGGAAAGGCAGGACGCGCTGCAAGGTTCGCCATTGCCCGCAGCCGCGCCTGGTCGGAACAGGCGCTAAAGCGCCTCGTCCGTTGCCTGTTGGAACGTGGGCCAGGCCGGTGCGTGAACCCGCCGGGGAGTTTTCTCGCGGTCCGCTTGCGTCTGCGATGATGCGGCCGCTGCGGTCCGATCAGTAGTCTTTCAGTTCGCCGAGCGGGATGCGCTGGATGTGCGTGCGCGGTTCGACGCCGCTGTCGCGGTAGTCGTCGGCGGCGCTTTCGTAGGTCACC
The DNA here is from genome assembly GCF_000731095.1 of Lysobacter antibioticus. Lineage (GTDB taxonomy): Bacteria > Pseudomonadota > Gammaproteobacteria > Xanthomonadales > Xanthomonadaceae > Lysobacter > Lysobacter antibioticus_B. The sequence continues at coordinate 53,137 of NZ_JMTZ01000001.1, read as the reverse complement.
CAGACTTCGTTGTCGATGACGTTGATGCCTTCGGCGTAATGGTCGAGACGGTAGACGCTCTGCGCATCCTTGGCCGCTTCGAGTCGGAAGTTCGCGCCGTTGCCGGTGAACTGCTGAAAGACCAGCTCGCGCGGCGATTCGTCCTGGCCCCCGAAGGAGGTGCTGAAGAGCAGGCCCCGGTCGGTCGCGGTCACGCCCTGGGCGTAGTAGGGCGTCTCGACCGGGGCGCTGGGGTTGACGAACTCGCCCTTGGCGCCGATATCGAAACGCACCAGGCTGGGTTTGCCGTCGAAATCCTGTTTGGCCTGGTCCGAGCCGAAGCCGTTCGGGTCGACCGCGAACTGGCCGACATAGGCCTGGCCGTCCTTGACGGTCAGGTAGCTGGCGTTGCTGCCCTCCGGCATGCGGTTGATCCACACTGGCTCGACCGAGCCGCCGTTCTGGGCGGCATCGATGTCTTCGCGCCGATACACGTAGACCGATTCCGTATCGGCCAGGTACACGAACTTGCCGTCGGTCGCCACGCCGCCGCCCTTGTCCGGCGCGATCGCGCACAGGTTCTCGGCGCTGCCGCCGTCGAGCTTGACGTGCTTGACCTCGGGGCCGCCGTCCTGGTTCTGGATCGACAACAGGACGCCGTCGTCCTTGTTGTAGTAGGTCGTCAGGACTTGCCGACGCTGGGCATCGTAGCCCTGGCCCTGGGGGATGAACTCGCCGACGTGGATCAGCTCCGGGCCGTCGGGCAGGGTGGGGCGGGCGGATTCTTGGACGGGAACCGACGTCTGGGGAATCCAGGCGCTGCCGCTGGTGCCGGAGACGTGCATGGGAAGGCTCCTCTCGCCGACAGGGCACTGCCGATGCGGGCACTTTAGGCCGCGCCCGCCGCGGGCACAGCTAGGGTTGCCCCTATCGGAACGTCATCTTCAACGCGGTTTCTTGATACCGGTCGTAAAACAGGCAAGGATTCAGGCCCGATCCGCCGGTTCTGGGGCGGGCACGACTACATGACGACGGGAGAGGCGAGCATGGAAACGCAGGAACTGCACCGCGGCCGTTTGATCGATCACATCCAGTTGGTGGTGCGCGATATCGAGGCGAGCCGGAAGTTCTACACCGCGGTCTTCGCCGCCTTGAAGGTGCCGATAGCCGGCAGCGGCGACGATCATTTCTGGGCCGACGAGTTGTTCGTGTCGACCGCCGACAGCCCGGCCGCCCAAGGCAGCCTGACCGGGCGCCATCACCTCGCGTTCCAGGCGCAGGACTGGGCGATGGTCGATGCCTTCCACCGCGCCGCGATGACCAACGGCGGCAAGGACAACGGTTCGCCCGGAGGCCGCGACTATCACCCCGGTTATTACGCCGCGTTCGTGCTGGACCCGGACGGCAACAACATCGAGGCGGTGTATCACGGCGAAGCCGAGCGCAGCGCGCCGTCGGTGAAGATCACCTTCTGAGGCGCACCACCCGGCCCGCAGCGCACACGGCGGGGTTTGCGGCGATGGCGCGGATATCGCGCCATCGCCGCATTCAAACGAAACCGGTTTCCCCTCCGGAAAACCCGGGCGAGTGCTTGCGATGAATGCGCGTTCGTGCAGTGCGGCGCACGCGGCTCGATGAAGTTTCAAACAGCGAAAATCACGCATCGTGAATGCGGGCTAATGTGCTTTGTGCGCAGCGTATGCGCCGTCGATTCGCAGGGGATGAAATCTCGATACGCGACTGACATCGAATACATCTGCAGCGATTCGCTGCCATATGACGATTCGAAATGAAGGAAGTGCAGGAGCAGTCTCACCGCAAGTGAGCAACTGCGCTGCGATCGCACGACAGCGTTGTTGACGAACCCTAGAGTCGGGACATCGCATCACTCAGGGTGGCCGATGCGAACGAGAAAGCACACTGCGCTCGATGCCGGATCTGTCGTTGCGGACAGGGCATGCATGCCACCCCACATTCGACGAGAGCGATACGATGAAGGCGATTTCTAAAGCACGACTGGGGTTGTTGGCCTGCTGTATCGCAGCGGCCATCGGCGGCACGGCGACGGCCGGCGGGCGCGATGCGAACGCCGCTGCCGGGTTGAGCGGCCAGGACCTGGTGTATTCCTACGACGAGATGTTCGACTTCGACACCGCGGCCTATCTGGCCAAGCACGCGCCGCATCTGGTGCGGCACAGCGAGTCGATTTCGCACTGGGCCGGTTACAGCAGCATCAGCCCGAAGGTGTTGATCGCGCTGATGGAGCAGCAGAGCGGCGTGGTGTCGCGTCAGCGCGCCAGCGCCGATGCGATGCGCCGTCCGTTCGGCAAGCTGTCGACGGCGAAGGATTTCAATGGCCAGACCCGCGAGGTCGCCACGGCCTTGCGCCAGGCTCTGTACGAGCAGGAAGACGCGTCGCTGGCGCCGCAAGGCCGCGTGCCGCTGGCGCGCAGCAATCCCTTGCAAGCCCTGTACCTGCAGGCTGGCGAGAGCCAGGCCAGTGCCGCGCTGCGCGGCGACGGCGAGTTCCAGCAGGTCTACGGCCGCTTGTTCAACGAGCCGCGCAAGGCAGTGCCGGCGTCGGCGCGTTTCGCCGATACCAGCGACGTCAACGCCCTGGCCGGGCCGGCCAACGGTTTCCTGCAGTTCCCGTACCCGCGCGGCGCGTCCTGGCATGTCGGCGGCGCGCACACCAACACCGGCTCGGGCAATTACCCGATGTCGTCGCTGGACATGTCGCGCGGCGGTGGCTGGGGCAGCAACCAGAGCGGGAACTGGGTGTCGGCCTCGGCCGGCGGCTCGTTCAAGCGCCATTCCTCGTGCTTCGCCGAAGTGGTGCACAGCGGCGGTTGGTCGACGACCTACTACCACATGATGAACCTGCAGTACGGCACCGGCGCGAGCGTCGCCGCCAACAGCCGTATCGGCAACCCGGCCAACACCCGCGCCCAGGCGCTGTGCAACGGCGGTGCCTCCACCGGCCCGCACGAGCATTGGTCGCTGAAGTACAACGGCAGCCACTATCACCTCAACGGGGTATATCTGTCGGGCTTCCAGATCACCGCGCTGGGCAGCAGCTACGACACCAACTGCAGCCGCTTCTATCTGAGCAAGAACGGCTCGCGTTATTGCTCGGGTTATTTCACCAACCCCTGAGCGAAGCCGCGCATCCGGCGAGCTCGTCGCCATCGCGAACGAGCCCGCCGGGTGAATTTTCGCGTCCGCCCGAAGCCGACGCGGCTTCGGGCGGATCCGTTTGCGGCGCCGTGCCCGACGAAGCGCATCGAGGCTTCAGCGTTTTTTAGCCGCTGCCGGTCTGACCGCCATCGCCGGCTTGGCCTTGCCGGCGTTGCCGCGGTTGAGGCATTGCCAGGTGATGCGACCGACTTCCTCGCCTTCGAACAGTTGGCGGATGGCGATGCTGGCGCCCTGCATCTGTTCGGGCTTGGCGCCGCGCACCAGGAAGCGCGCCGGCAGGCGCGCGCCGCGCGGCAGCGGCAGGCCGCACAAAGGCAGGCGCGGCAGGCCCGGCAAGGCGATGGTGGCGCGATCGCCTTTACGCGGTACATCGACCTTCCAGGGCACCCGGGCACCGATGCGTCGGGCGAGGTCGCGCGGCAGTTCCAGGTGCACCGTGACGCCCTTGGGCAAGCGCCGCACGATCTCGAAATCGAAGGCGCGGGCGCGATCGGGCGTGCCGGTGATCAGGAGCGGCAACGACAACCAGGCCTGCGGATCCGGCGGCGGGTCGACGACGTTGAAGTTGCGCCAGGTGATGTTGTTGTGGGCGCGGATGTAGTCGCGGAAGGCATCCCAGTCGAAGTTGGGCGGACCGGGCGGCAGCGGCGGCGCGGCGTCGCTCGGATGGTCGAGGCTGGCGACGAAGCAGTAATGGCCGGGCGCGGGGATGTCGGCTTGCGGCCAGGTGATCGCATCGGCGACCACCAGGGTGTCGCCCATCGGCACGTCGACCGGCGCCGAGGTGCCGATCAGGTTCCACAGGTCCGGGGTCAGCAAGGTCGCGACCGGGCTCCAGTACACCGTCGCGCGGACGTCGTCGGCATCGGCGGCACCGCGATTGCGCATGCGCACGTAGAGGAAATTGTCCTGCCCGGTTTCGGCCTCGTGGCCGAGGGTGTTGCTGTTCTCGGTGCCGCTGCCTTCGCCGAAGGCCGCGTCGGGGTTGGCCACCGCGGTCGGGCGCAGGATCACGTCGGGGCTGGAGCTGATGGCGCCGGTGGACGGCACCGCGCCGCTGTCGCCGACGGCGTCGCGCAGGTAAACATCGGGCACCAGGCCCAGGGTGTCCTCGATGATCGCGCGCAGGTCCGGCATTACGCCGATGGCGCCGGCCACGCCGCCGCCCTGCGGGGTATTGATCGCCGGGTCGGACAGCAGGCTGCGCATCTGCCCCGGCGACAGGCGCGTGCCGGTCGTCGCGGCGTACATGCCCTGGGTGACGAGCGCGGCGCCGGTGACGATCGGCGAGGCCGAACTGGTGCCGTTGAAACCGGCGGTGTAGGTGCGGTTGTCGTCGCCGCCGCCGTTGTCGAGATCGCCGTAGGCGCAGGTGGTGACGTTCTCGCCCCAGGCATAGCAATCCACGCGCGAGCCGAAGCTGGAGAAACCGGCGCGGTTGTGCGGCAGCGGCGACAGTGCTGCGCCGACCACGATCGCGCCGGAATCGCGGAAATCGGCGCTGGCGCGGTTGAATACCTGGAAACCGCCGCCGTCGGTGTAGGCGTCGAGGTCGTTGCTGCCGTTGCCGGCGGCTTCGACCACGATCACGCCCAGGGCGCTGGCCAGGCGGATCGCATCGAAGTCGGCGTTGTCGACTTCGGTCAGGATCGCGCCGCCGCGTTGCACTTCCAGCAATAGCACGTCGCCGACCGCCATGCTCGGCAGCGCGGCGACGATCGCATCGGCCACGTGCAGGTTGGTGTCGGTGCCGGCGTCGTAATGCGAGGTCACCCGCACCGATCCCACGTCGGGGGCGATGCCGACCACGCCGAGGGTGTTGTCGATGCCGGCGATTTCGCCGAGCACGGCGGTGCCGTGATTGCCCTTGTAGGTGCTCACGCCATCGCGGTTGTCGCCGAAGATCAGGCTGGGCGCGTGCCCGACCAGGTCTTCGTGGCCGAGGAACCAACCTTGTTCGAGATCGACCACGCCGATGCCGCCGCCGGTGCCGTTGGCCTGGGTCCAGGCCCAGCGCGCGTCGATGCCGGTCGGAGCGGCATCCAGGTAGTCCTGGCCGGCGCAATACGGGTCGTCGGCGTCGTTGACCGGTTCGGTGACTTCGAGTTCGCGGTAGGCGTCTGCGATTTCGGCGAGCCGGCGCAAGCGTGCGACCAGGGCTTCGGCGTCGTCGGGACGATGGCGCAGATCCAGGCGCCAGTAACCGGTCAGGCTGCGCAACGGCGGAAACGGCGATTGCGCGGCGCGGCGCTCCATTTCGATCAAGCGCTTGGCATCGACGCTGCGGATCACCGGCCGGGTCGATTCGACCGTCGCCTCTTCCAGCAACTTGGACAGCGCCACCAGCTTGTGCTTGCGTGCGAGGCTGCGCAGGTCTTTGTCGGAACCCGGCGCAATGCGATCGGACAAACGCAGGATGACGAAGCCGCTGTAGCGCGGCGTCGGCGAAGCGGTGGGCGGATGTTGCGGTGGACGCGTCGGACCGGCCGCGCAATGCAGCGCGGGCGTGCAGTGTCTGGATTTCATCGGACCTCTCCTGGTGGCGACCGCAGTCCTGCGCGCTGGTTGGCGATGACGCATGCGGACGTCCGTGTTTCTGCGGCCGGTGAAACAGGGCGAGCCGAGCAGTCCAGTGAAGCCGGCCGTTCTCCGCGGCCGCCGAAGAGACGCTGCGCGCGGCTCCTCACCGGAAGCGAACGCCAAGACCCGAAGCGGGCGGCCAAACCGGGCCTGTCCTCGGCCGGCGGAGATCCGCATTCCTCGACGCGGCACTGTCGCACTCGCACCTGCGAAGCCTGTGCTCCGGAAAAAGCAAAGGCGGCCGTAGCCGCCTTTGCGCCGTGCCTATGGCGGAACGACCGCCGCCACGCATGCCGTCACGGCGGCAGCTTGGTGCCCTGGTCGGCGATCGCGAGCCACTTGCGGCCGTCGTGGCTGTAGGTGACGCCGGTCAGGGCTTTCTGGCGATAACCGATACGCGGGATCTCGTAGACGGTTTCGTACAGGATGTAGGCCGAGTTGCAGCCGTCGACCACGCGATAGCGTTCGGTCCAACTCCACTTGGCTTCGCGGTTGGTGAAGTGGCCGGCCAATGCGGTCATGATCGCGTCGATGCCGATGCGCACGCCGCCGCTGTCGAACACGGTGATGGCGCGTTCGTCGTGGATGGCGCGGAAGGTTTCGGCGTCGTAGTCGCGGAAGGATTCCATGTCGGTGCGCTGGGCGACGTCGAACTGGCGGGCGCAGATGCGGGTGAGGATGTCGCTGACCCAGCCGGACGCGGCGGGTTGCGGGGCGCTGCTTGCGGCTGCGTTGCTTGCAGGGGCCGCGGCGAACGCCATAGGGGCGGTGGACAGGGCGAGCATGGACACGGCGATCAGCGCCGACGTGCGGGCAGAGCGGGGAGTGCGGTGGGTCATCGTCTTGTCTCGGTGGTTGGGACGATGGCGACCTTAGGTGCGCCAGCGGTTCCAATGGAGGCCCAATCGGTTGACGAGCGATGGAGCCAATTTGCGACCTGGGAGGAAGATGTTGAACGATTCCTTCGAGCCCGCGTTTGCACTCGCGTCCGTCGTGGCATGGATTGCCGGTTGCAGCGTATTTCCTGCACTTTCGCCGTGCTCCGGTTGTTCCGTCTGCGCGCTTTCGACAAGGCGGTCTGACCGGAGTCAGCCTGCTTCCACGTTGAATGAATCGGCAGGCTCGGTCGGCGAGGGTATGTTCCTCGGTGCCGTTCGGTCCCGCGCCGAATGCAGCGACGCGGTCCCGAGGTTTCGGCCCCGGGCCATCCGTGCGTGCGTCCGCGCCGCAAGCGTCCGCGAGAGCGAGAGCGATGGCCGCCGGGCCGAATCGGGCGCGGCATTCATTGCAGGGTTCCGTGGATTTCGCTGCGGAGCAGCGTCGTGACTCAGCCAGGGGGCGGGATGAACACGCAAGTCGAGGAGCGTTCGCGGACGTTGGTGGTACTGCTGCACGCCTATATGCACACCGCGGCCAGGCTAGAGTCGGTGCAAGCCCTGGTGCGCGGCGCCTGGCCGGATGCGGAAATCTATTGCCCGGAGCTGCCGGCATCGCGCTTGTCGATGGCGGATCCGAACGAGATCGTCGCAGGCTTGTTGACGGAGATCGATCGCAAATACGCCCAGGCCTACGCTCAGGCCACGCGCTACGGCAATATCGTGCTGGTCGGGCACAGCCTCGGCGCGCTGCTGGCGCGAAAACTTTACGTGGTGGCCTGCGGCGAAGTCGAAGGCGCTCCGTTCGAGGCCGTGTTCAAGCCGGCATCCGCCGACGAAGCGGCACTCGTTCCGGCGCGGCCCTGGGCCGGCTGCGTGTCGCGGATCGTGCTGCTGGCCGGCATGAACCGCGGTTGGCGCGTGTCGCATCACCTCAGCCTCGCCAACGCGCCGGTGTGGAGCCTGGGCAGCTTGTTGTGCCATGTCATCCATGCCTTCAGCCGGCGCTGGCCCTTGGTCTTCACCTTTCGCCGCGGCGCCGAATTCATCACCCAATTGCGCATCCAGTGGTTGCTGATGCGCCGCCGCGCCAGCCGCACCGGTCCATCGATGCAGGGCGATGCGAGTGCGCCGGCCGCGCCCGGCAGCGCCTTGACGATCCAGTTGCTGGGTTCGCGCGACGACATGGTTGCGCCCGAAGACAACGTCGATCTCGTCTCGGGAGGCGATTTCGTTTACCTCGACGTGCCTCATTCCGGGCATGCCGACATCATCGACATGGCCGACCCGATCGTCGGCGCGGGCCGCACCCGCGCCTTCGTGCTGGCCTTGCAAGCCGACAGTGCGCAACTGCAGCGCGAAGCCGTGGTGCCGTCCGACGAGCGTTTCGCCGCGCCCGACGAGAGCATCGAGCGCGTGGTCTTCGTCATGCACGGCATTCGCGACGTCGGCTACTGGACCCACAAGATCGCGCGCCGCATCAAGCAACGCGCCGGCGACCGCCTGGCCACCTGGGCCACCGAGACCTCCAGCTACGGCTATTTCCCGATGCTGCCGTTCCTGTTCCCGTGGTATCGGCGACAGAAAGTGGAATGGCTGATGGACCAGTACACCGAAGCCCTGGCGCGTTATCCGAACGCGAGCTTTTCCTATGTCGGACACAGCAACGGCACCTATCTGCTGGCCCGCGCGCTGGAGCTGTATCCCTGCTGCCGTTTCGATCGCGTCGTGTTCGCCGGCAGCGTGGTGCGCCGCAGTTACGACTGGCGGCGCTTCCTCGACGGCAAGCGGCCGAGGGTCCGGGGCGTGCTCAACTTCGTCGCCACCGGCGACTGGGTGGTGGCGTTCTTCCCGAAATTCTTCCAGTTCTTCAGGCTGCAGGACCTCGGCAGCGCCGGACACGACGGCTTCCTCCTCTCGCAACCGGATGCCGGCGTCAGCCAGGTGACCTACGTCAAAGGCGGGCACGGTGCGGCGATCGTGGAGTCGGTATGGAACGTGATCGCCGGCTTCGTCGTCGACGGACGCGTCGACATGGACGAGATCCAGCCGGTGCCGAGGCGGCAGAATGTGTTGGTCAAGGCGCTGGGGTTATTTCCGCCGTTGGTGTGGCTGGTGTTGATCGCGGCGGCGTATTTTCTTTGGCAGGGCATTGCGGCGGCGATCTGCCTGCTCGGCATGGCGCCGGCGACGCAGGCCTTCGTCACCGGCTTCTCGTTCGCGCTGTATTTGTTGTTGCTGTGGTTGGTGGTGACGCGGGTCTAGTCCCTGCGTCACTGGGGACGGCTGCGAACGGGCGTGCTTGCCCAAGCGTGTTTGCCAAAACGTGCTTGCCCAATCGGGCGGCTGTCGCGCGGGAGGACGCGTCCGCGCCGCTCGACGGCCCACCGAGTTACCATGCACGGCGGCCGCAGGCTGGTTTCCTTTTCGCGGCTCCTCAAGGGCTCGCGCATCGTCCACTGGCACCGATCCCGTCCCGCTGGATACCCCGGCGGCACGGCGTCGTGTCGGTGCGGGGATCCCGACCCGGCCGCGCAAGCATCGCTCCGGTTCCCCACGGGTGGCGCTCAGGCGCCGCTGCGCATCGGACGCATCTCTCATCAGCAAAAGGACATTGTCTTGAAGAAACTCAATCGCCTCGTTTCGATCTGCTTGTTGGCCTTCCTCGCTGCCGCCTGCAGCAGCGGTGGACGCAGCACCATGACCGCCGAGGAATACCTGGAGCAGAACGTCTCGGTGTGGAACTCCGCCAGCACGCCCGCGGTCCGCTGGCTCGGCGGCGATCGCGCCGACGAGTTCAGCAAGGTGCTGCAGACGCGCAAGGGCATGAGCCGCTATCAGCCCCAGTTCGCCGGCCTGCGCCGCGAGCTGGCCGCCAACACCACGGTGACGCAGGCGTTTCCGCCGCCGGAGGACGCCGCTGCGCTGCACGCGAGCATGCTCGACTACCTCAAGAGTGTCGACGCAGCGTTCGCCAAGCTGGAAGAAATGGGCAAGCTGCCCGACGGTTACAGCGATCAGCAGTTCGGTTCGCTGGGCACCGACATGGAGCGCCTGATCGGCGATGTGGATAGCAAGGCCATCGCCTGGAATGCGGCGCAGGAGGCCTACGCCAAGCAGCACGGCGTCACTTTGCGCGAAACCGGCGGCTGATCGGTCCGGCCTTGCGTTCGGTGCGCATTTCGATAAAGAAAAGCCCGCCACTCGGCAGGCAGGTCCACTTCGATAAAGAAAGGCCCGCCATTCGGCGGGCAGGCGCACTTCGATAAAGAAAGGCCCGCCATTCGGCGGGCAGGCGCATTTCGATAAAGAAAGGCCCGCCATTCGGCGGGCCTTTGCGTTCAAGCGCTATGGCAGGGCTTGGAGCACCAATAGCAGCCGTTGGTCTGGGCGAAGTAGCGTTTAGCCGCGACCACCGCCGATTGGCAATGCAGGTAATACCCCAGATCTTGTTTGTTGAACGGCACGAACGGGCAGTCGGAGCGATGCACCTCGTGGTTTCCGTTCGGCTGTGCGTTGCGGTTCACGTAATAGACGTACATGGCGGCCTCTGCGATCCCATGGCATTCCCGAATGCCTGGATACGTCACCTGCATCGCAATGCCTGCGACGATGAGCCCTCGGACCGCCGGGCGTGATGCAGGCCCGGAACCGGAAGCGTACAGCAGTGCGCCGCCATTCTTGCTTCACACCCTTGCGGCAGGCCCCGCCGGAGCCTGCCGCTTATGGCCTGCCTGGTTTACGGTTTGGCGATCGGCGTGGTGGTGTCGGCGCTCAACCGCCATTGACCGCGCACCCGCGCCCAGTTGGCGACATCGATTGCGTGCAGGGTGATGCCGGCCGAGGGAATGGTGAATTCGATGCGGTCGACGACCACGGCGCTGGAGCATTGGCTGATCGTCTGCGCCAGCAGGGTACGCTTGAACACATACTCGTTGGCCATCACCGCGCGATAGAAGGCAGTGATCGCCGGCTTGCCGTTGAGCACCTGGCCGAGGCTGTTGACCTGGACCGCATCTTCGGCGAAACCGGCCATGAAACGATTGAGATCGCGCCGGGCGAAGGCATCGCCAAGCGCTTCGGAGGTGCGTTCGAACTCGCGTTCGCAGTGACGGTGCTGCGCCGCCATCGGGTCCTGCGCCGCCGCGGCGAACGGAGTCAAACCGGACAACGCGAGCGTCATGCCGAGAGCGGCCATCGAAGTACGACTCTTCATGTTCGGTCCTTGCTGGAGTGGTTGGAGACTGAACGTTATCGAAGGCGTTCGCGCGACGATGTACCCGGATCGCGAAAGGAACTGACCGAGTTGTTCAATGCGCGATGCGTCGTTGAGCGTGGTGAGCCGACGGCGAAGAGTTCCTTTGTCTGATGCATTCCTCCTCTGGAGTTCGGGGGGCGACGCGATTCCCTCCGCGAAGAGCTTCCCCTTTGATGAGGGGGCAGGGGGATCGGCTCTCGATCGAAAGAGCCGGCCGCTCGGATGCCAATAGCGAAGCCCCGCGCTGTGCAGCGAGATCGAACGTCCTTGCGCTGTCGGAAGCCACGCTCCATCGCAGATCGCCACCCCGGAATCATGCGCCCGGTCACAATTTTTATGGCCGATCCCTCGCCGATGTGGATGCGAACGCGACATCGTGGCCGGTCGTCGGACCCCATTGCGTGCTGTGGTGGCGAGAGCGGTGCGGTCGGCTGCTCGCATCTGCCTACCGAGAGGAAAAATCCGATGACCACCGATTCCACGAACGCATCCACCCAAGCGACGCTCGACGCAACGCTGACGATCGCACTCGCCGTAGCCTCGAAGGCCGCTTACGACTACTACCAGGGCCAGCCGTTCCAGTCGCCCGAGGGCTATCAGCAGATCGACGCGTGGACCGGTTGGGACGCCTTCCTGATCAGCGGCTCGGAAGAGAAGTACGGGTTGGTGTTCCAGTCGATCGCCGACCCCGGCACCTTTATCTTCGCGTTCCGCGGCACCGACTCGGACATGGACATCTACGAGGACGTACGTTTCCTCACCACCGAGTTCGTACCGAGCAGCGGCACGGTCGCGCCGACGCCGCATGTCGCCTCGGGCTTCTACAGCATCTACGACGACAAGGGCGGTTCGATGGCCCAGTCGATGCGGCAGCAACTGTTCGCCTTGTTGGCCAAATACACGCCGAGCGAGCTCTACGTCACCGGTCACAGCCTGGGCGCCGCGCTGAGCCAGTTGTTCTCGCTCGACCTGGCGGTCAGCCAGTCGATGAGCACGACCAACATCAATTTCTCCAGCCCGATGGTCGGCACCCTCGACTGGCAGACCGCCTATAACGCCACCATCCCGGCGGCGAACAGCATTCGCGTCTACAACTATTGGGACTACGTGCCGACGCTGCCGCCTAGCGACCTGGGTTTCCATGCGGTGGGTTCGGCGTTCCAGACCGCTTTCTACGTCAAAGGCGAGTGGTTTCCGCACGAATTGTCGCGGCACTCGGTGGTCAACCTGACCACGGTGCTGAGCCACGCCTTGCCGGCGAATCCGCAGCAGTGGGTCGGCCAGTTCCCCGATTACATCCAGCCCAAGTGGACGATGCTGAGCAAGCTGCCGCCAGCCGGCGGCGACGTCAGCTGGGTCGACAAAATCGGCGAGCACATGCGCTTCGAGCGCTCGTTGCGCGCGGCCGCCTGAGCCGCCCGCAGCCGGAAGGATGCGGCGGGCCCCCGGGCCCCGTTGCATCCACCGGCGGCCTCGATCGCGCCTACGCGTCTTGACCGGGCCTTGTCGGGCGGCGGGTATAGTGAGGCCTCGTTTCCCCGAGGCCCTCGCCATGCAAAACCTGCCCCGTTTCGCCCTGTTGCTGACCGCCGTGATGGCCTTGGCCGCCTGCGCCACGCCGGCCGACACCACGCCCGCCGATAGCGCGGCCAGCCTGACCCCGAAGATCGGTATGCCGAACCCGGCCTCGGTGCATTGCAAGGACCTGGGCGGCACGCTTGAGATCCGCACCGGCAAGGACGGCGGGCAGTTCGGTGTATGTACCTTGCCCGACGGCAAGGTCTGCGAGGAGTGGGCGCTGTTCCGCGACAAGAAGTGCGTGACGCCGAGCGAGTAAGCCCGGCGGTGCCCATGCCGGTCGACACCGGCATGGGAGCCCGGAGCCGGGAGGCGATCCTGGCCGATCCGGCGGGTGGCGCCCCGGGGCTGGTTGCGGACGGCTACGGATGCCCGGCCGATTGGATCGGATGCGGCGGCGCGCTATCGTAGCGGCGAAGGATCGTCTGCACTGGCCACCAAGGAGAGCGCCCGATGTCACGTACCAACGCAACAAGCCTGCTGAGCATGGCTGTCCTCTTGCTGATGGCGTCGCCCGCGAGCGGGGCGCTGGAGAAGGCGCGCATCGACCAGGCCGTCAAAGCCCAGATGGCCATGTTCTACAGCGACGACATCGTCCAGGAGCGTTTCTCCAGTCGTGCGCAAGCCGCCGACCTGGACGGCGATGGCAAGGAGGAAATCCTGTTCCTGGCCACCGCCCGTTGCGTCGGCGCGAACTTCGACTGCCCCAACGAACTCGTCGTGCTGGTCGCGGGCCCGCCGGCGCCCGTCGTCTCTGCCTTGAGCCCCGACGAATTGGCGCTGCGCGATGCGGCGGCGCGCACCGGCTATCGTTTCGGCCATAACGAACAGGTCCCGGGCGAAGTCGAACGCATACGCGTCCTGGATCGCCAGGTCGAAGTGTCGTTCCTGGTCAAAGAGGATTCGCCGATCTGCAAGCGTCTTTATACGACCGGGAACGGTGAGCAGAAGGAGACCATCCATTGCCCCGATCCGGGCCGCTATCGTTGGAGCTACCGTTGGACCGGCGGAAAACTGGTGAAAGCCCAGCCCTGACAGCCGCTGTCCAGAAAGCCAATGAATTCATCCATCGAACGTTTCGCCGAGACCGCGCGGCGTTTCTGCGCCTGGGCCGAGGGTGAGCCGCAAGCGGCGGCGATCGAGGCGAATATCGCGCTGCGGTTGCTGTACGAGCTTCAGGAACGCGCGTTGCAGCTGCCGGAAGGCGTCGTTCATGGAGACCCTGACGAGCTGTCGCATGAAGCCTGGACCGTGGTGTTCCGCCGTTTCGGGTCGCTACCGTTCAATTACTACGTGCAGCAGACCGATCCCTTCGTCTTCGAAGACGCTGGGCACGAAGTCGGCGATATCGCCGACGACCTCGCCGATATCTGGCGCGACCTCAAAGGCGGGCTGTCCCTGTTCGATGCCGGGCTCAAGGATGCCGCCGCGTCGCATTGGTGGCAGTACTTCTGGATACATTGGGGCAGGCATGCGGCCAGTTGTCTTTACCCTCTGCAGTACTGGATCGCAGAGCGTCGCGAAGATATCTATGAACCCCGCGCCGATGTGGGGGTGGATGCGCAGTGATCGACAATCTCTTGCGAGGCCGGGTGTCGCCGATGTGGCCGCGAGCCCAGGGTAGGAGCAGCGCAAGCTGCGACCACGGCAATGCGCGCGGCGGCGAAGCGGCCTGCGACCGGAATCATCACGGTCGCGGCTTGCGCCGCTCCTACCCGGGAGCGCGATGAACCGGCCCGGGTGGATGCTCGCGGCATTGGTGCTGATGCCGATGACGGTGCAGGCGCATGTCGACCGCGTTCTGCATCGACGCTCCGACGGCAGCGTCGCGGGTGTTCCGCAGCGGTTCGGCCCGGTCGCTCTCGACCTGCGATTTCCCGAAAACCAACCGCCGCTCGTCACACTCAGGATCGGTCCGAACGCCATCAGGCTGCCGAACTGCATTGCCGAGCTGATCAAGGCGCGGCGTGTCGAGGATATCGAACTGAGTGGTTCCTGGTATCACGAACAAAGCAACATTCCGTACTACATCTCGGTCGATTTCTATGCGCCGGGCGTCAAGCACGAGCAGATGTCGGGTGACTACGTCAACGTGCTTTTCAGCCTGCACGATGCGCGTGTCCTCTCGATCGGCGAACTGAGGCCCGGGTGGTTGTGGTTCGGACCGCGCTATCGCCAATTGGAGCCAGAGCAATTATGTCGCAAGCACGAGCTGCGTTCGGCGCGATTGCGGTGAGCATCTGTCGAGCGCCGAGGCGAAACTCGATGAGTGTGGTTCGGTTTGCCCTGAAGCGCCTGGTTCTGGCGGCGGTGCTGGCGGCTTGCACCGGTTGCAATGGCTCGGGTAGTGACCCGGCTCACCGTGAGGGATCGGACAAAAAACCAGCCGTACAGCAGCGCGTGCCGGCCGGCCAAGCCCCGGTCGAGGTCTTCGAGACCGAGCATTACGCGATAGCGACCACGGCGACGCCGGAGCAGACCCAGGCCATCGGCGCTGCGGTCGAAAGCCTGCATCGGGCCTATAGCGGGTTCTTCGCCAAGGAGCTCGCCGCCAATCGTGAGCCGGGCAGGCTGCAACTGCGCCTGTACCGTAACCGCGGCGAGTTCGTCGCCCATAACCGCAGCATGCCTTGGGCCGAGGCCTATTACCGTGCGCCGATCTGCCACGCCTATTACTCGGGCGGCGGGCAGAACCCCTATCACTGGATGGTCCACGAAGCGACCCATCAGTTGAACAACGAAGTCGCCGGCTTCAAGAACCGGCGCTGGATGAACGAAGGGCTGGCGACCTACTTCGGTGCGAGCCGAATCGAGAACGGCGTGCTGCTTCCCGGCACCGTCGATGCGACGGCGTATCCGATCTGGTGGCTGACCCGGATTCCGTTGAGCGGCGATCTCGGCCGCGACATCGCGCAGCGCCGCTGGATACCGCTGCGCGACCTGCTCGCCGACACCGGGCCGGAGATCGGCCGTCATCTCAATCTGTACTACGTCGAGTACTGGAGCCTCAGTCATTTCCTGTTCCACTATGGCGACGGCAAATACGCGCAAGGCTATCGGGCGCTGATCCGCGACGGCGGTTCGCCGGAGGCGTTCGAACGACGGATCGGGCCGATCGATCGCGTGCAAGAGGAGTGGTACGGCTACTTGCGCGACAGACAAGCCGAGGCCGCGGTGCGGACGCCGGACGAGGCCTGGTTCGTGCCCGCGGGCGGTTAGCGTTCCGAAGCCGTCGCGTTCGGTTGCTACACTCTCGGGCGACGGCTTGAATCGCCGACCTGACACCGCTCGAATCGTCGTTCGCATGCGATTCGCCGGGCGCAACACCCCTGTTCGCATTCATACGGAGCCGCGATGGCCCATCCCCGGATCAATCTCGGTTCGCTGAAAGTGTTCGAGGCCGCCGCGCGCGCGCTGAGCCTGACCCGCGCCGCCGAAGAACTCAACGTCACCCAGGCCGCGGTCAGCCAGCAGGTTCGCCAGCTCGAAGCGCAGTTGGGCGTGGAATTGTTCCGGCGCCTGCCACGCGGGCTCGCCCTTACCGATGAGGGCCTGGGCCTGTTGCCGGTGCTGCAGGAAGCCTTCGACCGCATCGACGATGCGCTCGACCGGGTCGGCGACGGCCTGGCGCGCGAAGTCGTGCATGTCGGCGTGGTCGGCACTTTCGCGAGCGGTTGGCTGTTGCCGCGGCTGGCCGATTTCATGCGTCGTCATGCCGCGGTCGACGTCCGCGTCAGCACCCACAACAACCGCGTCGATCCGGCCGGCGAAGGGCTGGATTACGCGATCCGTTACGGCCGCGGCAACTGGCCGGGCATGGAAAGCCGTTTCCTGATGGCGGCGCCGTTGACCCCCTTGTGCACGCCGAGCCTCGCCGCGCAATTGCGCGGTCCGGCCGATCTGTCGCGTTTTCCGCTGCTGCGTTCCTACTTCGTCGACGATTGGCGGTTGTGGTTCGAGGCGGCGCAGGTCGTGCCGAACGGGCCGGTCAACGGGCCGATCTTCGATTCGTCGGTGACGATGGTGCAATGCGCCTTGCAGGGGCTCGGCATCGCCCTGGCGCCGCCGGCGATGTTCGAGCGCGAGATCGCCGAAGGACGCTTGCTGCAACCGTTCGAGCCGATGCTCGACGCCGGTGGCTATTGGTTGACCCGGCTTGCGCTGAAGCCGGCGAGCGTCGGCGCGACGGCGTTCGCGGCCTGGCTGGAAGGCGAGTGCGGTGGCCAGGCCGGCGATAGCGCCTAGCTACTCCGGTGCGATGGATGCAGGCGTGCATCCCGTTCGTCGTCGCGGGCCAATACCTATTTACGCTTGCGCGCCGTTTTGTCGCCGCCTTTGCCGAGCGCCCGCTGCAACAACCACAGCATCGCCGCCTTGATCACTTCGGGGTCGCCGCCGGCATCGATCTCCAGGGCCGCACGATCGAACGCGGCCGAGAGCAGTTTGGACAGGGCGTCGATGGATACGTCGTCGCCGCCGCCGATTGCCGCGGAGAGGCCCGCATGCAGGGTCTCGGCCGCATTGGACTCGTCGATCGCCGCGGTCTCGGCCAGTCCGAGCACGGCCGGGCCTTCCAGCAACAGCAAACGGGTGCGGCCGGGCACGGCCATGGCCTGCAGATAGGCCTCGCTGCCGGCGATCAACGCCTCGTACGCGCCCAAGCCGGCCGGCGCCGCGGCGACGATGTCGCTGCGGACGGCCTCGGCTTCGCGTTGCAGCACGTGCCGGAACAGGTCGCGCTTATCGACGAAGTGGTGATAGAGCGCCCCGCGCGTGGTGCCGGCCGCGACCGATACCTCGGGCGTGGAGGTGTCGCCATAGCCCTTGCTGACGAACAGGGCCCGCGCGGCCTCGAGCAAGCCGTGGCGGGTGGCTTCGGTGCGTTCGCGGTTGGAGCGGGGCGATCGGGGCTGGCTAGGTTGTTGCATACATACAGCCTGTATGTTAATTTGGATTTACATACAGACTGTATGTCAAATCCCAGAGAGCAGACAAGATGAAAGTCACCAGCTACTACCCCGTGATCATGACCCACGACGTTGCCGGCACCGCATCTTTCTACGAGGCCCATTTCGGCTTCGTGGCCTTGTTCAACAGCGACTGGTACGTGCATCTGCAGTCGGCGCAGGACCCGTCGATCAATCTGGCCGTGCTGGACGGTCGCCACCACACCATCCCCGAGTCCGGACGCGGCCGCGTCGGCGGCCTGCTGTTGAACTTCGAGGTCGAGGATGTCGACGCGGTCCACGCTCAACTGCAGGACGCCGGCTTGCCGATTCTGTTGAGCCTGCGCGACGAGGCCTTCGGTCAGCGCCATTTCATTACCAGCGACCCGAACGGCGTGCTGATCGATATCATCAAGCCGATTCCGCCGAGCGGCGAGTTCGTCGAACAGTACGATGCGAGCGCATTGCCGGTGGTGTGATCGTACGAGCAGCCGATGCGATTCCTGCGATGGCTGCCGTGCGCAGCACGGTCTGGGCTCGCCGAGATAGCTGCGGAGGCAGCGCCTATCGGTTTGGGCGCCGCCACCGCGATGCGATCAGCAGCCCCGTCCCAAGCAGCGTCAAGGCGATGCCGACAGGTAATGCATAAGGACCCTGCGTCGGCACGATCCGCAGATAGCTATGGCTCGATGATTGCACCAGCAGTATCGGCCGATTGCCCAGAACGTCGGCGAGGATCGCGCACGTACCGGCCGCGGTCAGCGCCACGCCAGATAAGGTCAACAGGATCCGGCCGGTTCGAGCGGGTTTCGGTGTCTGCATGAGCGGGGGCGGGACTTGCTATCGGTCGAGAATGGGCGGCAAGCATAGCTGCTCGACGAAGCGGCCCGCTGCTCGCGGGCCAAGCCGGCAGTCCGGGCTTGGCCGCTTGCGCTGCCCTTTGCTCAAGCCTCGATCGCGCTTACTTCGTCTGCGGCGGATACATTTCGCCGTACTTCAGTTCGGTGTCGACGAAGCTGGTGAGGTTGATCGGGCAGTTGTAGTAGTCCGAATGCGCGCACAGGAAGCTGTAGAGCGTGTTCAAGTTGAGCGTCATCGTGTTCGGCGCTTCGCCGGCGGGGAAGTGCGTTTCGAGCACGCGGCCACCGCCGTAAGTGGTCTTCTTCGAGGTCTTGTCGGTCAGGAACAGCAGGACGTGGTTGATCTTGGTCCAGTCCTTTTCCTTATTGAAGGCGCGCAGGCGGTAGGTCTTGCCGTGCACCGGCAGTTCGATGTCGCCGATCCAGTACATCAGGCCGGTGTGGTTGCGCGAGTCCAGGTGGCTCACGCCGACCGGCACGTTCTTGCGCTTGAAGGTCGCGGTGACCACACCCTTGGGGTCGTAGGGAAAGAAGCTCAGGCTCTTGAAGCGCTGGGCCGGCAGCTTCGGGTTGTAGAGCCAGGCCTTGATCGACTTTTCGTAGACGGTGCCGCGCACGATGAGCCCGTCCGGCAGCGCCTGTTGCTGTTCCTTGGCTTTCAACAGATCGACCTCGGCCAGCCCCGGGCCGCGGAGGAGGGCGCGGCCGTTCTCGTAGGAGACGCTGAACTGGCCCTTGCCGCCGGCCTGTTCGGCCCAGCGGATGTCGGCGGGCGCGCGCGCCGCTGCGAGATGCACGGTCTTGCCGGCATCGACGACGGCGACGTCCTGGATCGCATACATGCCGGTGGGGCCGCCGGCATGTTGGGTCATCGCCGCGCGGAAATCGTCCCAATCCTTGCGCGGATCGGCGATCGCGAGGCTGGGCAGGCTGAGCAACAGGATCAAGCAGAGCAAGGAGCGCATGGCGGGGTCCTGGAGTGGAAGCGTGAATGGGCGGTCGAGGACAGAGCACGCTAGCGCGGCCCAAGCGGCCGTGTGTGCGCTGTCTTGATGATCCGACGAACGGGGAGGGCGGGAATCGACAGCGGTTGTGCAGCGAGGTGGGCGGCCTATTGCGGTTCAAGCCGCGCTGGCGCGCTCGATCGCCCGTATACCGGCCTCCATGCGCAGGCGTGCGGACGGATTCGCCGAGTGCACGCTGATCGCCGGCGGCCGGAATCCGCGTGTGACGACGGCTTCTTCTATCCATACGATCACGTCGTAGCCGGTGCCGCGCTCGTCGTCACCGAGGTCATGATCGAGGCTGATCTGACTGACTTCGCCGGTTTCGAGCAGGGCGATGGCTTCGTCGGGCCAGAACACGCGCACCCAGCCCTCGGGGGTGGTGCGTTCGTCGTCCAGATACACGCGCATCCTGCTGCCCTGTCGGGAATGAGCCGTCATGCTGCCATGGGCCGCATCGCCGTGGAATGTTCGCTGCAACCGCTCCACTCCGGCCCGTATCTCTGGTGTCTCCACAATGGAGACCGACCGAGATGCGTAGCGATTGGCAGAACAAGGCGACGAGCTGGATCGTCGCGGCGGCCCTGGGCCTGAGCGCAGTCACGAATGCCGCGGCGCAGCAGGCGGCGAAGCCGGCCAGCCGCGCCGAGGCCACTCGGCTGATCGCCGATCTGCGCCGGATCGTCACTCCGGAAGGCGTGGAGCGGGCCGAGAAGGTGAAAATCGGCGGCATCGAGCAGTGGGTGTCGATCCGCGGCGTCGACAAGCGCAATCCGGTGCTGTTGATGCTGCACGGCGGGCCGGGTTTCGTGGAAATGCCCTACAGCTGGTACTTCCAACGCGGTTGGGAGGACTACTTCACCGTCGTGCAGTGGGACCAGCGCGGCGCCGGCAAGACCTATCTGCTCAACGATCCGGCCCAGCTCGAGCCGACCATGACGCGCGAGCGCCTGGTCGAGGACACCGAGGAGATGGTGGCCTGGTTGCGCAAAGAATTCGGCAAGGACAAGATTTTCCTGCTCGGCCATTCCTGGGGCAGCGTGCTCGGTCTCGAATTCGCCCAGCGCCGCCCGCAGTGGCTGCATGCTTACATCGGCATGGGCCAGGTCACCAATTCGCCGGAAAGCGAACGCCGAGGCCTGCAGTTCGCGCTCGAACGCGCCAAGCGCGACGGCAATGCCGAAGCGCTGCGCGAACTCGCCACGATCGAGGGCTATGCGCAACCGGGCAAGCCGCTCGCGGCCAAGGACCTGTACCTGCAGCGCAAATGGCTGGGCCATTACGGCGGCGCCCTGCGCAGTCTGCAGGGCTACGACACGGTCTCGGCCGCGGTGGCGCTGGCGCCGGAATACAGCGACGCCGAGATCGCGCGCATCTGGGAGGGCAACGAGTTCTCGGAAAAGCGCTTGCTGGTCGAGGCGATGCAGCGCGACTACAGCTCGGTCCAGCGCCTGGACTGCCCGGTGATCCTGTTCAACGGCCGCGACGACTACAACGTCTCTTCCGAACTCGCGGCCGAATGGTTCGGACGCCTGCAGGCGCCGTCCAAGCAATTGGTCTGGTTCGAGCGGTCCGCGCACGTCATGTTCACCGAAGAGCCCGGCAAGACCCTGGTCTCGCTGGTGCGTTATGCCCGCCCGATCGCCGAGCGGGCCGGAGATGCCGCGCCGGAATGAGCGCTCGCGCACGGTTCCGGACATTGGCGGGCGGTCGGCTGTCCTCCTGATTCGGCCTGCCGGCGTTAGCTGGAGGACACGTCGCGGATGCGGCGTTCCCTTCCGTTTGCGGGGTCCTGCCGAGCCGGCACCGCCCCGCCTCGCCGAGCCTGCCCATGTCGCCTTTGTTGTCCGCCGAACTCGCCTGGTACGTCACCGGACGTTTCTATCGCACGCCTGCCGGATCGCTGGCCGATTACGGCTACTTCCTGCACCTGTCCGGCATCGAGGGCGCCTTGTTCTCCGGCGCGGTCGGCGAAACCACCGCGTACTTCACCTTCGCCGCGTGCCCCTTCGTGGCGCCCGACGTCGACAACGGCGCGCTGACGCTCGGGCTGGACCCGGCCGGCGAGTTCTCGGTGTACCTGCAGCGCGAGCCGGCCGGCGATTTCGATCGGCCCGATTCGTTCGCGCAGGGCGAACGCATCGCGACCTTCCGCCGCACCGGCCTGGTGGTTGGCACCACGCTGGCGGCGCAGATCGGCGCGACCTCGACCTCGGTGTTCGCCAACAACGTGTTCAGCGCGCGCCTGATCGACAGCTGGCCCTTCGAGTTCGGCGGCCGCCGCTACGACCTCAGCACGATCCTCGACGGCGTGACCCAGTTCGGCACCGCCGCGACCACGCCGATCGCATTTCCGGCGACGCCGCCGGCCGCGCCGATCTACGACCTGGTGCTGCCGTTCACCGGGTCGGCGATCGCCTTGTCGGCCTCGCAGCCGGGACGTTGACGATATGCGCAACTTTCGATTGCTCTCGAATACCGCGGGGAAGACCGTTCGACATGACGCGCGTCCGGAAATGCGGAACCGACGATCGCGCGGCGATTCACGCTGCGATCGTTGCGCCGTTTTCTTGCCTGAGGTCTGACCAAGTCGAGAGCGGAGGTGGGCGATGGTTCGGCATTGGATAATGGTCGGCGATACGACCAGCAGCGGTGGCACGGTGCTGACCGGTTCGACGCCGGAGCGCGCCGGCGGCTTCAGTTGGGCGCGCGTCGGCGACGAGGTGCATTGCCACGAGCACGGCCTGACGATCGTCCTGACCGGCGACCCGACCCATCGGGTCGAGGGCAGCCCGGCGGCGCGCCACGGCGACTTCTGCCTGTGCGGCTGCATTCTGATTTCCCTGCGGCAGGTGCGTTCCATCGTCGAATCCGAACGCGGTTTCGGCTTGATGCCGTACGGGCCGATGACCGATTGATGGATAGGGCCTTAGGGCGCTCAAGAGCAAATCCCCCGCGCTACAAGTCGCTTGCTTTCGGCCGATGCGCTGGGCGCTAGCCCCCTTTGTCAAAGGGGGCAAAGGTTCGGCGGCTTCGGTGTCTGAGTTCGGTGCTGCGGTTGGTTCTGAGTCGACCGACTGCCGAATCCGATTCAGCCATCTCGAACCCCATCCGAAGAGTTCCCCCCTTTGAAAAAGGGGGGCGGGGGATATGCTCTCGATCGAGAACCACCCTTATTGAACGGCAACAGCACCCTCCCACGCTGCAGCCCAACTCAATCCGGCTAGACTTCGCCGGGCCGGCGATCGTCCATGCAAGTCATCCGCTGCCGATGACAGGGCCGCCCGGCGGGCATGGATCTGGCGCTTTTCGATTTCGACGGCACCATCACCTTCGACGAAACCTTTCCGGGCTTCGTGCGCGCCACGATCGACCGGCGTACCTTGGCCCTGGGCCAGGTGCTGCTGGCGCCGTACGTGGTCGGCTACAAGCTCGGCCTAGTGTCCGGGCTGACGGTGCGCAAGCGCATCGTGGCTTTCGGCTATCGCGGACGCCCTGAGCACGAAGTGCGTGCCGCCGGCGCGCGCCTTGCGCGCGAGGTGGTCGCACGGCAGATCCGGCCGGAAGCGCTGGAGCGCATCCAATGGCATCGCCAGCGCGGCGATCGCGTGGTCGTGGTGACCGCTTCGCTGGATCTGTTCGTCGCCGCCTGGTGCGAGGACCAGGGCCTGGAGTTCATCTGTTCGTATCTGGAGTCGCGCGACGGCGTGCTGACAGGGCGCTATCGCGACCGCGACTGCTGCGGACCGGAAAAACCGCGGCGTGTGCGCGAGCGGATCGATCTGGACGACTATGCAACGGTGTATGCCTATGGCGATACCGTCGAAGACCTGGATCTGCTCGATCTGGCGCACCGCAAGTATTACCGCTGGCAGGAAGTGGCCTGAGCCGCGAGGCGCGGCGATTCGGGTATTCGCGGTTCATCGCCAGAGACCGCTGAGGTCGGATCGCGACGGTGCGGATGCGGCTTGCATCGTATCCGCGGTTTCATGACCGCGACCCTTCCGACGCAGAGAAGGTTTCGTGACCTGCATCGCGCCACCATCATGACGATGCGCACGGCGCTTAACCGCGCCGTCATGCGTATAGCCATCGGCTATCGCTGCCATCGAATCAAACGATTTCATTCGTGCCTGCGCGAGGACTAGCCTCGAGCAGCGCACCGCGTCCGCGGTGCCCGACAGCGACGTCTTCGCCATCCAGGGAGAAAGACCATGAGGCAGCAGAAGTCTCCACGGCTTCGGCCACTGTGGCTGTTATGTCTAGGCGCACTCGGCGTGTCCGGCATCGCCTTGGCCGCCGATCCTCCGAGCAGCTACATGCCGGTGGTGATCAAGGAAACCTTCGCCGCGATCAAGTCGCGCATGGAGCGCGACAAGCCGGCGGTGATGCAACGCCATCGCAGCCTGCTCGAACAACGCTACGACCTGGGCAACAAACCGGTGCGCGGCGTGAGTATGTCGGGCGGCAAGCCGGTGCAGGGCGGGGTGCGCGCGCGGCTGCCGTCGGGGACGAGTTGGGAGGAGCTTGGCGCGATGAGCCCGGAACAGATCCGCGAGCGCGGCCTGTTTCCGGTCGGGTTCCTGCCCTTGCCGCATCCGAACCATCCCGAGGGCGGCATGCTGTTTCCGCAGTTTCACATCGATGCGGTCAAGCGCGCCGAGCAGCGCGACCTGACCCGCTTCGATCTGGATTTCGACTTGCCCGATCATTTTCTTCCGGACTTTCCCGCGCCGATTTATCTGACCACGCGGCCCGACCTGGGCGATGTGTCGAAGGGCCAATTGGTCACGATCAACAACTACTTCGAGCTGTTCAACGGTGTGTTGAACCCCAAGCAGTTGGAAGGCTTGCGCTTGCTGGTGACTCCGTTCGCGCAGCAGCAGTTCAACCAGACCGAGGACAGGCGTTCGGCCCTGCCGAGCCGCGGCGTCGCCTGCCTGGACTGCCACAGCAACGGGCATACGGTCGCGGCGACGCATCTGGTCGGCGATATTCGGCCACAGCCGTTCCGTCATCGCATCGACACCCCGACCTTGCGCGGCGTCAACATCCAGCGCCTGTTCGGTTCGCAGCGGGCCTTGAAGACGGTCGAGGATTTCACCGAGTTCGAGCAGCGCGCGGCCTATTTCGACGGCGACCCGGTGATCGCGACCAAGAAGGGCATCAACATCCTCGACCGCGGTCATCAGGTACACGCGATGGGCGAGTTCCAGGCGCTGCTGGATTTCCCGCCGGCGCCGAAGCTCGACGTGTTCGGGCGCCTCAAGGCCGATGCCGGCGAGGCCGAGAAGCGCGGCGAGGCCCTGTTCTTCGGCAAGGCGCAATGCTCGGCCTGTCACACGCCGCCGTATTACACCGACAACAGCATGCATAACCTGCAAGTCGAGCGCTTCTTCAAGCCGCACACGATCAACGGCCGCTATGCCAGCGCTGACGGACCGATCAAGACCTTTCCACTGCGCGGCATCAAGGACTCGCCGCCGTACCTGCACGACGGTCGTCTGTTGACCCTGGAGGACACGGTCGAGTTCTTCAACGTCGTATTGCAGACGCGTCTGGAGCAGCAGGAGAAGGAAGACCTGGTCGCGTTCCTGCGCGAGCTGTGATCGGGCGCAGAGCGTCGGCAGCCCGGCCGGAGGCGGATGATAGGGGTCGCCGACGCAGGCTGCGACGCTCTGCACAGACAACAAACGCAGGCCCGGCGGGCCTGTGAAGGACGACGCGCGGCGCGATGCCGCCGCGCGTCGCCGGCAGGCCGTGCTGATACGGCCGCTTCAACGCCCACCATTTCAACGCCCGCCGCTTCAGCGCCTGTAGCGGTTGGCGCTGCCGTCCGGGCGCAGGGTTTCCAGTGCGGCCACGCGACCGTCGCCGTTGCGCTCGAAGCGCACCCGCACGCTCGGGTCGTCGACGAGGTAGAACAGGTCGCGTTCCAGCGCGGCCAGGGGCTGCTGCGGGCGTTTGCCGTTGCGCAGATACAGACGGCCGGCGTCTTCTTCGATGCGCATGCGATCGTATTGGCCGGTGTACTCGGCGTGGGCCGGCGCCGGCACGGATGCGGACTCGGCGCGCACCGCGTCGAGCGCCCAGCGCGCATCGATCGCATCGCCGCCGCTCAGGCCTTTCTTCAGCAGGCTGTCCAGGGCGAGCGCTTGCGCCGTGCGCAAGGCCTCGCGTTGCGGCACGGCGACGTCGGGGGCGATGCCGCTGCCCTCCCAGTTGCGATGGGTGATCGGGCTGGTCGGTGTGCCGGTCGCGACGAAGACGCTGAAGCCGTTGCCGGCGTCGATCTCGGCGCCGGGATTGGCGGCGCCGGCGCTGGTCTCGCCGATCACCACCGCGCGGCCGACGTTCTTGAGCGTATAGACCAGGGCCTCGGCGGCCGAGGCGGTGCGCGGGCTGGTCAGCAGATACAGCGGCACGTCCAGGCGCGGGTTCGGGTACCAGTCCACAGGCGCTTCGGAGGTGCTGCCGAGGCTGTCGCCGTCGCGCCAGTGGAAGCTGCTGTAGATGTCGGCGCCTTTCGGGGTGAACGCGCTGACCAGATAGCCGACCGAGACCGGCGAGCCGCCGCCGTTGTCGCGCAGGTCGATGATCAGCGCATCGGTGGAGGCCAGCAGTTGCAGCGCCGATTCGAGGGCGACGCGCGCCGGTGCGCGTGGCTCGCCGAAGCGGAAGTCGGCGAACTCTTTCAGATCCAGATAGCCGAGATTGCCGGGCAGGACCTCGACCCGATGCACGCCGTAGTTGCGGCGACGCGCGTAATCGACGGGCTGGGCCACGTTCGGGCCGGGCCGCCCGCGCACGCGGGGTCCCGCACCCGGGCCGGCACCGACACCCGCAGGGGCGAGTCGCGGCCCGGCGTCGGCACCTTGCGTCGGCCCACGTGGATCGGCAGCGCGTTGTTCGGGCGCGAGCCAATTGACCCGGAAATGGCCATCGTGGGACTTGATGCGTTCGGTCAAGGCGGTGGCGAGGTCGCGCGGGTCGGTGTAGCGGTCGAATTCGCCTTCGGCCGCGGCCTTGCGCAGGCTCTCGCCGATCTTCGCCGCGCGATCGACGTCGTAGTAATGATCCTGGATGCGGCGGGCGACGTCGGCGACGCTGTCGCGCGGCGTCGCGGCGGCGGCATGGACGGTGCCGGGCAGGCACAGCAACAACAGCGGTGCGAGCAGGGAATGGATCAGACGCTGGGCGGTGCGCATGAGGGTCTCCGGGGAAGGCCGCCGCAACGGAACGATTCCGCCGCGGCGGTCGGCGAGGGGCCATGTCTTCCGTGGATGCCCTCGGGCGCCGATGCGTCGCAACCCGTGCCAACAGGCTGTCTGTTGGCGCCGGATACGGCCTTCGGTATCCGCAGCCGGCGCGACCGTTGCTTTCGGCACTCGCGCACAGTTTTCGTGTCCGCCAGGATCGCTCGATGCCGATCCGATCTCTCTACTTCGTCCATGCTTCCGGGCCCGAAGCCGCATGATGTCGCAGCTCTCGCAGCCCTGGTTGTTGTTCGCCGCGGTCCTCAATGGGCTGGCGGCGTTGGCCCATGTCGCGGTGATCTTCGGCGGCGCCGCCTGGTATCGCTTCTTCGGCGCCGGCGAAGGCATGGCGCGCATGGACGAAGCCGGGCGCCTGTATCCGGCCGCGCTCACCGCCTGCATCGCCCTCATGCTGGCGATCTGGGGCGGCTATGCCTTGTCGGGCTCGGGCCTGATCGCGCCGTGGCCCTGGGCCAAACCGGCACTGTGCGCGATTACCGCGGTGTATCTGCTGCGCGGGCTCGTGGTCGTGCCGATGGCGGTGGCTTCGGTGCCGCAGCCGGCGACCCCGTTCTGGTATTGGAGCTCGGCGATCTGCTTCGCCATCGGCCTGGTCCATCTGTTCGGATTGATCGGCGCCTGGCGCAACCTGTAGGCCGCGCCTTCGGCCGATCTCTGCGCTGCCGCACAGGTCCGGCCCGGGTTTGCGTTTAGGCTGGACGCCGATACGGCAGGCGAGGGCTGAATACGATGAATCGGACGATCAGTCGGAGGACGGTTCCGAGCATTCGACCATCGATGAAACAGCGGTTGCTGGGCTGGGGATTGGCGGCGATGGCGCTCGCGTCGAGCGCGACCGCCATGGCCGCGGCCTCGACAGCGGCACCGGACACGTCGGGCCATCGCATCGATTACAGCCAGGTCTGGCCCGACTATCGCCAGCGCCAGGCGCGTGTGCCGCTGCGTTACGAAAGCCTCGGCAGCACGCCGCTGGAGGGCGTGGAGAAACGCAGTTATCGCCTGGCTTCGCAGCATTGGCCCGAGAACGGCGGCGCCATCCCGCCCGAATGGACGCATCGGGTCGACATCTACATTCCCGATGTGGCCCGGCCGAAGTCGGCTTTGCTGGTGATCAACAACGGCAGCAACCGCGCCAGCGGCAACGACCCGGTGCGGCCGCCGAGCGATTTCGACGAGACCCTGGCGCTCGAAGTCGCCCGCAGCACCCACACCATCGTGGTTTCGGTGTCGGACGTGCCGAACCAATACCTGACCCTGCCCGGCGAGACGGTCGCGAAGAAAGAGGACGTGCTGGTCGCCGCGACCTGGCGCCGTTTCCTCGACGACCCGGCGGCGAATACGACCCTGCCGCTGCACGTGCCGATGGCCGAAAGCGCGGTCAAGGCGATGGACCTGGCCGAGCGCGAACTGCGCGGCTGGCGGGTGCGTTCGTTCGTCGTCACCGGTGCGTCCAAGCGCGCCTGGACCGCGTGGCTGACCGCGATCGGCGACCCGCGCGTGGAGGCGATCGTCTCCTACGTCATCGACATGCGCATCCAGGCCCTGATCGAACACATCAACCGCAGCTACGGCGGCGGTTGGCCGATCGCCTTGCAGCCCTACCACCAGGAAGGCATCACCACGCGCTACCGGCAGCCCGAGTTCGACGACCTGATGAAGATCGAAGACCCTTACGCCTACCTGCGCACGCGCCACCGTCAGCGTCTGCGCATTCCGAAGTACCTGGTCAGCGCCAGCGGCGACGATTTCTTCCCGCCCGATGCGCAGCGGCTCTATGTCGACGATCTGCCCGGCGCGACCAGCCTGCGCGCGGCGCCGAACTCCGATCACGGCGGGGTGCGCCGGCATATGCGCGAGACCCTGATCCCGGCCTTGCAACGCTGGGGGCGCAACGAATCCTTGCCGAGCGTGCGCGCGCGGCTCAACCAGCGTGGCGGCCAGCTGCGACTGAGCGCGCGCGCCTCGGAGCGGCCGGTCAGCGCCAAGCTGTGGGTCGCCGACAATCCGGGCGGGCGCGATTTTCGCTATGCCTGCGGCATCCGTTACCGCGAATCGCCGTTGCCGCTGACCCGCAACAGCGTCGAGGCCGCGTTGACGCTGCCCGCCACGGGCTGGTCGGCGGCCTTCGTCGAATTCGCCTTCGCCGACGGCTTCGTCGCCACCACGCCGGTGCATGTGTATCCGGAAAAGACCTTTCCGCAGCAACCGCCGCCGAACGGCAACGGCGCTTGCCTGATGGTGCCTCAATAGCGCGTGCCGCGGTAAACAGAGCCACGGCGATGCGCCTGGCGCGCATCGCCTTGTGCACAGGCAGACCGAAAACGCGCCCACGGACGACCTTGTCCGAAACCAGCGAGTAATCGCCCGGCACGCAGCCTAGCTTCGCGCCGAGGGTGCTTGCTGGATGGCGATCCGTTGCCGAACCCTCCCGATGCGGCCCGCTATCGCGGGTGGCCGCCGGGAGCGCTTGCGCCTTCGCCAAGGCAATCGCCCGAGGCCTGCGCGCGCGTCCGCACTCCATCGCATCCGCTCGCGCAGGCACCGTCGCCGTATCCACCTCAGCCGAGGGATCGTCCCATGCGCCAGCCCCGTATCTCCGTCCTGCTTTCCGTCCTGCTCGCCTGCAACGCTTCGGCGCAGGCCGGCAGCCCCGCCGTCGACAACGGCAGCCACCACGCCAACCAGCGCGTGTTGTATCCACGCGATTCGAGACCCTTCGGCAAGAGCATGTCGACCTGGGGCGAAACCGCTTCGCAATGGGTGTACGCGCAACCCTTGGAGCGCAGCCCGCTGTACGACCCGACCGGCGCCAACTGCGCGGTCGACCAGCACGGGCCGGTCTGGTACATCGCCCGCATCGCCGGGCCGCCGGTGTTCAGCGGCACGCGCCACTGCACGATCCCGCGCGGCAAGTCGATCCTGCTCTACATCGGCGCGGTGGTGAACACCTATCCCTGTCCCGACCCCAACTTCGAGCCGGCGCCGGGCCAATCCCTGTACGACTTCCTGCGCCAGGATGCGGCCGCGGCGATGGACACGGTGAACCTGCTCGAAGTGAGCCTGGACGGGCGCCCGATCCGCGATGTGTTCGGCTATCGCTACGCGTCCGACAACCTGTTCTCGATCAAGGGCGATCTGAGTCTGCGCCCGCGCATGGACGGCTGCATCACCGGCGCCTGGCAGCCGGCGGTGGTCGACGGTTTCTTCATGATGTTCAAGCCGCTCGCACCGGGTTCGCATACGTTGGTCGTGCACGGCACCAATACGATCGGCCACGACAAGACTTTCACCTATTACCTCACCGCGGAATGATCGGATAGGCGGAACCCGGCCTTTCGGCCCGTGCCGGCGGTCGTGACACGCGCAAGCCGCGCGCTTCACGACCGCCGGCTTCACGCCCGTCAGTCTCCGGCGTTCTGTGTCCCGATGTCGCCCTGCGGGGTAGGCTGTGGCCATCGGATTACGGAGGCGGGGACATGGAAGGCAAGATCCTGAGCAAGGGGGCATGGTTGCTGGCGTTGGCCTTGTCGGCCTGCGTCGGCCCGGACGACGAGAACGCGAAGTCGCCGGTCGCCGCCGCACCGCCATCGCCGCCCGCGACCGTGCCCGCGGCGGCCGCGGCGTTCGATTTCGCCGCCTGGGTCGCCGCCAATGCGGCTTGCCAGGGCGAGTACTTCGCCGATGTGCAGGACGCTGCATTCGCGCAGACCCTGCGCCAAGCCGGCGTGGCGATCGACCCGGACAGCAATCTCGGCGACGTCGGCCCCGGCTGGGGCACGCTCACCCCCAGCCGTCCCACGCGTCTGCACGGTTTCCCGGTGCGCCGCGTCGATTACGACTTCGGCAGCGGTTCGACCTTCGCCGTGGTCGTCGAGGCGAGCGCGGAACAAGCGCGCGCGGCGATCGGCGCGCAGCCGGTGCCCGAGGCCTATCGCGAGTACTTCAAGCTCGGGGTGCCGACCGCGAAGCCGAGCGAGGACGTGCCGATGCCGGATCTGCGCTTCGTGCGTGCCGGCGAGCAGGCGGGCACGCAGGAGATCGGCTGCGCCGCCTTCGACGGCTGACGCGCGCGTCACCTCCGCCACCGCGAAACGTCCGGCCGCGCATGCGGCGGCCGGACGCGGCATCGATCGAGACGCGGTGCCGATCAACAGGTGAGGTTGTTGCCCGGCGGCACGCCGAGGATCGCGGCGAAATTGCGGTAGTAGGTGCCGCGGTTGAGCATCTGCTGGTGGCCCAGGCCGCTGGCGTTGCATTCGATGCCGCCGTTGATCGCACGGATGGTTTCGCCGAACGCGCGCAGGTTCACCATCGCTTGGTGCGGCGTATTGCTGGCGCCGCCGCGTTGGGTCATCCAGTACCACAGCGCGGTCTGCCAGGCGATCGCGGCGTTGGTCGCGACCAGGTCGGGGTTGTTGAGCAGGTCTAGGCCGAGCGCGTTGCCGGCGGCGGCGTAGTTGTAGTTCCAGCTGAGCTGGATCGGCCCGCGCCCGTAGTACTGCTTGTTGCCGCAGGTGCCGGCCGGTGCGCAGTAATGGTTCCAGTTGGCCTGGTTTAGCTCGCGGATATGCACCAGCCCGCCGGTTTCCTGGTTGACGTTGGCGAGGAAGGCCGCCGCTTCCTGGCGGGCGATGGTGTCGCCGCCTTCGTGGGCGAAGTTCGGATACGACTTGATCGCCGCGACCAGGCCGGCGTAGGTATAGAACGGGTTGCGGTTCGGGAACATCTGGTTGAACTGCGCCTGGGTGACGATGAAGCCGCCGCCGCCCGGCGGGGTGGTGTTGTCGCAACTGGTCGGCTGCCAGTACCAGGTGCTGATGGTCGGGTCGGTGCCGTCGCTGCCGTTGCTGCCGACGTTGACCAGCTTGTAGTACTGGCCGTTGGGCAGGTATTTCACGATGGTGCCGAGTGTGTAGTTGATGCCGCGGCTCCAGTCGACATAGCTGCAGGTCGCGCTGGGCCCGGCCTGCGTCGTCGTGTTCGGTGCAGCGGACAGGTCTTCGCGCGGTGCCTGCGGTGCGGCGAAAGCGCCGTGGGCGCAGAGCAGGCCGGCGACGGCCCAGGCGGTGCGGCGGCGCTTGCCGTAGGGGGCGGTCTGGTTGGGTGCGTTCATTACGTATCCTCGGTTGTGGACGCTCGGTCCCCCCGGGGTACGCATGCGGTCGATCCGGATGCGAGGCGTTGCATGCGGCTTGCTTATGCTTATGGGCCTTGCCTGCGCTCAGGCACCGTCGCTGCGACCGGTGCGATAGCCGGCCGTTCCCAGGATCGGCATGCGTCCATTCAGGCCGCATGCGGGTGGCGACGGTCGCGAACGACCTGCAAACGACTGTAGCGGCGCGGTCGCCGGCGAATCCGGGACGCGGTCGCGAAACGCGTCCCGGCCCGGCCCGCGCTTGCATCGAAGCGGCCGAGGCGCGACCGCGGTCGCATTTGCGTTGCGATGCGGCAACCGTTCCGGGCCGTCGCGGGGTATAAAGCGGTCGGGGCGGCCAAGGCCCGGCCGATCGATACGGGCCGTCCTCACTGCACGAGGTGATGCGATGAAACGTGGCGCAAATGCAGTTGGCGCAGTTCTCTGCGGCTTGATGTTGTCCGTGGCGCTGTGCGCCTGCAGCGGCCAGGCCGAGCGCGAGGTGGCGCAGAAACCGGCGCGCGCCGGCGTGCCGATCGACCGCAGCGAAACCGCCGAGCGCCTGGCGAAGATGCGCGGTCAGGCGATCGCCGGCGACCAGGTCGCCTTGCACCAGAACGTCGAAGCGCTCGACCGCGACCTGCGTCGCGCGATCCGCCTGGTCGACCCGGCCCGCCGTATCGACCGCGAGAATGCGCGCATCGCCGCCAAGAGCGTGGCCGGCGTGCGTTCGGCGGTATGGGTGGACGGCGAAAACCTGTTGGCCATCGTCGACCGTAACGGCCAGCGCAGCTACGGCACCATCGATGCGATCTGCAACCGGCTCGAACCGATGGGCGACACGCTCGGGGTGGTGATCAATCTGCAGAGCGGCGCGGCGCAGACCGGCGACGAGCTCGAGATCCTCAGCCGCAACTGCCAGCTCAAGCCCGGCGAACGCGCGGTGGCCCAGGCGCACCGCCAGATCGACGTGCTGCCGCCGGACGTGCGCGCCCAGCATCGCGCCAATGCCGACGCCGCGCTGAGCGGCCCGGACCGCAGCCACGAGCGCGAGGAAAGCGAGCGCATCATCGAGGCCAGCACGCCGGAGCTGTAGCGCCGTCCGGGATGTGCGAGAGAATGTGCCAGAGGACAAGGCCGCCGGTCACGGCGGTCCGGTGAGGCATTGTGCGTGTGCGCGGCGCCGGTTTGACCGACAATGGCCGCCCCACATCCAGGAGGTGATGCATGATCCAGCGATTCGACGTCGGCGCGCGTTTGTCGGAAATGGCGATCCATAACGGCGTGGCCTATCTGGCCGGCCAGGTGCCCGACAGCGAGGACCTCGACATCGCCGGCCAGACCCGCGAAACCCTGGCCTCGATCGATGCCTTGCTCGCGCGCGCCGGCACCGACAAGACCCGCATCCTGATGGCGCAGATCTTCCTGGCCGACATGGAAGATTTCGCCGGCATGAACGCAGTGTGGGACCGCTGGGTCGCGCCCGGGCATACGCCGCCGCGCGCGACCGTGCAGGCACCGCTGGCCAATCCGAAATTCCGCGTCGAGATCGTGGTGACGGCCGCGCTGTAAGCGGCCGTTCGCCACGGCGACTCCTCTCTCCGTCGGCTGATTTGGCGACGTGAAGAAAGCTGCGCATGTATTTCCGCGAAACGAACTGCTACCGGTGCAAACGCGATCTGGCCGGATCGATGACTGCATTGGAAAGCATGTTGTCGGCTTACTTCTGTATGACCTGGACTAGTTACTTCCATCGCTATTGTTTGAGAAGAGGGGCGACATAGATGCCGCTCTTCTATTGACTCTGACGTTGGTAGCGTCGGGTTCCGCAAGCGCATCCATGAGAATAATTTCTACAGCTCCTGTGCCGTACAGTCCACCACTTGGCAAGTCTGTGTCGTGGCAAGCAGGTTCTTCCCTGGCTATGCGGTTTGGATCGTCGTCGGCATAGGTTAGTGCCCACACGGCCCCTAAATGAGGCGATGGCTTCTGAAAACTGCGACGTTATTGATCTATAAGGACGCCATCTCAGTTGATCGTTACTTAGAAGATGGTTAACAAAGGTAGAGTCACCGATCATTTGGAGTTTTGGCATTCCGTTGGCACGAAGTCTGACGGAAGAATATGATCGGGCAGCTGGGAACAAACCGGAATGGAGCCAGCGTAACGCCCGAATTGGCGTGGACCTAACCTGATGCCTATGGAGTCGAGTCAGGGACGCCGCTTCAGAGTCATGCGGTGGGTGGATGGCCGATACGGCAGCACACTCATCGAAAAGTAGTGCGCCTTTCGCCTTAATCCCTCATCGGGACGTATCTTTATGATTCTGTGGTTAACAGAGTCATAGGTCAGTCCGGCAACCAGGCAGTCCGCGGCGACGCGCGGTTGCCGCTCATGCAGGTACGCGAAGTTGCGTCTCGTCCAATTGAGCACTAATTTGTGAAATCTCCGACTCTCTCTTTCGATCTTGCCCTTCGATAAACGTAAGCCAAGGACATTCAAAAAGAAGGCTAAGATTTTTGCACCCTTGAAATTTGGAAAATCGTCATTCCCTCAATTTCGTCGTACAGCAGGCGCCGGAGCTTACGCTTAACTACCCTTCCCGCAGGGCCGTCTAGATCTCTGATCGCCCTCCAAACAGTGTTGTGCTGAATTGTCCAGCACTCCCACCACGGCGATCGAATGGAGCCTGCCAAATAAATCGTTTCGAATGCCAACTCCGCAATGCGATCGTAGTAGTTATTTTCCGGCCAAAAGCCTTCTTTGGTGCGATACCGAATCCCGTCAGGTATGCCCCGTCCATTAAGAATATCGACAGATCGCTCGATGAATCTCAGCATGACCTCAAGGCGCCGCACTGCGTCGCTATCCCAAGTGTCGCCTTGTCCTTCTAGCCGATAAAGATCGAATGCAGCGTGCTCAATGCTCTCTATTGCTCCCGTGAGCGTTGACGAGAGTTCATGAAAGTGGTTGTTCACGTAATCGCGAAACGTTATTAATACGATCCGGCAGTACGCTTCCCACTGAGCCGCGTCCCACTTCCACCGGTCCTCGTAATCTGGTGAAAGCAGAGTTCCCAAGCCTTCCACTAAGCGAAAATTTCCGAACATTGCTTGGCTTAGTGGCTTGTGGTGCCCCAGTAATCCCGTTTGGAAGCCTTCGGTTTCGTGGTAAAGAAACGAATTCTTATTGCGCAGCGCGTAGGTGACGATGTTTCTGGCGAATGTACTCGCCCCGATGTGATATTTCCTTAAGTCGTTAATCGCTTGAAATATGGCAAGTGCTGTGACAGGCGATGACTCCACTACTACTTGGCAAAATCTCCTGTCTGCTATTAACTGGAAAATATCGTTGGCGAGTTGGGCTGTTTTTGTTAATTGTATTGGTTCATCTGACTCCATCAAGTCGCGTCGGCGAGCGTATTCAGGCGAAAACTTGACGAGAGGGTGCGCAGAGGACACAAGTTCGTCGGCCACGACTGCCAGTTCTGTGGGTGAACCCTGAAGAACGTATCGATAGAGTGCCCGCCCGAAACGCTCAGCATTATGCTTGCCAAATTTGGGGCGCCCGACAAACGCAAACCACACCCACCCTAGGAATGTCAGCAGAAAAATGCCAGCCAAGAGGCACTGCCACATCGCGGGCGTCAACAAATCACCAGTCGGAACTAACCATTCCTCCGCTCGCCATAAGTCCGTAAGTAAGGTAAAAGCACCTACTAAGGCGACTGTCCAGTACGTTACGCGCTGGAGCGGTAGAGGAGCAATTTGGACGCGAAACCGATAGCGACTATCTGCGATAGTCCAGGCCAAAACAAGCAAAGCTAGTCCAGCTAGCAGTTCGGGGAATCCAAATAGTTTTGGACTGGTTGAGGCGAGCGGAACGAAACATAATTTCCATACACAAGTTTCAATCGATGGTATCGGCATTCCTTTTTCCGCCCTGATCGTCCACTGGGGCAGATGTTAGCAGTTCTCCGGATTGCAGCTTCCTAGCGGCACCACAAAAGATCGCCTGACTGGCGGCTTCATGATCCAAGCTGTTTCTAGGGGAGTATTCAAGTGCCTATTTCAAGCGGCCCTTAAAAGCTCGCGTTCGTCTGACAATTGCTCTTTGCGTTATGTGACTTCGGTTTTATCTTTAGCTCCTGTGTGTCAATGTCATTCCTGCAATGAAGTTTCCGGCTTCCATTTCTGCTGCAGTCCATTCCTGAAACGGTTTCCTCGTAACGCGAAGCGGTCAAGATCGTAAAATCTGTGCTCTGGTTGGCTTGGTATCGCGCTCGTGCAATAGCTGTATCAATGAAGGCATGTCGCCGTGAGGCATCGCCGCATGATGCCTCCCCTTCTTGATTTTGGAAGCCTTACGTAACGCATGTTCCAACTGCCCTTTCATTTGGGCTGGATTTGCGCCAGCGCCAGCGCCGCTTCGGCCTGCTCGCGCTGGCGCGCCGCTTCCATGAACGCCATCAACAAGGGGCGCCCCGGCAACAGCTCGGGAAAGCGCTGGTCGTGGAACTCCGGGTGCCACTGCACGCCGACCACGAAGCCGGCGCCGGCGCTGCGGATGCATTCGGGAATGCCGTCCTCCGACCAGGCTTCCACTTCCAGGCCCTCGCCGAGGTTCTTGATGCCCTGGTGATGGATCGAATTGACTTGTGCCTGCGCCTGCGGGTACAGCCCGGCGAACCAGCTGCCCTCGCGGATCCGCAACGGGTGCGCGTGTTCGTCGTAGCGCGCCGGGATGTAGTGCTGATTGCGGGTGGCGCCGCCGTCGACCAGGTCCTGGTAGAGATTGCCGCCGTGGGCGACGTTGATCAGCTGCATGCCGCGGCAGATGCCGAGCACTGGCTTGCCGGCCTCGATGAAGGCGCGCAGCAGGTTCAACTCGAAGCGGTCGCGTTCCGGGTCGGTGGTCATCAGCATTTCGCTGGGGCGCTCGCCGTAGGCCTGCGGGTCGATGTCGGCGCCGCCCTGCAGGATCAGGCCGTCGAGCGAACGCGCGTAATCGCGCACCGACAAATCGGTGGCCTGCACTTCGCCCAGGGCGTCGACGGTCGGGATCATCACCACCAGCGCGCCGCTCGACATGACCCAGTGCGCCATCGATTGCTCGAGGTATTGCAGGGTCTTGTTGCGGAAGCCGTACGCCGGCGGCAGGTTGCGCATCAGGCGCGGCGACAGGCCGATCAGCAGTTTGCGGGCGGGCGCGGGCAGTGCGGGGTCTCGGTCGTTCGCGGACATGATCGCGGGCCTCAGGCAGCGGGTACGGTGGTGTGCAGCAGCCAATCGACCACCGACTTCAGCGCCGCCGCGCGGGTCGCGCCGCCGTCGCGTTGTTGGCGGTACAGCGCCAGTTGCGCATGCGCGCTGGTGCCGCGCGCCAGGATGTCGTCGATCGAAGCCAGGGCCTCGGCGCAGTCCAGGGCTTGCGCGTCCTCGCGGCAGAGTGCGCGCAAGCGCTGCAACTGGGCCAGCGCCGGCTCGGTGTTGCCGCGTTCGTCGATGAACTCGGCTTGCAGGCCGAAGCGTTTGGCCCGCCAGCGGTTTTCGTCGATGATCCGGCGCACGGTGGCGTTGCACGGCGGCGCCTCGGCCGGATGCATGACCAGATGGCGCATCAGGCAGCGGTACAGCGACGCGATCGCCAGGCTGTCGTCCAGGTGCGTGCAGGCATCGGCGATGCGCAACTCGACGGTCGGGAAATTCGGCGAGGGCCGGATCGCCCACCACAGCGAACTCGCATCGGCGATCGCGCCGGCGCGCACCAACACCGCGGCGAAGGCGTCGTAGTCGGCTTCGCTCTCGAAGAAGTCCGGAATGCCGGTGCGCGGCCATTCGTCGTACATGGCCTGGCGGTAACTCATCAGGCCGGTGCGCAGGCGGTCCCAGAACGGCGACGAGGTCGACAGCGCCAGCAGCAACGGCAGCCACGGCATCGCCCGGTTCATGACCTGGACGCGGTCGACGTCGTCGGGCAACTGCACGTGCACGTGCAGGCCGCAGACCAGGCTGCGCCGCGCGACGACCTGGAAATCCTCGACCAGGCGCCGGTAGCGCGGCTTGTCGGTTTCGCTCTGTTCGCGCCATAGGCCCAGCGGATGGGTGCCGGCGGCGAGCAGGGCCAGCCCATGCTCGTGGGCGAGCGCGGACAGACCGCGGCGCAGGTCGCCGAGTTGGCGCCGGGCCTGGCCGACGTCGCACAGGATCGGCGAGGCGATTTCGATCTGCGCCTGCAGCAGTTCGCTCTCGATGGCATCGCCGAACTCGGCGCGGGCCCGCTTCCACAAACGCGACGGCACCTGCGAGGCCAACAGCCGGGATTCCGGGCGGACCAGGAAAAACTCTTCCTCGATGCCGAAACTGTAATCGCACTGCGCGCTCATCGCGGATCGTTCCGCGACTGCGACGGGGTCGATGTCGTCATGGCCCCAAGGTAACGCCCCGGATGTAAGCGCGAGTTGAAGAGAGGCGGCCGGCGCGCGCGGCCGCCTCTGCTCGGGACTCTGTTCGAGGGCTTACTTCAAGGGCAGGCAGATCGCGGTCTTCCATTCGGCCGGCGGCAAGCTCGAGGGGTCGTTGAGGTATTCCTCGTACACCGGCGCGTCGCCGGCTTCCTCGAAGCTCGCCGGCAACCATTGGCAGAACAGCCAGTCGTAGGCGCGGTGCAGCTCGTTGTAGGGACCGGTGTGCACGACCACGGCATGACGGCCGCCGGCGATTTCGACCCAGCGCATGCCCTCGCCGAGCTCGGTGCCGCCCGGCACCGTCAGGCAGGCGTCCGAGCGCAGTTGATCCTGCGGCGTATCGGCCGGGCTGTCGTAGTAGATGCCGAGGCAACGCGTGTCCTGGCGCATCAGCCCGCGCGGGCCGGCCCAGGCGTACAAGGCGTGGAAGGTGTTGCCGATGGCTTGGTAATCGCCGGCGTGCGGCAGGGCGACGGTACGGATCGGGGCGAGGGTGGTGATTTCGGCGCTGTACATCAGGCTCTCCAGGGTCGGGTCGAAGGCTGCGCGCGATAACGCGGGCAGGGCGGCACGACGCTTGCGGAACGCGGCCGGCGCACAGGCGTAGGTGGCGCCGAATGCGCGGGTGAACGCGGCCACGCTGCCGTAACCGGCGCGGCCGGCGATCTGGCCGATGCTGTGTTCGGTGGTCAGCAGATCGTTGGCTGCGCGATGCAGGCGCAGCCGGCGCTGGGTGCTGGCGATGGTCTCGCCCATCAGGCCGTGGTAGACCCGATGGAAATGGAACGGCGAGAAATGCCCGGCTTCGGCGAGTTGGGCCAGCGTCAGCGGCTGGTCGAGCCGGCTCGACATGAAGGCGACGACCTTCTCGATGCGAGCGCTGTAGTGGTCGAAGGTGCTGCTGCGGTTCAAGCGGGGCTCCGGTGGCGTCGTGCCGGGCCAGTCTGGGCCGGCGCATTTGATCCAGGTTGCGGATTTGCGGGAAGTGCCCCGGCCGGGGCGGGAGACGGCGATCGTCCGCGATGCCTGGTCGTCGCGTCGTGGCGGCAGCGAAGTTTCCGCCATCGAGCACGCAGCCTGGCTCCGGCGAAGGCGATGCTTCAGACGAAACCGGCGCGTTCGCTGTCGCTCAAGGCCGGCGCCACGGCGCGAGCGGAGGCCGAGGATTCCACCGCCGCTTCCAGCACCGCCATCACCGCGATCGCCTGCGCCGGCGTCACCGGATTCTCGCCGTGGCCGAGCAGCGCATCGCGCACCGCCATGTAGTAACGACGTTGGTCGCCGGCCGGTGTAGGCAAACGGCGGACGCCGTCGCCCTCGTGCAGGATCAGTTCGTCGTCGTCGCGGCCCCAGTCGGGCGCACCCGGGCGCATGCCCGACAACAGCTGCGCTTCCTGGCGGTCGGCCAGAGTCTTGACCACGCTGCCGCGGGTGCCGTGCACCAGGAAACGCGGGCTGCCGCCGGCGGCGAGCATGCTGCCGTGCAGGATCACGCGGCGCGTGCCGTATTCGAGCACCGCATGGGCCCAGTCGCTGACCTGCGCGCCGGGACGCTGGGTCGCGAGGCTGGCGATCACCCGCTCGGGCAAGCCGAACAGGTGCAGGGCCTGGTCGACCAAGTGCGGGCCCAGGTCCCACCACAGCCCGCTGCCGGGGCCGGCCTGTTCGCGCCAACGTTCGCGCACCTGCGGCCGATAGCGGTCGATATGCGACTCGAAATGCGCGACCTCGCCCAGCAGTCCGTCGTCGATGACCTGCCTGATGCCGAGGTAGTCGCTGTCCCAGCGGCGGTTCTGGAACACCGACAGCAGGCGTCCGTGCTGGGCGGCCAACGCGGCCAACCCGCGCGCTTGCGCGAGGTCGAGGGTGAAGGGCTTGTCGACCACCACGTGCTTGCCGGCGGCGAGCGCGGCGCGCGCGAGCGGTGCGTGGCTGTCGTTCGGCGTGGCGATGACCACCAGATCGGCGCGCGCATCGGTCGCGGCAGCAAAG
The DNA here is from genome assembly GCF_000731095.1 of Lysobacter antibioticus. GTDB lineage: Bacteria > Pseudomonadota > Gammaproteobacteria > Xanthomonadales > Xanthomonadaceae > Lysobacter > Lysobacter antibioticus_B. The sequence goes on along the minus strand of NZ_JMTZ01000001.1, from coordinate 12,990 downwards.
GGATCGGCGAGCACCGCGACCTCGGGGTGATCGGCCTGGACCTTGCCGGCATCGCGCGAGCCGACCACGCTCAGGCGCAGGCCCGGCGTCGCCGCGATCAGCGGCGCATGGAAGGTCTGGCCGGCGAAGCCGTAGCCGATCAGGGCGACGTGGATGGAGGGTGCGCTCATTGCCGGGACTCGTGCGGGGGATGCGGACACCTTGCCGGATCGGCGCGTGTGCGGCCACTGGGGGTTCGGGTCAGTCGGGTTGCAGGCTTTGCCAGAACGGCGCGGCCGCTCGCGGCGGCCGGATATCGGCGCGATCGGGCGCAGGACGGTCGCGGCTCGACCAAAGGAAATCCCTGCGGGACGCCGCTCCAAGCCTGATATTGCGTGGCGGCCTCGCCTGCGAGGGCCCGGATCGGGTAACAATTCACCGGTCCCCAGGTTGGAAAACGCAATGAGCGCAGCCGCACCGGCGTCCGCCAATTCCCCGTCCCGCGTGCTGTTCGCCAGCCTGATCGGTACCACCATCGAGTTCTTCGACTTCTACATCTACGCCACTGCGGCGGTGTTGGTGTTCCCGAAGCTGTTCTTCCCCTCGGCCGATCCGGCCTCGGCGACCTTGCAGTCGCTGGCGACCTTCGCCCTGGCGTTCTTCGCCCGCCCGGTCGGCTCGGCGGTGTTCGGCCACTTCGGCGACCGCGTCGGGCGCAAGGCGACCTTGGTCGCGGCGCTGCTGACCATGGGCTTGTCGACGGTGGCGATCGGCCTGTTGCCGACCCATCAAAGCATCGGCATCGCCGCGCCGATCCTGTTGGCGCTGTGCCGCTTCGGCCAGGGCCTGGGGCTCGGCGGCGAGTGGGGCGGCGCGGTGCTGCTGGCGACCGAGAACGCGCCGCCCGGCAAACGCGCCTGGTACGGCATGTTCCCGCAGCTCGGTGCGCCGATCGGCTTCTTCCTGTCGACCGGCATCTTCCTGTTGCTGACCGACACCATGGGCGACGAGGCCTTCTTCGCCTGGGGCTGGCGGGTGCCGTTCCTGGCCAGCGCGGTGCTGGTGTTCGTCGGCCTGTGGGTGCGGCTGCGGATCAGCGAAACCCCGGCGTTCCAGCGCGCGATCGATCATCACGAACGCGTGCGCCTGCCGATGCTCGAGGTGCTGGTCAAGCATCCCGGCGCCCTGGTCGCCGGCACCTTCGCCGCGCTCGCGACCTTCGTGTTGTTCTATCTGATGACGGTGTTCGCGTTGAGCTGGGGCACCTCGCAACTGGGCTATTCGCGCGAGCAGTTCCTGCAACTGCAACTCGGCGGCGTGTTGTGTTTCGCCGCGACCATCCCGTTGTCGGCGATGTTCGCCGACCGCCGCGGCCGGCGCCTGGCGATGATTCTGTCGACCCTGGCGATCCTGTTGTTCGGGATTTTCTTCGCGCCCTTGTTCGCGACCGGCAGCGCCTGGGGCACCTTGCTGTTCCTCGGTCTGGGCCTGGGCATCATGGGCCTGACCTACGGCCCGCTCGGCACCATCCTCGCCGAGATGTTCCCGACCCCGGTGCGCTACACCGGCGCTTCGCTGGCGTTCAACCTGGCCGGCATCTTCGGCGCGTCGCTGGCGCCCTACATCGCGACCTGGCTCGCCGGCCGCTACGGCCTGGCCTATGTCGGCTATTACCTGGCGGCCGCGGCGGCGCTGACCCTGATCGCCTTGCTGGCGGTGCGCGAGGATCGCAGCGCGGTTTGATTCGCGGTCGATGATCGACGCCCTGCGGCGCTAGTGCGTGCTGCCAGGCGGGTCCTTACGCTTGCGGGTCTTCGCGATGGTATCGACAGCGCGCGGCGGTCCCAGATAGCCGAACACCGCGTGCAGCACGCGCCGTTGCAGCGGCGCGGCTTCGGTCTCGCCGCGTTCGCCGGCGGCATCGACCAGGCTGCGCACGATGGCGATGGTGTCCAGGGCGAGGATCTCCGCGGCGGTGGCGCCATCGCCGACGACGACGGGCGCGTCGGGCCGCTGCAGCAGGGCGAGCACGCAGCTTTGCGCGGCACGGTCGACCTGCAGGTCGCGGTCGCGCAGCGGCAGGCGCCGTTCCTCGAAATCCAGCAGCCGCGCCAGGGCCGGTCGATGCAGTTGATGGGCGATCGCCGCGCGCACCAGGGCGACGACGCCGTCGGCATAGCTCGCCTGTTCCGGCACCGCGGCCAGATCGGCGAGCAGGGTGGCGGTCTCGCGATCGATCAGCGCCGCGGTCAGCGCGTCCTTGTTGGGGAAGTATTGGTACAGCGAGCCGACGCTGACGCCGGCGCGCTCGGCGACGGCGTTGGTGTTGTACGCCGGCAGGCCGCCGCGTTCGAGAATGCGAGCCGCCGCTTCCAGGATCGCCGCGACGGTTTCGGCGGCGCGGCTTTGGCTGGGTTTTTTACGCGGTTTCAGGTTGGTTTTGCGGCGCGGCGAGGGCATGGCGAATGCGAGTAGTGAATGTGAGCAATCGCTCATATTGTGTTCTCACTTTCCCCGCAACGCCAACGAGAACCTCATGAGCGAGCAACAAGAGACCTTCCCCCTGACCGTGTTCATGCTGGTCAAGACCCAGCCGGAGTGGCTCGGTTTCGACATCGACACCCGCTTCCGCCTGCTTGAAGAACAGGTTGCGCCGATCCTGCACAAGCACCGCGACGAAGTGAGCCTGCGCTTCTACGACATCGAGTTCTACAACGCCCGCGTCACCGATATCTGGCAATGGCAGGCGCGCAGCCATCATGCCTACGAACTGGTGGTCGAGGCATTGCGCGAAACGCCGTTCTGGGACCGCTATTTCGCGATCGTCGAGATCCTGCCGGGCGTCGAGAACGCCTATGCGAGCAATTACGGCCGGACGCCGCTCGCGGCCTGAGCGTCGGCGCCGTCGGACGCCGCGGCGCCGGCTTCGCGCCGGGTCGCGGCTTCCAGTTCGAGCTGGGTCAGGTACAGGCGCAGGTCGAACTCGTGCTGGTGATAGTCCGGGTTCATGTGCGCGCACAACTGATAGAAGGGCTTGTCGTGGTCGCGGTGCTTGAGATGAGCCAGCTCGTGCACCGCGATCATTTCCAGGAACTCGGCCGGCGCATCGCGGAACAGGGTGGCGATGCGGATCTCGCGCGCGGCCTTGAGCCGGCCGCCCTGGACGCGCGAGATCGCCGTGTGCGTACCCAGCGCATGCCGGACCACATGCAGCTTGTTGTCGTAGATCACCTTGTTGAGCGGGTCGCTCTTGCGCATGTAGCGGTCTTTGATCTGGACCACGTACTCGAACAAGGCCTTGTCGTCGCGCACCTGGTGGCGGCTGCTGTAGCGGTTGCGCAGCACTTCGCCCAGGCGCCCACTGTCGATCAGCGCGCGCACCTGGTTCAGCACGCGCTCGTTGTAGCCGCGCAGGTAGCGAAGGTCGTCCATGCGCGAACGATACGGCAAACCCGTCCCGGGCCGCGAGACCGGGGTCGAGGCTGCTTCGGCGCCGGCGCTGAATTGGGACTCAGGGCCGGTATTCGACCCTCAGCTTCGCGCTCGCGCCGCGGTCGATCCACAGGTAGTGGGTAGCGCCCGGCGCCTGCTCGAAACGCAGGCGCAACTGGGTGCGGCCGCCGCGGTTGAGCGCATTCAGGCCGGCCGCGCTGAATGCGGTGCTGGTCTGGCGGCCGCCGCTGAAGCGCGCGAGTTCCGCCACCGCCGTTGCATCGGCGGCGGCCGAATAGTCGCCGGCTTCGATGGTGCAGGCGCCGAAGCAGCCGCTGCGCGCATCAACCAGCAGGCGATTGCCGGCCGGCTGGCTCCAGGGATCGCCGTAGGCGCTGCGATAGGCGACGCTGAGCGAGGTGGCGACCACGGTCGCGCCATCGGGCAGGGCCGAGGTATCGAACGAGAGCAGGCTGCGGTTGTATTTGCCGTCGCTGCCGCGGCCGATCGCCAGGCCATAGCTCGCTTCGAGCGTGCCGACCGCGGCCGCGCCGGCGTCGGCATTGGCCTTGACGTAGCCGTCGTTGGCGTCTTCGTTGTCGAATTCCATCACCAGGGGCGGTCCGCTGGTACCGCCGCTGACCTCGACCTGGACTGCGAGCGAGACGGCGGTGTTGCCGGTCACGTCCTCGGCGCGCGCCTGCAGATGGTGGATACCGTTGCTGACGGTGCTGCTGTCCCAGCTCGCCGCATAGGGCGCTTCGCCATCGCTGGCGAGCAGCGCGCCGTCCATGAGGAAATCCACGCGCTCCACGCCGACGTCGTCGCTGGCGTTCGCGCCGAGGGCGACCACGCCGCTGACCGAGGCGCCGTTGGCCGGCGAGGTCAGCGCGACCTGCGGCGGATTCGCGTCCAGATCGTCCAGCCCCCAGAAGCGGCCGATGTAGTAGCTCGAACACAGGTTGACATCGAGCACGTAGGCGCCGGCCGTGCCGCACTGGCTTTCGCCGCTGCCGGGGTCGACCGGCGTGCCGTGGCCCATGCCGGTGATCGAGTAGGTTTCCACGCGCGGCTGCCCGGCGGCATCGCGATAGACCTTATGCGGATAGCCGGCGACGCTGTCTTCGACGTCGGCGACCGCGTCGATGCCATGTACGTTGGTCCATTGCTGCAGACTTTCGGCTTGATTGGCCGGACGCACGACGTAGTCGGCGTCGCCGTGCCAAATCGAGACGATCGGCCAGGGGCCGGCGTGGCTGCTCGCGGCGCGCACCTTGTCGCCCCATTGCGCCGGGGTCAGGTCGGTGCCGGGCGACATGCACGAAAACGCCGCGCTCGAACCGAGCGCGCAGCGGTAGGGAATGCCGGCGACGATGGCGCCGCCGGCGAATACTTCGGGGTAGGTCGCCAGCATCACCGCGGTCATCGCCCCGCCCGAAGACAGGCCGGTAACGTAGACGCGGTCGGCGGCGCCGGCGTGATCGCTGCGCATGCGCTCGATCATCTGCCGGATCGACAAGGCCTCGCCCTGGCCGCGCGTGCTGTCGCCACTCTCGAACCAATTGAAGCAGGCGTTGGCGTTGTTGGCGCTTTGCTGCTGCGGCAGCAGCAGGGCGAAATGCCAGCGCTGGGCGAGCAACTCCCAGCCGGTTTCGGCGTCGTAGCTGGCCGCGTTCTGGGCGCAGCCGTGCAGGGCCACGACCAGGGGCGCATCGGCCTGCAATCCGGGCGGCACGTATTTGTACATGCGCAGATTGCCCGGGTTGCTGCCGAAGCCGGTGACTTCGGTCAAGGCCAGAGCCGGCGTCGCCGCGCACAGCGCGCCGAGGGCGAGGGCGCAGCCGGCGATGCGCGCGGCGGTGCGATACGGACGCAGGCGCGCGGAGGGAAGGTGCGAAGCGAACATGCGGTCGACTCCCTCGCCGGTAGCGAGTCCGGCGTGGCCGCAGTGGGCCACTGCGGACCCGCGCGCGCCATCGTCCGATGGGGCACATTGCGCTGCAGCACGGGGCCGCGCCGCTGCGTCGCGGGCTGGGCGATACTGCCGCGGGCCGCGATCGCGCGGCCGCAGATGCCGATCCGGAGCGGTCCACATGCACTACCTGTCTCAAGACCTGGCGTGGGTGATCGACGGCTTGCCGCCGTTGGCCCTGGCCAAGCCGCATTTCCTCGCCGCCATGCTCGCCGCGGGCGAAGAACATGCGCCGGTGCTGGCCGAATACCCGCAGGCCCGGCATGAAGATCTGGAGGCGTACTACCTCAGCCTGCGCGGTATCGGCGCTCTCGACGAGGATCTGCTCCACGACCTGCTGTTCGCGCATTCCTTCCGCGAGCTGGCCTGCGGCGCCTGGCTGGCGGCCTTGGCGCCGCAACCGTCGTATCGCCGGTACCTGCTCGACGCGCGCGATCGCGCGCCGCATCAGCAATACCTGATCGATCTGGCCCTGGCCATGCTCGACGGTGAAGGTCGCGACCGCGGCGAATGGCCTTGCGATGCGCAGACCTTCGCCGACACGCAGCGTATCCGCGCCGCGCTGGATGCCTTGCCGAGGCCCGCGGTGCCGCTGCGTCGCGCACCTGCGCCGTCGCTACAGCAGCGTCTGCAGGAAGAGGACCAACGCATCCGCGAGCTCTACCGTCGCGAAGGCAGCGCCGCGGCGCTGGCGGCGATGAGCGGCAGCGCTACGGCGTTCTATCGCATGGACTATCCGGCCTGGCATCGCCTCGGCTGTCCCGGCCTGGAGGAGTTCCTGGCCGGGCAGGGCGGCCGCGACGCTTGAATTCGCCGCACGGCGCGGTTGCCGACGGCCGCGACTGCATCAGGGCGAGGCGTTCTCGCGCGTCGTTCGTCGCCGCCGTCAGTAGCTCGACAGCCCGCTGGCTTCGCCGAAGCGGTACCAGAGTTTGCGCCAGCCGGATTCGTCGGCGTAGGCCGCATAGTCGACGCTGATGCCGCGGTGGTCGCCGTTGCCCCAGCTCTGCTCGAAATAGCCCGCGGCCTGGCGCGCGACCGGTGCGTCGGACTCGGCCACGACACGCACGCTGCTTTCCAGGTTGTAGTCGTCGAGATTGCGGCGAGTGTAGTTGGCCGAGCCGGCGATCAGTTCGATGCGGCCGTCGCGGGCGGTCTTCAGCAGCAGCTTGGCGTGGCATTGCTCGCCGTGGGTGTCGCACCAGCGCAGGGGCACGCCGGCGGCCTGCAGTTCGCTGGCGACCTGGCGATTCGGCACGCCGTCCTTCTTGCGCCCGAACGCGTCTTCGTTGGGATCGAGCAGCACGCGCAGGGCGACGCCGCGTTTGTGCGCGGCGACCACGGCGTGTACCAGGTCGCGATGGGAGAAATAGAACACCGCGATGTCGATGCGGTCGCCGCCGCGCGCGCCGTCGATGGCGGCGAGCAAGCCGTCGCGGATCTTGGCTTCGGTCAGCAACTGCACGCGCGGCGCCGAGGTCGTGTCGACGATGGTCGGCGGCGGCGCCGCGACCGGCAGGCCTTGCGGCCAATGCCCGTGCGACATCGCCACCACTGCGCGTTCGCTCATCAGCACGTCGAGCGCGGCGGCGCCGCGAAAGCGCAGGGCGATATTGCCGTGGCGGCTGCTGCCGTCGTGCGGGTTGGCCGAAGACACCAGGGCGGTCCAGCCATCGCCCTCGTCGACGACCAAGGTCTTGCGATGGTTGGCGTTGAGATTGAACAGAGCGAACCAACTGCGCAGGGTGACCTTGCCCGACCCGAACGGATTCGCCAGCCAGCCGCCCTGCGCGTCGTTGCCGGCCCAACTGCAGCACAGATTCCACAGCCCCGACCAGGTCGGGTTCGGCGTGCGCAGGCGGCGCAGGTCGGTGATCACCACTTCCACGCCGGCCGCGCGCAAGGCCTGCAATTGCGGCGATTCGAGACCGCCGTAGACGGTGTTGATCGGATCGGTGATCAGCACCGCGCGCAGTTGCGGCACGGCGCGTTTGCGCGCGATCAAGGCCGCGCTGAGTTCGTTGCTGAGGCGGCGGTGCCGCAGGTTGCCGGCATCGGCGCCGAAGTCGTTGAACAGGAACAGGTCGGCGACCACGCCGCGCTGCGCCTGGCCGATCAGGCGCAGGGTTTCGTCGAATATGTGTTGCTCGGCGAGCCTTTGTTTGGCGCCGTCGACCCAGCTGACGTCGGTCAACAACTCGACGTTGTCGGCCGAGCGCAAGGGCCAGTGCTGGCTGATGCCGGGCGGCAAGGGTTTGTAGACGTGATAGACGCCCGTCGCCAACCAGGCCAGCGCGAATACGGCGAAGGCCGAACGCAGCCAGCGGCGTCGACGGGGGGCGGGCGGATCGAGTTCGATGTTCAAGATATTCCTGTCGGCTGGCGCCGTGCATTCCGTGACGAAGTTATAGGACTGGACATGCGGCGTCGGTGTCGCTCGGCATCGATGCGGCGCGAGCCCCGCGACGACACCGCGATGCAGGGTGCGGCATGGCCGGTCAAGGCGAGGTCATGCGCAATCCGATGGTGCATTGCAGCGGCGTAATTGACAGTTGACATCGGCCGGTCCGAGCGCGCAGCGTGTCGGCGCGGAGTTGAGGCGACGGGTTCGATGGCGGCACGTTATCGCTCCGGAGCAAAGGGCTTCGCTTACGTTCGACGTCAACGATCGGGACCGGCCCAGGCTCGGATATCGATGAACGGATGTCCGGGATGGACTGTGACCGATTTCACTTATGTTGTGAACAAGGAGAAGTTTATGCAACAGATCGACGACATCGTTTCGGGCTGGCTGAATGGTGCGGAAGGCGGCATGGAAAATCCTGCCGGCCCGCTGTACATCGAAGGCACGTCCGCGACCGAAGCCGCGTTGACCGACAGCAGCCTGCCGCTGTGGACGCGTTGCAGCAGCTGTAGCGCTTCCGGCGGCGGCCAGTGCTGCTAAGCCGTAGCTGAAGGGCTCGCTCCCGATGCGAGTCGGGAGCGAGTTTTTGCGGCCGGCGGCGACGATCAGGTCCGCGGCCGCCATCGCCACCACGAGCCCGACCCCACCGCGCCGCCGCGCATCGATAGCCGCGCGGGGCAACGCCTGCGTGCCGAGCGACGGAGCGTCGCCGCTGCAGCGCGTGCCGCGCCGGCCGGGCTCGTGTTTGCTTCCCATCGATCCAGGCAGGATGCGTCGAACCGATGAGCGACACCCGTAGCGGCGAATCGTTTTTACCGATCATCGAGATGTTCACCGCCGACGCGCGCCGCGCGCTCGGCGCGAGCCTGGAAGCGCTGGCGCCACGCCTGCACGGCGACGAGATCGCCTTGCTGCGTCAGGTCGGCGAACAAGGCCTCAACGACAACGCCCGGCTCAAGATCAGCCGCACCCTGTTGCTGGAGCTGCACGCGGCCAGGCTTGGCGGGCAACTCGACGCCGAGGACGCCGCCGGCCAGTTCGCCCAGTTCATCGCCCTGGCCACGCAGGCGGAGTTCGAGCCGCATCTGCGCCGCCGCTATCCGGCGCTGCACGGGCGCCTGCAGCGCTCGCTGGAATTGCAACGTCTGGCGCTGGAATCGCTGGCGGCGCGTTTCGCCGCCGATCGCGAGGCTTTGTCGGCATTGCTCGGCCGCCCGGCCGGGCGCTTGCTCGCCCTGCAACCCGGCGAGGGCGATCTGCACGACGGCGGCCAGACCGTTGCCCGCCTGACCCTGGAAGGCGGGCGGGTCATGTACAAGCCGCGCTCGTTAAAGATCGACCTGGCGCTGGACGCTTTCCTCGCCCAGGTCTTCGCCGACGATGCGCAACGCATCAGGGTGCCGCACGCGCTCGACCGCGGCGCCTACGGTTGGGCCGGTTTCGTCGAGCACCGTTACTGCGACGGCGACGACGAACTCGCCGGCTTCTATCGCAACCTCGGCCATTGGCTGGCGGTGATGCAATTGCTCGGCGGCACCGACATCCATCAGGAAAACCTGATCGCGGCCGGGCCGGTGCCGGTGGCGATCGACGTCGAAAGCCTGTTCGCGGTCGAGATCGAAGCGCCGCCGTCCGGGCGCGGGCATGCCTTCGACCTCGCCTCGGAACTGATCCGCACCTCGGTGCTGCGCACCGGCATCGTGCCGTTCCGCGCGCCCGCGCTCGGCTTCGGCGGGGTCGACATTTCCGCGGCCGGCGCCTTGCCCGGCGAGCAGCCGCAGATCCGGGTGCCGACCATCGCCGACGAGGGCACGATGCAGGCGCGGCTGGCGGTGGTCAGCGCCGACTTCGGCCAGTCGCAGAACCATCCCAGCCCGCATCCGGACGTGTCGCGTTATTGGGACCGCATCGCCGATGGCTTCCTGGCCGCGACCGCGCGCCTGCGCGCGCTCGATGCGCAGGCTGCATTGGCCCCGTTGTTGCAGGTGTTTCTCGGTTGCCGAGTGCGCGATATCCGCCGCCCGACTCAGGCCTACGTCGAGATCATGCGCATGCTCTGGCATCCGGCCTCGTTGCACGACGAACCCAAGGCGATCGAGCGCGCCCGCGACATCCTGGCGCGCAATGCCGCGGTGCTGCCGATCGCGCCGTCGGCGCCGGCCGAGATCGACGGCGAGATCGACGACATGCGCCGCGGCGACGTGCCGATCTTCGTCGCCCCGCTCGATGCCGCGCGCATCGAGGAGGCACTGACCCACTGGCGCGGCATGCGCGTCGAGCTGGAAGAGCTGACCATCCGCAGCGCCCTGGTCACGGTCGACCTCAATCAGCGCCTGGGCAAGAACGAACGCGTACGCAGCGACATCGTCGCGCGTAATCCGCACGCCGAACGCCTCGACGCGCGCCGCCGCGCGGTGGCGGCGCGCGCGGTCGAACAACTGCTGCAACTGGCGGTGCGCGGGGGCGACGGCACCGTGACCTGGATCAGCCCGGTGCTCGGCGACACCGGCTGGGTGACGCGTCCGCTGCAGGCCGACTTGTACACCGGCCTCGGCGGGGTGGCGCTGGCCTTGGCCGGCTATCTGCACGAAGTGGGGCAGGGCCGCGCCGACCCGGTCGAAGGCACCGAGGCCGCACTCGACGGCGCCATCGCGGTGATGCGCGCGATCGAAGCACAGGACCGGCCGAGCACGGTCGGCGGCATGATCGGCTTTGGTGCGCAGGTCTGGACCTGGGTCGCGCTGCACGATCTGTTGCGGCGGCCGCAGATGTTGGAGTGGGCGGTCGAGCGTGCCGAGGCGATGGCCCTGGCCGGCTTCGACGGCGACCAATACCTCGACCTGCTCGAAGGCGCCAGCGGCAGCATCGTGCCCTTGTTGCAACTCGCCGAAGTGCATGCCGACCCGCGTTGGCCGGCGTTGGCGGCGCAGGCGGCGCGCTATCTGGAAACGCAGGCGATCGTCGACGAACGCGGCGCGCGTTGGCCGTCGACGATCTTCGCCGAGCCGGTCGGCGGTTTCGCCCACGGCGCCAGCGGCATCGGCTGGGCCTTGACCCGGATCGGGCTCAGCGAGGCCGGCGATGCCGACGAACGCGCGCGCTGGCTGGCGCTGGCCGAGCGCGCTTTCGCCTTCGAGGACAGCCTTTACGACGACGCGGCCGGCAGTTGGCTCGACGCGCGCGTGCCCGACGAACGCCAGTTCCTGCATGCCTGGTGCCACGGCAGCGTCGGCATCGGCCTGGCCGCGAGCGATCTCTATGCCCGCACCGGCGCGTCGCGGCATCTGCGCACCCTGCGTCGCGCCGCCGCCGCGGCCGGCCGCGACGGCTGGGGGCTGGGGCATACGCTCTGCCACGGCGATCTGGCGCTGTGGGAGCTGTTGACCCGTGCCGCACGCCTGGACCCGGAGGGCAGTGCCCAGACCGACCCGGTCGAGCACAGCGCCCAGATCGTCTCGGCGATCGAGGAACATCGCGGCGCGGTCGGCAGCCGCGCCCGCGACGCCTTCACCCCGGGGCTGATGACCGGCGTGGCCGGCGCCATCCACACCCTCAATCGCATGCACCCGCAGTGCGGCCTGGCCTCCCCGTTGCTGTTCGAGCGGCATGCGCCGGCGTGAGCGCCGCGGCCGCCACAAATCCGTCATGAGCGAGGCCTAGGCTGGCAGGATGAACATCCTGATGCTGTCGGACGTGTACTTCCCGCGGGTCAACGGCGTGTCGACCTCGATCCGCACGTTCGCCCAGTCGCTGGCGCGCAGCGGGCATGCGGTGACCCTGGTCGTGCCCGACTACGGTCCCGGCAGCGGCCAGGAACTGCACGACAGCGACGAGTTCGAGATCATCCGGCTGCAGGCGCGGGTGATCTTCTTCGATCCCGAAGACCGCCTGATCCGCGCACCGGAATTGCGACGGATTCTGCCGCAACTGGCGCAGCGGCACTGGGACGTCATCCACATCCACACGCCGTTCCGCGCCCACCGGCTCGGCGTGCAACTGGCGCAGGCCAGCGGCCGGCCGACGGTCGAGACCTACCACACCTATTTCGAGGAATACATCGGCCACTACCTGCCGTGGGCGCCGGCGCCGCTGCTGCGCTTCGTCGCCCGGCGCGTGTCGCGCACGCTCTGCCACGGCGTCGACCACCTGATCGTGCCGACCGCGCAGATGGTCGAAGTGCTGGATCGCTACGGCGTGACCACGCCGTCGACAGTGCTGCCGACCGGCATCGACCTGGCCGAATTCGCCCGCGGCGACGGCGCGCGTTTCCGCGCCGAGCACGAGATCGACGCGCGGCGGCCGACCATCGTCACCGTCAGCCGGCTCGCGGTGGAGAAGAACATCGCCTTCCTGCTGCAGGTGGCGCGCCGTCTGATCGCCGATTTCCCCGAGCTGATGTTCATCATCGCCGGCGAGGGGCCGGACGCGGAGCGCCTCAAGCGCCTGTCGAAGGAGTACGGCCTGGAACGCAACGTGCGTTTCTTCGGCAACCTCGATCGCCGCACCAGCCTGCTCGATGCCTACCGTGCCGGCGATGCCTTCGTGTTCGCTTCGCCGACCGAAACCCAGGGCCTGGTGTTGATCGAAGCGATGGCGCTCGGCGTGCCGATCGTCTCGACCGCGGTGATGGGCACGGCGACGGTCCTGCGCGGCGCGCGCAGCGCCGTGGTCAGCGAGGAGAACGTCGAAGCCTTCGCCAGGCACCTCGGCGATGTGCTGCGTTCGCCGCAGCGCCGCGCCGAACTGTCCGCGGCCGGCCCGCTCGACGCGCGAGCCTGGAGCACCGAAGGCCTGATGGAGCAGGTGGTGGCCTTGTACCAACGCCTCGCCCAGGCCAAACCCGCCTTGATGACCACGACTTCGACCGCGGCGACCGAGTTGTCGCGCTAGGTTTGGCGTGAGGCCGAGGTTGCGCGGTCGCGACTGATGTCGCTCCTACAGAGCTCCTGTCGTTACCGTCGCACCTGCCGTAGCCGTAAAGATTTTGCCATTGCCATTGCCATTGCCATTGCCATTGCCGTTGCCGTTGCTGTGCGTCGCTTCGCACTAGCGAGGGCAACAGAAGACCCGGAGGGCGGCGCGCAGGGATGCGCGCCGTTTTTCATTGGGACAGGGATGTCCCGTATGAAAAATCTCTGCGTCGGCATCGCTCGTGCGGGCTGGTGATTCAAAGAAAAGCATTTTTCTTTGGTTACCTTTCTTT